>CACGGJ010000041.1 GCA_902572515.1 uncultured Pelagibacteraceae bacterium | reverse complement strand
ACATTATAAATGGTAGATAGGATAAGAATATTTTTAAAAAAGGACTTTTATTGAGTGATGACATTATTCTTCTCCACCAATTTTATAAGAAACTATTTTTACATAGTTAAGTTGTGTAAAATCAGAAAAAAAATTAATTTTACCCTCTGAAATATTGTTAATTTTTCCAATTGGTATGCCAGGTTTAAATAAACCACCAAGACCTGAGGTATAAGCAAAAATTTCTTTATTTTTAAATTCTTCTCTAAATTCTTCTTGAGTATGTTCAATTTTTCCAAAATCACTTCCTGTTCCAGAAATTACAGCTTGTATGTCGTCTGGCTCTAGAACAGACGGTATTTTACTATTAAGGTCAGACAATAGTAATGCCCTTGAATTTGTATAATTTACCTCAATTATTTGACCAACTAGATAAACATCATCAATAACTGCCATTCCAATTTTTACTTTATCCTTTGTACCTTTATTTAATACTACTGATTTCAAATATGGACTGTCTTTATCAATTAAAACTCTAGCAAATATTTCTTTTGAACTTATGCTTTCGTCAAGCAATTCTCTAAGCTTTTCATTTTCTGCAGCTAAAAACTCATTTTGTAATTTAAGTTGGTCAGAATTTTCTATTTTAATTAATTCTTTCTGATGGCTTTCATACAAATCCATATGTGATTTGAATTTTGAAGTTATTTCTTTTAATTTATTTTCTGGGATTGATGCAATATGAGATGATCTATAAATTACTTCATTAATTCCTAATTTAACAAATTGTATTGCTTTAAAATTAAAATTACTTAGAACAATTACAAAAATTGATAAAACAATTAAAGTTAGTAAAGAAAATTTTTGTTTATCTTTTTTTTTTAAAAAAGCTGACCTAATGGCAATTACAAAATCATCTCTGCCAGTAGCCATTTTTCCTAATATTCAGATAACATAGTAGAAAAAGTTTCTTCTTGATCCAAAGCTTTACCTGTACCAACAGCAACACAAGATAATGGATCATCCGCTATATGAACTGGTAAACCTGTTTCTTTAGAAAACCTTTTATCGATATTTTTCAACAAAGCACCACCACCTGTTAAAGTTAAACCCATATCAACTAAATCAGCTGACAACTCAGGTGGAGTATTTTCTAACGCATCTTTAATTGCACCAACCATTTGTTTCATAATATCGTTTAGTGCTTCAGCAGTATCTTCCTCTGTAATATTTACTTCCTTAGGCGTACCTGATCTTAAATCTCTTCCTTTAACTGGATAAGTATTTGTTCCCGTTGGTACCGCTGTTCCCATTTCTTTTTTTATTTTTTCAGCTGTAGTATCACCAATTAACAAATTATATTCTTTTCTCATATAATCTACGATTGCTGTATCCATTGAGTCACCTGCAACTCTTAAAGATTTAGAGTAAACTAATCCACCTAAAGACATTACAGCGATTTCACTTGTGCCCCCGCCAATATCTACAATCATTGAACCAGTTGCTTCAGAAATTGGTAGATTTGCTCCAATAGCTGCTGCAATTGGTTCTTCAATTAACTGAACTCTTCTTGCACCTGCTGCTAAAGCACTATCTTGGATTGCTTTTCTTTCAACTGGTGTTGAACCAGTTGGCACACAAATCAATATTCTAGGATTTGCAAATGTACTTCCTTTATGAACTTTTTTAATAAAATGTTTAATCATTTCTTCAGTAACTATAAAATCTGCAATAACACCATCTCTTAGAGGTCTAATTGCACTAATATTACCTGGTGTTCTTCCAAGCATTGTTTTAGCTTCGTCTCCAACTGCTAGTACATTTTTTTTTCCGCCTTGATCAACTATTGCAACAACTGAAGGTTCATTAAGAACTACTCCTTGACCCTTTAAAACTACAAGTGTATTGGCTGTTCCAAGATCAATCGCCATATCTTGGCTCCATATTTTTTTTACACTGCTAAATAATCCCATTATATCCCTCTTACTTTCTGACTTTCTTGCTCCATGGGAGCTGTTTTATCTCGTT
>CACGGJ010000040.1 GCA_902572515.1 uncultured Pelagibacteraceae bacterium | reverse complement strand
TCCTTCGTATACAGCTTCATCTGGTAAGTCTTGTCCATCCCATTTTTCCATTGCAACAAATGTTTTAGGTAACATTTTAGTGATCATTCGATCATCAACACTTCTAAATAACATGTCACCAATTGGAAATATGTAGATAATTAAAATAAATAAAAATAATGGAGCGACAAGCAAAACTGCTTTTAATTTGTTTTTTCGCTCAGCTTTTTTAAGGCTTTCCTCTAAAGGTATTCCGTCTGATGATAAAATTTTTTCTTGGCTCATAATAAAAAAGGGCAGTTAAACATAACTGCCCTTTTAATATATTATAAAATACTATTCTATAAAACTAAATTATAGACTAGCTTTCATTGCTTCCCACTTCTCATTAATCTCATCCTGGTTGTCTGCCCAGTAATCAGGGTTCATAAGAATGTGGCTTTTTAAGTTAGCTGGTGCTGTTGGCATATGTGGTACCATGTTAGTTTTACCATCTTTAAACCAAGGCTCTCCTGCTTCCATAATTGCAATTGAAGATTTTCTCCAAGGTGCGTAAGCAATGTATTTAGCACTTCCTGCTAAACCTTCTGTACTTGTCATTTCTGCAAGTACTTTCATTGCATCACCACTAGCATAATTTGGACCATCTTTAACTAGTGCAAAATATTCATAGTCTAAGATTTGTGCATCCCAAACTTGAACAAGTGGAGTTCCTTCCATTTGCGCGTTAAAGAATCTACCATTCCAACCTGTAGCCATAACTACTTCACCGTTAGCTAATAGTTCTGGTGGTTGAGCTCCTGCATTCCAAAATACACATCCACCTTGAGGATCTGTACAAAGTTTTTTAATTTTTGCTAAAGCTCTGTCAATACCAGCACCTTCCATTTTTCTGTAAAGTAAGTCACCACCAGCTTGTGCTCCGCTAGCTTTTACTCCATCAGCAACCAATGCGATCTCTAAGTTAGACATTGCACCTTTGTAGATTGCTCTTTTTCCTGGAAATCTTTTAGTATTAAAGAAGTCTTTAATTGTTTTTGGTTTTGAATCACCGATTGTTGCATCGTTATAAGCAAAGTTCCAAGAGTACAGAATGTTTCCAACTGCACATTTTGAAGGCATGCCTGTAAAGAAGTCTTGACTTGCAGGTGTTCCATCTGGAGCCGGCAAGAAGTCTTTATCAAAATCAAATTCATGGAAAATACCTTCGTCACATCCAATGATTGTGTCTTTTGCATACACATCCATAATGTCCCAAGTAATTTTTCCAGCTTCTTTTTGAGCTTTAATTTCTGATAATCCACCAGTGTAGTCTACCCAATTAACAGGGATGCCTAACTTTTTAGCAGTAGGATCACCATAACCCAATTTTTGAGACTCTGTGTAAGCTCCACCCCAAGACACTACAGTTACTGCGAATGCTGAAGTTGTTACAGAAAGCACAAAAGAAAGAGCAAGTAATAATTTACTTAATTTTTTCATTTATTCTCCTATTTAACGTTAACGTTTTTATTTTTATAAAATGAAATTAAAACAAGATAGCAAAGCTTAGTCAACAGCTGATTCCAGGCGAATTAGCATGCTGTTTATTCAGTTTTTTTATTAAAATTATTGATTGCTATTTTGGATCTAAAGCTCGGCAGTCTACACTATCCCAGCCAATTTTAATTTCTTTTCCCTCTTTAATATCCATTCTGTTTGAACTATTCGGAATTTTAAGAATAAAATCCTTGTTGCCTAATAAATCTACTCTTAATCTTGTATGATCTCCGTGGTATATTACTTCTTCAATTTTTCCCTTATGATTATTGTCCATATCTTTTTCTGGATCAATAATTGCTCTTTCTGGTCTAAGAGATACAGTAGTTTTATCTCCTTTAGAATTTGCAACAATTGGATTTGCCATGATCTCTGTACCAGAATTTAATTTTACTTTACATTTGTCTCCCGAGACATCTATTACCTCTCCACCAAATGTATTATTTTCTCCAATAAACTCTGCGACAAATGAATTTACAGGTCTTTCATATAATTCATCTGGACTTGAAAGTTGTTGAACTTTACCATCATTGAACACTGCAATTCTATTTGACATTGTTAAAGCTTCAGTTTGATCATGAGTTACATAAACTACAGTAACTCCGATATTTTCATGAATATGTTTTATTTCATATTGCATACTTTCTCTTAAATTTTTATCTAAAGCTCCTAAAGGTTCATCCATCAGTACAAGTTTTGGATCAAACACAAGCGATCTTGCAACAGCTACCCTTTGTTGCTGTCCTCCTGATAATTGCATTGGCATTCTAGCCTCAAAACCTTGTAATGAAA
>CACGGJ010000039.1 GCA_902572515.1 uncultured Pelagibacteraceae bacterium | reverse complement strand
ATATTTTAAAGGACATACAAAAGATATTAATAAAATTTTAAACAAAGACAAATCAAAAATTAAAACAATATTTCACTTTGGTGAATTTGCTAGAATTTATCAAAGCTTTTTACAAATGAACAAATGTATGGAGTCTAATATAATGGGTACAAATGAAGTTTTTTCTTTTTGTTTAAAAAACAAAATTAAATTAATTTATTCTGCAACATCTGCTTCACTAGGAAATAGAGGAAAAGATAAAAATTTATCTCCATATTCTTTTACTAAATCTAAAAATTTAGAGTTTTTAGAAAACTTAAAAAAATGGTTTAATTTTAAATATGAAGTAATTTTTTTTTATAACGTATATGGACCTGGTCATATAAAGAAAGGAAGCATGGCAACAGTAATTGGCATTTTTGAGGATCACTTTATGAGAAAAAAACCTTTACCAGTTGTTAAACCTGGTACCCAAACTAGAAGATTTACTCATATAGATGATACTGTTGAGATTTGTTATAAAGCTTGGAAAGATGATAGGTGCAATTTTTACAGTGTTTTGCACAAGGAAAGTTATTCAATTTTACAAGTGGCAAAAATGTTTAATACTAAAATTAAATTTCTTAAACCCCGTAGAGGAGAAAGGTATTCTTCTGCATTAAGTACTATGAGCTTGTCTAACAAAGTCTATAAAAATTTTGGTAAAAGAAAACTTAAGGATTACATCAGCGATTTTATAAAAAAAAATCAATAAAACTTATATTTTTTAGAGCAAAAAGGTATTTACATAAGATTTTAAAAATGTATAAACCCTCTGCCGGTGATTATTGCGGAAATGTTATACCCGATCCCATTCCGAACTCGGAAGTCAAGCTTTCCTGCGCCGATGGTACTTTGTCTTAAGACACGGGAGAGTAGGTCGTTGCCGGCATTACAAATTATGAAAATTAAAAGCTCTTTAAAATCAATTAAAAAACGTGATCTTAACTCTAAGTTAGTAAGAAGAAGAGGAAGGGTATACGTAATAAATAAAACCAACCCAAAATTTAAAGCAAGACAAAAGTAAATTTTATGGATAACGAAAACCATAAAAATACATGGAATAATTTTACAAAATTCGTCCTATGGGGAACTGTCGCAGTTATAACTGTATTAGTATTAATGGCAATTTTCTTATTGTAAGGTTCCCAAATGAAAATCGGGTCTATCTTAGAAAATCAAAATATTGAAAAAAGAATAGCTATAACTCCAGAGATAGTAAAAAAATATATCTCTCTTGGACTTGAAGTGTGTTTAATTGAAAATTATGGCTTTCATCTTGGTATAAACGATCAGCAATACAAAGATATGGGTGTTAAAATTTCAAAAGATGAATCAGAAATTTTAAATTCTTCTGACATAATAGTTCAGCTTGGTATGTTGTCTGATGATAAAATTTCAAAAATTAAAGAAAATCAAACATTCATAGGAGTTTTAAATCCTTATAATAATAAAGAAAAATTAGAAAACTTAGCAAAAAAAAAAATTAATCTTTTTTCATTAGAATTACTTCCAAGAATCACACGAGCTCAATCCATGGATATATTATCCTCACAAGCAAACCTTGCTGGTTATAAAGCAGTCATTGAAACTTTTGCAAATTTCGAAAAAGCTATACCAATGATGATGACTGCAGCAGGAACAGTACCGGCTGCAAAAGTTTTAGTTGTTGGTGCAGGTGTTGCTGGGTTACAAGCTATTGCTACTTCAAAGAGAATGGGCGCTATAGTTTTTGCAACCGATGTAAGAATGGCATCAAAAGAACAAGTTGAAAGTTTAGGTGGGAAATTTTTAACTGTAGAAGGTTCAGAAAATTTAGAAACTGAGGGAGGTTACGCAAAAGAAGCCTCTGAAGATTTTAAACAAAAACAAGAAGAGCTTTTATGTGAAACTTTAAAAAAAATTGATATAGTAATTTGTACAGCTTTAATTCCAGGTAAAAAAGCGCCCCTAATAATTAAAGAAAATATGATTGAAAACATGCAATCAGGATCAGTAATTTACGATCTAGCAGCAATCCAAGGGGGAAATACTGCATTTACAGAAGTAGATAAAATTATTGAAAAAAATGGAATAAAAATAATGGGTGAGAGCAATATTTTAAATAAGCTACCTGTTTCTGCTTCAAACTTGTATGCTAAAAATGTCTTTAACTTTGTTGAAAATTTAATCGATAAAGAAAAAAAAGAATTAAATATTAATCTTGAAGATGAAATTATAGAAAAAACTTTAATAAAATAAATTATGGAAATAGATCCTTTAATATTTAGATTAAGTATATTTATCCTATCGATATTCGTAGGATATTACGTTGTGTGGAGTGTTACTCCATCTTTGCACACT
>CACGGJ010000038.1 GCA_902572515.1 uncultured Pelagibacteraceae bacterium | reverse complement strand
GGATTTAAATTTAGCTTTTGATTCAAGTAATGTTTCAAATAATAAGTCTGGATCCCCCATTCACCAAGGAAATATATATTATAGAAACAATAAAAAGTTTAATTTAAATATGTTTAATAATTGGGGCATGAAAAATCATACATTAATTTACTCAAAATATTTTAACCAAAATGGTAAATTTAAAGAAAATGTTAATGAAGATATTAAAAATAAAATTAAAATATTTTATGCACTTTCAAATAACAAAAGAATATTTTTTACAGAAAATATAAATTATTCCTCTATTCTAGATTTTGTAAATGAGGCAGAAATTTTTGAAAATGATTCAGATTTTTCATATGAAAAAAAATTTTATACTGGTGATGAACTAGAGATAAATTTGAATAGTAATAAAAATGGATGGTTAACTTTTATTGATAATTGGGATCCCAACTGGCAAGTTTATGTAAACAGTAAGGAAAAAAGGATCGAAAAATTATTTGGGGCTTATAAATCAGTTAAGATTGAGTCTGGATTTTCAACTGTAAAATTTACATATAACCCATTTAATTTAAATTTTACAAAAAATTAAACTATCAATTAAATATTTTTAATTAAGTTGTCCAAGATAATTAACCATTATTACACCAATAATAATTAAAATAATTCCAATTATTCCATAAAGATTTGGCACCTGATTAAATTTTAATACTGCAAAAAGAACAACGCCAGTTACTGTTAAGCCACTGTAAGTAGAGTAGGCAAATCCAACTGGAAGTGCTGACATCGCTTTTGCAATTGAAAACATCGTAATACACATAAATAATATACACAAAACAGATGGTGTTAGTTTGGTAAATCCCTCAGAAATTTTAGCAAAACTATTTGATGCGATACCAAATATAATTCCGTTAGCTAAAAATAAATACCCTAACAATGGTTTCATGATTATTCTTTTGACGCAATTTTATTAACTAATGGTCTCATTATTGGAGCCATTGTAAAGGCAGCAATTAATGCAATTGGAAATGCAAACATCCAAGAATAAAACCATCTACCTATAAAGCCATCTGTAACTCCTGTGTTTACAGCAACTACAACGCCACTCATAATCACACTCATGCCAAAGGACATAAAAATCATGAATAATGGCTGAGCATATTTTTTATTAATCATATTAATTATTACCTAACAGGTTAACCATTAAAACACCAACAATAATAAAAGCTAAACCAATTAATGAATATAAATTGGGTACTTGATTAAATCTAATTATACCCACAACAACAGTTGCTATAATTGTTAAGCCTGCAAAGGAAGCATAAGTAATTCCCATGGGAATATTTTTCATTACCAATGAAAGTGCGTACATACATAATACAATTGTGATTGCTGTAATTATACTTGGAAAAAGAAGAGTAAAGCCTTCAGCACTTTTAGCAAAACTATTTGAGGTAACACCTAAAAAAACTGCAATACCTAAAAATAAATATGAAGTTGCAAGACTCATTTCGAGACTTTAAATTAATTTAAGGAGAATATATAGAATTATTTAAGAGACCATTTAATTGCATCTTCCATTCTATCATCTCCCCAAAAGAGTTCATTTTTTACAATAAAAGATGGGCTACCAAATATTTTATTTTCACGAGCCGAGTTTGTGTTTTCGTTGTACTTTGTCTCTATATCTGAGGATTTTGCTTCAGAGATTATTTTATCTTTATCTAAGCTTAATTCTGAGCAAACTTCAGAAATACTTGGCTCGATGGCTGGTTCTTTACCTTCTTGAAACCATTTTTTATAAGAAAGAATAACAAATTTTTCTCCCCAACCTTTTTCAAAACCAAGGATTGCAATTTGGTTCGCTAAGTCAAATTCTGATAATGGATAGGGAACTGGTGTTTTAGCAAAAAAACCATAACCTTCAGCTCTTCTTTCAATATCTCTCCACATGTAATTAACTTTATTTATTTTATCCTTTGGGAATGGGATATTGTTCATCTCTTTCATGATTGCTCTTACTGAAAAAGGTTTCCAGTTAAATTTTACTTGATGTTGTTTTTCAACATCAAGTATTCTAGTTACGGATAGATAGGTATATGTACTTCCTATCGAAAAATAAAAATCAATTTCACTCACTTATTTTGGCATTGGTGTAGCACCAGTTTCTAAACTGACAATTTTCCCATTGTCATATTTATATACTGCCATTACCGCCTCAACATTACCATCGTTAAATTTTACAAAGGCATGGTGAATACCAACTTCGTCATTTTCATAAACAATTCTAACCTTATCTTGATTAATATCACCACTCATCGCCCATTTGATAACATCACTTTTGGTTAAAACATTTCCTGACTTGTGCATTGTGAATTTAAAATCGTCATGCAAAAGTTCATTCATTGCAGCTT
>CACGGJ010000037.1 GCA_902572515.1 uncultured Pelagibacteraceae bacterium | reverse complement strand
TTGCTGCAGCACTAACATCGTCCTTTTCGATTTTATGTTTATCCTTAATCCAGTCGGTAAACTTAGATAAAATATCTAAATAATGATTTAATTCTTTTGAAAATGTTTTTACTTTTTCATTTTTACTATCACATTCAGATTTAATCATATCTAAAAACTTATTAATAACATCGCCATTTTTATTTGATAATTTTCTAAATACTAAATCTGCTGCCTGAACAGAATTTGTTCCTTCATAGATTGGGGTAATACGATTATCTCTATATAATTGCTCTATTCCTTGGTCTTTAGTGTATCCATATCCACCATGTATTTGCATCGCGTCGTTCGTAATTTCCATAGCTAAATCTGTAAATAATGACTTAACAACTGGTGTCATCAATGAAACATAATCCAAAGCTTCTTGTTTAACCTTTTCATCAGGATGATAAAGACTCACCTCAGTTTGTTGTGATAACCAAAAACATAAAGCTCTTTCTCCTTCAATAATTGACTTCATATTAAGTAAAGATCTTCTAATATCCGCATGATCTATTATAAAGTCTGCACCATTTGTAGATTTTGAATTATTTGTTTTTCCTTGCTTTCTCTCTTTTGCATAAGCAAGTGAGTTCTGATACGCAATTTCAGAAATTCCTAAACCTTGAATGCCTACCACTATTCTCTCAAGGTTCATCATAGTAAACATAGCACTAAGACCTTTATCTTTGTTACCAATCATATAACCAGTTGCTTCATCAAAATTTAACACACATGTTGCTGAACCCTTTATTCCCATTTTGCTCTCTATAGATCCTGTTGAAATTCCATTTCTTTGACCAACACTACCATCTTCATTTACAATAAATTTTGGTACTAAAAATAAACTAATTCCTTTAGTGCCCGCAGGAGAGTCCGTTGATCTTGCTAAAACTAAATGAATAATATTTTCAGTTAAGTCATGATCACCAGAAGTTATAAAAATCTTTTGACCACTAATTTTATAGGTGTCATCAGATTGTTTGACGGCTTTGGTTTTTAACAAACCTAAGTCTGTACCACAGACTGGTTCTGTTAAACACATAGTGCCACTCCATTTACCTTCGACGATCTTTGGTAAATATTTATCTTTAATTTCATCTGAAGCATGATGATTAATACAATTATAGGCACCAATACTAAGTTCACTATATAATTTAAATGACAAACTGGCTGAAGAAAGCATTTCATCAAAGAACGCGCTTACTGTTTTTGGCATTCCTTGGCCTCCATATTTGGGGTCACAAGACAATGACGTCCAACCATCTTCAATATATTTCTGATATGCTTCTTTGTAACCCGGTGGTGTTCTGACAACACCATTTTCTAAAATTGCTGGATTTTCGTCACCTGCTTTAGCAAGAGGTAAAATTAAATTTTGATTTATTTTAGCTGCTTCTTCTAAAATATCTTTAACAAGATCTGCACTCACCTCATTATATTTTTCAAGCTCATTATAATTCTTATTATCTCTTAATTTTTCAAAGAGAAACATCATATCTTTTACTGGTGCGGTGTAACTTGGCATATTTAAAGCTTAGAATAATTCTGATTTTATTGCAATTTTGAAATTATCGCATCACCCATTGCTGACGTAGAAGTCTCTTTCATACCCTCTGACATTATATCTTTAGTTCTTAACCCGTCATTTAAAACATCTTGAACTGCTTTTTCTAAAATATCTGCTTCTTTATCGAGATCTAAAGAATATCTTAGTGCCATAGCAAAGCTCAAAATAGAAGCAATTGGATTTGCTATCCCTTTACCAGCTATATCTGGTGCTGACCCGTGTATAGGCTCGTACATCGCTCTCATCTCACCATCTTTATTTTTTGCGCCTAAAGATGCTGATGGTAAAAGACCTAAAGATCCCGTTAACATTGAAGCTTGGTCTGACAACATATCTCCAAACAAATTATCTGTTACAATTACATCAAATTGTTTTGGGTTTCTTAAAAGCTGCATAGCACAATTGTCTGCTAACATATGACTTAATTCTACATCTTTGTATTCTTTTTCATGAAGTTCTTGGACTTCTTCTTTCCATAATTGTCCTGCTTCCATCACATTTGATTTTTCACACGAAGTAACCTTGTTTGATCTTTTTCTAGCTAAATCAAAAGCGATCCTAGCTACTCTAGTAATTTCACTAGTCGTATAAGTGTGTGTATTAATTCCTTTTCTTTCTCCATTTTCAATTGGCTTAATTCCTCTAGGTTCACCAAAATATATACCACCCGTTAACTCTCTTACTATCATTATATCTAGTCCTGAAACTACTTCTGGCTTTAGGGTTGAAGCATCGACTAATTGTTTAAAACAAATTGCAGGCCTTAAGTTAGCAAAAAGCTTTAATTCTTTTCTAAGTTTTAATAATGCTCTTTCTGGTTTTTTGGAAAATTCTAGGTTATCCCATGTAGGACCACCAACTGCTCCAAGCATAATTACTTCACTTTCTAGTGCTTTGTAAAAAACCTCATCAGTGATCGGGGTACCGTGTTTATCATAAGAACAACCACCAACTAGCTCCTGATCAATTTCAAAATCTAAAGATTTTTTATCATTAAACCAGTTAATAATTTTTTTTACCTCAGCTATTACCTCTGGACCAATACCATCACCAGG
>CACGGJ010000036.1 GCA_902572515.1 uncultured Pelagibacteraceae bacterium | reverse complement strand
TTTTTACATTTCTTATTGGACCAACGCTTATATTTACAGTTTCTTCAGCTAAATTGTTTACAACTTCATCAACAGCTTTTTGTTCTTCTGTAAGTTTATTTTTTGCACTTTCCAAGTCTTCATTAGATAATTTTTCTGTTTCAAAATATTTCGAGTCTGTCTCAATTAATTCAGTTTTTTCTTCCTTCAATCTTTTTTCATTTGAGTTAGCGTCTATAATAATTCCTTTTTCTCTACTGATATCGTCATCAAGTGTTTGAATTGATTTTTTGATGCTTTCTATCTCATCTTGAATCCTTGTATTTTCCTCATCTAAACTTTGAAGTTCTAGATTAAGTCTTTGTATCCTTGATAAATTTTCAATATTTTTTTCTCTCAATGGATTTACTTTATCTGTAAAAGTTTTAATTGAATTTTCTAATTCAGATATTTTGTTATTAAATCCTTCCACTTCTCCTTCTGCCTCAGTATTAATTTCATTTTCTATTCTAATTTCTTTGTCTATTTCTAACAATTTTAAATAATACAAACCTGCTTCAATTTTTTTAATTTGATCTGAAATTAGTTTGTATTTTGTTGCCTCTTCAGCTTGTTTTTGAAGATTTGCTAATTGTTTTTCTTGCTGTCTTCTTAATTCATCTGCTCTTTTTAAATTATTCTCAGCTGCACCTAATCTTAATTCAGCTTCATGTCTTCTAACGTGTAAACCAGATATTCCTGCAGCTTCTTCTAAAATAGCTCTTCTATCTGTTGGTTTCGCAGTTACTAAAGCACCTATTCTTCCTTGGCTAATCATAGATGGAGAGTGTGCACCAGTTGAAAGATCTGCAAAAAACATTTGAGCATCTCTTGCTCTTACCTCTTTATCATTGATGTAAAATTTAGATCCTTTATCTTTTTCTATCTTTCTTCTAACTTGTATTTGCTCTAATTCTCGGTATTGGATTGGACCTTCTAAATCTTTGTTTTCAACTTCGATTGAAACTTCAGCAATATTTTTTGATGCTTTATTAGATGTTCCTGAAAATATAACATCCTCCATACCAGATCCACGCATACTTTTTGCCGAGGTCTCTCCCATTACCCATCTTAAAGATTCTACAATGTTAGATTTTCCACAGCCGTTAGGACCCACTATACCAGTAAGACCATCCTCAATTAAGAAGTTGGTTTTTTCAGCAAAAGATTTAAATCCGTTTAATTGGATTTTTTTAAACTCCATGCACTAACTTATATCAGTTTTTCTAGTGCTTTTTTTAAATTTTTATAATTTAAGGGTTTTTCAAATTTTTCGTTGTTAATAATTATCGTAGGAGTTGCGTTAACTTTGAAGTTCTTTGCTCCATCGATTCGATCGTTTAATACAAAATCTTCAATTTCTTTATTGTTTACACACGAGTCAAAATCAATTGTAAATCCTTCATTTTTTAAAAATTTTTGTAAGTTTTCATTTGCTTCCTCTACAGAACTCCCTTTAACCCATGTTTGTTGATTAGTGTATAAACTTTCAAGGATATCTGTATTTCCGTCATTCTTACATTGAGAAATTTTTGATGCATTAAAAGCAGCTATGTCTAAGGGAAAATGTCTAAATTCAATTTTGGCAATTCCTTTATCAAGAAATTCCTCTTTTAATTGAGGGTAAACATTTTTATGAAAATTAGCGCAGTGACTACAAGTTAGAGACTCAAATGCTATAATAGTTATTTTTGCATCTTTGTTACCAACAGTTATCCTTTTAATTTCCTCAGCTTGTAAACTTAAGACTGTAGTAAAAAACATTAATGCAATGAATACAATTTTTTTCATTTCTCTCTAAAAACCCTGGTTAACTCTGCTAATGATTTTTTAATTTTTTCGTTTTTAACATCTTTAATTTTATCTTGATATTTACTTATTGCCACATTTTTAATTTTTGTTTCACTCGAGCCCGTCATTTCATGTTCATCATCAAAACTTATAAATTTAAGCTTTTCAACAACAGAATAGCCAAAAAAATTATTCATTTTATCTAAAATATCTTTTTTCGAATATTCTATGTCAACTTCATGCCCTCGCTTGACCATAACCACTAAGGTGCTAACACCAAATTTATTTGAATTTTTAAATGTTTTTGGATAGCAAATTTTAAATAATTCGCTTCCAACTAAATATTTCCAATTGTTCAGCGTTTCTGAATATACATGCCCTTTTTTATTTATTATTTTTTTGACATTTTTTGGCAAAGTGTCTTTGAAAGATCTTAATCCTTGAATGCTAGCGTTTCTCTGCTTAGTATTATTTTTAGATTGCATATGAAAGATCCAATAATAACAAATAATATTCTTAATTGGTATGATTTAAATAAAAGATCTTTACCTTGGAGGAACAATGTTTCTCAAACGAAAAAGCAATACTACACTTTAGTAAGTGAATTCATGTTGCAGCAAACCCAGGTTGCAACGGTAATACCTTACTTTAACAGATTCATTAAAAATATTCCTACAATTGAAAAACTATCTAAATATGATGATAGAAAATTAATCAAACTTTGGGAGGGTCTTGGATACTATTCAAGAGTAAGAAATTTAAAAAAAACCGCTCAAATAGTTGTTAAAAATTTTAATAAAAAAATACCTAGAAATTTTTTAGATTTAAAGTCTCTTCCAGGAATTGGAGATTATACAGCAAGTGCAATTTCTGCAATTGCATTCAATAAACCAATAATTCCTCTAGATGGCAATATTGAAAGAGTGCTAAAGAGATACTTACTTTTAAAAAAACAAGATCAAATAAAAAAGGAAAATTTACACGAAAAGAAAAA
>CACGGJ010000035.1 GCA_902572515.1 uncultured Pelagibacteraceae bacterium | reverse complement strand
AAAAAATACTGCTCCCAATTGGTCTTATGCCAAGTATTTAAAAGGAGTAGATTTAAAATTTGATGAAAAAAGAAATATTATCCAACAAGATGAAGATAGACGAATTTATAAAACACTCTGGCTAAGGACAATAAATGTAGCTTTTTGGGTTACAATTTTCTGTTTTATTCTTGCTTATCCAATTGCACACTTGTTAGCAACTTTACCAATGAAATACAGCAATTTGCTGATGATTTGTGTACTGCTTCCTTTTTGGACTTCACTGTTGGTTAGAACATCAAGCTGGATGGTATTACTACAACAACAAGGGCCAATTAATGATTTAATTGTTTGGTTGGGTTGGGCTGCAGACGATAACAGGCCAGAATTAATGTATAATGTAATTGGAACATTTGTTGCAATGACACAAATTTTGCTCCCATTTATGGTTCTACCACTTTACAGTGTTATGAAAACAATCTCTCCAAGCTTAATGAGAGCTGGAAAATCATTAGGAGGAACACCATTGGTCTCGTTTGTTAAAATTTATTTTCCATTAACAATCCCAGGGATTGGTGCAGGAAGTTTGCTGGTATTTATTTTGGCAATTGGTTACTATATCACTCCAGCTTTAGTGGGTGGAGCAAGTGGATCATTGATTAGTAATAATATAGCTTATCACATGAAAAGTTCACTAGACTGGGCTTTTGCATCTGCCCTTGGAACAATGCTGTTGGTCGGAGTGTTGGCTATATACTGGGTTTATAATAAATTAGTTGGCATAGATAATATTAAATTAGGATAATTATGGCATTACCAAACCACACACCATTAAATTATAGAATATGGCACTACACATATTTAACTTTTTGTTTTTTAGTATTCTTCTTTTTGATTGCACCATTGTTTGTAATCTTGCCACTTTCATTTAATGCTGAACAATACATTCACTTTTCATCAAAGATGCTTGCACTTGATCCTGAAGGTTTTTCTTTGAGATGGTATGAAGATATGATTTACGGTACAAAAAATCCATGGGGTTTGGCAACTAAAAATAGTTTAATCATTGCGTTTTTCGCAACAATTGGTTCTACAATTCTTGGAACAGTGGCAGCACTAGGTTTAAGTAGTAGGCACATGCCATATAAAGCTGCTTTTATGGCATTATTAATTTCACCAATGATTGTACCTCTAATTATATCTGGTACGGCAATCTTCTTTTTTATGGCAAAAGTTGGTTTAGCTGCTACTCATACAGGAATTGTTCTGTCTCATATAATCTTAGGAACTCCATTTGTAGTAATCACTGTTACAGCAACATTGTCAGGTTTTGATCACAGTGTAACTAGAGCAGCTGCAAGCTTAGGTAGTAATCCAGTAAATACATTTATGAAAATCACTTTGCCACTAATTATGCCTGGTGTAATATCTGGAGCTTTATTTGCATTTGTTACATCATTTGATGAAGTAGTAGTAGTACTTTTCTTAGCTGGATTAGAAAATACCACTATCCCAATTCAAATGTGGGTTGGATTAAGAGAACAGTTAAGTCCAACTATTATGGCTGTGGCAACATGCTTGATTGTTATGTCAACTCTAATATTAGTAACTGCAGAATTACTAAGAAGAAGATCCGAGAGACTAAGAGGGATCAATAGATAATTATTTTACTTAATTAATTTTTTCAATATAGAATATTTATAATTATGGATATTAAAAAAGTTGTTGTGATTGGATCAGGAACAATGGGAAGTGGAATTGCAGCACATTTATGTAATGCGAAAATTCCAGTAACTCTTTTAGATTTAACAACTGAGATTTCAGAAAAGGCAAGAGACAGAATATTCAAGTCAAAACCACCATTATTGTTAGATAAATCAAAAATAGATAATATTAAAGTTGGTAATATCAATGATAACTTTGATGTTGTTAAAGATGCTGATTGGATTGTTGAGGCAGTAGTTGAGAGAATAGATATTAAACATAATATATATGAAAAAATTTTTAAAAATAGAAAAGATGGAGCGATAGTTTCATCAAACACATCATCTATTCCTATCAAAATTTTATCTGAAAAGTTAAACTCAGAAGAAAAGAAAGATTTTTGCATTACTCATTTTTTTAATCCGGTTCGATACATGGGTTTACTGGAGATAGTAAAAAATGAAAATAATGATTTAGAGAAAATTAATTCGCTCAAGAAGTTTTGTGAAATAGAATTAGGTAAAGGAGCGATTGTTTGTAATGACACACCAGGTTTTTTAGGTAATAGAATAGGTGTTTTTGCAATGCAAGTTGCAATGACAGAAGCTTTTAAAATGAAACTTAGCATTGAAGAAGCTGATGCAATATTTGGAAGACCAATGGGTATTCCAAAAACAGGAGTTTTTGGTCTTTATGATTTAATTGGAATTGATTTAATGGCTGATGTTTTAAAAAGTTTTATTAAAGAGCTGTCTGAAAATGACCCTTTCCAAGAAGTTGCAAAAGAAATTCCTCTTGTAAAAAAATTAATTGAGACGGGTTATACCGGTCGAAAAGGTAAAGGTGGTTTTTACCGAATGAACAAAACCGGTGCAACCAAGGTTATGGAGGCAATTAATCTTCAAACAGGTGAATATTCTATAAGCAAAAAAATTAATATTGGTACTGATAAAGTTGATTTAAAATCTTTAATCTCAAGAGATGACAAATTTGGTGAGTATGCTTGGTCAGTAATTTCAAAGATTATAAAATATTCTTCATCTTTAGTACCAGGAATTACCAAAGAATTTAATGATATAGATGAAGCAATGAGATTAGGCTTTAATTGGGCAAAAGGTCCTTTTGAAATGTTAGAAGAAATAGGTGTTGAAAATTTTTTCAGTAAAATTGATGAATTTAAAGGAAATGAGTTCTTAGAA
>CACGGJ010000034.1 GCA_902572515.1 uncultured Pelagibacteraceae bacterium | reverse complement strand
AAAAAACTTTATGACTCAAATTTTTTTAGTGATATCAATTATTCTTTTAAAAATGGCTTATTCAAAATTAATTTAAAAGAAAATCCAGTAATTGAAAAAATAAATATATCTGGAATTAAAAAAAAATCATTTGTAGATCAAATTTATGATTCAATATTATTAAAAGATAGAATGTCTTTCACCGAAAATAGTTTTAAAAATGATATAACACTAATTAAGAATATTCTTAAAACTAGTGGTTACTATTTTTCAGAGATTAAATCTCAGAAAGAAGTTAATTACGATCTTAATTCTGTAGTCCTAAATATTGATATTAAGCTTGGAAATAAAGCAAAAATTAAAGAAATAATTTTTCTAGGTGATAAAAAAATAAAAGATAAAAAGCTTTTAGAAATTATTGCATCAGAGGAACATAAATTTTGGAAATTTATTACAAATAAAGTTTACCTTAATCAATCTTTAATCAACTTAGACAAGAGATTATTAGAAAATTTTTATAAAAATAATGGTTACTACAATGTTGAGGTTTTAAATTCTTTTGCAGAGTTAGATAAAGAGGGATTTAAATTAATATACAACATAAATTCAGGTAATAAATTTTTTTTTAATGATTTATCTTTAACTTTACCTAAAGATTATGATGAAAAAGATTTTAAAGAAGTTTATAAAATATTTAATTCTTTAAAAAATGAACAATATTCACTTTACAATTTTAATTCAATTTTAGATGAGATTGATGAAATAGCATCCTTAAGACTTTATGATTTTATAAATATAGAGGTAGATGAAAAAGTTATAAGTGAAAATAAATTAAATTTTCATTTTATGGTTAAGGATTCTGAAAAATTTTATGTTGAAAAAATTAATATATTAGGAAATTTTAACACAATAGAGGAAGTTGTAAGGAATAAATTAATTGTTGATGAAGGGGATCCATATAACAAATTATTATTTAATAAATCGATAAATGAGGTAAAATCTCTAGGAATATTTAAATCAGTAAATAGTAATATTGAAGATGGATCTAATCCCAACACTAAAATTGTAAATATTTCTGTTGAAGAGAAACCTACGGGTGAAATTTCATTAGGTGCTGGCTTCGGTACAGATGGCGGTGTTATTGGTGGTAGCTTAACTGAAAGAAATTTTTTAGGAAAAGGAATAATTTTAGATTCAGATTTGCGACTCTCTACTGATGGTATTAAAGGCAGGATAACATACGCAAAACCTAATTTTAATTATAGTGACAATACATTATTTACATCTATTAAATCAACTACTCAAGATAGTCTTACAAACTATGGGTATAAAATAACATCTGCAGGATTATCAATTGGTACAGAATATGAGCAATATGAAAGTTTATTTTTTAGACCTGAATTAAGTTTTACGCAAGAAGATCTTACAACAAATTCTTCTGCTTCATCTACTCTAAAAAAACAAGAAGGTTCATATAGTGATTTTTATTTTAATTATGGATTAAGATATGATTCTAGAGATGTAGCTTTTAATCCAACAAAAGGAAATGTTGTTTCATTTTCTCAAGATCTTCCTATATATGCGACTGATAATGAAATTAAAAACACTTTTGTTTTTACAAAGTATAAAAAATTTAAAAATACTAGTGATATGATTGGAAAGGCAAGCATATATCTAGCCTCAGTAACCTCTATAGATGGATCAGATGTTAGAATTTCAAAAAGAGCTCAAGTTCCTTCAAGTAGATTAAGAGGCTTTGAAAAAGGAAAAATAGGTCCTGTAGACAATGGTGATTTTATAGGTGGAAATTATGCTACATCTTTAAATTTTTCAACAAATTTACCCGCTGTATTGAACACTGTTGAAAGTTTGGATTTTTCTTATTTTGTTGATATAGCAAATGTCTGGGGTATTGATTATGATGCTTCAATTGACGACTCTAACCATATTAGAAGCTCAACCGGTATAGCTATTGATTATCTTTCACCTATTGGTCCAATGAATTTTTCATTTACACAGCCAATAACAAAAAAATCTTCAGATAAAACAGAGACATTTAGATTTAATCTAGGCACTTCATTTTAATCATGCTAATTAGTCGATATATAGTATTGATTTTTTTTTTATTCTGCTCAAATAATTCATTTAGCAGTGAGAAAATTGTTTTTATAGATATAAATTATATTTTTGCAAATTCTATTGCTGGTAAAGATTTAAATAATGAGATTAAATTAAAAAATGAAAAATTAAATTATGAAATTGATGAATTTAAAAAAAATATTGAGAATCAAAAAAAAAAGCTGCTATCTCAAAAAAATGTAATATCTGTGGAGGAATATAATAATAAAATTTTAATTATTGAAGAAAATATTAAAGAAATGAATATAACTGTAAATAAAAATAAAACTGAATTAGATAAATTTAAATTGAAAGTCGAAAAAATATTTTCCCAAAAACTCAATTCTTTAATTGAAATTTATTCAGTAGATAATTCTATAGATATAATTTTAAGAAAATCTAATTTATTAATGGCAAAAAAAAATTTAGATATTACAAATGATATTTTAAGTTTATTTAATAAAAACTTTGAAAAAATTGATATAAAATGACTACCACTTTAGATAAGTCACAAATAATTAATTTACTTCCACATAGAGAACCAATGTTGCTTATTGATGAATTAATTAATATAAAAAAATTGCAATCTGCTACAGCAATTATGAATGTTAAGAAAGACGCTTTTTATGTTCAAGGACATTTTCCAAATCAACCGGTTATGCCTGGAGTATTAATTGTCGAGGCATTTGGTCAAGCCGCTGCAGCGTTAACTGCAGCAGGGATTGATAAAAAAGAATATGAAAATAAACTTGTTTTTTTGATGAGCGTTGAAAAAGCAAGATTTAGAAATCCGGTTATACCTGATT
>CACGGJ010000033.1 GCA_902572515.1 uncultured Pelagibacteraceae bacterium | reverse complement strand
TCTTTTTTATATAAGTTAATTTCCGATCTACAGATTTTACAAGAATTATTGAAATATACTTTCATTTAATAATAATTAACTTTTAGTAAGAAATTGTACATGCGTAAAATGATCAGTTGAAAATTATCAACAAACCACTATTTAAGATGGATGAGTAATTTCTTTAACAAATTTGATTTAACAAGACAAGATGCAGATAAATTAGTATCTGAAACACTCAATAATTGTGATGATGGTGAGCTTTATTTAGAGGAGTCCAAATCAGAGTCAATTTTGCTAGATGATAATAAAATAAAAAGCTCTAACTATAGTTCTGATTTAGGATTTGGTTTTAGGGCTATTTCAAATGAGGTTGTTGCTTATTCATATTCAAATGAAATATCAAAAGACTCATTAAAAAGTTCCTCAGAAAATCTTAAATCAACTCTGAAATCAATTAAAGGCACATATAACCACGAAATACCAAAATCTAATAAAAAATTTTATGAAGATATTAATCCAATTGAACAAAAATCTTTAGATTCGAAATTAGAGGTCTTAAATAAAGTAAACGATTTTTTAAGAAAAAAAGATTTATCTGTAAAACAAGTGACTGCTAGTTTTGCTGGTGAGCAAAAATCAATTGAAATTATTAGATTAGGTGGAGAAGCACTCACAGATGTACGTCCATTAATTAGATTTAATGTCTCAGTAATGTTGGAAAAAAATGGAAGAAAAGAAACGGGAGTATACGGAATTGGTGGCAGACAATCTTATGACGATTATTTAAAAAATGATAATTGGAAGAATGTTTGTGAAGAGGCTTTTAGAATTGCATCAGTTAATTTAGAAAGCAAACCAGCACCTGCTGGTGAGATGAAAGTAGTCTTAGGACCTGGTTGGCCTGCTATATTAATTCATGAAGCAATTGGTCATGGTCTTGAAGGAGATTTTAATAGAAAAAAAACATCAGCTTTTCATGATCTTATGGGTCAAAAAGTTGCAAGTGAGGGTGTAACAATTGTTGATGATGGTACGATTGATAATAGAAGAGGAAGTTTAACAATTGATGACGAGGGAACGCCAACAGAGAGAACAGTTTTAATTGAAAATGGTATTCTTAAAAACTTTATGCAAGACAGGCATAATGCGAGATTAATGAATACAAGATCTACTGGATCTGGAAGAAGAGAAAATTATAGACATATTGTTTTACCAAGAATGAGAAACACAATGATGTTAAGTGGCAATCAAACTCAAGATGAAATGATCAAATCTGTTGATAAAGGAATTTTTGCAGTAAGTTTTGGAGGTGGTCAGGTTGATATCACATCTGGAAAATTTGTATTTAATTGTACTGAAGCTTACGAAATAAATAATGGAAAAATTGGGTCTCCAATTAAAGGCGCAACACTTATTGGTGATGGTCCATCAATACTAAAAGAAGTATCGATGGTAGGAAATGACATGATGTTAGACCCAGGTATAGGAACTTGTGGAAAAGCAGGACAAGGAGTTCCAGTGGGCGTCGCTCAACCTTCAATTTTGATTGATAAAATGACAGTTGGTGGAACAAAACTTTAAATTATGATTAAGGATCAAGAATTTCTAAAATCGAAAGTTTCGTATTGTTTAGATTTGGCAAAAAAAATGGGAGCAACTGATGCAAGTGTTACAGTTGGTCACTCAATTTCAGAAACAGTTAATTTTAGAAATAAATCCCTAGAAGCCTCAGATAGATCAGATGGATTGGCATTAAGTATAGAAACTTATTTAGGTAAAAGAAGATCATCAATTTCATCATCAAATTTACTAGATGAAAATATAAAAACTTTAATTGAAAAGTGCTTTGAGACTACAAAAATTACACCAGAGGATGAATTTAATTCTTTGCCTGATAAAAATTTATTAGCCAAACAAATTAGTAGCCTTAATTTGTATGATGAAACAAGATTTGAAAACGATAAAAAAATAAAATATTTAAATGATTTAGAGGAGGCCGCTTCATCAAATAAGCAAATTATAAATACAGAATCTAGTTTTACTGAAAATAAATCAAATTTTATATTAGCTAATAGTGACGGTTTTTGTGACGGTTATAAAACTTCTTCTTTTACTACTTCTTGCGTAACAGTTGCAAAAGATGAAAATAGCATGGAAAGAGACTATGAATTTTCCAGCAAACGTCATTTGTCTGATATTAAGCAAGCATCAGATCTCGGAAATAAAGCCGCCAAGCAAACTATTAGAAAATTGAGCCCTAAAAAAATTGGAAGTGAGAAGATCAATATAATTTTTGATAAAAGAATTTCAAAGGGAATGTTAAGTGTTTTTGCAAGTGCAATATCCGCATCTGCAATTGCAAGAGGCACTTCATTTTTAAAGGATAAAATTGATCAACAGGTTTTTGCCAATTCGATAAATGTAATTGATAAACCAGATATAATTAAAGGAATGGGTTCTCAAAATTTTGATTCAGAGGGCGTAAACTCTAATACATTACAACTTATAAAGAATGGAATACTTAAAAATTACCTTGTCGACACTTACAATGGAAAAAAATTAAATTTACAATCAAATGGAAGAAGTGGCGGAACTACTAATTTATATTTTGAAAATGGAAATTTAAGCTACGAAGATCTTCTAAAAAAAAATTCAAAAAGTCTTTATATTACTGAAACTATTGGTCACGGATCTAATCTTGTAACAGGAGATTATTCAGTAGGGGCGACTGGTTTTTTGGTTGAAGACGGAGAATTTAAACATCCTGTTAACGAAATAACAATTGCTGGTAATTTTAAGGATATGTTTAAAAATATAACTTTAGCTAATGATTTAGAATTAGAATATTCAGTCAATTCACCAACTATGATGATAGAAGGTATGACTGTAGCAGGAAAATGAGCAGTTATTGCGTTATTGGCTCTGGAATTTCTGGAGCAACAATAGCTAATCTTTTAAGCAAAAAAAATTCTGTACATATTTATGATAAAGCTCGAGGTCCAGGTGGCAGATCTTCCTTTAAAAGATTAAATAATTCAAAAGGATTTGACCACGGGGCTCAATATATTTCTCCAAAATCAATTCAATTTAAGAAATTTATTTCAAATTTATGTAAAAAAAAAATTTTAAAAAAATGGAGCGGCAAACATATTTTTTTA
>CACGGJ010000032.1 GCA_902572515.1 uncultured Pelagibacteraceae bacterium | reverse complement strand
TTAAAAGATATTAAGCAAACAGAATATTGTGTAAATTCTGATACTACAATTAGACAATTAAAAAATGTTGTAGGATATTTTTTACACGGTTTAAAATTGAAATCTTATTCATTTGAAAAATATAAATCTAAAAAAAATAAAAAAAATATTGTTATAACTGTAATTGGAAAACATAAGCCTTCTTTTAATGATCAAATCAAATTTAAAGCTATAGAAGAAGGAACTTTTTATACTAGAGATTTAGTATCTGAGCCTGGAAATATTTTGCATCCAGACGAATATGCCAAAAGAATTTCATATCTAAAAAAAGATGGTTTAAAGATTAATGTTTATAATGAAAAAAAATTAAAACAACTTGGAATGAATACTCTTCTTGGAGTTGGTCAAGGTAGCATTAGAGGCTCTTACTTAGTTACTATGGAATGGAATGGATTAAAGGATAAATCTAAACCTTTAGCATTTGTAGGCAAAGGAGTTTGTTTTGACACCGGAGGTATTTCTCTTAAGCCAGCTAAATTTATGGAAGATATGACATATGATATGGCAGGTTCTGCCGTAGTGGTTGGATTAATGAAAAGTTTAGCTTTGAGAAAAGCAAAAGTAAATGCAGTGGGTGTAGTAGGACTAGTTGAAAATATGCCTGGAGGTAATGCACAGAGACCTGGAGATATAGTCAAATCGTATAGTGGAAAGACAGTTGAAATTTTAAATACTGACGCTGAAGGAAGATTGGTGTTAGCAGATGCTCTAACTTATACAGAGGAAAAATTTAAACCAAAATTTATAGTAGATTTAGCAACTTTAACAGGAGCAATTATAGTATCTCTTGGATCCGAATACGCAGGCTTGTTTTCAAATGATGATAAACTGTCAAACCAGTTAATTAATGCAGGAGAAAATGTGGAGGAGAAAGTTTGGAGAATGCCATTAAATAAAAATTTTGACAAATTGATTGATTCAAAAAATGCAGATATGCAAAATATTAATTATGTTGGAGGTGCAGGATCCACAACTGCTGCACAATTTTTACAAAGATTTATTTTAAAAAAAACACCATGGGCACATTTAGATATAGCCGGAATGGCTTTTTCAAAATATGGGGGTGCATTAAATTCAGGTGGTGCTACAGGTTATGGAGTAAGATTGTTAAACAAACTAATAGAGGAAAATTATGAGTAATTTAGAAAAAACTTTATCGATAATTAAACCCGATGCTGTTGAAAGAAATCTTGAAAACGAGATAAAAGAAATGTTTAAGAATAATGGTTTTTCAATTTTAAAAGAAAAAAAAATCCAAATTGAAAAATCTGAAGCTGAAAAGTTTTACAAAGTTCATGAAACAAAACCATTTTATAATGATTTATGCAATTATCTGTCATCTGGACCAATTGTAGTCATGGTTCTTGAAAAAGAGAATGCAATTTTAGGAAATAGAGAATTAATGGGTGCCACAAACCCAAAAGACGCCGAAGAGGGCACTATTCGTAAAAAATATGGAATTTCAATAGATAAAAACTCTGTGCACGGATCAGATAGTATTGAAAATGCCAAAATAGAAATAGATTTTTTCTTTAAAGATTAAAAACTTTTAATATAGCTTTAGGGTATAGCTTATGTTCTTGAGCTAAAATTTTTTTAGCAAGAGAAGTCTTAGTTTCATTTTTTGAAATTTTGACTTTCTTTTGTAGAATAATCTTACCTGAATCTAATCTAGAATTTACAAAATGAACGGTACATCCTGAGTATTTTTCTTTATTATTTAATACTCGTTCGTGAGTGTTTAAGCCTTTATATTTAGGTAGTAGAGACGGATGTATATTCAAAATTTTCCCTTTGAACTTCTTAATAAAATTATTTGATAAAATTTTCATAAATCCAGCAAGACAAATCAACTTAATATTCTTGATTTTCAAAATAGAAAGTAATTTTTTTTCGCTAAGGTTATTATTTTTAAAATTTAATACATTTTTTTTTATTTTATATATTGTGGCGTAATTTAATCCTTTTGCTTTAGAATTACTTGAAATAATAAGTTCAACAGATATAGGAGATTTATTTGTTTTTGAAAATTTTATGAGAGATTTTAAATTACTCCCTTTGCCTGAAATAAATACAGCTGTTCTAATTCTTCTATTGCCAGTTAATAGAACCATTTAGTTTAACTTTATTTTTACCTTTAGAAATTTTTCCTATTACATAAGGCTTATACTCTTTTGAAAAAAATTTATTTATTTTTTTAAGATTTTTACTTTCAATAATTAGACAAAAACCAACTCCACAATTAAAAGTTTTAAGCATTTCATATTCAGAAATTCCATTATTTTTAAGCCAATTAAATATTTTAGAAGTTTTAATTTGATCTAAATTTATATTTGCGGAAAGTTTATCTGGTATAATTCTTTTAATATTATCAGATAATCCTCCTCCAGTTATATTTGCACAACCATTAATTAAGTTGTTGTTTATTAAATTCATAATTTCTTTAACATATATTTTGGTAGGTTTTAAAAGCTCAGATTTTAAAAATTTATTTTTTTTAATATTTATTTTTTTTTGTTTAAGTAAATATCTTACAAGAGAATACCCATTAGAATGTAAACCGCTAGAAGGAATCGCTAATATTAGATTATTTTTTTTTATTTTATTTTTACTTAAAATTTTATTTTTTCCAACAACTCCTACAGCAAAACCCGCAATATCAAATTTCCCTTTTTCGTAAGTACCAGGCATTTCAGCAGTCTCTCCACCAACGAGTTCACATTTTGATTGATCGCAACCTCTTTTAATTCCTTTTATTATTTCTTTAAGTTTTTTTAGATCAACTTTATTTATGGATATATAATCTAAAAAAAGTAACGGCTTAGCCCCCTGAACAATTAAATCATTTACACTCATAGCAACTAGATCGATTCCAATTGTATCAAATTTTTTTAAGGTATTAGCAATTTCAATTTTAGTTCCTACACCGTCGGTGCAAGCTACGATTTTAGGTTTTTTAATGTTATTTGGTATGTCTGTAATTGAACCAAAGCCCCCTATATTAGAAAACTTTTTTTTGCCTCTTTTTTTTGTTGAAACTGTAGAGATGAAATCAACAAATTTGTCAGCAGCTTTGATATTAACTCCGCTTTTTTTATAGGTAAATTTTTTTTTATTCATTAATATGTTTTATGAAAATTATTTCTCTAATTTATAAATTAAGAC
>CACGGJ010000031.1 GCA_902572515.1 uncultured Pelagibacteraceae bacterium | reverse complement strand
TTTTTTACAATTGTAATTAACTCATTTATATCCATATATGTTATTATATATCATGAAAAATATTTGTGACTGGAATAATTGTAATGAAATAGGTGAATATAAGGCACCAGTTGAAAAAGATAATAGCAGAAAATTTAGAATGCTTTGCCTTGAGCATGTAAAAGAATTTAATAAAAATTGGAACTATTTTTCAGGAATGAATGATGACCAAGTAATGGATTTTTTAAAATCTGACATGACTTGGCACAAACCCACGCAAAGCTTTAGCTCTTCAGATAATTTTTTCAAAGTCTTATGGAATACAACTTTGAGAGATGAGTTAGATAAAGAAAAAATAAATGGAGATTATAATCATATGCGTCAATTTAAATTCGATCACAAAGATATAAAAGCTTTTGGAATATTGGGGGTTTCTGTGGGTTTAAAGTGGAAGAAAATACAAGATAAATTCAAATTACTTGTGAAAAAATTTCACCCTGATATGAATTCTGGAAATAAAAAATACGAGGAAAAACTTAAACTTATAACATTGGCTTACACTCAATTAAAAAATACCTATAGAGAAAAAATTGACACCAAATCTTAACACTGAACCGGATATTAAAGTTTCATTAAAACAGACTTTTGGAATTGATTCAGAAATGGAAGTAGACGCATTTTCAAAAAAAAATGAATATGTTCCTGAAATTGATAAAAACTACAAGTTCGATAGAGATACTACTTTAGCCATTATTTCAGGATTTGCGTTTAATAAGAGAGTTTTAGTTCAAGGGTATCATGGCACTGGAAAATCTACTCACATTGAGCAAATAGCTGCAAGATTAAATTGGCCTTGCATTCGTGTAAATTTAGATAGTCATGTAAGTAGAATTGATTTGATTGGAAAAGATGCGATTGTTCTTAAAGATGGTAAACAAGTAACTCAATTTAATGAGGGAATTTTACCATGGTCTATACAAAATCCAGTTGCACTTGTTTTTGATGAATATGACGCTGGTAGACCTGATGTAATGTTTGTAATTCAAAGAGTTTTAGAGGCTGAGGGAAACTTTACATTACTAGATAAAAACAAAGTAATTAAACAAAATAAATTTTTTAGATTATTTGCTACTTCAAATACTGTTGGACTTGGTGATACGACAGGTCTTTACCATGGTACCCAGCAAATTAACCAAGGTCAAATGGATAGATGGAACATCGTTACGACATTAAACTATCTTAGCCTAGATAAAGAAATGGACATTGTTTTATCTAAAAATAAAAACTTAAATAACGCAAAGGGAAAAGAAAAGGTTGCTAACATGATAAAAGTAGCATCTTTAACGCGTAAAGGATTTATTGCAGGAGATATTTCAACAGTGATGAGCCCAAGAACAGTGTTACATTGGGCAGAAAATGCAGAGATATTTAAAGACACTGGTTACGCTTTTAGAGTAACTTTTCTTAATAAATGTGATGATATTGAAAAAAATACTATCGCAGAATATTATCAAAGATGTTTTGGTGAAGAGTTGCCAGAATCTTTGATTAATATTCAAATCTAATGAGCACTAAAGAAAATAATTTAAAAGAAAAATTCAAAATTGCTTTAACTTCTACTGCAAAAGTAATTGCTGATGATTTTGATGTAAAAAAAAAAAATTCTGAAGAAAAAAAAATAAAAGATTTTAATTTTCTAGAGATTGATAATTTAACTAGTCCAGCTGATTTTATAAGATTACGTGCAGAAACAGACTCCTCTGCTTTAAAAAAAAAATTTTGTAATGAAACAATTTACAAAAAAAACCTTCCCTCAAATACATCTTCTAGATCTCTATATAATATCGCTGAAAAAATACGTTATGAGACTCTGGGAGGAAAAATGTTAAAAGGAATTGAGAAAAATTTTCAAGAAAATTATCATCAAATAATAAATCGTAAACGTAAAGATCAATTAAAAACTAAAGAGGATGTATCTGTATCAGAAGCATTCGAACTATATATGCTTAAGAATTTTCATAAAATTAAGCTAAATCCTCTAACAACAAAAATGCTTAATTTTTGGGAAAAAGACTTTGAGGACGCTATAGAAAAACATAAAGAATTTTTACTTAAAAATCTTGAAGATCAAAACATTTATAGCTCAAAATTTTCAGAAATATTGGAAGAAATGGATATTTTTCAAAGTGAAGATGAGGACGAAAGAAAAGAAGAAAATCAAGATCAAGGACAAGATAATCCGTCAAATGAAGATGAAAATAATGACAAAGAAGATAATAAAGATGAAAAAGATGAAAATGTATCAGAAGCTTCACTAGATGCTGACTATAGTGTTGATGAATTTAACTTTGATGAACAGCTGTCGGACACAGAGTCAGATGAACAAAGCTCTGAACAAGTAGCTCAAAAAAAAATAGATAATATCAATTTAGATTATAAAATATTTACAACTCAGTTTGATGAAGTTGTAAAAGCTGAAAATCTAGAAAATGCAGATGAAGCGACAAAACTAAGAAAAAATTTAGATCAACAATTAATCGGCTTCCAAGATATTATAACGAAACTTGCAAATAAACTTCAAAGGCAATTACTTGCAAAACAAAATAGAGCGTGGGAATTTGATTTAGAGGAGGGATTATTAGACAGTTCAAAACTTCCAAGAGTCATTATGGATCCATATAATTCTTTATCATTCAAAAAAGAAAAAGATTTGGATTTTAAAGATACAGTAGTGACTCTACTAATAGACAACTCCGGATCTATGAGAGGAAGACCAATCACTATTGCGGCTATTTGTGCAGATATCTTATCCAGAACGTTAGAAAGGTGCTCTGTTAAAGTCGAAATTTTAGGCTTCACAACCAAAAATTGGAAGGGTGGACAGAGTAGAGAATTATGGACTAAAAATTCTAAACCAAAAACACCAGGAAGATTGAACGACCTTAGACATATAATTTACAAAGGAGCAGATACCCATTGGAGACAAGCAAAAAATAATTTAGGACTAATGCTAAAAGAAGGATTGCTTAAAGAGAACATTGATGGTGAAGCTATATCGTGGGCCTATAGTAGAATTAAAAAGAGAAAAGAAGAAAGAAAAATATTAATGGTTATTTCTGATGGAGCACCTGTAGATGACTCAACTCTTTCTGTAAATTCAGGTGACTTTTTAGAAAAACATTTAAAAAAGATTGTGAAGTTTATTGAAAATAAATCAGATATTGAAGTTTTGGCTATAGGAATTGGTCATGATGTTTCAAGATATTATAATAAAGCTATCAAAATTACCGACGTAAATGAATTAGGAGATGTTATGATATCTCAATTAAGCTCATTATTTGAAACAAAGAACAAATACCACTAAATATTAAATAATTCCTTATTCTTCCATCTAATAATAACTTCAGCACCACTTCGTGTTTTCGAATTTCTACAATTGACTGATGCAAAATTTTTTTCTAATAAAGTTTTTCCAATAAATAACCCTAGTCCTAAACCCTCCTTAGACTTATCTTTTGAATAATTTGATTTTAAATATGGTTCTCCAATTTTCGATATAATATCTCGTGGATAACCATTGCCATCATCTTCTACTGTGATCTCTGTAAATTCACTGTCACTTTTTAAATTAATAAAAATAGAATTTTTGGCAAATTTGTTTGCATTTCCTATAAAGTTTCTTAATCCATAAACTATTTCAATAGATTTATTTATTTTTTTTGGGTTTGAGTCTTGATCAAAATTGAAAACAAATTCCTTTTTACTTATTTCCTTAAATGAAGAGATAATTTCATGCAAATAATCTCGAATGTTAATATCTTTATCAATAAATTCATCTTCCTCCACAGGATTTAAAGTTAATCTCTTTAAAATTTCATTACATCGCTCAACCTGGCTATTCAATAACTCTATATCTTTCTCTAAATCTTTTTGCCCTTTAAATTGTTTCATTAAATCATGCGTAATTATTGTTATCGTGGAAAGTGGCGTACCTAAAGAATGTGCCGCTGCAGCAGCTTGACCACCTAAAGATAAAAGCTCATGTTCTTTAGCCATTACCTCTTCCATTTTTCCTAATGCCTCTTTTCTTAATCTAGATTGTGTCCCAAATGTCATTGCAAAATAATTTAAAAATACCAAGGCAACAATTAA
>CACGGJ010000030.1 GCA_902572515.1 uncultured Pelagibacteraceae bacterium | reverse complement strand
TTTCATAGAGTTGGTAAGCTAGAGCTTTAATTGATGAATTATTTTCTTTTATATTTTTTAAATCAATTAAACTTTTAAGAACGTTATTTATTTTTGCATGTATCCATTTGTTAATATAATCGTTTAATTTTTGTTTAGTGTTTTGTTCAACAATATCATCGATGATTAAATCAAAATTAGGGTTTAAATAGTCATTACCCGTTGTTAATTTGGCAATTGGGAAATCATTCCAATAAATTTTAAAATCTTCATTCAAATTTATTAAACCTGTATCAATTATTGATTGAACACGTTTTTCTAATTCTGGATAAATAGTTTGTCTGGCAGCTTTTTTTAAAGATTTAATATCAGTTTCCAAAGCACCTTTTTTTAAATCTAGTTCTAATTTTAGTCCTTTTATCTTTCCAATAAATTGATCGTCAATTTTAACGTCATTGTTTTGTAAAATTTCAGTTTTAAATTCCATATCTTGTTTTAAACCTCTAGCAAGCACGCTTGCTCTTTTATCAATAAAAGTTTTAGTAAGTTCTTCATGTAATCTGTCTGAAAGTCTATCTTCTAAGTGTTTAGTTTTTTCAATCCAATAACTTTGATTTTCTACCCAATTGTTTTTATTCGAAACATATGACCAAGTTCTGACATTTGCAATTCTATTTGATAAAGAATCTACATTTCCATCTAATTTATCTAGTTTCATGAGCTGTAATCTCATATAATCTTCAGAAATTAGCCCTTTTTTGCTAGTTAAAAATTTAAATACATATCCAATAACCTCAAAATGATTTCCATAAGTTTTTTTGACAAAATCAGGTATTTGGCAACACTCCCATAAAAGCATTAAAGTTTTCTTATCAAATTCTATGTTTAAAATTCTTTGATCTTTTAAAAAATATTTTAGCGCTTTTTCGTCCTCACATTCATGAATTTTTCTTAGCCATTCCACCTGAGGTTTTTCCTCTAAACTTTTAATTAAACTATTTGGGTTATTGAAATTAAGATTTGAATTTCTCCAAAACAAAGTTCTAATTTCTTCAAATTTGTGATTTTCTAATAACTCTACCTCTTCTGGAGATATTTCTTTACAATCACCCGTAATACCGAAACTTCCATCGTTAAGGTATCGACCAGCTCTACCTGCTATTTGACCTATTTCAGATAGATTTAATCTTCTTAATTTTTTTCCATCAAATTTCTTAATATTTGAAAAATAAACAAAATCTAAATCCATATTTATTCCCATTCCAATTGCATCTGTTGCAACTAAAAAATCTACATCTCCAGATTGATATAATTCAACTTGAGCATTTCTTGTTTTTGGACTTAATGATCCCATGACAATAGCAGCACCACCCTTTTGTCTTCTTATTAATTCAGCAATGGCATAAACCTCCTCTGCTGAAAATGCAATGATCGCTGTTTTTCTCTCGATTCTTGATATTTTTTTATGACCAGCGTAGGTAAGTTTAGATAGTCTTTCTCTATTTATAAATTCAATATCTCCATTTAATTTTGAGATAATATTTTTGATGGTGTTTGAACCCATCAGCATTGTAAGTTTCTCTCCTCTCATATTTAAAAGTCTATCAGTAAAAATATGACCTCTTTCATGATCAGAACACATTTGAATTTCATCCACACCAACAAACTCTAGATGCTTGTCAGTTGGCATAGACTCAACCGTACATAAAAAATATTTAGCGTTGGATGGTATTATTTTTTCTTCTCCAGTTATTAATGCAACTTTATCTAAACTTATTTTCTTAACTACTTTGTCGTATACTTCTCTTGCAAGCAATCTAAGTGGAAAGCCAATCATACCACTTTCAAAAGAAAGCATGGTTTCAATAGCAAGATGGGTTTTGCCTGTATTGGTGGGACCGAGAACAGCTGTAATTTTATTTTTAGTCATTTCTATCTTTTGTGCTTCTTTTTTTTTACCTACCAGATATTGTTACTGCTAAAGAACAAAAATAGACTAAAACATGACCGAATCGGAGGGTAAAAAGTTCTCATTTTCTTCTTAAACTTAGTGAGATTATCATAAATAAGTTTAATCCTATAATAATAAAATAATTAAATGTTAAAAAAATTAGTTAAAAATTTAAAGCCATCTTCTACTCTTTTAATTAACGAAACTTCAAAACAATTAGAACAACAAGGAAAAAAAATCTTTAAATTTGGTTTTGGACAATCACCATTTAAAGTACCTGATGATATAGTTGAAGAATTAAAAATTAATGCCTATCAAAACAAATATCTACCGATGCAGGGCCTTGAGGAATTAAGAGAAGCAGTAGCGAAATATTCATCTAAAAAGAAAAATTATAACTACAAAGCTAACAATGTAATAATTGGACCAGGATCTAAAGAATTAATGTTTTTATTGCATGTAATTTTTGATGGTGAAATTATATTGCCAGCACCTAGTTGGGTTTCATATGCACCACAAGCTATTTTAGGGAGAAATAAAATTCAAATTCTCCAAACAGAAAGAGAAAACAACTGGTTTCCTACTGGAGCACAAATTGAGAAAATCATATCAAAAGATAAAGATAAAAATTATTTATTATTTTTAAATTCACCAAACAATCCTTCCGGACAGGTTTGTAACAAATTAGAAGAAATTTCAGAAATTGCCAAAAAGTATAATCTTATAATTTTATCAGATGAAATATATTCAGAATTAACATTTTCAAAAAATTTTAAATCTATCTCAAGTTATTGTCCTGAAAAAACTATTATTAGTACTGGACTTAGTAAATGGTGTGGTGCAGGAGGATGGAGACTTGGTTATTTTATAATTCCAGATGAATTGAATAATATAAAAAATATGATCAATGTATTAGCTAGTGAAACTTTTTCTGCTGTGAGCGCACCTATTCAGTATGCAGCAATCAAAGCTTACGAAAATGATCATTCAAATTATATTACAAAATCAGTAAATATTTTAAGTGCAGTTGGTAAATATGTTTTTTCAAATTTAAAATCAAACAAGGTATTGATTAATGAGCCTCAAGGAGGTTTTTATTTAATGCCAGAATTTTTAAATAACAAATTTAAAACTTCATCTGAAATGTGTAATGACATATTAAATAATATTGGAGTTGCTTTATTACCAGGTTCTGATTTTGGGTTTAATCCAGATAAAATGTTAGCAAGGTTAAGTTTTACAGATTTTGATGGACAAGAGTTTATGAACAATATTGAACACACAAAAAAAATTGATGAAAATTTAATTAATAAGTTTGCGCCAAAAGTAGTAGAAGGTGTTAATAAACTAAAGAATTGGTCAGAAAACCTATAAAATCACTCTGTACACCAACGATTATTTTTTGTTAGAATAAACTTATAAAAATAACGACATATAAATAGAGGGGTAAATAATGAAAAAAATAATCACATCTCTATCAAGTGCTTTGCTGATTTTATTTGCATCATTGTCTTTGACAACTTTTGCTAAATCAGCTGAGTTCTTTACGATAGGAACAGGCGGACCTACAGGAGTATATTTCCAAACAGGGAACGCTATATGTAAAATGCTTCACAAATCAGCAATTAGTGCTGAACATGGTAGAAAAAAAGGTACAGCTAAAGCTTATAGATGTACAGCTCCATCCACTGGTGGATCGAACTACAATATTGGTCAGATAGCAGCTGGAGAATTCCAATTTGGTGTAGCGCAATCAGACTGGCAGTATCATGCTGTTAATGGATCTAGTAAATGGGAAGGAAAACAATTTAGTAATTTGAGAGCAGTTTTCTCGGTTCACAATGAGCCTTTTCAAATTTGGGCTAGAAAAAAAGCAAAAATTAAAGATTTTGCTGGATTAAAAGGAAAAGTAGTTAACATCGGTAATCCTGGTTCAGGTCAAAGAGGAACTATGGAAGAACTGATGAAAGCAATGGGTGTTGATAATAGTTTCTTTAAATCAACAACTGAACTTACTTCTTCTGAACAAGTTAAAGCGTTATGCGACGGAAAAATAGATGCATTTGGTTATTCTGTTGGATTTCCAAATGGTGCTATGGAACAAGCAGCAACTTGTGCAGCTAAAGCATCTCCAATTAATTTAACAGGTTCTGAAGTTCAAGGTTTAATTAATGGTGCAGATTATTATGCACAGGCAGTAATACCTAAAGGAACTTATACAGGTCAGAAAAAAGATGCTACAACTTTTGGTGTAAAAGCTACTGTTGTTACTTCTGCAGATGTTTCTGAAGAGCTTGTTTATTTAGTTACAAAAGCTGTAATGGAAAATTTTGATGATTTCAAAAAACAACATCCAGCATTTGGTTTCTTGGAAAAGAAAAACATGATTAAAGATGGTTTATCTGCTCCATTACATCCTGGTGCAATAAAATACTATAAAGAAGCTGGGTTAATGTAATCCAATTTTTATTAACTAAAAAGGCCTGGTAATTTTTACCGGGCCTTTTTTTTATGGTATGAATAATTTTAATGAGCGACTCAATTAGCAGTAAAATTAAAAATAAAATAAGCGAAGACTTATCACCAACTAGAAATATTACTGGTTTTCATTTGAAAATTGTTTCAGCAATAGCAATTATTTGGTCATTATTTCAACTTTGGTATGCTTCACCATTTCCATTTATGCTAAATTTTGGAATGTTTAAGGGATTTCCAGCAAGAGCAAT
>CACGGJ010000029.1 GCA_902572515.1 uncultured Pelagibacteraceae bacterium | reverse complement strand
AATGATGTATCTTGATCGTTTTTTTTCACAGTTTATTTAACCAGCTAAAAAGCTTAAATACAATAAAATTAAAATAAACTATATTTTTCTAAAATCTTTTATATTTAGTGGTTTTGATAGAATTTCAACTGGGTATTTGATCTTCTCAACTTCTATAAACAAACTTTTATCTCTAAGTGTTTCTATTGTGTGTCCTGAATTAACATAACCAAACGACAAATTTTTATTAAAGCAGAAAGAGTAGTTTCCAGAAGTTGTTCTTCCAATGATTTTATCATCTAAATAAATAGGTTCTTCATGTAACAATAAAGGTTCACCAGGTTTACTATCTTTTAATGTAAACATTATCATTGTTTTTTCTAAAGCATTGTCTTTAATTTTTAATAAGGCATCTTTACCAATAAAATTAATATTTTTTTTATAACTAATTGCAAATTTTAATCCAGCTTGGTACTGATTTTCCTCAGGTGAAATATCATGTCCCCAATGAACAAAACCACTTTCCATTCTCATTGTATCCATTGCATGCATGCCGCAATGAGATAAATCAAAGTTTTTACCTTCATTAATTAAAATTTTATATAACTTTAATGCATTTTCTTTATCAACGTATAACTCAAAACCAAGCTCACCTACATAAGATATTCGTTGTGCCCAAACTTTAATATTTTTTATCTTAACATCCTTACCTATACCAAATTTAAAATTTTCAGAACTAAAATCATCACTACTTATCTTTTGAATCATTTTTCTACTTTTAGGACCAAACAAACCAAGACAACAAATACTTTCTGTAACATCATTAAACTCAACTTCATCCGACAAATATTTAAGGATGTGATATTTATCTCTTTCTCTCGTTGCTGCCGAACTAACTATTCGAAAATGATTTTTATCAATACAAACAACAGTTAGGTCTGTTTCAATACCTCCATCCTTATTTAGCATGTGGGTATAAGTTGATTTGCCGATTTCATTTTTAATATTTGCTGTACAAATTTTTTGTAAATCGCTATGAGTTTTATCACCTTTTAAATCAAATTTAGAAAAAGTTGAAAAATCAAAAAGTCCAACATTTTTTCTAGCATTTATTGTTTCATATTTTACTGATGGGTACCAATTTTGATAATTAAAACTATAATTATATTTTGGTTCATCTCCATTTAAAGAATACCACATAGGTCTTTCAAACCCTCCAGCAACTCCGAAACATGCACCAACTTTTTTTAATTCATCATGATAAGGTAATAATTTATTATTTCTTGATGTTGAGTGTTGTTTAAAGGGCCAATGCATACCATATAAATCTCCTAAAGTTTCGGTAACCCTTTCCATAATGAATTTTTTAGATGAATGAAACTTTTGAAACCTTTTTATATCTAATGAAAACAAATCTTCGTTGATATGACCATTAATTATCCACTCAGCTGTAACTCTTCCAGCACCTCCTGAACTTGCGATTCCAATGCTATTGAAACCACAACATGTATAAAGATTTTTTACCTCTGGTGTTTCCCCAAGTAAATACTGAGTATCAGGTGTAAAGGACTCTGGTCCTGAAAAAAATTTTCTAATACCTGCATTTTCTAACATCGGAAGTCTATGGAAAGATTTCTCAAGATAAGGTTCAAAGTGATCAAAATCATCAGGAAATTCTCCAAATGAAAAATCATCAGGCACTCTGCCGCTATCTTTAAAAGCTGGTTTTGCATTAGGTTCAAAAATTCCTACTAACATTTTTCCAGCATCTTCTTTTAAATACAGACAAGCATTGTAATCCCTTAAAACAGGTAGATCTTTAGGAAGATTTTTCATTGGTTCTGTAATTACATAGAAGTGTTCATTAGGATATAGTGGAACACTAACACCAATATCTTCACCAATTTGTCTTGACCACATTCCTGTAGCTAAAACCACATGTTCACAATCAATTATTCCTTGGGTAGTTTCAACACCACATATTCTTTTATTTTTTACTAAAATTTTTTTTACTGGTGATTTCTCAAATATTTGAACACCTAGCATTTTGGCGGCTTTAGCCAATACATTTGTGACTCCAACAGGATCGGCCTGACCATCTTTTGGCATATAAACACCACCAACAAGATCGTCATTTTTTACTACTGGATATAATTCTTTTATTCTCTCTTTATTTAAAACCTCCACCTCAACATTAGATAGTTGTGCGGTTGTAGCTTGCCTTAATAATTCCTGCATCCTTTCTTTAGAAGAAGCAACTGTAATTGCACCATTTTGTTTAAGACCAGTTGATAAACCTGTTGTCCTTTCTAGCTCTTTGTAAAGATCTAAAGAATATTTTCTTAATTTGGTAATTGTAGAAGTTGCTCCTAATTGACCTATTAGTCCAGCTGCATGCCAGGTTGTACCTGAAGTTAATTGATCTCTTTCCAATAAAACTACATCTTTCCAACCAAACTTTGCTAAATGATAAGCACAAGAAGTGCCGGCTACACCGCCACCAATTACAACTACCTTTGTGCTTGAAGGATAGTTTTTTTCCATTTCTAGTGTTTAATAGCTTCTCCAGGTTCCACAAAATTATGTCCAAAGACATCAGCAACTGCTTTGTAAGTCACTTGACCTTTATGAACATTTAACCCTGCTAAAAAGTTTTTATCTTCACTTAATGCTTTTTGATAACCTTTATTAGCAAGCTTGACTAAAAAAGGTAAAGTTGCATTATTTAGTGCTAATGTTGATGTTCTGGGAACACCACCAGGCATATTCGCTACACAATAATGTACTACATCATCAACAATATATGTTGGATCACCGTGTGTTGTAGGTTTGCTAGTTTCTACACAGCCTCCTTGATCTATAGCAACATCAACAATTACAGATCCTCTTTTCATTGTTTTAATCATTTCTTTAGTAATTAATTTTGGCGCTTCTGCACCTGGGATTAACACTCCACCAACTAATAAATCAGCCTCAGCAACTAATTTATCTAAATCTGTTTTATCACTTAGTTCTGGAATAATTTTATCTCCAAACATTTCAACAAGTTGTTTTAATCTAGCCTCAGATTTATCTACAATATGAACTTTTGCTTGCATACCAGTTGCAATCACTGCGGCGTTCTCTCCAACAACTCCTCCACCTAATATAACCACTGTTCCACCTGTTACACCTGGAGCACCTCCCAAAAGCAAACCTCTACCACTTTGATTTTTCTCTAAACAATGAGCCCCTGCTTGTACAGACATTCTTCCTGCAACTGCACTCATAGGTGCAAGTAAAGGCAGTCTTCCATTATCATCCGTAACTGTTTCGTAAGCAATATTAATACTTTTAGATTTTATTAATCCCTCAGTTAGTTCTTTTGCTGCTGCTAAATGAAGATAAGTATATACAATTTGATTTTCTCTAATCATATCAACTTCTCCTTTTTGAGGTTCTTTTACTTTAACAATTATTTCTGCATCATTAAAAATGTCAGCTGCTGTATCAGCAATTTTAGCTCCAGCTTTTAAATATTGATCGTTTTCAAAACCAGCTTCAAACCCACCGTTATTTTCAACTAAAACCTCATGACCCTCTGAAACTAAAGATTTAACACTATCAGGTGTTAAACCAATTCTATTTTCTTGTGGTTTTATTTCTTTGGGAACTCCAATTTTCATAAACGAAAATTAATTCTTTTTACTTTTTGCGTAATTTGTTATTCCAGTTCGAAGTTTTTCAATGATTTCATCAATGTGTTTTTTTTCACAAATAAACATTGGAGCAATTATTAAACAATCACCAGTAGCTTTGAAATTTACCCCTGCTTCATAGCAATGTTTGAAACAAGTAAATCCAGCAGCGCCTGGTTTTTTGTCCATTACCATATCAATGCCGCCCATCATTCCGTAACCTCTGATGTTCTCAACAACATCGATATCTTTTAAAGACATTAAACCTTCTTGGAAATAAGGTGCTAAATTTTTAGCTCTATTAAAAATATCATCTTTTTCAATAATATCCTGTACAGCTAAACCAGCAGCTACAGAAATTGGTATTCCAGAATATGTATAACCATGAAATAACTCTATAGTTCCTTTTGGAGCATTTTCTGCAATCGCATCATAAATATCTTCTTTACATGCAACAACACCCATCGGGCTAATTCCATTTGTTGTAGCTTTTGCCATTGTCATCATGTCTGGAGTTACACCATACTCTTGCGATGCAAATGGTGATCCAGTTCTTCCCCATCCTGTAATTACTTCATCAAAAATTAATAGTATTCCATGTTTATCACAAATTTCTCTTAATCTTTGTAAGTATCCTTTTGGTGGAACCAATGTGCCTGTTGATCCTGCAATAGGCTCAACGATACATGCTGCAATATTCTCAGCTCCAAAGTTCATACAAATTCTTTCTAAATCCTCTGCTAATTCAACACCTGTTTCTGGTTGACCACTTACAAATTTATGTTCTGGTAAATGTGTATGTCTCATATGAACAACACCTGGCATTAAAACACTTGCAAAAGTTTTTACGTTGTTAACCATACCACCAACAGAAGTCGCACCAATATTCATTCCATGGTAACCTCTCTCTCTACCAACAAATCTAAATCTTTGACTGTCGCCTCTTGCTCTATGATAAGCGATTGCAATTTTAATTGCTGTTTCAACAGCTGTTGAACCACAAATAGTATAAAACATTCTATTTAGGTTTCCTGGAGTATGTTTTGAAATTCTTGTAGCTAATTCAAATGATCCACCAAATCCTTGTTGGAAAGGTTGACAATAATCTAAAGTTTTTAATTGGTTTGTTATTGCTTCA
>CACGGJ010000028.1 GCA_902572515.1 uncultured Pelagibacteraceae bacterium | reverse complement strand
TCTGATTGCCCTCATCATTCTTCCCCATGGAGAATAAAGAGCTTTTTGAGTTAAAATTAAAAGAATAATTACTACTACTAAGAATAATCCTGAATAACACAGTTTTACAAATACTGATGAACCTTCAATAACAAGTTGGTTTAAAGCAGCTTGTCTATCAGCTAAATTATCAATTACGCTTAATTTTCCTGAATTAAACTTTTCAACTAATTTAATAAACCAATCAGTTGTTTGAAGATCTACTTCATAAGGTGCAGGTCTTTTTAATCCAATAACATTTTTAACTCCTCTTGTGAGCCAATCTTCATGTTTAATAATCGCAATAACAATTTCGGAAATAAGAAGAGTAGCAATAGCTAAATAATCAGCTCTAAGACCAAGCGCAACTTTTCCAACTATAAAAGCTAAACCACCGGCAAAAAGAGCTCCAACTATCCAAGAAAAAATTATTGGTAATCCAAATCCTCCTAAGAAACCAGTTTTAGCAGGATCAACTGCTTCAATAGCTTCTATGCCTGGCTCTGCAGAAAATCTAATAAGCAAAATACCTGAAATTATTATTGCAGCTATGCTGTATGTTCTTATTTTTGATTTTTCAAATCTTTTTAAAATAAAGCGAATAACTAATACCATTACTACTATAAGCCATAACGACATCAGAATATCGAAACCTCCTGCCCTCCAAGCTTCTTGAACAGGATCGACGGATATCAATACCGCAGCCAAACCACCTAAAGCTGTATAACCCATAATTCCAAAATTAATTAAACCAGCATATCCCCATTGAATATTTGCACCCATTGTCATTACTGCAGAAATCAAACAAAGATTAAATATTGATAAAGCTATATTCCAAGACTGAAATATACCGACCATCAAAATAAGCACCATCATTATGCTGTAAGCTGCAATTACGTTTAGATTTTTTCTCACAATACTTTCCCCTTAAATATTCCCGAAGGCCGGTAAATTAAAACTATTACCAGAATGGAGAAAGAGACTGCGAACTTGTAATCTGTAGACAGTAGTTGAACTAAACTATTTGGCTCCATACTCTCTGGTAAAATATACATAAAGAATTTTTTATAGGCATAAGTTAATAAAATTTCTGAAAAAGCAATTACATATCCACCTAAAAAAGCTCCAAACGGATTCCCAATTCCTCCAACTATTGCAGCAGCAAAAATAGGAAGCATATTATTAAAGTAGGTAAATGGTTTAAAGCTTTTATCTAAACCATACAAAGCACCACCTATTGTAGCTAAAATACCAGCAATAACCCAAGTGACTAAAACTATTTTTTTTGGATCAATACCTGATAGCAAAGCAAGATCTTCATTATCAGAATAAGCTTTCATACTTTTTCCAGTTTTGGTTCTATTTAAGAACCAGAATAAAAGAGATACTAGAACTATTGTTACAAAAATAGTTATTACTTGAGTCGATTTTAATGCAAGACCTTCATTTAAACCTGTCATCTCTTTAAATTCACGAGCTTTAATAATAAATTTTTCTCCATCGAAAAACCTTCTATCAGCAGGTCCAATTATTATTCTTACTACTGCTTGGGTCACAAACATTACACCTATACTTACCATTGCAAATTGAACTGGAGGGCTTTTCTGATGTCTATAATATTTGAATACAAATTTATCTATTAATAGCATGTAAAGAATCATAAAAATAATTCCAAATGGGATAGCTAGCAGAGCAGTAGGTAAAACACCTAAAGAGACACCTAAAGATTGAAAATACCATGTAAATAAGATCGTAGTCATGGTTCCAAAAGACATCATGTCACCAGTAGCGAAATTAGCAAATCTTAAAATTCCATATATGAGTGTAACAAAGATTGCACCTAGCGCTAACTGAGAACCATAGGTTAATGCTGGAATAAAAATATAATTTAATAGAAGAATTATTGCATTTATAAAATCCATATTAACCTCCCAAAAAAGAGCTTCTTACTCTAGGATCGTCTAATAATTCTTTTCCAGTTCCTGAATAACGATTTTCTCCAGTAACTAATACGTAACCTCTATCTGAAATGCTTAAAGCTTGTTTTGCATTTTGCTCTACCATTAAGATGGCAACGTTTGTTCTTTTTACTTTTACAATATGATCAAATAATTCGTCCATCACAATTGGTGATACCCCGGCAGTTGGCTCGTCTAACATTAAAACAGTGGGTTTAATCATTAAAGCTCGACCTAGAGCTACTTGTTGTCTTTGACCTCCAGAAAGTTCACCAACCATTTGATTTCTTTTCTCTCTTAAAATTGGAAACAATTCGTAAATTTCCTCAATTATATTTTTAATTTCATAATCAACAAGAAATGCACCCATTTCTAAATTTTCTTCAACAGTCATGCCTGCAAAAACATTTTTTGTTTGAGGTACAAAAGAAATACCTTGTTTAACTCTGTCTTGTGGTGATAATTTTGAAATATCTTTGCCATCAATCATAACTGAACCAGATTTTAAATTTAATAAACCCAGCATTGCTTTCATGGCTGTTGATTTACCAGCCCCATTTGGACCTAGAATAGAAACTATTTCACCCTTATTTACATTTACAGAACACGAACTAATGATGTCAGGACCATTACCATAACCTCCTGTCATTTCTATTCCCTCAAAATATGCCATTAGTTTGTATCCTTTAATTTTGATCCTCTGCCAAGATAGCTTTCAATTACTTTTTCATCCTTTTTAGCTTCCTCAACTGTACCCTCAAATAATACTGATCCCTCAGCCATTACAATCACTGGATCACATAATCTTCCAATAAAATCCATATCATGTTCAATCATACAAAAAGTATAACCTTTTTCTTTGTTTAACTTTTCTATTGCAGTTCCAAGATCTTTTAACAAAGTTCTGTTAACTCCAGCCCCTACTTCATCTAATAGCACTAATTTTGCATCTACCATCATTGTTCTTCCAAGTTCTAATAATTTCTTTTGTCCACCTGAAAGATTTCCAGCAAGCTCGTTAGATAGATGTCCTAGATTTAAAAATTCAACTACTTCTCTCGCTTTCTCTTTAACCGCAGCTTCTTCTTTTGCGACTAAACCTGGTTTAAATAATGCAGTCATTATTTTTTCCCCAGATTGATTTCCAGGTACCATCATTAAATTTTCCAAAACAGATAAATTTGAAAACTCATGTGCAATTTGAAATGTTCTCAACAATCCTTTAGAGAACAATTCATATGACGGAACATCTGTAATATTTTCATTATCAAAAATTACATTTCCACCTGACGATTTTAAATTTCCAGCAATTAAATTGAATAAAGTTGTTTTACCAGACCCGTTAGGTCCAATGATACCAGTGATTGTTCCTCTTTTTACTTTAATTGAACAATCTGAAACAGCAGCTAATCCACCAAAGTATTTGCTCAAATTACTAATCTCTAAAATATTTTCAGACATTTGATTTATTTGTTTAATCTTCGGTGTATGCTATTTAAAGTTTTTTCTAAAGATTTATAAAAACCGGCTTTAGTTAATTCTTTAACACCTTGCTCATTCAATCCTTTAGGTGTTTGGGACTCCATAACCAAATTTTTTAAATTTTCTTTTGAATTTACAACTGCATCTTGAGATAAAGCCAAAAATAAAGAAGTAATGTATTTTTGAGCATTATTTCTTTTTACACCTTTTTTTACCAACCAATCAGTCATAACTCTCAAAATCTCATAAAAAGGTGCCATCATTCCAGATGTTGACCAAAAATTTATAGAAGATTTTTCATTTTTAATTTCTACAGTTGTGCCCAAATTATTGAAAAATGCTCTAACTTTCGAATTAGGAGGACTAATAGGCACTGGACCTTTCTTTAATGAAATCGGAGGTAGAGGTATTGCTCTTACAATTTTTGCTTTTACTTTAATTGCCTTCTTTAATTGAGATAATGTAATTGTCGAAATAAAACTTACAACAGTTTGATTAGATTTAAATTTTAAATCTTTTATAATTTTTTCACCTACAGTCGGTGTCACAGATAAAAAAACCCAATTACATTGGTCAACAATTTGCTGATTATGTTGAGCTATTACAATTTTTTTAAACTTTTTTTTAAGCTTTTGTGCTATTTTTTTATTTCTTGGAGAAATAATTATTTTTTTATAAGAAATTTTTGATTTACATATTCCAGTGATAACTGAAGCTGCAATTTTTCCTGTACCAATAAAACCCAGATTCATGTTAGCATTATATCAGCGTGTAAAAAAAAAGCCCCCATATAAATGGGGGCTTTAAAATTTTGATTTAAACTTAATTAAAATGTTTTAACAAGTGAGATAGTACCTCTAGCTCCCCACATGCTCTCAACTTGAACTTTGTTTTGTCCACCGTTTGACTCAGATGCTGTAGTTACACCGTTATCTGATTGAACATCATCAAACTGATTTACAGTTGCTTCTGCTCTTATTGATAGACCATTTGCTAGTTCATGGTTGTAACCTAAACCTGCCATATAACCTTCAGTGTTAACATCTTTATAAGTGTTCCCTGAAGCCATTGACTCGTTTATAACAACATCTACTTGTGCAAAACCAGCTTTAAAATAAGTTCCGCCTAAAACAGGAATATTTACTTTAAGATATGCAGTAGTTAGGTCTGTAAATTCTGCTTGAACAGTTGATGAACCTGGGTCCATTTTTTCTAAAGTACTACCTTCTCTTGAAGCATTTTTAGGTGAAGATATATCTGAAGGAACATAATCTATTCCAACAGCAAAAATATCGCCAATTCCTAATTCCACAAATATTGATCCGTATTGCTCTGCAAAAGCACCATATTCTTGCGTAGTAGTTTTGTGAGTTCCGGACTCGTCAAAGTTTCTCTCAGTTCCTTCCCCTGCATAACCGGCATTGTTGTATGAAATTCCTATTGATGGACTCAAACTAGCACTTATGGCTGAAGAGGCTGAAAAAACTGCGA
>CACGGJ010000027.1 GCA_902572515.1 uncultured Pelagibacteraceae bacterium | reverse complement strand
TTTTCTATAATGTCATGAACCTTTTCGTTTGTATAAGTCATTCGACAAGATATTTGTTTGTTTAAATTTTTTTTAGTTAAGAATGAAAAAAAATACGGATCTTCATCTGCAAATTGTTCTTCTAAGTTTTCAAAATTAATAGTCCTTGAATCTAACCTTGGTGGTGTTCCGGTTTTTAACCTTCCAATTTTAAAATTATATTTTGCTAATTGTTCACTCAAACCTGTTGATGGTTTTTCATCATATCTTCCTGCTGGTGTTCTTTCATCACCTATATGTATCAAACCATTTAAAAAAGTCCCTGTTGTGAGTATTATCTTGTTAGATAGAACTTTCTTACCTTCTTTAGTTTCAAATCCATTTATTGAATTTTTACTAAAAATAAACTTTACTACTGGATCTGAAAAAATGCTTAAATTACAATAGTTTAACAGTTTTTCTTGCATAAATTTACGATAAAGTGATCTGTCAGATTGAGTTCTTGGTCCTCTGACTGCTGGCCCTCTACTTCTATTTAACAGTCTAAATTGTATACCTGATTTATCTGCTACATCTCCCATAACACCATCAAGAGCATCTATTTCTCTAACTAAGTGACCTTTACCCAAACCACCTATTGCAGGGTTACATGACATCTCACCAATAGTTTCTATTTTGTGAGTAAATAGGGCAGTGTTGACTCCAAGACGGGCTGATGCTGCTGCAGCTTCACATCCAGCATGACCTCCTCCAATTACCACTACATCAAATGACAAATCATTTTTCATAAACCAAATTTATAGGTGATTATATAATTTACAAGATAGGCTTATTTTTTTATCAATAAGTGTGGATTATCAACGTTTTTTGATAAAAAAAGGTCAAAAAACCAGCAAAAGAGGTATTTATTTCCCAATGCAAAAATCGTTGAAAATACTACCTAATATCTCCTCTACATCGACTTTTCCAACTATCATACCTAAATGCCTAGTAGCTAATCTTAAATCTTCAGCTGCTTTGTCAAAATCTTCAATTTCTTTTTTTTGATTAAAGTTATTTATATGATCTAAACATTGTTGCAAATGTTGTCGATGTCTTTCCCTGGTAATTAAAATATCATCACTTGAGATAAATTTATTTTTTAAATTATTTTTTATTTTTGAAATTAATTCCTCAACGTTTTTATTTTCTTTAATTGAAATTAAAACATGATTTATTTTTTTAATTTGTGGATCAATATCTTTTTCTAAAAGATCAGACTTATTTACAACTAAAATTGCATTATCGTCTAACAGACCCTTCAAAATATCAGTAAATTCAAGGTTTTTAGCCTCCACTACAACAAGCTTCAAATCTGCTTCTTCTGCTCTATTTAGGGATAATTTAATACCTTTTTTTTCTATCTCATCTTTGGAATCTCTTATTCCAGCAGTATCAGATATTGTTACTGGATAACCATCTAAATTAAGATGAGTTTCAATGACGTCTCTAGTAGTGCCAGCTATCTCTGAAACAATTGCAACATCTCTATTAGATAAATGATTCATCAGGCTAGATTTGCCAGCATTAGTAGGTCCAAGGATTGCAATTTTAAAACCTTCTCGTATTCTTTCTCCGACTTTCTGATCGTTTAATATTTTTTTAATTTTAATTATAACTTCATCTGAACTATTTTTAATTTCGTCTAAAATATTATTTGGCAAATCTTCTTCTGGAAAATCAATTTTCGCTTCGACATGAGCTAAAATTTTTAAAAGTTTATCTCTAAGATAATTGAATTGATCTGCCGATTTTCCATTCATGATTTTTATTGCTTGCTGTCTTTGAATTTCAGTTTCAGACGAAATTAGATCAGCAATACTCTCAGCTTTAAGCAAATTTATTTTGCCATTTTGAAATGCTAGTTTTGTAAACTCACCTGGTTCAGCTAATCTACAATTTTCTATGTCGGAAAGGGTAGAGTGGAGAGCTTCTACTACAGCTTTGCTGCCATGAACGTGAATCTCAGCCATATCTTCTCCTGTGTAGCTCTCAGGGCCAGGAAACCAAAGAATTAATCCCTCATCAATCAGCTCAGAAGTGTTGATTTTATTGATTTTTCTTAAAGTTGCTACTCTTGGCTTTGGGATTGCCTTCCCAGTCAATAACTTAATTATTTTTGAAGTTTCTTCACCTGATATTCTTATTACAGAAATTCCCGAGGTTCCTGGTCCTGATGAAAGAGCATAAATAGTCATAACCTAATATACCTTGAAAAAGAAATTTATAAATATTAATCGTACTATTTAGATGAAATGACAAATATAGAAAATGTTTTAAAAAATTTTAAAAACAAGAATTATATAGAAGCGCTCGAAGAGTTAGACAAAATATTAATAATTGATCCAAGTTCAGTTGAAAAATTAAATTTAAAGGGCGTAATATTACAACTCCTTAATAGACCAGATGAAGCTAGGCAGAATTGGATAAATGCCTCAAAAATTAATGACAAATACTATGATTCTTATTTTAATTTGGGTAATTCATTCATGGACGAAAAAAATTATGACGATGCTGAAATGTATTATTCAAAAGCAGCTAGTTGTCAGCCAGAAAATTTTAAAATTTATTATCAATTAGGTTTTTTATTCATGAAAAAAAATGAACTGAAAAAAGCTTATGATTCTTTTATTAAATCTAAAAATTATAACGATAACTTTTCTCCCACATATTATAACTTAGGTATTGTTTTAAATAACTTAAATAAAAAGAATGAAGCAATTGATTGCTTAATGAAAGCAATTGAAATTAATCCAAAATATACAGATGCCTTTTTTTTACTTGGAGTTACTTATAGGGAGATAAAAAAATTTAACTTGTCAAAAAAATATTTTTTGGAAACATCTAAATTAAATCCCGAGTACCCATATCTTAAAGGTGCCATTAGATTTATTAAAAATACATTGTGTGAGTGGAATGATTATGAAAAAGAATTACTAGAATTAGAGAATGATATTAAAAATAAAAAAAAAGTTACTACTCCTTGGCAAGGACTTTCATTATTTGATTCACCTTCTATTCAATTAGAAAATACAGTTTTGTTTACTGACAATCAAAAAAAAAATTCACATGAAATTACTGCTAAACAAAAAATTAATTTAGCATATATTTCTGCAAATTTTTGTGAACACGCTGTATCAAACCAATTAAGTGAAATATTTAAAATTCATGATAAGGATAAATTTAATACTTTTGGATTTTATCTGGGAACAAAAATTGATGACAAGCTTGAAGAAATTAAAAATAGTTTTGATAACTTTATTGATATATCTCAAACCTCAACTGAAAAAGTTATTCATTTAATTAAAGATTTAAAAATAGATATTGCTGTTGATTTAATGGGATTTACAAGATCTAACAGATATAAAATATTTAGTAATAGATGTGCACCGATTCAGGTATCCTTCCTGGGTTTTGCAGGAACCACAGGTTTAAAAAATATGGATTACTTAATAGCTGATGAAAACGTAATAAATAATAATTATAGACAATATTACTCAGAAAAAATTATTTATTTGCCTAACTCATTTATGCCAAATAACGAAAATCAAAATATATCTGAAAAAAAATATACAAAAGCATATGAGGGCCTACCAGAAAATTCAGTTGTATATTGCTGTTTTAACAAGCATTACAAAATAACACCAAAAATATTTGATATTTGGGTTGATATATTAAAAAATGTTGAAAATAGCATTCTCTGGCTAAATAGCGCTGAAGAAGATACCAAAAAAAATATTTTTGATTATTCGAAAGAGAGGGGATTAGATCCAAAAAAAATATTCTTCACAAAAAGATCAATAAGTTATCCAGAATATTTATCAAAACATCAATTGGCGGATATATTTTTAGATACAAATCCTTTTTCAGCACATTCAACTGGATGTGGGTCTTTGTGGGCAGGTGTACCGATTATTACAGTTTTAGGAAAATCATTTGCAAATAATGTCTGTGCGAGCTTATTAAAATCAATTGATATGGAAGAATTAATTTCTCAAAATTTTGATGAATATAAAAATAAAGCTATTGATCTTGGAAAAAATCCAAGCAAACTTTTAAACATTAAGAAAAAAATAAGAAAAAATGTTATTCACAGTCCACTATTTAATTCTAAATCTTATACTAAAAATTTAGAAAAAGCTTTCAGCCAAATATACCAGGTAAAGAAAAATAAATTAAAGACTGAAGATATAATAATTCATTAATTAAAAAATTATGATTTTAAAATACTAAACATTTTACTTAAATGTTTATCAAAATTAGTACTATTATTTAGAGAAGATTTATAAATTGGTTGCCTAGCTTGTGCTATACTTACTGTTTTTATTGGCGTCTTACTGTTTTTTTCAGGACTTAGACATTTCTCATCCCAATCTAATTCACAAAAATTTAATATTTTTCTAATTTCACTTTCCTTATCGGCTACCAGTTTCTCATATTCTATATCATGAATAAAATTAGGTATTTTTTGTTTCCAAAATTTCATTATTTCAGAGTATAAATTATAATACTCCGCAATATCCTCAGCTTTATTGGTCCAATTCATCATATTTGATGCAAAAGTATTTTTGTATAAAGATAAACAATTATCCTTAGGATTTCTAAAACAATGCAAGACTTTTGAATTTGGAAAAAATAATTTTATAAATCCAATAAGCCTAAAATTTTGTGGCGCTTTATCAGTAATAATATTTTCCTTAAAATTATATAAATTAAAGTGCTCAATATATTCTTTGAAAATGACATTCTTTGATAAACTTTGATGATCAATGATTATTTGCTTTTGATATTTTGAATCATTAACAAAATTCTTTTTTAAGACTTGCTGCAAGTAAATTAATTCACCGGCTCCATATACCTTATTATGTGAGGCCACAATTTGCTCTATTAAAGTAGTTCCTGATCTGGGCATCCCCAGTATAAAAATAATATTTTTATCTTGAGCTTCTTTATTTGGCTTGTTTAAATCAATTCCCTCAAAAGTTTTAATAATATTTCTAATTGCTTTTTTTTCATATTCTAAATTTGAGCCTTTTTTTTCAAATTTTAAATTATTAGCTCTATTTAAATAAAAAAAAGATTTTTCATAATCTTTAATATCTTCAAAAGATTTTCCTAAAGCATAAGATAAATCAACTTTTTTTTCATATTCTTGGCTACTTATTGTTTTATCGATTTCATCCATTTGTTTTATATGTGTCATGGAATCTTCGTCCTGATTTGAATATCTTGTAAGTGAACTTAATAATTTATGAGCTCCTACGTGTGATGAGTCAATCGAAAGTATTTTTTTAACAGTTTTTTTGGTTTCTTCTATTTTATTGTCACTTTGATAAGCTACTGCTAAAGAAAACAATATCCCTGTAACTGATTTTTTGGGAATATTTTCATTGTTTTTAATTAGATCATAAGCCTTAAGATACAGCTCAATTGCTCCTTTATAGTCATTAATTAATGTCTTTAAGTTTGCATAATTATTATATGCATTAATATAATTTGGGTCTATCTTTAAAATTTTTTTATATAAATCATTTGCGTTTTCAAGTTTTCCTACAGCTTTATATGAATTTGCTAAATTATTTTTAGCGGCAATAT
>CACGGJ010000026.1 GCA_902572515.1 uncultured Pelagibacteraceae bacterium | reverse complement strand
TATTGTTTTTCTTTTGAACAATAGGATCCAAATTGTTTCTTTTCTCAATTTCTTTTTTAAAGTGTCTAAGTAATCCTTGAACTGGCCATGATGAGCCTTCTCCAAAAGCACAAATAGTATGTCCTGCAATTTGATTTGTAACATCACCTAACATATCTACTTCATCCTTCGTTGCATCACCTTTTGCCATTCTCTCAAGCATTCTCCACATCCAACCAGAACCTTCTCTACAAGGTGTACATTGACCACAACTCTCATGTTTGTAAAATCTTGCAATCCTTGCCATACATTTAATTATGTCCTGATCTTTATTAATAACCACAATACCAGCTGTGCCAAGTCCGCTTTTTTCTTCAACACACGCATCAAAGTCCATTTTTAAAGTTTCACACCTTTCTTTCGGTATTAGTGGCATTGAAGAACCTCCAGGTATCACAGCCTGCAAATTTTCCCATCCACCAATTACACCTCCAGCATGAACTTCTATTAATTCTTTTAAAGGAATACTCATTTCTTCTTCAACATTACAAGGATTGTTTACATTTCCAGAAATACAAAAAATTTTGGTTCCAGTATTTTTTTCTCTTCCTAAAGAAGCAAACCATTTGGCTCCTCTTCTTAAAATGGTTGGAACCACTGCAATTGTTTCAACGTTATTTATTATTGTAGGACATCCATATAGGCCTATCAAAGCTGGAAAAGGTGGTTTTAATCTAGGTTGACCTTTTTTACCTTCTAAACTTTCAAGTAGCGCAGTCTCTTCACCACAAATATATGCACCAGCTCCGTAATGAATATAAATATCTAAATCCCATCCTGTACCAGCTGCATTTTTACCTAACAATTTTTTTTCATAAGCTTCATCTATTGCTGCTTGAAGTTTTTGACCATCAACAAAATATTCTCCTCTTATGTAAATATAACAAACATGTGCTTGCACTGCATAAGATGCTATTAAACAACCTTCTATTAATTTGTGAGGTTCAAATCTTAAAATGTCTCTATCTTTGCAAGTTCCTGGTTCAGACTCATCGCCGTTAATAACTAAGTAATGTGGTCTAGATCCAACTTCTTTTGGCGCAAATGACCATTTTAAACCAGTAGGAAATCCTGCACCACCTCGACCTCTTAGTTGAGATTCTTTAATTTCATTAATTATCCAGTCTCTTCCTTTGTCAGTAATTTCTTTTGTATTTACCCAATCACCTCTCTCTTGTGATGAAGATACATCTGAGCCTTTGTCATTATATAAATTCTGAAAAATTCTATCTTGATCTTTAAGCATTTTTTAAATCCATTAAGGTTTTCCTGTTATTTTCTGGTTCATTATTTACTCTTCCTCTATACGAACCAGGTTTTGGAGTTTCTCCATTTAAAATTTTATCTAAAATATCTAAAGTTTTTTGTTTGTCTAAATCTTCATAATAATCATCATTAATTTGCATCATTGGAGCATTGACACATGCTCCTAGACATTCAACTTCCATCCAAGAACAGCTTTTATCGTTAGATAGTTCACACTCATTTTCAGAAATTTTTTCCTTACAAGCCTCAACTAATTGATTTGCACCTCTTATCATGCAGGGTGTTGTTGTGCATACTTGAACAAAGTATTTCCCTACAGGTGCTAAATTATACATTGTATAAAAAGTAGCTACCTCATAAACTTTAATATAAGGCATATCTAAAAACTTAGCGATGTACTTCATTGCAGCTAATGGTATCCAATTATTATTTTGTTTTTGAGCAATATAAAGTAAGGCCATTACAGCACTTTGCTGTTTACCTTCAGGATATTTTGCAACAATAACATTTGCTGCTTCTAATGATGAATCATTAAATTCAAAATTTTCTGGCTGATCTTTGGCAGGTTTTCTTAAACTCATCTATCTACCTCACCGAAAACAATATCTAAAGAACCTAATACCGCAGGAACATCAGCTAACATATGACCTTTAATTAAATAATCCATTGATTGTAAATGTGAAAATCCTGGTGCTCTTATTTTACATTTATAAGGTTTACTTGATCCATCAGATATTAAGTAAACACCAAATTCTCCTTTTGGTGCCTCAACAGCTGTGTAAATTTCATCTTTTGGGACCCTATATCCCTCTGTGAAAAGCTTAAAATGATGTATTAAAGCTTCCATTGATTGTTTAATTTCTGCCTTAGGTGGAGGGCTAATCTTGCCATCTAATGATTTAATTGGACCCTTTTCCATTTTAGCTAGACATTGTTTGATAATTGAAACACTTTCTTTCATTTCTTCAATTCTGCATAAATATCTGTCGTAACAATCTCCATTTTTTCCAACTGGAATTTTAAAGTCTAAACTTTCATAGCAGTCATAAGGTTGAGATTTTCTTAAATCCCACGGAACACCTGAGCCTCTAATCATAACTCCTGAAAAAGAATAATCTAAGGCATCTTCTTTTGTAACTACTCCTATATCGACATTTCTTTGTTTAAAAATTCTATTATCAGTTAACAAACTTTCTAAATCGTTAATTATTTTCGGAAACGTTTCACAAAATTTTGCTATATCTTCTTCTAAACCTTTTGGCAAATCTTGATGAACACCTCCTGCTCTAAAATAATTTGCATGAAGTCTTGATCCTGAAGCTCTCTCATAAAATGTCATTAGAGTTTCCCTTTCTTCAAAACCCCAAAGAGAAGGTGTTAATGCTCCTACATCAAGAGCTTGAGTTGTAACGTTTAAAATATGACTTAAAATTCTCCCAATCTCGCAAAATATAACTCTTATGTATTGCGCTCTAATTGGTACATCTATTTTAAGTATTTTTTCAACAGCTAGTGCAAAAGCATGCTCCTGATTCATAGGAGCGACATAATCTAAACGATCAAAATAAGGAACTGCCTGCATATAAGTTTTATTTTCGATAAGTTTTTCTGTTCCTCTATGAAGCAAACCGATGTGAGGATCTGCTTTTTCAACTACTTCACCATCTAACTCTAAGATTAATCTTAGAACACCGTGAGCTGCAGGATGCTGAGGACCAAAATTTAAATTTAAATTTTTAATTTTTTTTGTCATTATTCTCAATTTCTTCTTTAATGTATCTTGTTCCTTCCCAAGGACTTTCATAATCAAAATTTCTATAATTTTGCTCAAGCTTTACTGGTTCACTGATTACCTTCTTCTGATCTTCGCTATATCTAACTTCAGAATGACCAGTTAATGGAAAATCTTTTCTTAATGGGTGGCCTTCAAATCCATAATCAGTTAGTATTCTTCTTAAATCTGGGTGATCCTTGAAAGATACCCCGTACATATCAAATACTTCTCTCTCCATCCAGTTTGCTGATGGAAAAATGCTTGTTAATGATGGAATAACTTCATTTTCAGCAATTGAATACTTGACAATCAATCTTTGGTTAAATTCATGGCTTAAAAACAAATACACTACTTCAAACCTTTGATTTTGTTCTGGATAATCAACAACTGTTATATCTATTAGTTGTCTAAATTTAGTATCATGATTTGTTTTTAAGAATATAGATACATCAATAATATCTTCTTTATCTGTTCCAATATAAATTTGGTTATGTTTTATTTTGGTATAATTAATTTTAGTATTTAACTCAGAATTAATTTTTTTTTCTAGATCTTCTAAACTTTTCATAACTATCTAATAAAAGATCCTTTTTTTCTAATTTTTTTTTGTAATTGAAGTATTCCATACAACAATGCCTCTGCTGATGGGGGGCATCCTGGTACATAAACATCTACAGGAACAATTCGATCACAACCTCTAACAACTGAATATGAATAATGGTAATACCCACCTCCATTTGCGCAACTGCCCATAGAAATTACATATCTTGGTTCAGGCATCTGATCATAAACTTTTCTTAGGGCTGGCGCCATTTTATTTGTCAAAGTTCCTGCAACTATCATAACATCTGATTGTCTTGGAGAACCTCTTGGAGCTGCTCCAAATCTTTCTAAATCATATCTAGGCATAGCTGTTTGCATCATTTCAACAGCACAACAAGCTAATCCAAAAGTCATCCAATGAAGTGATCCTGATCTTGACCAGTTAATTAAATTATCAAGTGATGTGGTTATAAAACCATTTTTGCTAAAATCTTCTGCAAGTTGTTTAAATTCCTCAGGAACTTGATCTATTTTATTGTTCATTGTGGTTTATAATTTTTATTCCCAGTCTAAAGCGCCTTTTTTCCATTCATAAATAAAACCTATTGTAAGTATGAACAAGAAAATCATCATTGATGAAAAACCTAATAATCCAATATTTCCAAGAGATATTGCCCACGGAAATAAAAATGCTATCTCTAAATCAAAAATAATAAATAGGATTGCAACTAAATAAAATCTCACATCAAATTCCATTCTTGAGTCCTCGAAAGGTTCAAAACCACACTCATAAGCTGAAAGTTTTTCAGGATCAGGTTTTTTTGGTGATAAAATAAAGTTTACAATCACAAAAGCACAACTCAACCCGAGAGCTAATACTAGAAATATTATAATTGGTAAGTAATCTTTTAAAAAATCAGATAACATGAAAATCTATATATCAGTTTTTATCTGTTGTTGAAGGGCTGATACGTCACATTTTTATTAATATTAACATAAAAAAATGCATAAAAGTGGCGGGAGTGAAGGGACTCGAACCCTCGACCTATCGCGTGACAGGCGATCGCTCTAACCAACTGAGCTACACCCCCACTTTAATGTTTTGGTGGGCAGTAAAGGACTCGAACCTTTGACCCCCTCGGTGTAAACGAGATGCTCTACCAACTGAGCTAACCGCCCAAAACAAGGCTACTTCTTACATCAACACTTAAATAATGTAAATTAATTATTATTGAATACTAGCTTGAGATTTGTCATCTTTTTTAGATATATCGACCTCAACCCACTCAGTTGGTTTAAGTTCTTTTGTCAAAGCTATTTTTATAACCTGATCTGCATATTCAACAGGTGTAATTTTTATATCATCTATAATTTTCTTAGGCATATCTACTAGATCTTTTTCATTTTCTTTTGGAATTAAAACTTCTTTTATTCCAGCTCTATGTGCAGCTAATAATTTTTCTTTCAAACCACCAATAGGTAATACCTGTCCTGTTAAAGTTACTTCACCAGTCATAGCGACATCTCTTCGTACTGGAATGTTTGTTATTGATGAAACAATTGAAGTTACCATACCAATACCAGCAGACGGACCATCTTTTGGTGTTGCTCCTTCAGGAACATGAATATGAAAATCTTTTTTTTCAAAAATAGGTGGAATAATTCCATACTCTAAACATTTTGATCTTACAAAAGATTTTGCAGCTTTAACTGACTCTTGCATTACGTCACCCAATTTACCAGTGATTTGCATTCTTCCTTTTCCTGGCATTGTGACTGTCTCGATTTTTAAAATTTCTCCACCATACTCAGTCCAGGCAAGCCCTGTTACTATACCCACTCTATTGTCAGACTCTAATTCTCCAAACTTAAACTTAGGAACACCTAAAAAATCAGATAAATTTTTATTATTTATTCCTACTTCTTTTTCTTCACCAGCTACAATTTTTTTAACAACTTTTCTTGCAAGTTTAGAAATTTCCCTCTCAAGATTTCTAACACCAGACTCTTTTGTGTATCCTCTAATTACTTCTTTTATAATATCATCATCCAACTTCATTTCTTTTTCTTTAACACCGTTATCTTTTATTTGTTTTGGTAATAAATACTTGTTTGCGATACTTATTTTTTCATCCTCAGTATAGCCTGCTAATCTAATTACTTCCATTCTATCTAATAAAGGAGGTAAAATATTTAGAGTATTAGCTGTCGTTACAAACATCACATCAGATAAATCATAATCAACTTCTAAATAATGGTCATTGAATGTAGTGTTCTGTTCAGGATCTAAAGCTTCTAATAATGCCGAAGATGGGTCTCCTCTATAATCATTTCCAATCTTATCAATTTCATCTAATAAAATTAACGGATTTTTTGTACCAGCTTTTTTCATCATCTGAATAATTTTCCCTGGCAAAGATCCAATATAAGTTCTTCTATGACCACGTATCTCTGCTTCATCTCTCATTCCACCAACTGACATTCTAACAAATTCCCTATTAGTGGCTTTTGCAATTGATTTTCCTAAAGACGTTTTTCCAACTCCAGGTGGTCCAACTAAACATAGAATT
>CACGGJ010000025.1 GCA_902572515.1 uncultured Pelagibacteraceae bacterium | reverse complement strand
AATAGAAATAAGACACTCAGAGCAAATGGCTAAAGTAAAAAAATGGCTTAATAATCTTTGGTTATTTGAAAACTCTGAATATAAAGTTTTTGATCCAAATAAAGAATTGTCTTATGCAGATAGAGTAAGAAGAAGAGAGCCAGGTGATGATACTTTGGGACTTTCTCCTCATTGCGATGCAGGATCTATTGAAAGATGGACTGACAGTCATTATCAAAAAATTTATAGAGACATTTTTTCTGACAACTTTAAAAAATATAATCCATTTGAAGCAAAGTATAGAGATAGAACAATAGAGTTTGAGTCCCCTGCAGTTGCACATGTATTTAGAACATTTCAAGGTTGGACAGCTTTAACTGAACAAGGTCCTAATGATGGAACTTTACAATTAATACCAATATCTAAAGCAATGTCATATGTTTTAACAAGAGCATTACAAGACGATGTTCCCAAAAAAGAGTTATGTGGATCGAAACTTGGAAGAGCGTTATCTGTTAACAAAGATTATCATTCATTACTTTTAAAAGGTTTAGTTTCAATTCCAAAAATGAAACCAGGTGACACAATTTGGTGGCATCCGGATGTTATTCATGCTGTAGAAGATAAACATTCAGGAAAAAATTATTCCAACGTTATTTATGTTGGCGCAACACCTTATTGTAAAAAAAACCTTGATTATACAATAAAACAATCAAAAAAATTTTTAGAAGGAAAGAGTCCACCAGATTTTGCAGCTGAAGATTATGAAATTAATTATAAAGATAGAGTTAAACTAAAAGATTTAAGCTCTTTAGCTAAGAAACAATTAGCTTTAGAAGAATGGAATTAATTATTTAAAAGATCTTGAAGTTTATTTTCTTTTTCTAATGCTCTTACTTCATCATAACCACCAATATGCTGGTCATCAAAAAAAATTTGTGGAATAGTTCTTTTTCCATTAGCTTTTTTAATCATTTCATCCATCGCCCCATCAACTTTTGAAATATCAATTTCATTATAAGGCGCATTATTTCTAGTTAATAATCTTTTTGCAGCCTCACAATAATTACATAGTGGACCTGTATACATGGTAATTTTTCTCATAAACTATAGATAGTCACCTTTTTTAATTTTACTAGCTATTTCTTTTCTAGAATATTCAAATTTTTTTCGGTGTTTTATACTTTTTTGATTTACTCTTTTTCTCCATAACCTGAACGATGATGGTTTTAGAGATCTTCGCATAATCTTAATTACATCAGATTCTTTCTTTCCTGTTTTTTTTTCAATTTCCTCGAAAGTGATCCTATCTGCCCAGGCTGCCCAAATGATCCAATCCGGATCGTCCATTTTGGGCTCTGGATTTTTGACTCTGGTAATTGGCCTATGACCTTTTTTTTTCATAAATCCTTTATATTTGAAAAAAATATTTAGTGCATTTTTTTTAGCCTCTGATATTATGTTTCAGATAGTCCTTCTTAGCCATCTTTAGCTCCCGGTTTTTAAGGACTATCTTTTTTTATGCTCCCCCTAGATTTTATACTTTATTTGCAGATAATTATTTTTTTATTTATTACACCCGGAACTCCCAGGATTGTAATTATCTCTTATTCAATGAATTATGGAGTCGGAAAATGTATATGGTCTGCATTAGGTGATGTAACTGCAAATTTGATCCAGGCAACTTTAGTTATTTTTGTTATTGGATCTTTTTTTTCAGAGAACTCAATTATACTTAATGCGTTTAAATGGATCGGAATAATTTATTTATTATATTTAGCTTATGATATTTATAAATCTCGACCAAAAAGTATTTCAAGCGAAGGAGAAATAGAAAAAAGTAACTTATCTTTTTTTAGAGATGGTTTTTTAGTTGCTGGTACAAGTCCTAAGGCTTGGATGTTTTTTCCTTTTATTTTTCCTCAATTTATTGACTTTAATTCTAATTTATTGGTTCAATTTGTAATTTTAATTACAACTTACATCGTTTTAGATTTTTTATCTTTAATTTGCTACGCAATGCTCGCACAAAAATTAATAAAGTGGATAACTGCTAATCCAAAAACAATAAATACAATTTCCGCGAGTGTTTTAGTAATTATTGCGGCAATAATTGTTGTAACTCAACAATATTAATTAGATTTGGCCTTTATTGCTACTTGCATAAAATAAAATTTCTTTATTTAATCATCACATAATTAATTAATTAAAGAGGAAATAAAATGAGATTAAATAAAATAATTTTAAGTTTTGTTTCTGCATTAGTAATTTTATTCTCAACTTCAGTTGCATCATTTGCAAAAGTTGTTGGTGACAAAATTATTTTAGGTGCTGCTATTTCTCTAACTGGTAAATACTCATCTAATGGTGTTCATACTCAAAATGGTTATAACATGGCCGTTGACAGAATTAACAGCATGGGTGGTGTTAAAGTTGGTGGAAAAACTTATAAGTTTGATATTATTTATTACGATGATGAATCAAACCCTAAGAGAGCTGCACAGCTTGCAGAAAGGTTAATTTCACAAGATGGTGTTGAGTTTATGCTTGGCCCTTACAGTTCTGGTTTAACTAAAGCGATTGCTCCAGTAACTGAAAAATATGGTGTTCCAATGGTTGAAGCAAATGGTGCATCTAGATCTTTGTTTACAAAAGGTTACAAATATCTATTTGCTGTATTAGCTCCAGCTAACTTATATCTTGATGTTGCTATAGATCTAGCAGTTGAAAAGAATAATGGAAAAGGAGTTACCGTTGCAATGGCGTTTGAACAAGATGCATTTTCTCAAGATGTAAGACTTGGTGTGTTAGATGCAATTAAGAGAACTGGCTCTAAAAAAGTAATTGATGATAAATTACCAAAAGAGCTCAATGATATGGCTGCTACATTGGTTAAAGTAAAACAAATGAAACCAGATGTGCTTGTTGTATCAGGTCATACTAAAGGTGCTCTAACTGCTATCAGACAAATATCTGAGATGAAGGTAGATGTTCCAATGTTAGCTATGACTCACTGCGATGCAGCCAAATTATCAAAGCAACATGGTAAAAACTCTCAATATGCTTTATGCGCTTCTCAGTGGCATAAAACACTTACTTACAAAGATGATTTCTTTAAAGATGGTATGACTTATGATGCAGACTTTACTAAAGAGTTTGGTTATGCACCTCCATATCAAGCAGCAGAATCTTCAGCTGCTCTATTGGTATTTAAAGATGCATTCGAGAGAGCAAATTCTTTTGATCAAAAGAAAGTAAGAGATGCTCTTGCAGCTACTAACATGCAAACTTTTTATGGAAACATAAAATTTGCACCTGGTGGTCAGAATGTTGACAAGCCAATGGTACTTTTCCAAGTAATGTGTGACGATGCAGGAAAATGTGAAAATAAAGTTGTTGCTCCAACTAAATGGGCATCAGCTAAGTTAATTCACCCAATTCCTTCTTGGTCTAAAAGATAAAAACAAATCTATAAATACCCCCTAATATATTATATATAGGGGGTATTTTTTTAAAGGGTTCAATATGGATTTCATGGTCTTCCAATATCCAATGATTTCTGTTCAAGCATGCTTGGATGGAATTTTACTTGGAATTTTATTTGCATTGATTGCATATGGTATGGCACTTCAATGGGGAGTGATGAATATAATTAATATTGCTCAAGGAGATCTTGTTATATTAGGCGGATACATTGCTTATTTTATGTATCTATATGGAATTCATCCAGCCTGGGGAGTAATCGTTGCTCCAGTGATAATGTATTTTGTTGGAATAGCAATTTACAAACTTGTAATTAATAAAGTAGTGGATAGGGATTTATTTATCTCCATTTTAGCGACTTTTGGAATAAGTATTCTTTTCATGCAATTAATGAACTTTGCATTTGGAGCAGATGTTGTTCTTGCAAATTCAGATTATGGAACAACTATGTTATTTAATAATAATGTTGTGTTACCAAATTCAAAAATATTTTCTGCGTTTATAAGTATTTTATTTGCAATTTGTTTAGTAATTTATATGAAAAAATCTAAACTTGGACGTGCTATTAGGGCTACAGCACAAAATGCAAGAGCAGCGAAGATATTAGGCGTAGATACAGAAAAAGTTTATGCAGCAACATTTGGAATTAATGCTGCACTTTGTGGTGTTGCGGGTGCTTTAATATCTATAACATTTACTATACATCCTTATATGGGTTTACCTTACACAATAAGGTCTTTTATGATCGTAATTGTTGCAGGACTTGGAAATTTACCTGGTGTTGCAATGTCAGGAATGGGGTTGGGTGTATTTGAGGAATTTGCTGATTATATTTTAGGAACAGAATTTAGAATAGGATCAGTATTTTTGCTTTTAGTTTTAATACTTATTTATAGAAGATTTAAGCTTTCTAGAAAAAGAGAGTACTTAAAATAATGAAAAATAATTTAATTTTGTACATTGGGATTTTGATCTTTGGTATAGCAGCTCCATTTGTATTTCCAGCTTTTAAAGTTCAGTTATCAATACTATGTGTATTAATAGTTCTTGCAACTACCTGGAATATTCAAGGTGGTGAAATGGGGTATAATTCATTTGGAAATATTCTCTTTTACGGTCTTGGTATGTATCTATGTGCTTCTGTGCAAGTTGGAATGTTTTTCCCGCTAGCTGAATGGACTGAAAGTGGTGGAGAGAAAACTTTTGTGCATACTCCTGCACAATTTTTTCAGGGCATGGCTGTCGGATTGATAGTTGCTGCAGTTGTACCAACTATTGTAGCAGGTTTAATTGGGTACTCTATTTTAGGACTAAGAGGACATTATTTTGCAATTTGTACATTAGGATTAGGTGTTGCAGCAGGTGAAATTTCTGGAGGAATTGAAATCATTGGAGCTGGACAAGGTTTCACTACGCCACCATTTCCTGACGTTGGAAGTTTAGATTCAAGAGGTGAATTTTTTTATTTCCTAAGTTTTTTTGTTTTAGTTCTGACCTTCGTAACTGTTAGAGCAATTTATACAACCAGATTTAAGTTGATATTAAATGCAATTAGGGACAATGAAGATAAAGCTGAGGCTATGGGAATTGAAACAATGAAATATAAAATCATTGGTTGGATGATATCAGCCTTCTTCTGCGGATTGGCAGGAGGAATTATGGGAGGTTTAGTTGGATATATCGACTCTACAGACGTCGCATTCGACGGAAGAGAGATGGGAGTATTCATGGTATTGATGGCAATACTTGGAGGCAAAGGAACACTTTGGGGTCCAATCATTGGTGCAACTGTTTTTCATATTTTTAAAGAAGGGTTTTGGACATTCTTTTTAGGTTGGCAGTATGTTGCCTTAGGTGTTTTGATTGTTGTAATTGTAATTTATTTCCCAGAAGGAATTATGGGATGGTTAAGAGAAAAATATCCAGAACGATTTGGTGAAGTAGTTGATGAAAAAGATCGTAAAGCACAGGTAGAGCTTAAATGAGTATTTTAGAGATTAGCAACGTAAGTAAATCGTTTGGTGGAGTTAAAGCTAATGTTGACATCTCAATGAACGTTGAAAAGGGCAAGATAGTTGGATTAATTGGGCCAAATGGCTCAGGAAAAACTACTTTATTTAATTCCATTGTAGGGACTTACCCAATAGATAATGGATCTATTAAATTTAATGGTAAAGAAGTTTCTGAGTTACCAGTCCCTGTAATTGCTAAGTTAGGATTATTGAGAACTTTTCAGCAAACAAGAATTTATGGAAAACTTAATTGTATAGAAAATATGCTTATTAGTCACAAAGGTAGTGACGCAGATTTAATGAAAATATTTTCAAAAATTCCACAAGAATTAACAGATAAAGCTGAAAACTTATTAAATTTTGTAGGATTATATCAAAAAAGAAAGCTAAGAGCAGGAGATTTATCTTTTGGACAACAAAAGCTACTTGAGCTTGCTATGGCATTAATGAATGAGCCAGAAATGCTTCTGTTAGATGAACCAACTGCAGGTATTAACCCTACTTTGATCAATGGAATTATAGATAGATTGATAAAAGTAAATCAAGACTTTGGAATTACTCTTTTAGTTATTGAGCACAACATGAGAGTAATAATGCAATTAGCAGAGAATATTTTTTGTTTAGCTCATGGTAAAATGTTAGCCAATGGTTCGCCAGATGAAATTAAAAATGATAAGCGTGTTATCGATGCTTATTTAGGAGCTCAATAATGTCAAATCAATATGAAGTTTTAGGTAAAGCTCCAACACCAGAAGATTTAAAAAAATTGTCTCCAAATGAAATTCATTTAACAATTAAAAACTTAAGTGCTGGATATGGAAAAATGGAAATTTTACATAACTTTGATTTATTTGTAAACAAAGCACAATCATTATGTTTAATTGCCCCAAATGGAGCAGGTAAATCTACAATACTTCATTCAATTTATGGTTTTACAAATATTTTTTCAGGTCAAATAGAAATAGATGGAAAAGAAATTACTAATCTTACACCAGCTGAAAAACTAAAGTCAGTTGGGATTGCATATATTTTACAAGACAATTCAGTCTTTCCAGACATGACTGTAGAAGAAAACTTATTAATGGGTGGATATATTAAAGATAAAACAGAAGAATCATTTCAAGAAGCAGAAAGAATTTTAGAAAAATATGAGAGATTAAGAAATAGAAGAAACCAACCTGCTAAAGTATTATCTGGTGGTGAAAGAAGATTATTAGAAATATCTAGAGCTTTAGTAATGAAACCATCTGTATTATTGGTAGATGAACCATCAATTGGTTTAGAACCAAGATACATTGATATGGTGTTTGAAATTTTAAGAGATCTTCAACAGAATGAAAAGAAAACTATAATTCTAGTTGAGCAAAATGCCAAAAAAGGTTTAGAGTTTGCAGATATAGGGTATGTTTTGGTATCAGGACAAACTGCAATTGCAGGTAATGGAGATGATTTACTTCAAAACCCTGATGTTGGCAGGTTGTTCCTCGGAGGTTGATGATCAACAAAAATTTTTTCTTAAAAGGTTATAGATCCATTTTTACATATGACAGCCCAGCAATTGCGTTAGCTTGTTGCTTCATAGCAATTGGTGCTCTTTTTAAAAATTTAGGATTTAATATACAAGAAAGTATTTTTTCAACAATTTTAACTTATGCTTTACCTGGTTCATTAGTAATGGCTGAGTCAATGCTAATTGGTGCTTCTTTATTAAATATTTTTCTAGCTGTTTGGGTTGTTAACGCTAGACTTTATCCTATGGCTGTCTCCTTGTTCCCATTAATGATACACAAAAGCCAACCTAAATGGAAATATTACTTTTCATGTCATTTCATTGCCGTTTCTGCGTGGTTAATTATGAAAAGCAATTATATAAAAATCCCAAAAGAACATAGAATTGATTACTGGATTGGAATCGGATGTGCAGCAATGAGCGCATCAATTTTTGGAACAGTTATAGGTTATTCTTTTTCAGAACATTTGAGTAAGGATATGATGATGGGGTTAGCAATTCTTAATCCTATATATTTTATGTGTATGCTTGTCGGAGCATCAAAAACTATTACAATTACTTTATCTGTTTTGCTTGGAATAATACTAGGACCAATCATTTATTTATTTTCACCAGAGTGGTCGATTTTGTTAGCTGGTTTAATAGGTGGCACAATAGCTTATTTAGTTGGAGAGCACATTGTCAGCTAATATTGTTTACGCAATCTTAGTTACATCTCTAGCAACATTTTTGTCTAGATTTTTAGGAGCCATTACTTCTCAAGGAATTAAAGAGACATCGAAAATTTTTAAATGGTTTAATTGTTT
>CACGGJ010000024.1 GCA_902572515.1 uncultured Pelagibacteraceae bacterium | reverse complement strand
TTCACCACCTGACAATCTAATACCATTTTCACCTATCAAAGTGTCATATTTTTCTGGTAATTTTTCTATAAACTCATTAGCATAAGAAAAGTTTGCAGCCTGTTGTATTTGTTCTTCTGACGCATTTAAATCGGCATAATTTATATTATTTCTTATAGTGTCATCAAATAAAGTCGTATCTTGACTAACTAGAGATATATTTTTTCTCAGAGAATATATTGAAGAGTCATATATTGATTGATTGTCAATTTTAATATCACCTGACTCAATGTCGTAAAATCTTGGCATAAGATTAAGTATGGTTGATTTACCAGCGCCACTATGTCCAACTAGAGCAGTCATTTTTTTACCTGAAAAAATTAAGTTAATTGAATTCAAAATATTCTTATGCGTATTTGGATATTTAAAATTTACATTTTCAAATTTAATTGTTCCCTCATTTAAACTTAAATCTTTTGCATTATTTTTTTCTTTTATTTTAGGTATATCATCAATTATTGGTAAAACTCTTGTAGCACCTGAAATCCCTTGTTGAATAGAAATATTTAAAGTAGCCAAAGATCTTACCGGCTGGTAAGCCAACATCATTGCAGCTAGAAATGAAAAAAAGTTATTTACTTCAAGTTCACCTCTTGCAACTAATTTTGCTGAAAAATAAATTAAGAACGCTATCATAATTCCAGTCAAAAATTCCATTATGGGAGATGCTCTAACAAAAACTATAGCAATTTTTTTTGTAGACTCTTTTAGATTGTTAATAAATTTGTAAGCTCTTTCTTTTTCATATTTTTCTTTTTGAAAAATTTTAATCAATTTATGATTTTTAAACATTTCTACTAAATATGAAGTAAGTACTCCTGCTCTATTCATCTGTTGAGTTGCTACTTTACTAATTCTTTTTCCGAGAGTTTTTGCCGCGATACTAGCTAAAGGTATCATAATTATTGCTATTAATGACAATTTCCAATTTTGATAAAACATTACTGATAGAAGGCCTATCAAAGTTAATGAGTCTTTAAATAAGTTTAAAACAACTGTGCTTAAAAGGTTTGTAATCATGGTCACATCATTAGTTAAATTTGCGATAAATTTTCCAGAATGTTTTTCGTCGATTACTTTAGTGTCAGCTTTTAATAAGGAAGAAAATATATCGTTTTGAATATCTTTTTTAACCTCTTCTGATACACCTATCATGAGAACCCTAGCTAAATAGAGCGATGCACCTTTTATTGCAAAAGCTAAAACTATTGCACAAGGTATTATGATTATCATTGATTGGTTTTGTTCAATAAACAATTTTTTTATTGCAGGATCTAGTAAATAAGCTACAGCAGACGTACTCCCTGCAAGTAAAATTGAAAAAAAAAATGCAGTAAAAATATTCTTAAGATATTTTTTAGTATAACTGTTGTACAATCTTTTAATTATTTCTATTTTATTCATATTATATTTTGCCAATCACTATTCCAACTAGCACCATTAAACCCAAATAATTATTTGATTTAAATTTTTTAAAACAATTTGAATAGTTCTCAATTTCTAATTTTTTTAATTGAAAATAAAACATTTGAATAACAATCAATACATATACTATTAAGCTAATTTTGTTAAAGTTCATTAAATAACCAATTAAAAATAAATTTATTAAAAAAATTGAGTAACATGAAAATAAAAAAGTATATGGTTTTTTTTTAAATTTTATTGATGTTGATTTTAATCCTATAATTTCATCATCTTTTATATCTTGAAATCCATATATCGTGTCATACCCTAGTGTCCAAAATATGGCCCCAAAGTAAAACATTAATGCTACTAAATCTATTTGATTGTTTATAGCTGTCCATCCAAGTATTAGCCCATAATTAAATGTAACCCCCAAAAATAATTGAGGCCAATAAGTAATTCTTTTCATAAGGGGATAGCTGAAGGCAAATGGCATTGATCCAAGGGCTAAAATAATTGTAAAATAATTGAAATTTAACAAAATTATAAAAGCCAAAAAACATAAAATTAAAGAATAAATAATTGCTATCTTTACTGAAATTTTACCAGATGCAATTGGGCGATCTTTAGTTCTAAATACTTTTGCATCAAACTCTTTATCTAAAATGTCATTTACTATGCACCCTGCTGATCTCATTAAAACTGCGCCTAGAAAAAATAGAATCATATAAAAAAAATAAGTACTCAGGTTTGATGAAAAATCATAAGCCAATGTGAGTCCCCAAGCACAGGGCCAAAACAGAAGCATAAAGCCAATTGGTTTTTTTAATCTCGTGAGTTCGATAAATAAGTTTAATTGGCTCATATTTTACTTGTAAATAACAAAGGCTAGATTCATAATCAAATTGATTCGTATGAATATAGATTACACAGTCACAGCACTAATGTTTCCAGCAATTCCTTTATTAATGGGCGTTTATAGCAACAGGTTTCATTCGCTTAGTATTTTAATTCGTCAGCTCCATGATGAGCATGTTTATGAAAAACACATACCGCCCGAATGGAAAAAACAATTTATAAATCTAAGTGGCAGAATAACTCTACTAAGATGGACAATATTGTTTGCTGCTTTTGGTTTTCTATTTAATATGCTGACGGTATTTGCCCTTTATTTAGATGAAGTCTTTCTAGCTAGAGTAATTTTTGGATCATGTTGTTTATCTATGATCATATCTATAATTTTTTTTATCAGAGAAATTCAAATTTCAACTAATGCACTTAAACTTCATATGTCAGATATGGATGTTGATGTTAATTAGGTACTATTACAGCTGGTCCTAAAATTTTTCTTCCTTCAAGATCTTTATGAGCCTGAACCACTTCTTCTAACTTATACTTTTTAAAAATTTTAATTTTTACTTTACCAGAGCTAATTTTTTCAAACATTGTTTTTGAAGCTTCGTCTAATTCTTCTCTTGTCGAAAGATATTGTTGCATAGAGGGTCTTACAAGGTATAGCCCTTTTGGCTGAATAACTTTTGGCACATTAATTTCTGATAAAGGTCCAGATGCATTTCCAAACGAAACCATCATTCCTCTTATTGCTAAACATTCAATTGATCCATCTAATGTATCTTTACCAACGCCATCATATACAACAGGGACACCCTTACCATTTGTAATTTCTAAAACTTTCTTAGCAAAATTTTCTTTATTATAATTAATTACATGATCGTAACCATTTTCTTTTGCTATATTTACTTTTTCGTCTGAACCAACAGTTCCTATAACAGTGCAGCCTAAACTTTTTGCCCATTGTCCAAAAATTTGACCAACACCACCAGCAGCTGCGTGAAATAAAATTGTTTCTCCTGATTTAACTGGATAAGTTTTATGTAAAAGATAATAAGTTGTTAATCCTTTTGTCATTAAAGTAGCAGCTATCTCAAGATCAATACCATCTGGCACCTTTACTAAATTCTTAGTTGGATAGTTTCTGTGTGAAGAATAGGAACCAAGTGGAATACCTGCATATGAAATTTTATCACCAACTTTGAAGTCTTTTACGTTATCCCCAACATGAGTAATAACTCCAGCACCTTCTAAACCCAAACCAATCGGTAGTTTTAATGGGTATAAACCCGATCTATGGTAAGTATCAATGTAGTTCAGACCAATTGCTTTTTGTTTAATGGCTACTTGATCAGGACCAGGCTTATCTAAAGAAATATCTTTAACTTCTAAAACTTCAGGTCCACCAGTTTTATTAATTTCTACAGCTTTCATAATTTATTTTACAAATGTACCATTATGATAATCTTGAACTGCTTGCAAGATCTCTGCTTTAGTATTCATCACAAATGGTCCACCTCTAGCTATTTCCTCATTAATTGGTTTCCCTGAAATCACCAAAAATTTTGCACCCGATTTAGCTTTAACACTTAAATCTTCACCTCTAGTTAGTAATATTAAAGTACTATCTATAACTTGATCGTGTTTATCTTTGCCAATTTCAATTTCACCACTAATTAAATAAATAAAAGTATTGTGGGTAGATGGTAATTTAAAATTGAACTCTTTATCTTTATTTAATTCTACATCAAAATAAACAGGCTCAACGTTATGACCTTTTACTGGTCCTTCAGCTTTTTCAAATATTCCAGCTATCACTTTTACTTGTTTATCATCATCTTTATGAACTCTCATTTTATCAGCATCAATATAAATATATTCAGGCTTACTCATTTTTAATTTAGCAGGCATATTAATCCACAATTGAAATCCATGAAGTTTTCCTTCTTTCATTGCTGGCATCTCTGAATGAATAATTCCACTTCCTGTTTTCATCCACTGGACATCTCCTGCAGTCATTCTACCTTCACCACCTGTACTATCTTTATGTTCAAAATCTCCAGCTAACATATAAGTAACTGTTTCAATTCCTCGATGAGGGTGGGGTGGAAAACCCGCTATATAATCCTCACTATTTTCTGAACCAAATTCATCAAGCATTAAGAAAGGATCAAAATAGTTTGGCTCAACACCAATACTTCTTTTCAATTTAACTCCAGCACCATCAGAAGCTGGAATAGGGTCTATAATTTTACTTACTTCAATATTTTTCATATTTTGTACATAAGAATTTTTTATATTATATCAAGTAACTTACTAAGGTCCTCGATTTGATGCTTTGGTACATAATCTAGATTGTCAAAAGTATTACTATTTCTATTAACCCAAATAGATTTATAACCATAATTTCCACCACCTGATACATCCCAAGTGTTAGCACTTAAAAAAGCAACTTCATTTTTTTTAATATTATATTTTTTAATTGGTATATCGTAAACTTTAGAGTCTGGTTTATAAACTTCAACTTCCTCAATTGAAAAAATATCATCAAATATATTTTCTAAATTATTGCTCTTAACCAATTCATTAAGAAGGGAAGGAGTACCATTTGAAAGAATAGCAAGTTTAAAATCTTTTTCTTTTAATGATTTTAAAACTTCAGGAACCTCTTTAAATGGTGAAAGAATTTTATAAAGATCTAATAACTCATTTTTCATTGAAGTGTCTATCTCATAAGTTTCCATTGATTTATCTAAACTATCCTCTGTTACTTGCCAAAAATCCTTATGACGTTTCATTAAACTTCTTAGCCAAGTATATTCTAATTGTGTAGTTCTCCAATAATTAGCGAAACCTTCCCACTTATCACCTATTTTATCTTTACATTTTTCAGCAGCCGAGTTGACATCAAATAAGGTACCGTAAGCATCAAAAATTATTGCTTTAATATTTTTCATAAACTAACTTATCAATATGAGTAACATTAGATTATTTTATTCAAAAAGTTTATCTCTTAATTTGACTGACAAACTTGATAAATCTCAATCTCACTATGTTTCAAAAGTTATGAGACTTAAAGAGAAAGAGGTTTTTTCTCTTTTTAATAGTAGTGGTGAATGGGAAGCTAAAATTTTGAATATAACCAAAAGCATAGTTGAATTTAATGTTACGAAACAATTAAGACAGAAAGAAAATATCAAAGATCTCTGGCTAGCATTCTCTCCTATTAAATCAAATTACTTTAATTTCATGATACAAAAAGCTACAGAGCTTGGGGTAACTAAGTTTTTACCAGTCATCTTTGAAAGAACGATTGTCAGAAAGATAAATAAAGAGAGATTGGAAAAAGTAATCATAGAAGCAGCTGAACAGTCAAATAGAATAACAGTTCCATCAATTGAGGATCCTCAAAAATTAAAAAGCTTTCTAAATAATGATATGGATTTAATATTTACTGACCTTAATACTGCTAATACAAAAATTGATCTTACAAAGTTAACAACTAAACCCACTTGCGTAATAATAGGGCCCGAAGGAGATTTTTCTGAGCAGGAGAGGGAAGAGATTCTCAAATTTAATGGTGTTCAGTCTGTTAAAATCAATGAAAACATTTTGAGATCTGAAACAGCTGTAATTTCTGCTCTATCGATCATAAATTACACCATTAATTGATATTTTGTCGCTAAAAGTAAAAGTGTATTTTTTTAAAAGACACTCTATATAGGGTAAAAAAATGAAAAAATTTTTATATATATTTCTAACATTCTTTATCACTTCAAGCGCATTCGCTAATCAACCAGTTGATTGGCAACTAGGTTTTCAAAAGGCTGCTTCCGAGACTATGAGAGATATAGTTAATTTTCATGATAAATTGTTGTTACCAATTATAATAGCAATCAGTGTTTTTGTTCTATTTCTTATGGTTTATGCTTGTATAAGATTTAGAGCTTCAGCAAATCCAGTTCCATCAAAAAGAACTCATAATGTTGCTGTTGAAGTTTTATGGACTTTAATCCCGTGTTTAATTCTGATCGTGATGGCTGTACCATCATTTAAAATTTTATATAAACAAGATTCAATTCCAAAGGCGGATATAACTGTTAAAGCTATAGGATATCAATGGTACTGGGGATACGAGTATCCAGATGAAAATATTTTCTTCGAATCTTACATGATCGAAACTAAAGACTTAAAAGAAAACGAGCCAAGACTGTTAGCTGTAGATAATGAACTGGTTGTTCCAGTAAATAAAGTTGTTAAAGTAATGATCACGGCAAATGATGTTTTGCATGCATGGGCACTCCCTTCATTTGGAGTAAAACGAGATGCTGTACCTGGAAGAATAAATGAAACATGGTTTAAGGCAGAAAAAGTTGGAACTTATTATGGTCAATGTTCTGAACTGTGTGGAATTAAACATGCGTTTATGCCTATTGAAGTAAGAGTTGTCACTGAAGAAGAATATCAAGAGTGGTTATTAAACGCTAAAGTCAAATTTGCAAAAGAAATTAATGAAGAAGATCAATTTAAAAAACTAGCGAGTAAATAATATGTATACACAAACAGCATCACACGACGATCATCATACACCAACAGGTTGGAAACGTTGGGCTTATTCAACCAACCACAAAGATATTGGAACTATGTATCTAATATTTGCAATTATTGCAGGTGTAATTGGCACAGCATTCTCAGTTTTAATGAGAATGGAATTGATGCATCCTGGTGATGGAATTTTAGGTGGCAACTATCATTTATACAACGTTTTAGTAACAGGTCATGGCTTGATCATGATATTCTTTATGGTGATGCCAGCAATGATAGGTGGATTTGGTAATTGGTTTGTTCCAATAATGATCGGTGCACCTGATATGGCTTTCCCACGAATGAATAATATTTCATTCTGGTTACTACCGACATCTTTCATATTATTAATAATGTCAATTTTTATGGATGGCCCTCCAGGTCAAACAGGAGTAGGAGGAGGATGGACAATATATCCTCCATTATCATCTACAGCAGGTCAACCAGGTCCAGCAATGGATTTTGCAATTTTAAGTCTACACTTAGCTGGAGCTTCTTCAATTTTAGGAGCGGTAAACTTTATTACTACAATTTTAAACATGAGAACTCCTGGCATGACACTTCATAAAATGCCATTATTTGCTTGGTCAATACTAGTAACTGCTTTCTTATTATTGTTATCATTACCAGTTTTAGCAGGAGCAATTACGATGCTTCTTACAGATAGAAACTTTGGAACAGCTTTCTTTGATGCACAAACTGGTGGAGACCCGGTTTTATTCCAACATTTATTTTGGTTCTTTGGTCACCCAGAAGTTTATATTTTAATTTTACCAGGCTTTGGAATGATCAGTCATATTGTTTCAACATTTTCTAGAAAACCAGTTTTTGGATACTTAGGAATGGCTTATGCAATGGTTGCAATTGGAATAGTTGGTTTTGTTGTTTGGGCTCACCACATGTATACAGTTGGTTTAAGCACAGATACTAAAGCATACTTTTTAGCTGCAACGATGATCATTGCAGTTCCAACTGGTATAAAAATATTTTCATGGATAGCAACTATGTGGGGTGGTTCGATTTCGTTTAAAACTCCAATGGTTTGGGCTTTAGGATTTATATTTTTATTTACTGTTGGTGGAGTTACCGGTGTTGTGCTTGCGAATGCTGGAGTTGATACTGCAATGCATGATACTTACTACGTTGTTGCGCACTTTCATTATGTACTATCTTTAGGGGCTGTATTTGCAATCTTCGCAGGTTTTTACTATTGGTTTGGAAAAATGACTGGTTATGAGTACTCAGAATGGATGGGTCAATTACACTTCTGGTTAACGTTTATTGGAGTAAACTTGGTTTTCTTTCCACAACACTTTTTAGGCCTTGCAGGAATGCCAAGAAGATATGCTGACTATCCAGATGCTTTTGCCGGATGGAATTACATTTCTTCAATTGGTTCTTATATTTCTGTAATTGGATTGGTGGTATTTTTTATAAACCTTGCTTATGCGTTTTATAAGAAAAAGGCTGCAGCACAAAACCCATGGGGAGAAGGTGCTACAACTTTAGAATGGACTGTACCATCTCCGCCTAATTTTCATACTTTTGAAGAATTACCAAAGTTTGAAGATGAAGAGGGTGTTGAAAAATCTACTAGCTAAATATAGTAAATAAGATTTTTTAACTTTAAATTAATGATTAAGTCTAAATTTAAAAATAGAAACTTATCTCAAGAAGACGCCTTTAATTTATCTGAATTATTCAAATTAATGAAACCAAGAGTGATGTCTTTGGTTATATTTACATGCGCAGTTGGGTTGTTAATGGCTCCAAATATAATTCCAACAAAAGATGCAATCATTGGAATAATTTTAGTTTCAATTGGAGCTGGAGCAGCTGGGGCTTTAAATATGTGGTATGAGTCTGATTTAGATGCCCTTATGACAAGAACTTGTTTGAGACCAATTCCAACAGGCAAGGTAAATAGAAATCAAGCACTAGTATTTGGAATTTCTCTTTCGATTTTTTCTGTAATTGCGCTTGATTATTATTCTAACAGAATATCAGCTAGTTTATTACTTTTTACTATTTTGTTTTATGTGTTTGTTTATACAATTTGGTTAAAAAGAAAAACTCCACAAAATATAGTGATAGGAGGAGCTGCAGGAGCATTACCCCCAGTGATTGGTTGGACTATAGCTACCAATTCTTTAACTTTTGAGCCAATTACATTCTTTTTGATTATATTCTTTTGGACGCCTTCACATTTTTGGGCTTTAAGTTTGTATAAATCAGATGATTACAAAAAAGCGAAAATTCCAATGCTTCCACTAACAAACGGTGTTGAGAGTACAAAATTAAATATATTGGTCTATTCTTTAACAATGTTACCAGTAATTGTTTTACCTTATGCAATTGGCTTTGTAGGTATAACTTTTTTAATCCCATCTTTAATTTTGACAATTTATTATAATTATTTATGTTTCAACCTTTATAAATTTAAAAAAAACAAATTTGATGCAAAAAAAGCAAAATCTATTTTTGGATATTCAATTTTGTATTTATTTTTAATTTTTGTTCTTTTTTTAATTGATAAAATTTTATGATAACACCTGACAAAAAAACAAAGAAAAAAAATATTATAACTGCAATAGCAATTTTAGCGTTTATGGTATTTTTATTTGTTTTTACTTTATACAATGTAGGAGTATTTGATAGACAGATATGATTAAAGGCAAAACATTAACTCCTTTACTTTTAGCTGGGATTTTTGCCCTTATGTTGGGATTGTCTTTTGCAGCAGTACCTTTGTATGATCTATTCTGTAGAGTTACAGGATTCGGAGGAACAACCCAGGTAGCTAAAGAAGCTCCAAAAATAGTTTTAGATAAGGTTGTAAGCGTGAGGTTTGATACAAATGTGAATAATCTTGAATGGAATTTTAAAGCAAAATCAAACGTGATTGATGTGAAAGTTGGGCAGGTCAACAGAATAGAATTTGAAGTTGAGAATATTGGAGACGAAACGACTTATGGTGTAGCAAGTTTCAATGTTTCACCGGCAAGTTTTGGTAAATATTATAGTAAATTAGGATGTTTTTGCTTTGAAAAACAAGAGTTGAAGGCTGGAGAGAAAGCAACTTACGTAATGACTTTTTATTTAGACCCTGACCTTGTGAACGACCCAACAACAAAAAATCTACAAGATGTAACCATGTCGTACACTTTTTTCTCGACAGATTACTATAAACAATCATAATCACGAAAAATGTCAGCAGAGAAAAAACACGATTACCACTTAGTTGATCCAAGCCCTTGGCCAATCTATACATCTTTTGCATGCTTAGTATTAGCAATAGGTGCAATTTTTTATATGCATAACGGTATTTCCTGGGGAATGTATCTTGGTTTAGCGTTATTAATTTATGGTGCGTACATGTGGTTCAGAGATGTAGTTATTGAAGCTGAGCATCAAGGTCATCATACTCCAGTTGTTCAAATTCATCATAGATATGGAATGACTTTATTTATTGCTTCAGAGGTAATGTTCTTTGTTGCATGGTTTTGGGCTTACTTTGACATAAGTTTATTTCCAAATGAATTTGTTGGAAATGTATGGCCACCAAAAGATATTGAAACATTTGATCCTTGGGACATTCCTTTAATAAATACTTTAGTTTTATTATTATCAGGAACAACTGTTACTTGGGCTCATCATGCTTTATTAGAAGATGATAGAAAAGGCTTTATACAAGGTTTAACACTGACTGTTATTCTTGGTTTCTTTTTTACATTATTGCAAGCATACGAATACCATCACGCTACTTTTACTTACTCAGGCCATATTTATGGAGCTGTATTTTATATGGCAACAGGTTTTCATGGTTTTCACGTCATAATTGGAACGATATTTTTAGCAGTATGTTTGTGGAGAGGAAGACTTGGTCATTTTACCAAAGATCACCATTTTGGATTTGAAGCGGCTGCTTGGTACTGGCATTTTGTTGACGTAGTGTGGCTATTCTTATTTGCTGCAATTTATATTTGGGGAAGTTAATATTTATCCTTGAAGAATAAATTACTATTTTCAGTTTTTGTTTATTTTATTATTTTGACTCTGTTCTCTCTTGGGTTTTGGCAGATTTATAGATTAAATTGGAAATTAGATTTAATTGAGCAAATAGAAAATTCTTTAAAAAACGATCCTGTGGAATTATCTAACATTGAAAAAAAAAATTATCTAAGAATAAAGACAAGCGGAGAAATTGATTTTGATAAACAAATGTATTTATACAATTTAAATGATACAGGCAAACCTGGATTTGAAGTAATTAATCCAATAAAAATTGGCGACGTCAATTACTTATTGAATAGGGGGTGGATACCTTTTGAAAAAAAAGATTTACCTGAAATAAATTTAGTTGATCAAAATCAAATAGTTGGTACTCTTATGCTGCAAACTAAAGCAAGTACGTTTAAGCCAGAAAACGATATTGAGAAAAATTATTGGTTTACTTTAAATAGAGAAGATATTTTTAAATTCACTGGAAGAAATTTTTCAGAGTATGTAATTTATTTAAACGGTGAATTTAAAATTCCAAAACCAAGAGTGATTACTGCTAAAATTTCAAATAATCACAAGAAGTATGCAATTACCTGGTTTTCTATGGCGATTTCAATCCTTTTAATATATTTATATTTTAGGAAAAAAAATTATTAAATGAAATATGTAAGTACAAGAGACACAT
>CACGGJ010000023.1 GCA_902572515.1 uncultured Pelagibacteraceae bacterium | reverse complement strand
ACTTCTCATTAAGAGATTTTATGTAAAGTTTCAGCGATATCACACATCCTATTAGAAAAGCCCCATTCATTATCATACCAGGCTGATATTTTACCCATATTACTTCCAACTACATTTGTTAAAGAAGCATCTACTATTGCGGAAGCAGGATGATGATTAAAATCTATAGATACTAATTTTTCATGAGTAACTTCTAAGATATTTTTTAATTTATTTTTTGACGCTTGTTCAAAGGCATCATTAATTTTTTTTATATTAATATTTTTTTTTGTACAAAAAACTAGTTCAACAAGAGAAACATTAGGAGTGGGCACCCTCATGGCAACACCTTCTAGTTTCCCTTTTAGGTTTGGTATTATTTCTCCTATTGCTTTCGAAGCTCCTGTTGAGGTAGGAACTATTGATTGACTCGCTGATCTTGCTCTTCTTGGATCTTTGTGTGAATTATCTAAAATTCTCTGATCGCTAGTAAAAGCATGAATTGTAGTCATAAAACCTTTTTCAATTTCAAATTTTTCATCAAGAACACTAGTTACTGGTGCTAGACAATTGGTGGTACACGACGCTGCAGATATTATTTTATCCTCTTTAGTAATTATATTTTCATTAACACCAAATACTATTGTTTTATCAGCATTTTTACATGGAGCAGAAACGATCACTTTTTTTGCACCATTTTCTATATGAGCAAGAAGTTTTTCTTTTGAATTAAATTTTCCAGTACATTCGAAAACATAATCAACATCATGTTTTTTCCAATTTATGTCCTCTATTTTTGTTTCTTGAGAAAATGTAATTTTATTTTTATTAATTACTAAATGATTTGGATCATAATCTAAATCAGCATTTAATTTTCCATGAATAGAATCATATTTGATTAATTTAAATGTAGTTTCCGAATTTGACCTGTTGTTTATATGATTAATTTTTAAATTTTTATTTTTACTTTCAACAATTGATCTAACAACCATACGACCAATCCGTCCCATTCCATTAATCCCAATTTTAATTGTCATTTTATTTATTTAATAATTTTTTAGTGATATTTTTAATGTTTGTACTTTCTAGTCCAAAATATTTAAAAATATCTTTATAGGGTGCACTTTTTCCGAATTCATCAATTCCAAAAGCAATACCGTTATCACCTACATATTTTTTCCAACAATCGCTTGATCCAGCTTCAATGGATATTCTAAGTTTTGATTCTTCTAAAATTTTATTTTTATAAGATTTTGATTGTAATTCAAAAAGTTCCATACAAGGCATTGATATCACTTTGGAATATATTTTATCTTTGGCTAATTTATGGCTAACCTCTAACGCTAGATTAACTTCAGATCCACTTGCTAAAATTGTTAGATTAATTTTTTTATTTGTTCTTAAAATCTCATAAGCGCCTAATGAACATAAGTTTTTATTTGGGTATGTTTTTCTTACTGGATTTAAATTTTGTCTTGTTAAAGATAGCACGCTAGGTGTTTTTGAGCTTTTTAAGGCATGTTCCCAACATTCGATAGTTTCAATTCTATCTGCAGGTCTGAATACATTTAGGTTAGGTATAGCACGTAAGCCCGAAAGCTGTTCTATAGGTTGATGGGTAGGGCCATCTTCTCCGAGCCCGATAGAGTCATGTGTCATTACATAAATCACTCTTTTTTGCATTAAGGCAGACAATCTGATCGAAGGTTTGCAATAATCAGAAAATATTAAAAAAGTACCTCCATAAGGAATTAGATTACTGTGAAGTGCAATACCATTCATAACCCCACTCATTGCGTGTTCTCTGACACCGTAGTGAATGTAGTCACCAGTAAAATCTCCAGGTTTAATTATTTTATGGTTTTTAGTTTTTGTATTATTTGATCCCGCTAAATCAGCAGAGCCACCAATTAAATTATTTTTTTGTTTTGTTAATGCATTCAATATCATTTCTGAACATTTTCTAGTAGCTAAACTTTTTGGCTCCTTTATTGCATTCTCTTTTTCTTTCTTAAGCGCCGAAGTAAAGTTATTTTTTAAAGTTTGATTAAATATTATTTTTTTTCTTTTTAATGCTTTGTTCCATTTTTTTTCTAAAATTTCACCCCTTTGGCCAATTTTTCTCCATTCATTTAAAATTTTATTTGGGATATCAAAAGGTTTGGTTTTCCAATTTAAGGTTTTTCTTACAAGCTTGATTTCATCTACACCTAATGGACTTCCATGGGACGATGCTTTTCCTGATTTATTTGGTGAACCATATCCAATCTTTGTTTTACAAGAAATCACAGTAGGTTTTTTAGCTTTTTGAACTTTTTTTAGTGCTTTAAAAATTTCTTTTTCGTTATGACCGTTGATAGAAATATAATCCCAACCATATCCTTCAAATCTTTTTTTAAAATTATCTGAAACTGCGAGATTTGTTGGACCATCAATTGAAATTGAATTGTTATCAAATAGCATAACTAAATTTTTAAGTTTTAAATGTCCTGCTAAACTCATCGCTTCATGACTTATTCCTTCCATTAAACATCCATCTCCAGCTAAAACATAAGTTTTGTGATTAATTAAATCTTTACCTAATTTATTTTTTAAAATTTCTTCAGCAATTGCAAAACCAACTGCATTAGATATACCTTGTCCAAGAGGACCTGTTGTAGTTTCAATTCCTGTTTTCGGATGATATTCAGGATGTCCAGCACAAATAGAATTAAGCTGCCTAAATTTTTTAATATTATTAATTGATATACTTTTATATCCCGTTAGGTAAAGCAAAGAATATAAAAGCATAGAACCATGACCAGCAGATAAAACAAATCTATCTCTATTTAACCAATCTGGATTCTTTGGATTAAATCTTAAAAAATTTTTGAATAACACTGTTGCGACATCTGCCATACCCATTGGCATTCCTGGGTGACCTGAATTTGCTTTTTGAACAGCATCAATTGATAAAAATCTGATGCAATTAGCTAAATCATTGTGTAGTTTGCTCAAAATTATCCTGACTAGACTAAGAAGAATCTATTTAATAATATAAACATATATATATGAATTCTATAAACGAAAAAGAAAAAAAATTAAATATTGCATTAGAGGAATTAAAAAATTTAGATCTAACAAATCCTGAATTACAAAAAAATATCGAAAATTTAAGCACTAAACAAAATCAATTAGAAATTGAAAAAACACAGATTGAAGAAAAATATAAAACGTTACTTGAGGAACATGAAAATCTATCAAAAAAACTTGAGGATTTAAAAAACAAAGAAAAGGTGGAAGAAAGAAAACAAATTGAATTTTCTGAAAAAATTGACGAACTTAATCAAGAAACTGACACACTATTGGATGAAATAGATAAATGGCAAATGTAAGTATAAAATTTAACAATAAAGAGTTTTTGCTCGCTTGTGAAGATGGACAAGAGGAGCACTTAGAAGAATTGTTAATTCAGATTAATAAAAAGTTTAATAATTTAAAGAATGATCTAGGAAATCTAGGTGAAAATAAACTTTTATTAATCACAGCTGTAAAAATAATGGATGAATATTACGAAACTAAGAAAAAAGTAGATCAAAAAAAAGAGGAATTAAACGATCTATCAAACAAATTTAAAGAACTAAAATCTCTAATTTACGATTACAGGGACACAAAAGAATCTGAAATTGAAAAACTAAATCGTGATCATGAAAATTTAAAACAAGAAATTGAACATAATCAAAAAAAATATGAAAATTTAATTGACGAAGCCGCTGATCAAATATCAAATTTTGTAAAAAAAGCAAAATTAGAAAACATATCAAAGTAGATCTGTGAGCAAGTCTAAGTTAAGAAGTAAAATTTTAAATCTTAGAAAAAAAAATTCGAATAAAAAACTTATTCTCAATCCTGACAGAATTTATCGACTTTTAAAAAAAAAAAAAATTAATTTCAAAAATGTAGGAGGGTATTACCCTTGTAATCATGAGATTGATGACTTAGATGTGCTTTATTTTTTAAGAAACAAAATGGTAAATATTTCCTTACCAATAATTAGAGAAAATAACCAAATGGATTTTTTTGAATGGAAAAATAAAGATCCTTTAAAAATTAATAAGTATGGTATTGCTGAGCCAACTTTAGGAAAGAAAATTTACCCAGATATAATATTTGTTCCTTTAGTAGCTTATGATGATAATTTGAATAGATTGGGCTATGGTGGGGGATTTTATGATCGCTATTTAAAAAAAGTATCTAAAATTAAAAAAATATTTAAAATTGGATTAGGATTTTCATACCAGGAGATAAAAAAAATACCTATAAACAAGTATGATAAGAAACTTGATTTAATAATAACCGAGAAAAAAATTATAAAATGAGAATTTTATTTTTAGGAGATGTTGTTGGAATTTCTGGATGTTCTAAATTAACAAGTAATTTATTAAATGAAATTGATAAAAACAAAATCGATTTTGTAATAGTAAACGGTGAAAATGCTGCAGTTCAAGGTGTGGGGCTAACTAAAGAAATATGTAAGGATTTTTTTAATTGTGGAGTTGATGTTATCACAACCGGCAATCATGTTTGGGATCAAAAAGAAATTATGGAATTTATTGATAAAGAAGAAAAATTATTAAGACCTAAAAATTTATTTGAACCTGCACCAGGAAAAGGTTTTCAGATTTATAAAACAAAGAATGATATAAAAATTGGAGTTCTTAATTTGATGGGCAATGTTTTTATGAAAAAATGTGAAGATGTTTTTGAAGCTTCTCAAAAATTTTTAAAAGAAAATGAAATGAAAAAGGATTTTGATTTACTTGTAGTTGATTTCCATGGTGAAATTACTAGCGAAAAAAATGCTATAGGACATCTATTTGATGGAAAGGCAACTCTCGTAGTTGGAACCCACACTCATGTTCCAACAAATGATGCCAGAATACTTAATAATGGCACTGGATATCAAACCGATGCAGGTATGTGTGGAGATTATGATTCAGTGATTGGAATGAATAAAGAAAATTCTTTGAATAGATTTTTAAAAAAGAATTCAGTGAAACACTTTCCCGCTACTGGAGATGCTACTTTGTGTGGTGTTATAGTAGATTGTGATATAAAAACAGGTTTAGCAATAGACATCAAAAGCTATGTATACGGAGATCAACTAAAAAATATTTAAAGATCATGGCAGGACATTCACATTGGGCAGGAATAAAACATAAAAAAGGTAAGGCTGATAAGCAAAGATCAAAGATATTTTCAAAATTATCTAAAGAGATTACTGTTGCGGCAAAACTTGGTGACAAAGATCCAGCAATGAACCCTAGACTAAGATCTGCAGTACAGGCTGCTAGATCTGCAAATATGCCTAAAGATAATATTGGAAGAGCAATAGATAAATCTTCTGCAGCTACTGGAGCAAATTTTGAAAATTTAAGATACGAGGGGTTTGGACCAGAAAAGATTGCTGTTATAGTTGAAACTTTAACAGACAACAAAAATAGGACAGCATCAAATATAAGAACTATTTTTCAAAAAAGTGGTGGGAGCTTAGGAACTCAAGGTTCAGCATCTCACAATTTTCAACAATTGGGTATAATCAAGATTGATAAAAAAGAGATATCTGATGAAAAAATTTTAGATTTAGCGATTGAGTCAGGAGCTGATGAATGTTTGTCTTATGAGGATTATCATGAGGTCCAGTGTCAAATGAGCGAAATATATAATGTAAAAAAAAATCTTGAGAAAATTATTGTGAACTTTATTTCTACTGAAATTGAATGGGTCCCGTTAAATAGTGTTGAAGTAAATAAAGATAATAAAGATAGTGTAGTAGATTTTTTAGAAACTCTTGAGGAAGATGATGATGTTCAGAACGTTTATTCAAACGTTAATTTAGGTGGTATTTAATGATGATTATTGGAATTGATCCAGGAATCTCAGGATCAATCTGTTTTTTCGAGGATGGTATAATAAAAGACGTTATTGAAATGCCAACCATGACAGAGGGAAAGAAAAATAAGAGACAAGTAAATGGTGCTCAAATATTTAATGAATTTAGTAAAAGAATAAACAAAATTGATAAAAAAAATATAAAGGTTGTAATCGAACAGGTCTCTGCAATGCCAGGTCAAGGCGTTACTAGTATGTTTAATTTTGGTCAATCTTTTGGTGTTTTAAAAGGTATATGTAGCGCAATGCATTTACCTGTTTATTTTGTAAGGCCAGCCAAATGGAAAAAATATTTTAACCTCATTAATTCAGAAAAAGATGCGAGCAGAACAAAAGCTATTGAAATTTTTCCATATTTTTCAGCACAATTGTCAAAAAAGAAAGATAATAACAAAGCAGATGCTATTCTAATAGCTAGCTTTTTCTTCGAAACTTATCAAAAAGAGGAATAATCAATTTAAATTAATAGACAAAATCATGACACATTTACGTGTGATGAGTAATCATGGAAGCAGATATAGCAGCAAAAGCAGTTGAATTAGGAACAAATACCGATTTTTCATTATTCAGTTTATTTTTTAGAGCAGACATAATTGTTAAGTCTGTAATGATTATATTAATATTGTGCTCAATATATTCTTGGGCTGTAATTATTGAAAAGTTTCGTTTATTTAAAAAAATAACTAAATCTTCAGAGGAATTTGAAGAAAAGTTTTGGAATTCTAAATCTGCCGAAACTTTTTACAATAGTTTACCTAGTAAACTTGAGGATCCAATGTCACTTGTGTTTCAAGATGCAATGGAAGGATTACTTAAAAAAAAAACAAGAACTAACATTAGTGAAAGAATGAGCGCCTCTTTAGAAGCTGGAATTGAAAAACAAATGACAAAAATTGAAAAAGGCTTTACTTTTTTGGCAACAGTAGGTTCAACAGCACCATTTATTGGATTGTTTGGAACTGTTTGGGGAATTATGAATTCTTTTCAATCTATAGCTATTTCAAGAAACACAAGTCTTGCGATAGTTGCACCGGGAATAGCCGAAGCTTTATTTGCAACTGCACTTGGTCTGTTGGCTGCAATACCAGCAGTAGTTGCCTATAACAAATTTAATAATGACGCTAAAAAATATTCTGAAAAATTAGAAAACTTCTCAAAAAGATTTTTAACTATAATCTAACAAATGGCTTTCAAATTTAATCGCTCATCAAAAGAACCTATGAGTGAAATAAATGTAACTCCATTCGTTGATGTCATGTTGGTATTATTAATTATATTTATGGTAACAGCACCATTGTTAACGGTAGGCGTTCAAGTTGATTTACCAGAAAGTTCGGCAGACTCTTTACCCGAAGAAGCAGAACCTTTAACACTGTCAATTAACGCAAAAGGTGAAATTTTTATTCAAGAAGCAAAAGTTGAATATGATAATATTATTGCGAAGGTTTTAGCGGTTTCAAAAAATAGAACCGATACCAGAATTTATGTTAGAGGTGATAAAACTATAAATTATGGGAGAGTTTTAGAAATAATGGGATTACTATCAGGATCTGGTTTTACTAAAGTAGCATTGATTTCAGAACCTTATAAACAAAGGTAATTAAAGTGAATAGAAGTTTAATTATTTCTTCTGTTTTACATGCTGTGTTAATTTTCATTACAGCTATGAGCTTACCTTTTTTGGCAAAGAAACCAGTCGATATTCCACCAATCGTATCGGTTGAGTTAATTCAAATAGCAGAAAAAACCAATATTCCATTTGCACCTAAAGCTAAAAAGATAATTGAAAAAGTTAAAGAGAAAGAAAAAAAACTTGTTTCAGAACAAGCTCCACCAAAAAAAGTAGAAAAAACGAAAACAAAAACTGTTCTGGCTCCTGATCAAAATAATAAAAAAATAGAGAATGAAAAACCTGAAGCAATTCCGCTTCCAGATAAAACTTTAAAAAAGGTTGAGACAAAAGAGGAAAAAAAACAAAATCCTGAAAAAGTAGATGATGAAGTTAAACAGGTATCAGAATTTGAAAAAAAAGATTTATTTGATCCAAATAATATTGCTGCTTTAATTGATAAATCAAAAGAAGAAAGCGCAGAAGTTTTAAAAACAAATGACGACATTACTCAAGATCAAGAAAGAAATGTTGAAAATACAGGTCTTACACTAAGCGAAGAGGATGCTCTTAAAGCACAAATATTTGGGTGTTGGAGTATTCCATTAGGATTACCATACAATGAAAATTTATTGGTAAGAATAAAGTTAAAATTAAAACCTGATGGAACAGTATCAAAAACAGAAATATTAGACCATGCAAGAATGAATAAACCAGGTCAAGGTTTTTATAAGGTTTTAGCAGAAAGCGCTTTGAGAGCTGTCAAATTATGCCAACCATTAAGAGTTCCAACGACCGGATATGAAAGATGGAAAGAATTACAGTTAAATTTTGATGCAAGAGAGATGCTAGAAGGGTAATATATTTACATGACAAAAAAAATTTTAATTTTATTGTTTATATTGATACCCATCAATGCAAATGCCTTAATAGAAGTTGATATAACTAGGGGAAATTTAAATCCACTTCCATTAGCAGTTTCACCCCTGTCAATTGATGAAGAGTCTAGAAAAGGTTTTGAAAAAATACTTAAAAAAGAAAATATTGGCTCAGAGATATCAAATATTGTTGAGAATAATTTGAGAACCTCGGGATTATTTAACCCTCTAGATAAAAAGGCTTTTTTACAAGCTCCTGATATTGCAAATTTAAAACCAAGATTTGAAGATTGGAATTTAATTAAAGCTCAAGCACTTATTACTGGCAAAGTAAATTATGTTGATGATAAATTAAGAGTTGAGTTTCGATTGTGGGACGTTTTAGCCGCTAAAGAAATGATGGCTTTAGCTTTTACTACAGTCCCTAACAATTGGAGAAGAGTAGGGCATATTATCTCTGATAAAGTTTACGAAAGGCTGACGGGAGAAAAAGGTTATTTTGATACAAGAATAATTTATGTTTCAGAAGAAGGACCAAAAACACAAAGAATAAAAAAATTAGCAATCATGGATCAAGACGGAGCTAATAATAAATTTTTAACTTTAGGTAATGAGTTAGTTTTAACACCACGATTTAACCCAGCAAGTCAAATGGTAACATATTTGTCTTATTTTAAAAATATGCCAAGGGTTTATTTATTAGATATAGAAACCGGTACGCAAGAAGTAGTTGGAGATTTTCCTGGAATGACATTCGCACCACGTTTTTCTCCTGATGGTAAAAAAATAATTATGAGTTTTGCTAAAGACGGAAAGTCAGATATTTATACGATGAATTTAGAGAATAGAATAGTTGAAAAAATTACAAACCATCCATCAATTGACACCTCTCCTTCTTATTCTCCTGACGGAAAATATATTACATTTAATTCTGACAGAAGTGGATATCAGCAAATTTATGTAATGAAAAATGATGGGAGTGACGTAAAAAGAATTTCTTTTGGTAATGGTTTGTATGGAACACCTGTATGGTCACCGAGAGGAGATTTGATTGCATTTACAAAATTACATAAAGGTAAATTTTATATAGGGGTAATGAGAACCGATGGTAGTGGTGAAAGATTATTAACTGAAAATTATTATCAAGAGGCTCCATCTTGGTCTCCTAATGGAAGGGTATTGATATTTTATAGAGAGACAAAAACTAACTCTAAAGGGGAAGGCTTTTCTGCAAAATTATGGTCCATAGATTTAACAGGTTATAACGAACGCCAAATAAAGACACCAACTGATGCTTCTGACCCATCATGGTCATCATTATTAAGCAATTAAGAGATTAATTTTGTAAATTTCTTGATTTTTAGACTTGAAACCTTTATTTAGTTGTGAAAAAGTTAAGAAATTGAAATTAGCAGCAAGGAGCAATTTAATGAGATTAAACAAAATTTTAAAAAACACACTTTTAGTATTAGCAGCTTGCCTAGTGCTAACTGCATGTGCAACTAAAAAAGAAGTAGCAACAGACATTCAAGGTCAAATGCAAGGTGATGTTTACACAGGAACAGACACAGTTGAATATTTAGCTGATGGTGTTCCAGACAGAGTATTCTTTGCAACAAATGAGTCAATACTAACAACTGCATCAAGAGAAACTCTAAGATCTCAAGCAGCTTGGTTAAGAAAGAATCCAAACATAAATGTAGTGCTTGAAGGTCATGCTGACGAAAGAGGAACAAGAGAATACAACTTGGCTCTTGGTGAAAGAAGAGCAAATGCAGCTAAAGATTACTTGATGACTTACGGAATATCTTCTGACAGAATTACAGTATTAAGTTATGGTAAGGAGAGACCGGTTGACTCTGGTTCAAACCCATTAGCTTGGTCAAAAAACAGAAGATCAGTAACTGTTAAAGCAAATTAATTATTTTAAATTTAAGACCCTAAAACCTTTATTGGATTTAGGGTCTTTTTTTTGCCATTTTTATAATCATAAATCTAATTTAAATGATGCTCATATTTAAATTAGTAATTTTAAAATTATTCTTAATATTAAATTTGGTTTTTATTAATATTTCTTTTGCAGATAACCATAATATTTATGAAACATTAGAAATAATTAAAAATGATCTTAAAACTCTTGAAAGAGCAGTTTATTCTGGATCTATAGAATTAAAAGCAAGCACTAATGATAGTTCGACTTCAAACTTGGATCAAAACTCAGAAGATGTTTTAACAAGACATTTATTAAAATTATCTGAAGTTGAGGATCAATTTAGAGAACTCACTAACAAATTTGAGGAAATAAATTTTAAGTTGGATAAATTATCTACTCGTGTTTCAAAAATTCAAGCAGATAACCAAATAAGATTTCAAGACATAGAAAATAATATTAGTTCTGGAAATGTTGGTAATACAGAAAACCAATTAAGTTCAAAACCAAAGACTGAAGAGCAAAAAGTTTTACCTGGTAGTTCACAGCCCCAAGATTTAGGAACAATTTCATATAAAGATACAGAGACAAACGAAACTTCACAACAAATTCAATCTGTAGATACTACAGCTTCAATTGTAACAGAAACTTTTCAATCTGAAGAAAGAATACTTCCTCAAGATTTAAATCCAGTAGAGCAATATGAATTTGCAACAAGTTTTTTAAAAGTTGGAGACTACAGTACAGCGGAAAGAGCTTTTAGAGAATTTGTTTTATCTAACTCTGATCATGAGTTAGCGGGTAGTGCACAATACTGGTATGCAGAAACATTCAGAATTAGACAATTATATACGGATGCAGCTTCTGCTTACTTAGAGGGTTACCAAAAATATCCTAAAGGAAAAAAAGCTCCAATTAATCTATTAAAACTTGGAGTATCAATGGTTCAAATTGGTGAAAAAGACCAAGGATGTAAAATGATAAATGGTGTAGAATTACAATATCCTAATGCAAATCAGTCTGTAATACAAAAAGCAAAATATGAGTCCAAAAAATTTGAATGCATCAAACAAGACTCATAAGTTTTTATTAAATCAATTAAAAGATAAACAAACTTCTAAAATTTATAAAAAATTTGAAAAAAATATTAAATTAAACGAGGATTTTATTGTTGCAGTTTCTGGTGGACCAGACAGTTTAGCTTTATGTTTTTTATCTAAAATTTATTCGATTGAAAAACAACTAAAAGTAAAATATTTGCATGTTGATCATAAACTTAGAAATAATTCAACAAAAGAAGCAAAATTTGTAAAATTACTCCTAAAAAAATTGTCTACTAATCTTGAGATTTTAACCTGGATTGGAAAAAAACCAAAAAGCAACATCCAATCGATTGCAAGAGATAAAAGATATGCACTCATGATCAACAAGGCAAAAAAATTAAAAATAAATAATATTTTATTAGGTCATCATAAGGATGATTTAATAGAGAATTTTTTTATTAGAATTTTGAGAGGCAGTGGTTTAAATGGTATGGTATCGTTTGATCAAAAAACTAATCTACAAAATATCAATTTGATTAGACCTTTGTTAAAATTTTCTAAACAAAATTTAGAATATATTACTAAAAAAGTTTTTAAAAATTATGTTGAAGATCCCTCGAATAACAACGATCAATTTAAAAGAGTAAAAATTAGAAATTTTATAAACCATTTGGAATTAGAGGGTTTGGATAGTGATAAATTTAACCTAACTATTAAAAATTTAAGATTTGCTAACGAGACAATTAAATACTTTGTAGAAAAAAATTTAAAAGATAATTCAACGATTTCAAATATTAAAAAGTTTGTTATTTTGAATAAAAATTTTTTTCTTCAGCCAGAAGAAGTAGTTTTTAGGTCTCTCACAGAAGTGTTAAAAATTGTTGGTAAAAAATATTATCCAGTAAGAGGAAAAAAAATTGATAAATTAATTTATCAAATTAACAATGATAACTCATTCATTACCACTTTGGGAAAATGTTTAATAAAGAAGGTAAATAACTCAGTTATAGTATCAAAAGAGCGATAAAGTTGATGAAATAACTGATATTTTGTCACTTGTTAATTTAATAATAATTCTTATTTTAAACCTATGAATTTAAAAAATCTGGCAATGTGGGCAATTATAGTTTTTTTAACTATAGGTCTCTATAACATGTTTAAAAATCCCCAGTCTAATATTAGAGGGGGAAATCAAATAATATTTTCAGATTTTTTAAATTCAGTTGAAAACGGTGAGGTTCTTACAGTTGAGATTCAAGGAAATAACATTAAAGGTGTTTATTCAAATGGAAATTCTTTTTCAACCTACGCACCCAATGATCCAAATCTTATAGAAAAATTATCAGAGAAGGGAGTAAGCATTTCAGCAGCACCCTTAGAGGAAAAAATGCCTTCATTATTCGGTGTACTTCTTTCATGGTTTCCAATGTTATTGCTTATTGCAGTTTGGATTTTCTTTATGAGACAAATGCAAGGCGGAAAAGGTGGAGCGATGGGTTTTGGGAAATCAAAAGCAAAAATGATGAACGAACTTAAAGGCAAAGTTACGTTTAACGATGTTGCTGGTGTAGAGGAAGCTAAAGAAGAAGTAGAAGAAATAGTAGAATTTTTAAAAGACCCAAAAAAATTTAGTAGGTTAGGTGGAAAAATTCCAAGAGGAGCTTTGCTTGTTGGTCCTCCAGGAACTGGTAAAACCTTGTTGGCTAGAGCAATTGCAGGTGAAGCGGGTGTTCCGTTCTTCACTATTTCAGGTTCTGATTTTGTAGAGATGTTCGTTGGAGTAGGAGCATCTAGAGTAAGAGACATGTTCGAACAAGGTAAAAAAAATTCTCCATGTATAATTTTTATTGATGAAATTGATGCTGTTGGAAGAAGCAGAGGAGCTGGTTTAGGTGGTGGAAATGACGAAAGAGAACAAACATTAAATCAGTTATTAGTTGAAATGGATGGTTTTGATACTAATGAAGGTGTCATTATTATTGCCGCAACAAACAGACCAGATGTACTTGATCCAGCTTTGTTGCGTCCAGGAAGATTTGATAGACAGGTAGTGGTTTCAAACCCAGATATTATTGGAAGAGAAAAAATTTTAAAAGTTCACGTGAAAAAAATAAAAATGGCACCTGATGTAAATTTAAGAACAATAGCAAGAGGAACACCAGGTTTTTCAGGAGCTGATCTTGCAAATCTAGTTAATGAAGCAGCTTTGTTAGCAGCAAGAAAAAATAAAAGAATTGTAACATTATTAGAATTTGAAGAAGCCAAAGATAAAGTAATGATGGGTGCTGAAAGACGTTCAATGGTTATGACTGAAGATGAGAAAAAACTTACAGCATATCATGAAGGAGGTCATGCTTTAGTATCGTTCAATATGCCAAGCTACGACCCAATACATAAGGCAACTATTAT
>CACGGJ010000022.1 GCA_902572515.1 uncultured Pelagibacteraceae bacterium | reverse complement strand
AACGACATAAATTACCGGATATAGAATCTGATATTAATTCATTGTTAAGATTTTTGTTATTTTTAAACATTGAAAATAACGACATAACAAATCCTGGAGTACAGAAACCACATTGAGAGCCATGAAATTTCACCATTGCATCTTGCACAGGATGAAGTTGTCCATTTTTAGAAACTAAATCTTCGACAATTATAAGTTGTTTACCATTCAGTGTTGGGACAAACGAAATACAAGAATTAATTGCTTTATATTCAATTTTATTATCGACTAATTCACCTAAAACAATTGTACATGCGCCACAACCACCTTCTGAACATCCTTCTTTAGTTCCGGTCTTTTTTAATTCAGTTCTAATAAAATTAAGTAACGTTTGATTTGGATCGGGATTTTTGATTACTATAAGCTTGTCATTTAATAGAAATTTAACAGAACTTGATATCACTTAACTACCTCTATAAGTAGAATAACTCCAAGGTGAAACAAGTAAAGGAACATGGTAATGCTGTGAGGGATTTGAAATACCAAATCTTATAATAACATCATCCAAGAATGGTACATCGCTAGCTGAAGATGTATTTTTAAAATAATCACCAATATGAAAAATTAATTCATATTTACCTTTAATAAAAACATCTCCCTCTGCTAATGGTGAATTAGCTCTACCATCGTCATTGAGTTTTGTTGACGTTAATTTTTTTCGTTCTGAATTATTAATATAAAACAACTCAACTAGGATACCTTTGCCAGGTTTACCAGAATACACATCTAAAACATGAGTTGTGAGCTTTGTCATAAAATTATAGTATCTTTTAATTTCAAACTTAAATTTTTTAAAGTTATATGAGAACAATAGATAACATTAACGATCTTAACAAGTCTGATTTTTTGTCTATATTTGGTAATGTTTTTGAAAAAACTGAGTCAGTTGCTGTGGAAGCTTTTCAGTCAAAACCATTTAAAAACTTTGAAGATATTGTGTTTAAAATGCTTAATATTTATGAAAATTACGAAAAGAATAAAATTTTAGAGATTTTAAATGCTCATCCTGAGCTTGCTGTAGCAAAACAAATGACCTCTGAATCCATATCAGAACAAGCCTCTGCAAAATTAAACCAATGTTCTAATGATGAATATGAAGAGTTTAAAAAATTAAATTCAGAATATAAAAAAAAGTTTAATTTTCCTTTTATAATTGCTGTAAAAGGTAAAGATAAAAATGAAATTTTGAATAATTTTAGACAAAGAATACAAAGTGATATAGAAAGTGAATTCCTTGAAGCAAAAAAACAAGTAAAAAAAATCGCAACCCTTCGTTTGAATGAAATAAATAAAAAATGAAAAAATTTATAAGTGCAAAAATGATTAACTTAGCGGATCCAAGAATTGGAACTAAAGTTATATTTAAGACTGACGATTTTTTTGCAGCTGCTCATAGAATATTAAACATCGAAACTCCAGTTTTTAAAGATGGACTATTTGACAAACATGGTAAATGGATGGATGGATGGGAAACAAGGAGAAGAAGATCAAAAGGTTTTGATTATTTAATTTTAAAACTTGGTAAACCTGGAAAGATATTCGATATAGATATTGATACAACACACTTCAATGGAAATCAGCCCACACATGCTTCGTTAGAGGGTTGCTTAAGCAAAACAAAGCCTAATAAGAAAACAAAATGGATTTCTTTACTGAGCAAAAAAAAACTTGGGCCAAGCCGAAACCATAGCTTCAAATCAAACAACAAATCTGTTTTTAATTATATAAGACTAAACATTTTTCCAGATGGTGGAGTTGCAAGACTAAGGCTTTATGGAAAAATTGAAATGGAGAAAAACTTTTTAAATAACAAAACTATCAACCTTACATCTGTTTTAAATGGTGCTTCAATTATTGGTTGTAATAATGAACATTTTGGCAGAGCTGAAAATATCATAGCACCTGGTAAAGGAAAAAATATGGGAGATGGTTGGGAAACAAGAAGAAGTAGAGGAAAAAACTTTGATTGGCTTATAATAAAATTTGGAAAACCAGGATTAATAAAAAAACTAGAGATAGATACCCATCATTTTAAAGGAAACTATCCCGATAGCTGTTCAATTCAAACTGCATGCATTACGAAAGAAATGTCCAATAAATCAATTGTCAATAATTCAAAAAGTTGGAAGTTTATTTTAAATAATTCAAAACTCTCAGCTCACAAGAAACATATTTTTAAAAAATTCTTAATTAAAAGAAGTAAGGAAAATTTTCTTAAAATAAATATATATCCAGACGGAGGAATTTCAAGAATAAGAGCATTTGGAAATTTTGTGAAATGAAAGTAATAAAAGCAAAAAAAATTACTAAAAAAAATTTTTCTAAATTTGGTCAATTAATAGATACGTCAAAAAAAAATCCTATAAATATTAATGATGGATACGCAAAGAGATTTGATAATTTGATAAATTTAGATGCATCTAAAAACAAAGGGAAAGCAATTGTTAGTATTTTTAAAGCAAAAAAAAGAAGGTTTCCTATGAAAATTGATATGATGGAAAAACATCCTTTAGGAAGCCAAGCCTTTATACCAATGGAAGATACAAAATTTTTAGTATTTGTAGCACCAAGAGGAGATAAACCAGATGTAAATAAAATCCAATCCTTTTTAGTCCCAAAACAAACTGGGGTTAATTACAATGCTGGTATTTGGCACTTTCCGTTGATTTCTATGAAAAATATGAATTTTCTAATTGTTGATAGAAAAGGAAAAGGAAACAATCTTGTTATTTATAAATTTAAAAAAAATAAAATTATTTTGAAAAAATGAAAAAAAAATACCCAAGAGATTTGGTAGGATATGGTTCCAAAAAAGTTAAGGTAAAATGGCCTAATAATGCTAAGTTGGCTTTGCAATTTGTGCTTAATTACGAGGAGGGAGCAGAGAATTGTACTCTTCATGGAGATAAAACTTCAGAAATATTTTTATCAGAAATTATAGGAGCAAAACCAATTAAAGGTCGACATTTAAATATGGAATCAATTTATGAATATGGATCAAGAAGAGGGTTTTGGAGAATTCACGACCTATTTAATAAAAAGAAAATTCCACTTACTATTTTTGGAGTTGGTATGGCATTGGAAAGAAATAAAGAAGTTTGTTTGGCTATAAAAAAAGCAAATTATGAAGTTGCTAGTCATGGGTGGAGATGGATTGACTATCAAAACGTATCCAAGAAAAAAGAAAAGAATGATATGAAACTTGCAGTAAAATCTATAAAAAAGATTTTTGGCAATCAACCTGCTGGTTGGTACACTGGTAGGTGTAGTGAAAATACTCTAGATTTAGTAATTGATAATGGCAGTTTTTTATACTGTAGCGACACATACAGTGATGATCTTCCTTATTGGATAAAAAAAGGTAATAAAAAACAACTAATGGTTCCTTACACACTTGATAACAATGATATGAGGTTTGCAACCAATCAAGGATTTAATTCAGGTGAACAATTTTTTAATTATTTAAAAGATAGTTTCGATGCTCTTTATGAAGAAGGAAAAACTTCACCAAAGATGATGTCCGTTGGATTGCATTGTAGATTAATTGGAAGACCTGGTAGAATACAGTCTCTTAAAAAATTTTTAAATTACATCACAAAATTTAAGGATATTTGGATCTGTAAAAGAGTAGATATAGCTAAACATTGGATAAAAAATTATAGTTAAAATTTTTATTATTGTTCCGCAGCAACAGAAGTATAGTGAGCAACCGCTTCTATTTCATCGTCAGTTAGTATTCCCTCCATTGCAGGCATCACTCCTATACCGTTTCTAACTGCCATTATAATTCTTTGAATATCAGGTCTAATTTCATTTAAATTTGGGCCAACCATTGCGTTCGACCCAGCATCTGAGAGCATATGGCATGCTGCACAATTTCCAGCCCCCAGAAAAACTTCTTTTCCCTTATTAAATAATTCATCTGCATTAGCTTGAAAAATTGAGAAACATACTAAAATTAATAGTACATTCTTCAAATTTAAAAATAATTTTTTCATTTCAAATTTGGTATCATAAATGAAAAAATTAAAAAGAAAAATTAAATGGAAAACTTGAATGAGTTAAAAATTACAGAAAAAGTAATTTGTTGAATTAAATTCATCAAAAAAGTAGTAAAGAAGGTATAAAAATAAATATGAAAATATTCGATTGTTTTATGTATTTTGATGAAGAGGTTATTTTAGATCTTAGATTAAATATCCTTAATCCATATATTGATTATTTTATTATAGTTGAGAGCTCGTACACACATAAAGGGGACAAAAGAAAATTAAAATTTGACATAAAAAAATTTGATAGATTTAAAGAGAAAATTATTTATCTAACCTTTGATGAAATACCAAGCGGTATAGAAGATGTATTTGAAGACGACAGTGAAGATGAAAAATCAAGAAAACTTATATTAAATGCTGCCCATAGAGAAAATGGGCAAAGAAATTATATTTCTAAAGGATTAGGAAAGGCACAAGATGATGATTTAGTTTTAATTTCTGATGTTGATGAAATTCCTAATTTACAAAATTTAAAACTGAAAGAAATTAAAAATGAAATCATCTTATTCAAACAAGATATGTTTTATTATAAATTAAATTTAAAATTGCCAGACTTGGCATGGTCTGGTACTAAAGGATGCAAAAAAAAGAATTTTAAAAACCCGCAGTGGCTAAGAAATATTAAAGATAAAAAATATCCCATTTACAGATTAGATACCTTTTTTTCAGAAAAAAAATATACGAACTTAAAATTTATTGATAACGGTGGCTGGCATTTTTCCAATATAAAAACACCCGAAGAAATTGAGCATAAACTAAAATCATATCTTCATCATCTAGAGTTTGACGTTAATCCGCTATCACTAGAAGAAATAAAAAATATAATAAAAAATAAACAAGCAATTTATGATTTGAAAGTTGACAAAAGGGTGAATAAAATAGGAAACGGAAGTCAATTAGAAGAGTATCCGCTATCAAAATTACCTCTTTACTTGCAACAGAATAGAGAAAAATATAAACTTTGGTTAGATTGAAATGAAAAAAGCTTACTGGATTGCAAATTATACTGAAATAAAGGACGACGAACGACTTAAAAAATATGCCGTGAAAGCAAAAGAAGCGGTTGAAAAATATTCTGGAAAAATTATAGCGAGAAGTGCAAATAATGTAACCCTTGAAGGTAGGGAAATGGTTAGAGTAGCTCTTGCAGAATTTCCAGATATTGAAACAGCAAAAAATTGTTACAATTCCGAAGAGTATGTTGAAGCTAGAAAACATTTGGAAAATAATGCTACTAGAGAACACATAATTTTTGAGGGAATGTAATCTAATAAAGGCTTAATACTGAATAGGTTCGGGATCTATACTTCTCCATAAATACCATGTCGCTACAGAACAGTAAGGAGAAAACTTTTTATTTAAATATTTTACGTAACTTTCAGGTGGAAGATATTTTTTATTAAAGTTTTTTGAAATAGCCCTTAACAAACCAATATCTTGGATTGGCCAAATATTAGGACGATTATAAGTAAATAATAAAATCATTTCTGCTGACCATCTTCCAATTTGTCTTAATTGAGACAGATAAATAATGGCATCTTCATCAGACATTTTTGAAATATGTCTTGGATTAAACTCTTTACTTAATATTTTTTGGGCTAAACTTTTTATTCCTTTCACTTTCTGTCTACTTAGACCACAACTTTTGAGCTGAATAGTAGATAACTTACTTACTGTTTTTGCGTTAATTTTATTTTTGCATTTTTTCTTAAATTTTAAAAAAACTGAATTAGCAGCAGCTACACTAATTTGTTGTCCAATTATACTCTTACAGAGAGAGAAAAAGACATCTTTTCTTGAAGTTAGCACTGTCTCTGAAGGGGATTTATATTTTTTAATTAAAGAAGACATTGTTTTATCTTTTTTAGATAAATATTTTTTTGCTTTATTCCAATATGATGGGGTTTTACTCATGTCGTGAAACAGATAATTTTTTTTTCAAATACATCTCTCTTCTAAATATAATAATAGATGAAACTATAACTAATAAGGCACCTAATAATGTTTTAGAAGATGGTATTTCGTTCCAAATAAAATATCCAAATATTATAGCAAAGACTAATCCAAGATATTTTAAAGGGGAAACCAAACTTACTTCTGAGTATTTGTAAGATTGTGATAACCATAAATTTGCAAGACCACCTAATATACCAACCATTGATAACAAAAATAAATCTAATAAACTTGGCAAGATCCATCCCTGATAAAAAGATAAAAAACTTAGAAGCATTATCGAGAATGAAAAGAAAAAACTAATTAACCAAGCAGGCTCGGTTGATGATAATTTTCTTATAGCAATAGCTACATAAGATAAGCCTAAGCAAAAAATTATTGGATAAATATAATATAAATTTAAAGAGCTAAATCCTGGTTCAGTAATGAAAATTATACCAACAAATCCTACTAAAACTGCTAACCATCGATAAATACCAACTTTTTCTTTTAGTAAAAAAATTGAAAATATTGTTATAAATATTGGTGCTGCAAAAGAAATACTTACAACTGTTGCTAAAGGCAAATTTCTTAATGCTATAAATATAGAAACTAAAGCAATTAATCCTGCTAAACATCTTTTAAAATGAAGAAATGTTCTAGTTGTTTTGTAAAAATCTAAATATCTATCTTTAGGAATAAGAAATAAAATAGGAATTATTCCACAAAATCCTCTGAAAAATAATACTTGTCCAACGGGATAATCCTCAGACCATTTAACAATCACATCCATAAGTGAAAATGCACATACCGATATGAACATGTAAAAAAAGCCTAATTGATTTTTTGATAGCATATGATTAACTTTAGATTAATTAAGTTAATTATCAATGGAAATAGCAATTTTAGGATTAGGATGTTTTTGGGGACCAGAAATTAAGTTTAGTAAACTTGATGGAGTTATAAAAACAGAAGTAGGTTATTGTGGAGGTCATAATGCTGAAACAAATTACAAAGAAGTATGCACAGGCACAACAAATCATGCAGAAGTAGTAAAATTAGATTTTGATCCTAAAGTAATAACTTACGAAAAAATTCTTGAATATTTTTTTGAAATTCATGATCCAACAACCTTAAATTCTCAAGGACCAGATTTCGGAACTCAATATAGAAGTGAAATATTTTATTTAAATGATCAGCAAAAAATTACTGCTGAAAAAATGATAGAAAAAGAAAACGTCAAATTATTAGGAAAAGTAGTAACAAAAACTTCTTTAGTTAAAAATTATTGTCCAGCTGAAGAGTATCATCAAAGATATTTGGAAAAAAGATAAAATGTCTTTAGTTGATACAAGTTGGTTAGAAAATAATATTGATAAAGTAAAAATTATTGATTGCTCATGGCATATGCCTCAAACTCAAAGAAACGGTTTTGAGGAATATACAGAGGAACATATTCCAAATGCTATTTTTTTTGATTTAGATAAAAATTCTAAATTAGATACTGATTTACCACATATGCTTACTGATACTAAATCTTGGGAAAAAATAATGAGCAACATGGGTATAGAAAATAACGATCGAATTGTAATTTATGATAATTCTGATGTTATTAGTTCTTGTAGATGTTGGTACAATTTAATTTATTATGGACATGATCCTAAACTAGTTCATGTTCTGAATGGTGGATTAAAAAAATGGAAAAAAGAAAATAAATCTACAGATAATAAAGAAGTGACCACTCAAACTTCTAAGTATACATGTAAAGAAAATAAAGAACTTGTTAAAAATAAAAAACAAATAGATGAAAATATTGATACAGGAAAATTTAATGTTGTTGATGCAAGAAGTAGAGAAAGATTTGAAGGCAAAGTTGCTGAACCAAGGAAAGGTCTTAGAAGTGGTTCAATAAAAAATTCTTTTTGCCTACCCTTTTCTGAATTAGTAAACGAAGACCATACTTTCATTAGTAAAGACAAAATAATGGAAAAATTTAATTCCTTTAAATTTGACCATGATAAAAATCTAGTATTTTCATGTGGTTCTGGAGTGACTGCAAGTGTATTGGCACTAGCTTATTCTTTAATAAATGCTAAATATATGCCGACAATTTACGATGGCTCTTGGGCTGAATACGGAAAATATTAACTTATGAAAACATCTACAAAAATAACAAGTATAATAATCATATTTTTCTTAATCATTGCAACAGTGATCATTGGAAGAACAATGATAGGTAATCATTTCAAAAAAAAATTTAGTAAAAGACCACCTCCTGGAATAATAATAACTACTACTCAAGAGAGAGTTTTTGAAAATGTTGTTAGTACCTACGGGACTGCAACTCCAATTCAAACACAATCATTTAAAATTGAAAAATATGAAATATTAAAACCTATAAAATTTAATCAAAAAGTTAAAAAGGGTGATGTAATTGCTGAGCTTAAAAATCGAAAAGTTATTGCTCAATTTGATGGTGTTATTGGAAAAAGAGAATTTTCGGAAGATATAGAGGTTTCAAAATCTTCAATATTAATTAATCTTGAAGATACTAGCTCAATATATTGTGATGTAGATATACCTGAAATTTTTGTACCATTTATTAAAGTTGGTCTGCCAGTTGATATTAAATTTTCTGGATATAAAAATAAAATTTATAAAGGTGAAGTAGACTCTTTTGCTAGTAGGATAAGTGAAGATACAAGAGCTTTAGCAACAAGAATTAAGATGGACAATTCATCAGGTGAAATTTTACCTGGCTCATTTTTAGAAATATCAATTAAATATGATGTGAGAAATGGTTTAAGTGCTCCTGACACTAGTACAATTGTTGAGGGTGAAAATGTTTTTATTTATAAAGTAGATGAAAAAAATAAAGTAATGAAAACAAAGGTAACCATTGGCGATAGATATTTAGGCTTTGTAGAAATATTAGATGGATTAAATAATGGAGATAAAATTGTTGCAGAAGGAACAAAAAAAGTAAGACCAAATTTAACAATCAGACCTATAGAGAAAGGTGCTAAAAAAAAACAAGGAAATTCTAGCTGGGGTAAAAAAGATAAATCAAAAAAAGCTGAAGAAAAAAAAGGTAAATTTGATTGGTTGAAAAATATTTTTAAAAAATCAGATAAAGAGAAAAAATAATTAAATGTATATAACTGAAGTTAGCATTAAACGACCTGTTGTTGCTTGGGTTATGTCTTTGATATTGATAATTTTTGGTATTTTTGTCTTTCTAGAATTACCAGTTCGAGAACTTCCAGATGGTATACAGCCCCCAGTAGTTCAAGTTCAAACCGATTATAAATCTGCTTCTGCTGAAATCGTTGATGAAGAAATAACTCAAAAATTAGAGGATGTAATTGGAGGCGCTGAAGGTATCAAAAATATTGACTCAAGTTCTCTCAATGGAAGAAGTAGGATTAATATTCAATTCAACACAGACATTGATTTAGATGATGCAGCTAATGATATTAGGGAAAGAGTTGCAAGAGTTGTCGATAATTTACCAAGTGAGTCAAACCCTCCACAAATTTTAAAACAGGCAGCAGGTTTTACAACTACAATGTGGGTAGCATTATCATCCCCAACCTGGAATGATCTAGATCTTGGTGATTATGCTGAAAGATATCTGATTGATGCATTTTCAAGTGTACCAAACGTAGGTCGAATTTTAGTTGGTGGATTAAGAGAGCTTAGTGTTAGAGTTTGGATAGATCCAATAAAATTAGCTGCAAATGATCTTACAATTCAAGAAGTTGAAAGAGCTCTCAGAAATGAGAATATAAATCTTCCAGCTGGAACCTTAGAAGCTAATAACAAAGACTTAACTTTAAACATTGATAAATCCTATTCTAATATTGATACCATTAAACAATTGCCACTTAAGAAAAATAAGGAAAAAGTTATAATTTTATCTGATGTGGCTAATATAGAATTTGGACCTGTTTCGGAAAAAACTTTATTTAAAGCACAACGAAAAAATGCAGTTGATTTGAAAACCGTAGGAATTGGAATTTATGCAAAAAGTGGTGCATCAACGGTAGAACTTTCTAAACAAATAAAAACTAAAATAAAAGAACTTAACAAATCTTTACCTGACGGGTTAAAATTAGAAATTGCATTTAATAGAGCAACTTACATAGGTGCTGCAATTGAAGAAGTATATAAAAGTTTAGTAATTGCATTCGTATTAGTTGTTTTAATTATTTATCTATTTTTAGGTAACCTAAAAGCTGTAATAGTTCCTGCTGTTGCATTGCCGGTTAGTCTTATAGGTTCATTTCTAGGTCTATATATTTTTGATCTATCAATTAATATTTTCGTTTTACTGAGCTTTATTCTAGCCATTGGTATAATCACTGATGACTCAGTGATCATGACTGATGCTATCTATACAAGAATTGAGAATGGTGAAACACCATTAGTAGCTGCTTACAAAGGTTCTAAACAAATTACATTTGCAATTATTGCAACGACTTTAATTCTTATAGCAGTATTTTTGCCTTTAATTTTTATTAAAGGAATATCGGGAACTTTATTTAAAGAAACAGCAATAGCCTTATCATTTTCAATAGTTGTATCTTCTTTTGTGGCATTAACTTTGTCTCCAATGCTAGGAAGTAAATTTTTAAATAAAAAAGAAAAAATCAATTTCTTTGTAAGAAAATTCAATAATGGATTTAAATCATTTACAGGATTTTATGTGAACTCCCTTAAATATTGGGTGAATAAACAAAAAACTATTTCGATATTTATAATTTTAATAATTGCAGCCTCAGCTTATTTGTTTAATTTTTCTAAAAAAGAACTAATACCAGTTGAAGATAGGGGTGCTTATTTAATTATTGGATCAACTGATGAAGGAAGTTCATTTGAATATACCCAAGAAAAAGCTCAAATAATTGAAGGAAGAATTTTAAAATTATTGCAGGCAGAGGACAGTCCATATTCGAGACTAATCATGAGAGTTCCTGGTTTCGGAAGATCTGCAACGTCTTATAACAGTTTTATAATTATTGCATTACTTGATGAATGGAAAAATAGAGAAAAAGGTAGTCAAACAATATTAAGAGAAGCAATTGGACAAGTGGTTTCTGTGCCTGAAACTTTTGCTTTTCCAATTTCTCCACAATCAATAAGAGTATCTAGTTACAATAAGCCCGTTCAAATGTTGATATATGGATCTAGCTACGAAGAATTAGAAGAAATTCAAAATAGTGTCTTAAGAGAATTAAGAAAAAATAGAAATATGTCTAGAATTGAAAGTGATTATACAAAAAATAAACCTGAGGTTAAATTAATCACTAATAAAAATAGAGCAAATGATTTGGGAGTTTCTACTGAAAATATAGGTAGAACTCTAGAAACTCTTTATGGAGGAAAAAGAGTAACAACTTTTAGTAAAGAAGGAAGAGAATACCCGATTATTTTACAACAATATTTAGCAGACAGAAGAGATAAAGATGGGTTGTCAAAAATTTTTGTTAGATCTGAAACAACTGGTAAACTTGTATCTGTTGCAAGTTTAGTTGAGTTTAAAGAGAAAGGCACTGCTGAAGCGCTTCCAAGATACAATCGTCAAAGAGCAGTTACAATTTCTGCTGCGCTTGCAGAGGATTATACTCTAACAGAAGCAATAAAATACCTGGAAGATGTAATGATTAGAGTTGCTCCTCAAAATCAAATCACTTGGAAAGGAAAATCTGAAGAATTAAAAGAAACAACAAATGAAATATACTTAATTTTTGCTCTTGCTTTGTTAACTGCTTATTTGGTTATGGCAGCAACATTTAACTCTTTTGTTCATCCATTTATTATTATTTTAACAGTTCCACTAGCTGTATTTGGTGGATTAGTATTTATTTTATTTTTAAATAGTTCAGTAAATATTTTCTCTCAAATCGCTTTAATAATACTTATTGGTATATCCACAAAGAATAGTATTTTGATTGTAGACTACACAAACCAGATAAGAACTACCGGTGTTAAAATTCAGGACGCTATAATTAAAGCTTGCCAACTTAGAATTCGACCAATCATAATGACCTCACTTAGTACAATGATAGCAATGCTTCCATTAGTTATTGGAAATATTGGCCCAGGTGCAGGTGAAGGCTCTAGATTAGCTGTTGGTTCTACAATTTTAGGAGGAATGATTATTTCAACCTTCTTTACTTTATATGTAACTCCAACAATGTATTTAGCTCTTGCAAAAAATACCAAGCGAATTGATGCGGTTGATATTGAATTAAAAAAACAGCTAAATTAAAAAATAATATATTTTGACGTTGATAAAGAATTTTTACATTCTAATAATTGTTGTTTATAAATATTTGATTGTTTTTCCACACGCTTAGCAAGATTAATCACTTTTTTGTTTTTTTTATAATTCTTATAATTTCCCCAACCTTCATGATAAGCGACATATTGATTGAACGCGTCACTCCTTGAGATTTTTAAAATTTTTTCGGTTTTATTTGTATACCACCCTATAAAGTCAACACTGTCTTTAAATCTTGATCTTACTGCATACTTATTCCCAGTCTCGTTTTTGTATTGTTTCCAGGTACCTTTTACAGCTTGAGAATAACCAAAAGAACTTGATGGTCTTTTATAGGGAATGACCTTAAAAAGCTTTTGTCTTGGTGGTTTTGCTAACCAATCAAAGCTGGATTCCATTTTAATAATTGCAAGCTGTAAGTAAACTGGTGTGCCCCATTTTTTTTCAGACTTTTTCGCATGTTTATACCAAAAATATCTTTCTTCAAATATTGAACAACTGTTTGCTGTATTTTTAGGAACCGATGAACAAGCTGAAATAAATAATATTATTAAAAATAAAAAATTAAGTTTTAGAATTTTCATTTTTTATAAAAAAGTAAAATAAGATTAATATTATTAATACACCTAATAAATTTCCAAATAAATCTGAAAATTGAAAAGTTCTCTGAGGAATAAATAAATGCAAAATCTCAAGTATTATAGATAAAAATATTAAATAAATGCTTAATATTTTTAATTGATTTAATTTTTTATAACTGAGAAAACCAATTATTGAAAAAACAAAAAAAGCATAAACATGATTACTTGAAATATTTAAATTAGAAAAATAAAAATCTGAAGTAATTTGAGGTTGTTGGCTGAGATTATTATAAAATAACCAACCTAAAATACTTCCTGGGAATAGGTATAAGAAAATTAAAATAAAATTGCAAAAATAAAAAATAAATTTATATTTTGAAAAATATTTATTCATTAATAGTATAGTGTTATTTATCAAATTAATCTAAAAGTTAAACAAATGAGTTATTTAATTTTAATAAGGCACGGTCAAAGTGTTTGGAACCTCGAAAAAAAATTTACTGGATGGGTTGATGTAGATCTAACAGAAAATGGAAAGTCAGAGGCAAAAAAAGCTGGCCAACTAATAAACCAAGAAAATATTGAAATTAATCTTTATTATTCATCTTTTCAATTAAGAGCAAAAAATACTTTAAAAATAATACAAGAAGAATTGAAGGATTTTAAAAAGGTAATAAGTGCATGGGAATTAAACGAAAGACATTATGGTGCTTTGACTGGATTAAATAAAGATGAAATGAAAGTAAAACTTGGAGAAGAAAAAGTTCACCAATTTAGACGTTCTTGGGATCTTAGACCTGACCCTTTAGATAAAAATAATCCATATCATCCGCTAAATATTGAAACTTACAAAAAAATTCCTTTAGAAAAAATTCCTGACACCGAGTCACTAAAAGATACATATGAAAGAGTAATAAAATTTTATAGTAAAGAGATAGAACACAAAACAAGTGAAAATATTCTCATTTCTGCTCATGGAAACTCCATTAGGGCTCTTTGCAAACATTTGTTCAATTTAGATGACAATGAGATCTCAAAACTTGAAATTCCAACAGGAAACCCACTTTTAATTGAATTAGAAAACAGCAAGATTTCTAATTGTAAATATCTTGAT
>CACGGJ010000021.1 GCA_902572515.1 uncultured Pelagibacteraceae bacterium | reverse complement strand
GCTTTGAAAAGATATGATTCTAATATTATCTTTGTCATCTATTTTTCTTAATTTATATATTTTATATGCAGATACAAGACTCGTTAAATATTTGTAAATAAAATCTGATTTATAGGAATTTACAGTATAAATTTTTATTTTACGGTCTGATTTTACTTCTTCAAAAATTTTTTTGTCACTAATTATATTTATTCTAGAAAATTTTTTTTTAAATACTTTTAGATAATTTAAAAAATTATTTTTTACACCTCCTCGCTCGAATGCTGGATAAATTAGAATTATATTTTTTATCATTCGTAAGTTGAAATTAGAATTTTTTGTAAATTTTGAAAATGTCTAAAACAAGTATAATTTTTTGATTTTTTTAAAACCTTAAGTTTTTTTTTCTTAAGTAAGTTATCATTTTCATTTATAAATTTTTTAAACTTTCTAATAAAATCTGCTTGGTCATTAGATTTGAATAAATATCCTCCATTTCCATTCTCTAGTATTTCATTTGGTCCATTTGGACAATTTGCAGAAATGATTGGAACCCTTGAAAATGCTGCTTCAATTAGAACAAAGCCTGGATCCTCCCAATCAGAAGTTAAAATAAAACATTTAGCATTATTTAAATAATTAAACACATTCTCACGATATCCTAAAAAGAGAATTCTATTTTCTATATTTAACTTTGAAGATATTTTTTTTAATTCATTTTCTAATTCACCTTCTCCTAAAACTATTAAATACAAGTTTGGATCAAGTTTTAATATTTCGTAAAATCCTTCTATTAAAAATTTTTGATTTTTTTGTCTCGTCAATCTTCCAATATTGATAATATATTTTTTGTCATTTAAAAGACTTGATATTTTTTCTCTTTTCATTCTTGAAAATTTTGAAACTTCAATAATTGGGTCGCATAAAACGTGATAAGTTTTTAAATTAAAAATTTTTTTTGAAATCAAATTTTCTTTTGTATCTTCAGTGGGACATAAAATTATTGAAAGTTTATCTCTGCATAATTTCCATAAAAGTTTTCGAAAAAAATTTAATTTAGGATACCCAGATATTCTTAAAATAAACTTACATTTAAAGTTAAATAATAAAATTAGTAATAATGGCAAGGATGATATCAAATGAATTACAAAAATATCATTTTTAGTTCTTTTATCTAAAAATTTATATAATTGTAAAATAGTTAGAAAAAATATTAACGTATAAGAAAATCTACTTTTTAAATATGAATATCTTGGCAATGATTTGTATAAAGATTTAGACTCTATAAAATTTACTAGTTTTATGTTTTTTTCATCAATTATATTCTTAAATTGATTCCACTCACCAACTGTATTAATAATATATGGACTTATTTTATTTTTAGAGTATTTTTTAACGCTTATTGCAGAATTTAAAACAGCTTGTACCGTTGCAACTTTAGATAAAAATGGACACCAATAATATATATTCATAATTGAGTTAAATTTTACAATTACAATAAAATATGAAAAAACAAAGGCAAATTTATTTTTTTCTTCCAAATTTTGCAATTGGTGGTGCTGGAAATTCTATATTTAATATATGTAAAGTCATTAAAAGAGTAGATAGATCTATAAATGTAATATCAATAGGAAAAAACTATTACAGTAATAAATTTAGAAATATAGGAGTAAAAGTTTTAGAATTAAATAAGAAAAGATCAATTTCAGCAATAATTGAAATTTATTTTTTTCTTAAAAAAGTTTCAAAACAAAATGATATAATTTTTGTATCTAATATCAATTACGCAAATACACTAAGTTCAATTTTTTTAAAAAATATAAAAAATCTTAAACTAATTTTAATAGAGAGAACACCGTTTCAAGAATTAGAAATTTATTCTAATATTTTTGAATTAATAAAAAAAAAAGTAATCTATTATTTAGCAAGAATTTTTTATAAAAGAGCTGATCATATCATTGGAAATTCAAAAAGTGTATCAGGTTATATTGAGTCAAAAATTAATGTAAAAGTAGAAACAGTATATCCTATTATAAAAATAAAATCATTTAGTAAAAGAACTTATAATAAAATTTTGAATATTTCATGGATAGGAAGGGACTCTAAAGAAAAAAATTTGTCAGATTTTCTTAAATGTATAAATCTTTTAGGTAAGGAGAATTTAAATATAAACATTATCACTGATGCAAATATTAAAAAAAAAATTAAAGAAATTGTTTCAGCGGATATGGTAAAAAAAATAAAATTATTTAAATTTACTAAGAATAAAGATTCTCTTAGTAAAATATATTTAAATACTGATATATATGTGAATACATCCATATATGAAGGATTTCCAAACACAATAGCAGAAGCTATTAATTATGAATGTCTTGTAATTGCAAATAAAAGTTTTGGAGGTTGTAGAGAGTTAATAAAAAATAATAATTATGGATTTATTTATGAGAATGATTATCGCAAACTTTATAAATGTATAAGCTATGCTATTAAAAATTTTGATGTTTGTAAAAAAAAAATTAAACTTGCAAAAAATGAATTAGTCAAAAAAGCTAAAAATAATAACAATAAATATATTAACTTTTTTAATCAGTTATAAAATGAAATCAAAAAAAATTTTTTTTTCTATAATAACACCAGTCTTAAATAACCCAGAGATAGAAAATGTTTTTAAGTGTCTTAACAAGCAAACTTATAAAAATTTTGAGCACATAGTAGTTGATGGTGGCTCAAAGAAGAAAACATTAAATATATTGAAAAAAAATAAAAAAAAAATTTCAAAATTAATAATTGAAAAAGATGAAAATTTATACGAGGCAATCAATAAAGGTATAAGAATAAGTAAGGGTAATGTTATAGGAATTTTAAATTCTGATGATATATACTATTCTGGAACTCTTAAACTGGTGTATAATTATTTTAATAAAAAAAATATTGATTATATTTTTGGAAGTGTGATGAAAGAAAGGTTAATGCATGGTTATTGGCCAAAAAAAATTTGGTATAAATTTAATGTTTATCCTGCTCATTCATGTGGTTTTTTTGTTAAAAAAAGTGCACATGTAAAATTAGGTCTTTATGATACTAACTTTAAGTATTCTTCAGATAGAGATTTTATATATAGATTACTTAAAAGTAACTTTAAGGGAATAAGCTCAAAAAAATATGAAATTTTTGGAAAGTTTAATCCAAACGGAATTTCAAGTAAATTAAGTTATATAGAAGGTTTGAATGAAATTTTGAGAGTGAGACTTAAAAACCAAAATTTATTAATAGTCTTACTAGTAATGTTAATTACAATTTTAAATAAAATAATCAATCTGATATTTAAAAAATAACTATGAAAATAGCATATTTACCTGGTGCTTTTTTTCCAGATCCTGGGGGTGCTCAAGTACAGGTACATAATCTTGCTAATGTTATGAATGACAAAAAACATAAAGCAGATGTCTTATTATTAAATAAAACAAATATTAAAAATACAAGATATAAAATAAATTATTTAAATAAGCTTATTGTAAACTTTGTATATTTTTTTGATTATTATTTAAGAATCAATCTAAATTTTATATTGGTCTTTTATTTAAAAAAAATTTTGAATAAAGAGAAATACGATGTTTGGCATTTTATATTTATAAACTACAAAAGTTTATTAATAATTAAAGCATTAAATAAATTGACTCAAAATATAATTGTAACTTTTCAAGGGGCTGATATTCAAATAGATAAAAAAATTAATTATGGTAATAGAAATGATATAAAATATGAGAAATTGTTGAAAAATGTTTTATCTAAAGTTAAAATTTTTACAGCAATTTCAGATAATATTTTTGTTGATCTAATTAATTTAGGTGTAAAGAGAAATAAAATTGTTCAATTACCTAACGGTATACCTCTAAAAAAATTTATTAATATTAAAAAAAAGTTTAAAAATAATAAACAAAGAAAATTAAAATTAATAACCGTTGCAAGATATGCTGAAAAGAAAAAAGGCTTTGATTTAGTACCAAAAATTGTCGACGAATTGAACAATTTAAAATTAAATTTTGAATGGACTATAATAGGAAAAAATACAAAAAAGCTTTTGTTGAACAAAACTATAAATATAAATAAGAAAAAATTTAAAATCCTTGAAAATTTATTTATTCAAAATGAATCTTTTTTTCCTGCAAAAAAACTGATTCTTAATTATTTAAAATCTGATATTTATTTAAATTTATCAAGAATAGAGTCTTTTGGAATAACATTTGTTGAAGCCTTGTCAGCAAACTTACCAGTTCTAACGTTTAATACTAAAGGAGCAAATGAAATTATAATAAATAAGCATAACGGTTATATTATAGAGGGTAACAATATTAAATCTTTTTGTAGAAAAATTTTAAGTTTTAATAAAAATAAGAATTTATTTAAATCAAAACCTTATAATAGCTCTATTAAATATGATTTAGAAAAATTAAAAAAAGAATATATTAAGATTTATCAAATTGACTTGTAGTCTGAGTTAAAAATAGAAAATTTTTTATTTAATGCTTTTAAATCATAAGCGATTGTAGAAGTTGAGGAGACTAAAACTTTATTAAAATAAGCTCCATTAATACTATCAATTTTTTTAATACTAGGATTATTTTTAAAATTAAATTTATTCTTAGGATGAGCTTTTATATAAAATAAATTATTTTTATTTTTAATTGATCTATTTTTACAATAATAATATATATCTTTTATATCGTGAGTACCTGAAATAATTAATGTTTTACGATTTTTATTTTTTACTTTTTTTATTATAATTTGTTTAGCAAGATTAGAAATTTTTCTTTGAACGTGTTTGTAAGAAGCAACTTTATTTTTATATATATTTTTATAATATTTCAGTGATAACTTGTAATTTGAAATAATTGTATTTGGAGTAAATATTTTAAAATTATTTAATTTTACCAAGTCAAGCCACATAATATTTTTATCAAAAATTCCATGCTGGTAACCAACTATTTTACAATTATTTTTCTTAAATTTTCTTATTAAATAAAAACCAAAATTATATTCAAATAAATACATATGAAACTCTTGAATTTTATAACAACTTTGAAATCTTTTAATTGCCTGATCATAAATAGTTAGTTTTGATCTATTAATAAATGAATTAATTAATGCTTCTTTATAAAATTCTGTAAAATTTAAATTATCTATTAATAAATTTTTATTAAAAAAAATGTCATAAATTTTTTTTTTTTTAAATATTTTTTTTATAGAAAGGTAAATATCACTAAAATTAATAAAACTTTCAATATTAATAATTTGATTCTTGTTTTTTAAATAAATATTTAATGTTTTTAATAATGAATGATTTAAGTGTGTTTCATCAGACAATAAAAAGTTAATTTTATTAAATTTATTTTCAAAGAATATCTCTTTTCTATCTTTATAAAAGTTTGGATAAAGACTTAGAGACCATTTTTTCTTATTAAATTTAGATTTGTCGATTATTTTGGTTTGACTAAAAATCTTTATAAATATGAGCAAGAAAAAAGTTTTTACAAGAAACTTGAAGTAATAAAAGTAAAAATTTTTTTTATGAAATAGGTCGTAATTTATTTTACCACGAAATTCATTTTTAGTTTGAGTTTTTGAAATTTGTTTTACAATTTTATGAGTGAAATTATTATCAGATACACAAGATATGTTGTATTTTTTATTTTTTAAAAAATTTTTTATTTTTAATAAAATAATAATTTTCGAAATAAACAAATTTTTATCATTTCTTAAATTAAAGATCTCAAATTCTTTGAAAAAAAAATTATTTTTATAATTAATTTTTTTTTTAATTTCATTTATAAATATTTTTCTTATATTTTGGTTTGCATTTAATTTTTTTAGATTTAAAACTTTACAATTTGAGATATTGATATTTCCACGGTTAATGTAAATAACATCACTATTATTTATTCTTATATCTTTATAATTCTCAGATAAATCAACTATATAAAGTCTCTTCATAAATTAATTAAAAATATAATTTTTAAAAATTTTATATGCTCTGTATAAATCAACAGGCAAATTTCTTCGTACTATAAAACTATCAGATTTTACTTGCTTTATATATTCAATTTTTATTTCGTCTAAAGTTTTTTTTATATTAGAAAATTTTTGTTCAACATTTTTAACAAGTAAAAAATGTATATGTGGTTGCATCCATGAGTTTTTAGATACAATCGTTTTCCAACTATTTTCAAATGGATATTTATGAAACTCAATAGGATAACCAACCAGATCTTTGTAATATCTATTAATGCATAAAAATAGTCCATTTTTAGAGATTTTTGAATGTATTAATTTAAAATAATTTAAGATAGCTTCTTTGTTCATTTCCATCATAGACCTTGAGTTTATAAATAAGTCTATTTTTATATTCGCAATATTAATCCATGGTGAAATTATAAATATATCTCCTTTATTAAAAATTTCTTTTGTAAGTTTTTTATTTGGTATATCAATATCCATAAAAATTTTTTTACTTGGGAATAACTTTTTTAAATAGTAAATTGTAATATAATTAGATTCTGGTAAATCTATAAGTATAATTTTATAATTTTTTATGTTTAAAAATTTGCTTGCAAGTAAACCAAAACCTTGACCTATTTCACAAATTGTATTTATTTTTTTTACATTAATTTCATTATGTAAATCAAATACATATTTAATATGAAACAAATCACTTGCGGTAATAATTTTTTTATTAATTCTTAATATTTTTTTTGCATTACCAATATTTTTTGAACTTAACATTTTATTAATAAATTTATTTCCACATTCTTTCTTTAAAGTTTTATAAAGACTTTTGAGTTCTCTTTTATTAACGTAAAAATCATCTATATTTTTAGAGAGGTTATTTGATCTAAAATTTTTAAGATTTTTAGTATTAAATAATTTAATTTTTTTATTTATACTTTTTTGCCAATATTTGCTTTTAGAAACTTTATCGTAACCAGATATACTTTCATCAAAATTATGTTGAATTTTTTGAAGAAAGTTTCTCATTTCTTTTGTTGATACTTTTTAAAATATTTATCTCTTAAAATATATTTTTTTGCTTTTATGTATTGTTCTTTAATATCAACAGAAAAACTGTCTCCTTTAAGTATGGTAGTTTTAATTTTCATTCCTAATTCTAGGGCTCTTAATAATTCTACTCCTTCAATTTTTTCAGCAAATGTTTGTTTAGACTTATAAAAATCAATTAGTTTATTTGGTTTAAAAGAGATAATTGATAAATGTTTTAAAAAGAAACTATTTTTTTCTTTGAAATTGAAAGGCAAGTTATAACGAGATAAATACATAACTTCTTTTTTCTTGTTCACTAATACTTTAACAATATTTTTACTACTTCTTCTTTTAGAAACCAATGTAGGCAATATTAAATCGGCAGACAAGTTTCTTTTATGAAATTGAATTACTCTATCAATATTTTTTGGATCAATTAAAGGTTCATCTCCTTGAATATCTACAACTAAGTCATATTTTTTTTTTAGTTTTAAAAATGCTTCGGCAATTCTCTCGGTACCATTTGAATGAGCTTTTGAGGTCATCATACATTTAGCATTATATTTATCACAAATATTTTTTATTTTTTTATCATCACAACAAATTATTACGTCATCTAATTCTTTTGACAGTTTAGCTCTAAAATAAGTATGAATTACCATCGGGATAGATCCCAATTTTAAGAGTGGTTTATGTTTTAATCTAGAAGATTTTAATCTCGACGGGATAAGACCGATAACTCTCATTTTTTTTACCATATTAAAAATGTTAATATATAATAATTCTTATAATTTCTATGAAAAATAAACATAATGCTGCAATTGTTATTCTTGCTGCGAGAATACCGTTATTAAGTAAAGTGCTTGATAAACTTTATTTCAATTGGAACATAAGATTTAATTATCCAATATATATTCATACATTTGGTAAAATAATAAGCAAAAGAGAACAAGAAAAAATTAAAAAAAATTATAAAAATCAAATAATTTTTTGTGAAGTAGAAACGGAATTTCCAAAGCATATACCTGAAAAAGAACTTTATTATAATAGAAAATATTTAAATTATGTTTCAAAAGCATTTCCAAAAAAAAGATCTGGATATCTTCATATGTGCTATTTTAAAACTAATATAACTAAATTTGGGTCAAAAGGTTGTTTAGATAAAAAATTAGAAAAATATGATAAATTAATGTTTTATGATGACGATTGTGAGCTTAAAAATAAAATTGATTATGATTTATTTAACTTATCGAATGAATATCCAATTGTTACTGGATTTTTAACAAAGAGGAAAGGAGATCAGGAACATCGTGATATTACTGAAAATTTGTGGTTATTTTATCAAGAGTTCATAAATAAAAACAAGATTACACCACTGAATAAGATATTGAGTGAGGCAATAAAAAAAAAAAAATCTGATGCTATATATGATCTTGAATATAGCTGTGGAGCCCTAGAAATTTATAATTTAAAACTAATTAAAAATAGATATTGGAGTGAATATTTAAATGAAGCAAATTACTTTGGAGGAAATTACAAATATAGATGGGGAGATATGCAAGTAATAAATTTATTTGTCAGAACTTTTTTTAATAAACCAATATTAAATTTAGACTTAATAAATAAGGGAATCTTAAATAATAAAATTGAAGGGTCAGATCAGTTCATTTATTTTAATAATTTAGATGTCTATAATTCAAAATTATTTAATTATTTAATAAAATTAAAAAAATTTATCTTTCCCTAATAAATTTAACTGTATTGTCCGAACAGATTTGATTTTCAGGAATATTTTTTTACTAATGAAATTGCACCTATAATTGATCTATTCCAAATTATAACATCTTTAAAAATTATTAAACCTGTTCCAATCCTAATAGCTTCAAATTCATTCCTTTTAATTTGAGATTTTTATTCAGTAATTTAGTTTCTAATTTAAATTCCTAATGAAACTTTTTTATATATTTCTCTACCTAAATTAACCATATTTTTAAATTCGTCTGGTGTTGCAGACAAGGCGTGATCTCTGATTGTTGTATTTGATTTATCTAAAGTAAAATGTTTTTCAATTATTTGCGCACCTCGAGATATTGCTAAAAGGCAAGTTTCAATTCCAATTGTATGATCACTAAAACCTACAAAGTTATTTTTAGAGAATTTTTTTGGGAAATTATTTAGATCTTCATTAAATGATGGATATTTTGATACGCAAAAGAGATAGTTAATATTTTTATGTTTAAATGGTACTTTTTTTTCTTCCCACATTCCCAAAGATATATAAATTTTTTTATCAGTATTCTCCTCAACTATTTTTTTAACCAATTTAAAATCAAATTTTAGAGATCTTGATGCAATTTTAATTTTATTTAAGTTAGTTTTTTTGAAAATTTTGTATGCATTTTCACTAATAACTGAAAACATCGGCTCAACATCAAAATAATTACACCAGTGAATGATTTGATTTACTTTTTTTAAGTCTAGTTGGTTAATTTCTCCTGGTTTATCTCTCCAACCTAATTGAAATTTACAAATATCGGCTCCAGCCAATTTTGACTGTTTTACAAGTTCATATATAAGGTTGAAATTTTTATTATAGTTCATGCCAATTTCAGAAATAAATATCATGATTTCAACTTTCTATCATATTTTTTTAAAATTTTTGTATTTTTAGTTCTATTTTTCTCGTGAAATCTATATTTGTATAGTGGTAAATTAAGGTAGCCAAGATTGTGTTTTTTTTCAAATCTTTTTTTAATTTCATGACCTTCTCTCATTTTAAATTTTGGATTGTATAAACCAATATCAAATAAACACTCTTTTCTAAACATTACACCACAAGCTATTTCATTTTTTTTCGCAGAGTTTTTTGAAATATATTCCTCATTATTATTAACTTTATAATAATCTACTGCTACAGCTTGATATTCTCTGTTTAAATTTAAAAATAACCTTGTCAAATATATAAAGTTTCTTCTAACAAAATCATCTGAGTCCACTCTTACAATATATTTTCCAAAAGATAGCTTTATTGCTCTATTTAAAGATTTTGGTAATCCTAAATTTTTTTTATTCTTATAAAATCTAAAATTATCAAATTGAAAGTTTTTTAAAATTTTTTGTGTATAGTCTTTTGAACAATCGTCAACTATAATCACTTCATATTCCTCTTTTTTGATAAAATCTTGATTTACTAAACTTCTTAAACATCTCTCTATCCATTTTCCATGGTTATACGTACAAACAATCACTGATACATCTGGGCTTAAAGTTTTAGTTTTCATTTATTAAAGTGCTTTATTATATTATTTACAGAAATCAAAAAAGCTTTTCTTTCAGATTCAAATGTTAAACCCGCCATATGTGGTGAAATTACTAAATTTGAATTTTCTTTTGCATATTCTAACAATATATTTTTTTTACTATTCAAATATTGCTCATTTTTAACAACATCAAGTAATGCAAATTTTATTTTTTTTGTCTTTAAAGCATTAATTAAGGCTCTTTCGTCTACCACTTCTCCTCTAGAAGTATTTACAAAAATTGCATTTTTTTTCATTTTTGAAAAAAATTTTTTATTAACTAAGTTAAAATTATACTTACTATAAGAAACACATATAATTACCAGGTCAGAATTTTTTAATATCTGATCTCTCGTTTTTTTTTTTGAAGATCTAATACTTTTTTTAACATCAAAAAAACTTACTTTAGCTCCCATTGCTGAAAAATATTTGTTTAAATTTTTTCCAATTCTACCATAGCCGAATATACCAATTTCTTTTCCAATTATTTCATTACCTCTTATTTTATCCTCTATGTTTCTCCAGTTACCAATCCTTACTTGATTTAAAGCATTTATTATGTTTTTGAATCCGAGCATACAAAGTAAAAATGTGAATTCAGAAGAGGCTTTAATTTTTTCAAATTTTTTAGATATAGTGATGGGTAAAACTTTAATTTTTCTTTTTTTACAATATTCTAAATCTATATGTGTTGTACCAGTTGAGGGAGTAGCTATAAGCTCAAGTGCGTTTGCTTTAGTTAAAATTTTCTTATCTAAAAAATATTCAGGACTAGGATGGCATAACCACCCATGAATATTTTCTAACAGTTTAATTATTTTTTTTTTATTAGGTTTTTCAATAAATAAACAATTAAAATTTTTTTCTAATAGGGATAAATGTTTTTGAAAAAAAAATACTGGAGCAGTAATTAAAATATTTTTCTTTTTTGGATTTTTTTCTTCAATTATTTCTATTTGTTTTTTGATAAGTTTAGGTTTATTATTACAATCTCCGTTTTTAATAAGTAACTCAGCAATTTTTAAATCAAATTTTTCATCAATGTTGATTGATTTTTTAGTATCCATTATTAAAGGAAAAGATTTTTTACCATTTCTATTTTTAAAATTCAAAATACAATTTCTCGTCATAGAATAAATTGCACCGTTTCTTATATAACAATCTTCAAAATCTTGTCTCCTTGAACCAATATCTGGTTCAGGGTATTCTTTACAAAAATTTGTAACAATATTATTTTTAATTCTTTTAAGTCTAATTGGATGTTTCTCCCCTGTATTAACATAACTTATTACTGAGTCATACTTATTGGTAAATAATATTTCTAATGCTCTATCAATATCAAAATTATCTCTAATTGGAGATACACATGGTAACTCGATTATATAATCAAACTTTTCTTTAAAATAATTTTCAGATCTTTTAACACAATCTAATAACGCGTCAGCTGAAGGAACCTTATCTCCTGATAATTTCTTTGATCTTAGAAAAGGCGTATGTGCTCCGTAATCTTTTGCTATTTTAGCAATTTTTGAATCATCTGTTGAAACTACTATTTTGTTTATATAATTTGAATTTTTTGCTGCCTCTATTGAATAACTTAAAAGTGGATGACCACAAATATTATAAATATTTTTTTTGGGTATTCCTTTGGACCCCCCTCTAGCTAAAATTATTGCAAGAACTTTATGTCTCATTGTTGTTCAGGTTATTTATTAAATTACACAAATGCTCATTTCTTCTGCCATTAATATCAATTCTTGCATATTTTTCTTTAAAATAATTTTTAACTTTCATTGTTTCTGTGTTATCCCACCAATCATTAATATTATTGTAAATTTTTTTTAAATGTAACTTTGCATCATTATTATCTCTAAAAAAAATTTTAGCTTTTTCTAAGTCATCAAAATCTTTAATAACTTCATTTCTTAGTGGCCATTCTTGTAAAGAAGATATTAATATAAACGGTTTGTTCAACGCAATAGACTCTAAAAAACCAGTTCCTATATATGAGTATATAAGCAATTCATAATTTTTGTAAACTTGATCTAGGCTTTCTTTATCAGTAAAACTAAATTTATTGAAGTTATTGTTCCTCCAAATATTTATATGATTCCATTCAAATTGTGCCTCATGAAGTCTTGGAACTATATTAAAATTATTTTTATCTTTTAAATCCTTAGCAAATTTTAGACAGTTTTTATAATATTTTGCCATTTGATTTGATCCAGTCGAACTATCAATTCTGCCAGTGTATTTTGGACGTGATCTTAAAAAATAACATAAATTATTTATATGATTGGACTTTTTAAAACTAAATTCATTTATATTTTTCATTAAATAAAAAGGTATAACTGTTTTTTTACTTTCTTTTTTCCATCCCCAAGTTAAATATCTATCTGAAATTTTTATTTCATGATCTTCTGCCCAATGAAATTTAATATGCCCATATACTCCTCCATGCTGCGCATAAATTAGTTTACAGCCATTTTCTTTTTTTTTTGCAATGTATCTAACAAAAATATTATCTGTAGCTAATGTCCTTGTACTTACTATTAAAGATGGATCATCAGGTAACTCACTTTTTTGTATATACTCTTCGATTGTCTCATAATTTTCTAAAAGTTCAGAAGGCATACTTTTAAAAATGTCTTGAATGATAAATTCTTCAAATGAATTTTTAGGATCAAAATGTAATTTTAGACTATCGCGTAATTTAAAATTTATTTTATTTTCTGGATTATTGTTTAAAAAAATTAAAGGAAGTTGTTTTAATTTAAAATTAATTTTAATTTCATTTATTAATCCAAGGTAAGTTTTAAATAAAATAATTTTATTTTTTTTAATTTTTTTGTTAAAAAAATATACATATAATTTAATTAAAGTCTTTTTAATTTTGTGCTTTATGTTTGGTTTATAGTTATAATAAAATGGTTCATTATTATAATTTTTTTCAAAAATGCTAATATTAAGATTTTTTTTTTTAATCAAAAAATTTATAATTTTTGTGTAAGTAAAGTGATTCCATTTTACATCTGATGCTAAATTCATGAACTCTCGGGTATTTTTTGCAACTGGCTGATTTCTTATATTTATAGCTTGATAAAAGTTTATTTCTTTAAATTCATTTAATGAGCTATTTATATTTTCCCATCTATCAAAATTGACTGATAAATAATAAAATAACCAATATCCAGTAACTATCCTCCAATAATTTTCGCTATAAGATTTTGAATGTAATTCATTCAAGGATAGAGATAATTGTTTTAACAATTTTTCATATAAATCAGTTATATAATAATTATCTTTTTCTAATTTATTTCTATCATCCCAATGATAAGAAGTTACCGTATGATCTTTAATTATGTAATCATCATTCTTACACCAATTTCCTAAATAAATTACATTATTGTCATTTATTTTTTCTTCATTTGATGTTGAAATCAATTGTGTATACTGCATCTAGAAATTAATAACTTTTATGTCTGAACGAATTTTTTTTTTATTTAGAACATTTTTTAAATCGAAAATTATTGCTTTTTTATCTAATAGATAATTTAGTTTATTAAAGTTACTTAAAATCTTTTTATGTGGTACGGCAAAAAAAACTGACTTAAATTTATTTTTAAAATTTATTTTATTATAAAAATTAAAGTTTTTATTTTTTAATTTTATATTAACTAAAGGGTCATAAACGCTCACTTTATATCCTTTTGAATTTAAATACTTGCAGAGATCAAAAATTTTTGAATTCCTAAGATCATTTGTATTTTCTTTAAAAGTTAAGCCTAAAACTAAAATATGATTATTTTTTTTATTTGAATATTTATTCATTATTTTATGAAAATGATTTGACAAATTTTTATACATCAAGTCATTTGTATATCTACCAGCATCAATTACTCTTGGCTTAATACCTATTTTTTTTGATATATAAGTTAAATAATAAGGATCTACACCTATGCAATGACCTCCTACTAGACCAGGTTTAAAATTTAAAAAATTCCACTTAGTTGAAGCTGCATTCAGCACTGAGTTAAGATTGATATTAAGCTTATTAAAGATATTTCCAATTTCGTTTATAAATGCAATATTTATATCTCTTTGAGCATTTTCTATAACTTTTGCAGCTTCTGCAACAGCAATACTTTCACATTTATATACACCAGCTTTAATTATTTTA
>CACGGJ010000020.1 GCA_902572515.1 uncultured Pelagibacteraceae bacterium | reverse complement strand
CACTAGGGAAGATGCAAAAAATATAAATTTCGATGACTCGTTTATTTATTCAGAAATTCCAAAAAAAATTGATGATAGAAAAATTAAAATGGTACAAATGCTTAGAGATGAAGCTTTAAAAGCATTTGAAATTTGGGATAAAAAAGTAGATAAAATTAAATATTGATGGAATTTTTACCTTATACAATAAAATGGTTAGAAGTTATTTTAAGATGGGGCCATGTCTTGTTTGCAATATTATGGGTAGGTAATAGTTTTTTATTTAATTACTTAGATAATAATTTAAATAAAAATATAACAGGTGATGATATCGATGGTGAAGGATATCTGATGCATTCAGGTTTTTTTTACAAACTTTCGAGGTTAAAAACATCTCCACCTCATGAATACTTAAATAGATTAGTAATCTTTAAGTGGCAAAGTTACTTAACTTTTGTAACTGGAATGTTGCTCTTAGTTGTAATTTACTATTATAACGCTGGAGTATTGATGGTTGATAAGCGTGTTCTGTTAATGCCTCCAAGTTATGCTATTATTATCTCGCTTTTATCATTGATTGTAGCTTGGTTTATTTATGATCTTTTATGCAAATCAAAATTAACTGAGAATAATATTTTATTTATATCCACGGGAATAATTTTGCTGGCAGTTGTATCATTTGGACTTACAAAATTATTTGGACCGAAATTTGCAATTTTAAGTGTTGGATTAATCATTGGATCCAATATGTTTGGAAATGTTTTCACGGTAATCATCCCTAATCAAATGAACATAATTAGTAGCAGCGAAAGAGGTGAAAAATTTGATATGAGCTTATCTTTAGCAGCTAAACAAAGATCAATTCACAATAATTATTCAACTTTTTTAGTTTTGTTTATAATGCTTTCTGGGCATTCGAGCTTTTTAGTTTATCACCAATATAATTGGTTAATATTATGTGCGATTGCTATTATTTCTGGAGTAGCAAGACATTATTTTAATTTAAGAGGAAGAAACATTCATAGGTTGTATATTTTAATTTCTTCAATAATAGCACTTATCGTTCTTGCAGTTTTAGTTTTATTATTTAAATAACTAGATATAAAAAATTATGTCTGAAAAAATGATTGTTAGCTGGGATGAGTATAACAAAACTGTTGAGAAACTTGCAATCCAAATTGATGAGAGCGGATATAAACCATCAATACTAGTTGGTATCATGCGTGGAGCAGCGCCGATGATAGATGTTTTAAGTAGAATTTTTAAATTAAAATGTGCATATCTAGCAGTTGAGTCTTACAGTGGTAAGGGAGTAGAGGATGAGCAGGGTGATATTGTGTTTTCAAGAGAAATGAGTTCGATAGCACCTAATATGGGTGGAAAAATACTTTTATGTGATGATTTATCTGACACAGGAATCACTTTTAACAAAAGTATAGACTGGTTAAGAAAATACGAACCCATTAAGGATAAAATAGAAGACATTAAAACCGCAACATTATTTAAAAAAAAGAAATCAACATTTGAGCCAGACTTTTGTGCAAAGAGACTTCCCGATAATCCTTGGATAGTACAACCCTTCGAAATTTACGAAGAATTAAGGATTGAAGAAATCAAAAAAAAACATCAGATATAAAAAAGGCCAGTTAAAAAACCGGCCTTTTAAATTTTTTAAATTGGAAACTGATTACTTAGGTATATCTCCTTCTACACCTTTAACGTAAGTCATCATTCCTGCAAGCATTCCATCATCTGCAGTTTTTCCTTCAGCAACCATCAAGTTACCTTTCTGGTCATAAATTGGTCCAGTGAAAGAATGAACTTTACCAGATGCTAAATCTGCTTGAAGTTTTTTAACTTTTGATCTTAGGTCAGCTGGCATTTGTGAATCTAAATCTGATATGACAACCATACCATCTCCAATACCATGCCAAGTATCTTTTTGATTCCATGTACCGTTCGCAACAGCTTTAACTCTGTCTACGTAATATGGCCCCCAATTGTTTTCAACTGAAGTCAATACAGCTTTAGGAGCAAACTTGTCCATATCACTTGCTTGTCCAAAAGCATATACTCCAGCTTTTTCAGCCATTTGAACAATAGCAGTACTATCTGTATGTTGAGCAATTACATCAGCACCTTGATCGATTAAAGCTTTTGCTGCCTCTGCTTCTTTACCTGGATCATACCAAGTAAAAGCCCAAACAATTTTAGTTTTAATATTTGGGTTAACTTTTTGAGCTGCTAAAGTAAATGAATTGATACCTCTGATAACTTCAGGAATTGGAAAAGATGCAACATATCCAATAACATTTGATTTTGTCATAGTTCCAGCAATTGTTCCTAAGATAGTTCTACCTTCGTAGAATCTAGCTGCGTATGTTGAAACATTTGGATGTTCTCTTTTGTATCCAGTAGCATGTTCAAATTTTACATTTGGAAACTCTTTTGCAACTTTGTTAGTTGGATTCATATATCCAAAACTAGTTGTAAAGATAACATCATGACCAGAGTTAGCTAATTGTCTAAGAACCCTTTCAGCATCGGCACTTTCTGGAACACCTTCTACGTAAGTTGTTTTAAATCCGGCAGCTTCAACAGCTTTTCTACCTACATCATGCTGATATGTCCATCCATGGTCACCAGTTGGGCCAATATAAACAAATGCTGCTTTAACATCTTTTGCAATTGCAGCTACAGTAAACGTAAATAATAAAACTAAAGAAGAGACGAAAGAACGAATAAAAAATTTATGCATAAATTTATTTCCCCTTTTGATTTTTTAATAAGGTTAAATTTAGATTAAATTATCTAAAAAAAAATAATTATTTTATAATTAATTGTCTTTATGAAAAGATTTCCCCAGAGAACTAGGAGTACTTAGCCTTATTTTTCTACTATCACGAGAAATTACAACTAAAACTATTATTGTAACAATGTAGGGTAGAGCAGTTAAAAATTGCACAGGTATTCTTACTCCAACAGCCTGCATATGAAATTGGATAATTGTTAACCCACCGAAAATCATAGCACCAATTAAAATTTTAATTGGGTTCCACGTTGAGAAAACCACCAGAGCTAATGCGATCCAACCTCTTCCACCTGTCATATTTTCAATCCACTGAGGAGTATAAATCATAGATAAATATGCACCAGCAAGTCCACTCATTGAGCCTCCATAAAGTATACAAGCGTAACGAACTAACCTAACATTTATTCCTTGATTAGATGCAGACTCAGGTGAGTCTCCTACAGCTCTTACAATTAATCCAATTTTCGTTTTTTTTAAAAAATAGCTAGTTATGAAGGGAAGGGCAAAAGCAAAATAAAAAACAATTGAATGTCCAAATAATATTGGACCTAAAAGTGGTATTGTGTCTTTTAAACCTTCAAACAAAACAGGAAACTCTTTTCCAGGAATACCTACAAAATTTTTTCCTATCATCGCAGAAATACCAATTCCAAATATGGTAAGCGCCAAACCAGTAGCAACATGATTTGTAATCAATGTTTGAGTAAGGAATGCAAAAATAGTTGAAATCAAAACTCCAGCTAACATTGCCCCAAAAACTGCTATAATCAAACTTCCTGTCACCGTCATTAGTGCGAAGCCTGATATGGCGCCAATGATCATCATGCCTTCAACACCAAGGTTTAGAACACCAGATCTTTCTGTAATAAGTTCACCACAAGACGCCAGGATCAAAGGAACAGAGGAGGCCATGATTGATGCAATTATCAGTCCAATAAAATTTATATCGATGATCATTTTTTTGAACCTATAAATTTAAATTTGAAAAAGAGTAAATAGTCAGAAGCAAGAAGAAAAAATAAAATCATTCCTTGAAAAACCTGACCAGTATATTTTGGAATTTGCATAAATATTTGCGCTGTTTCGGCACCCAGATAAGTAATTGCAACAACTAGAGATGCAAAAATTATTCCAACAGGATGTAAACGGCCCAAAAATGCTACAATTATTGCAGTAAAACCATAATCTGGAGATACTTCTCTATGAAGCTGTCCGATAGGTCCAGTTATTTCACCAACCCCCGCTAAACCTGCACAAGCACCACTTATTAAAAAAACGAGAATGATCATTTTTTTACCTTTGTACCCAGCATATTTTGCTGTTTTTAAACTAAAACCTGAAACTTTCATTTGGAACCCCAAATATGTTTTATAAAAAACAAACCAACTTATAACTACTGCAGCTAAAGCTAAAAATATCCCTGCGTGAATTCTTAGTCCTTCAAATAATAAAGGAAGTCTTGCTGAGTCACTGAACTGTCTTGTTTCAGGAAAATTAAATCCCTCCGGATTACTCCAAGGACCAACAACAAGATAATCCAAAATTAATTTTGAAACATATACCAACATAAGACTTACTAAAATTTCATTTGTATTAAAGTAAGTTTTTAAGATTGCGGGTATGGATGCATATAGCATACCACCAATCGCGCCAGCTAAAATAACTATTGGAAGAATATAAAACCCTTCTTGTTCATAAAATAATAATGCAACACCACCTGAAACTATAGCTCCAAAAGTTAATTGACCTTCTGCTCCAATATTCCAATTATTACTTTTAAAACAAAAAGATAAACCAATTGCTATTAAACAAAGCGGTGTGGCTTTTAAGAGCAATTCACTGAACCCATACTTATCAGCAATTGGAACTATGAAAAAAAACTTTAGAGCTTCAAAAGGTTTAAAACCCAGAATATAAAAAATTAAACCTCCTGCTACCAAGGTTAGAAAAATTGCTAAAATAGGTGTAAGGAAAAATATAGCTCTTGAAGGCTGATCTCTTTTTACAATTTTAATCAATTTCCACCCCCCATAAGTATCCCAAGTTTCTCAGAGGTAACCTCATCAGCATTCATAATTTTTGATAATTTCCCTTTATGTATTACTGAAATTTTATCACTTAATTTTAATAACTCATCAGTATCTGTAGATATTAATATGATTGATTTATTTTGTTCATTGATTTTAATCAACGTCTCATGGATATAATTTATTGCTCCAACATCTAGCCCCCAAGTTGGATTAAAACAAATTAATAAATCTGGAGAGGTGATTAATTCTCTTCCTATAATTAATTTCTGTAGATTGCCTCCAGATAAAAATTGGCTTTTTAACTCTATGTTGTCTGTATTAACATTAAAGTCCGAAATTATTTTTTTTGAATGTTCTTTAATTTTATTTTCATTTATTAATCCATTATTAAAAAAATTTGAGGATTTAAAATTATTTAGAGCTACATTTTCAAAAATTGCCATTTGTGGAATAGCAGCTTGTTCAAGTCTATCTTCTGGAGAAAAGGCCATCAAATATTCTCTTCTCTCTTGAGGATTTAAATCTCCAATATAATTTTTATTAAATTCTATAGAATTCTTGTCTGATATAATTTCACCGCTTAATACTTGAAATAATTCACTTTGACCATTTCCTGATATACCTGCAATTCCCAAGCACTCACCTCGATTAACAGAAAAATTAATATCACTCAAATTTGTTTCAAAAGGATCTTCGCTTATAAAATTTAAATTTATGATATTTATTAATTGATCTGATGAAGTTTTCTCTTTTTTTTTCTTTATAGTTTTTAAGTTTTGACCTACCATTTTGTTAGCAAGTGACTCAATATTTTCATTCTTTATTTCACTTACAGAAACCAACTTTCCCCTTCTCATTACAGCAACTTCATCACAAAGCTCCATAACTTCTTTTAGTTTATGAGTGATATAAATAATTAAAATTCCTTCTTCTGAAAATTTTTTCAAAGATAGAAACAATTCACTTGTTTCTTGCTCTGTTAATACAGACGTGGGTTCATCCATAATTAAAACTTTTGGATTCCTTATTAGGCATCTTATTATTTCCACTTTCTGTTTTTGACCCGCTGAAAGATTTAAAACAGGTATATCAAGATCAATTGAAAAATTATATTTTCTCATAATGGAGTCAATTTTTTCTCTTAAACTTTCTCTTTCTTCATCTGAGTCTATTATTAAGTTTTCAAATACTGATAAAGTTTCGAAAAGGTTAAAATGCTGAAATACCATTCCAATGTCATTTTTTTTTGCATCTAATGGAGAATTAAGCTTCAGATTATTTTCATTTAAATAAATTTTACCTTCGTCAGGAATGATTACGCCTGATAGAATTTTAACTAGTGTAGATTTTCCAGCACCATTTTCTCCAAGAAGAGCATAAATTTTACCACTATTAAACTCTAGCGAAACATTGTCGTTTGCAACACACCCAGGATATATTTTTGTTACATTTGAAATTTTAAGGTTTGTATTCATTACTTAATTTAATGGTATAGAATTTCCATCCTTATTTTCCTGATATTGATTTGATAATGTTTGATATTTTTTTTTAATTTCGTCTAATTGATTTAAAATATTTTCTTTTTTTGAGGTAGGTAAATTTTCAATAAGTAAATTTATATTCTGACTTTTCCAATAAGAATTTTCTTTATTATATTCTCCATCATTAATTTTAAATACTTCTTTGAGTATATTTAAATCATGTGGAATATTAAATTCATCATTTGTGGCAGTATACGGAAACAAATAATAAAAATTATCAAATCCAGAAAATGTGATTGCACTTAAACACATACTGCAGGGCTCATGTGAACTTAAGAACATGCAGTCTTTTTCTTTTGGTCTTGTATTTGCATCTAATTCATAAAATTTTTTAAGAGTATGCATTTCTCCATGCCATAATGGATTTTCTATTTCATTGTTTGTTTCAGCAACTACAAGCGATAAATCATCTTTTTTAATTATTGCAGCCCCAAATATTTTACTACCTTTGGCAACACCTTGTTCAGTTAAGGGTAAAACTTCTTTTAAAAATATATTTAGTATCTTTTCCAGGGCTTTTTCATTCATATGCTTGAACCATCAAATAAAGAACACAATTGTTACTATAATTAAACTTAAAAGTAATAAGAAATAAATTATTTATACAACTTAAAAGTTAATAATTTATGAAACAAAAAAAGTTAATTTGAACTTATGTCAAAATTTAAATCAGCAATAAGTCTTTTGATTATCATAATTCTTTTTTCAGGGTGTCAAACTGTTAAAAATAAAACAGATGCTATTGTTGAAAAAGAAAATGAAAAATTAAGCAAATTCCTTGGAAAATCTTCTAGTGAACTTCAAATGGAGCTTGGAAAACCAGATGAGGATTTTAAAAATGCAAAAGGGAATTTCGAGCTAGTTTATAATAGCAAAAAATACCTTGTTCCTTGTGAGCGAAGGTTTGAAATAAATTCAGAAAATATAGTTATAGGCTTCGTTTCAAACGGTTGCTTTTAAAATTTATTATTAAAATAAATCTGCTCATTATAGGTTTTTTTTACTATCTAAAGTGGAGTTGTTCTAAACTTATCAGTTTTTTTATTTTAATTCATAGCGAATAATATAACGTCTATCTAGTTAACGACGGAGGTTATATGGCTTCAAGAAAAACAAAAGCGGGCTCTACAAACAGTCCGGATAAAAAACTTCCATTAAATAAATCCATACCTTTAGGAATTCAGCATGTATTAGCAATGTTTGCTGGTAATATAACTGTTCCTATTATTGTGGCTGGAGTTTTTGGTCAAACGCCTGAACAAAAAATATTTTTGATTCAAATGGCTTTGTTTGTAGCAGGAGTTGCAACAATTATCCAAACTGTTGGATACAAAGAAATTGGTGCAAGACTACCTATTGTTCAAGGAACAAGTTTTGCGTTTATACCTATCATGCTACCATTTAAAGCAGCAGGATTAGGCGCGGTATTTACAGCAGCGTTCATTGGAGGAATTTTTCAAATTTTTATTGGAAAAGTTTTAAAACCAATAAGGCATCTATTCCCACCATTAGTCACAGGTATAGTTGTGCTAATGATTGGATTTAGTTTGCTTAAAGTTGGTTTTATGTATGCAGGTGGAGGTGGATGGTTAATGAATAATAAACCTGAAATCTTTGCAAATGCAAATCATTTAACGGTTGCCGCTTCAGTGTTCATAGTTGCTATCTTTTTTAATCTTAGAGGTAAAGGGATGGCTTCTGCAGCTTCAATTTTAATTGGAATAGTGGCTGGCTTCATAGTTGCAGCAGCACTAGGAATGGTTAACTATGGTAAAATTGCATCTGCAGCATGGTTTGCATTTCCAATGCCACTTCAATATGGAATTGATTTTGTACCTGGAGCGATAATTCTAATGTTGTTTATGTCAGTTGTTACAACAATTGAAACAATTGGAGACATAAGTGCTACGACAATGGGTGGTGCTAAACGAGAGGCAACGGATAAAGAAATATCAGGTGGAATTATGGCAGATGGTGTTGGTACTGCATTTGGTGCAATATTTAATGCGATGCCAAATACATCCTATTCACAAAATGCTGGACTAGTTGCGTTTACAGGCGTGGTAAGTAGGCACGTTGGAACTATTGCAGGAATAGTTTTGGTTCTAATGGGATTATTTCCAAAATTAGGTGGAATAATCGCTGCAATGCCAGAGTCTGTGATTGGCGGAGCAGCAATCATTATGTTTGGTATGATTGTAGCTGCTGGTATTAAATTGATTTCAAGGGCAGAAATGGATCAAAGAAATTTATTAATTTTAGCTCTTTCTTTGTCTTTTGGAATTGGGATGTCATTGTTACCAGACTTTGTGAAAAATATTCCAGATTTTGGAATAAGTTTAAAACTATTGTTAACAACTGGACTTATACCTGCTGGATTATTAGCATTTGCTTTAAATGCTATGATGGCAAAGAAATAAATTATTTAAACTTGTGGGGAGAAATCCCCACAAGCAAGGTTTAAGACTTATTTAATTTCAATAAGCTTCTTTTTTTTATGTTCTGGAATTATTCTTTCACAAGATATTGTTAAAAGACCATCTTTAAGTTCAGCACCATTAACTTTTACATCATCAGCAATAGTGAATGATCTTGCAAATTGTCTTTGAGAAATACCTTTATGAATAATTTCTCCATTAACATCACTGTCCTCAGACTTATTAACTTGTTTTGTTCTTACTGTTAATAAATTGTCCTCGAACTCAACCTCAACGTCTTTTTTGCTAAAGCCAGCCAATGCCACTTCAATTGCATAGTTGTCTTTACCTGTCTTTCGAATGTTGTATGGTGGATAATTTGACTGCATCGTCAAATTTCCATTTCCCAACATATTTTCAAATTGGTCGAACATGTCGTCAAAACCAATTGAAAAAGGTCTAAGTGAGTTAAATATAGATAGATCCTTACTTGTCATAATATCCTCCTTTGTTAAGCAAGTTTATTTATGTAAGCCCCATTAGGCGACTTACTGGATTTATATGGGAATTAATTTGTTTTTTTCAAGATTTAAAGCGTACTAAATTTTTTTTGAAATTTTTAATGCAAATGCATAGTCAATAGCAATTTCTTCTATTGCCCCATCTCTTCCAGATTTTCCACCATGACCAGCATTCATTTCGGTTTTTAAAAGAAGTAAATTATTATCTGTTTTATAGTCTCTAAGTTTTGCTGTGAACTTTGCAGGTTCATCAAATAAAACTCTATTATCACTTAAACTTGTTGTAATAAAAATATGTGGATAATCCATTTTTTTAATATTGTTGTAGGGTGCATATGAAAAAATATAATCAAAGTGTTCTTTATTCTCTTTTGCATTTCCAAATTCGTCAAATTCTCCAATAGTTAAAGGTAAAGAATGATCAAGATTTGTTGTTAAAGAATCCACAAAAGGAACAGCCATTATAATTCCTAAAAATAATTCAGGAGATTGATTGACTACAACTCCCATTAATAATCCTCCAGCTGATCCACCCATTCCAATAATATTTCCTTTTGACGTATAATTCTTTTCGATCAAATATTTTGCTGCGTAGATATAATCTTCAAAAGTATTTTTTTTGTTTGTTAATTTTCCCTCTTTCCACCACTTCATACCTTTTTCCATACCACCTCTAATGTGAGCTGTAGCCCAAATTATATCTCTATTGATAAGACTTAGTCTTGTAGAAGAAAAACTTGGGGACATAGAATTTCCATAAGACCCATATCCATACAATAAAACATTTGCAGACCCATCAATTTTTGTTTTTTTGTGTCTAGTAATTGTTAATGGAACCATTCTTCCGTCATGAGATTTAAACTCAACTCTCTCAACAATATAGTCATCTTTATTATGACCAGAAGGAATTTCTTGCTCTTTCACAAGTTCTTTAGATTTTGTTGCTAAATTATATTTAAACACTCTAGAAGGAGTTTTGGGTGATGAGTATCCTAAATAAACTTCATCAGTATTTCTATCTTTTTGAGTTAAGCTTACTCCTGGAACATAAACAGATTCATCAGAAAAAATTAATTCTTCTTCTATATTTGTAGAAATATTTTTGACAAATAATTTATCTAGTGCATCTGATGTTTCACCACGAATAATCCAATTTTTAAGGAATGTTAATCCACCAATTAAAACTTCATCTTTTGCTGGAATATATGTTTGCCAATTTTGATTTTCTAAATTGTCACAAATATCAATTTTAAAGTCTTCAGCGTTTTTATTTGTATGATTATAAAATTTACCATCCCATGAATTAACAGAATACAGAACACCTCTTTCTCTTTTAATAATAAGTTTTGGAGATGGATTTAATTGATCTGATTTAAAGTAATATTGCTCTGAAGTATTATGGTCAGAAGTATTTATAAAAAAATATTTTTCATCTGAGCTTTTTCCAATTCCTACTGTAAAAGCCTCACTTTTCTCCTCAAATATTAATTCATCTTTGCCCTCAAAATCACCTATTCTGTGCCTGTATATTGTTCTTGCTCTATGATTTTCATCAAGTTTAGAATAAAAAATATATTTATCATCCAAACTAAATGTTATTCCCCCTGATGTTTCTGCAATTTCTTTTGAAATAATTTTGTTTGTTTTTATATCTCTTAAATAAATTGTATAATATTCAGATCCTTTAAGATCCAAAGAGTATCCTAGATATTTATCGTTGTTACTTACTTCTAAATCTCCAACTCCAAAATATTCAGTTTTAAGTTTTTCTTTTTCTTTATCTCCATTCCATATTTCCTCAATATTTTCTGAACCAATTTTTTTTCTAAGTTTTATGGAATAATTTCCTTTTGTTGTAGTTTTTGTCCAATACTCAAAGGTGTGATCTTTATAGTGCAAAGATTCATCATCTAATTTAATTCTTGCTTTAATCTCATCAAATAATTTTTTTTGGATATCTTTTGTATCTTTTAAATGATGCTCTGAGTAAGCATTTTCATCTTCTAAATATTTTTTCACTTCAGGATCTAACTTGCTTTTATCTCTGAGAACTTCCAAAATATTATCTTGATGAATCCAGCTGTAATTGTCTTCCCAATCAATATTGTGACAAGTTTTTATCTCTAGTTTTTTTTTAAGTTGTGGTACTTTCATCTAATAAGGAAATATATGAATATTATTATTTATCTACTTGTAATTTTAGTCATCTTATATTTTTTATTAAGATGGTGGTCAAATATTTCTCCAAAAAAAATGTCAAAAGGAGTGAGGCTGATAACAATTTTATTATTGGCTTTATTAGCAGTTTTATTTGCTATTGGTGGAAAATTTCTACTCACATTGCCATTAACTCTTGCAAGCCTTGCTTTAGTTAAACTTAAAGGTTTATCATTGATTCAATTGCTTTCTCTTTATAGGCTTATTCAAACTTTAAGAAATTCTGGAAGATTTTCTTTTAATCAATATCAAAATAATAACTCTTCATCATTATCAATATCTGAGGCATATAAGATTTTAAATTTAGATATTAATAAAAAACCGACCAAAGAAGCACTAAACAAGGCTTACCAAAAAATTCAAAAAAAAATTCACCCTGATATTTCTCCAGAAACTTCAAGATTATCAGCTATTGTTAATGAAGCTAAAGAGATAGTACTTAAAGATATTTCTTAATTAATTATTGATAATAGCTTTTCGTAGACCTTATCTGGATTAATTTTGTCTTTACCGCGCGTATTGTGAGAAACTGTTATTTCTCCATCAGGAATAATTGGATACATATTTGTGTTGTAAGAACCATAAATTAATGGAGTATCTGCCATTAGTGTAATTGTTTTAATTCCTAATGCTGATGATAAATGTGAGAAACTTGAATCATTGCATATTGCAACATTACAATTTTTAATAACAGGTAAAATTTCTCTTATATTAAGATTGTCTAGGGCAACACATTTTTCTTTAAATTTTGTATTATATAATTCACTTAAAATTTTTTGTTCATCTTCATTTTTACCTGTAGCTAAAAAAAATCTACATTTTTTAAAAGCTTCTAATTTTTTCCATTAAGTCTAGAAAAGTTTTTGATGGTATTCTTTTTGTTGGACCTGAGCCACCAACACCCAATAAAACATTAAGTTCATCATTATTAATATTAAAATTTACTGCCGTTTTTTGAACTAAACTATTATCAATTTGAATTTCTGGATTATCAATAATTTCGATATCTAAATATTTTTTTATTATAGCTTTAGCCGGCTCAGTGATGTGTTGATTTTGTTTTTCAAATAATGGGTATTGAAATATTTCTTTAATTCCTGCTAATCTAGAAATTAAGTTATATCTCAAAGAAGAATTAAATATAAAGACTTTATCAAAATTATATTTTTTTATATCGCTTGCTAATTTGAAAAATCCTTTAAAACCATCATGTTTTTGATTTATTTTATTGTCTCTTTCTAAGTGGATTATTTCATCAATATAATTTGTTTGATTTAAAAACTCCTTAGCTTTTGAATTTTCTTTAACCAACAAACTAACAGGTGCTCCAAATTTTTTTGAAATGGCTTTAATAAAAGGTAGAAAAATTACCGTATCACCTATGCCCATCCTGTTTTGAATAGCTAATATTTTCATAGTTAATTTATAAACTTTACTAATTAATATTTTTATATAAATTTTTATTATGAGTAAAATTAAAGGCATTTATGCGGCCTCAATGTCGATTTTAAATGATGATTTGACGCTTGATATTAAAAAAACCATTCTGCACGCAGAAATGGTTATAGACAATGGTTGTCATGGAGCGGCTATATTTGGAAGTACAGGGCAAGCTCAACTTATACCTGTCTCTGAAAAAATTAATTTGTTAAATCATCTGACTTCAAGCAAATACAAAGAAAAGTATATTATTGGCACTGGTTTAAATTCTTTAGGTGAAACAATTAATTTAATGAGAGTTTCTAAATCTTTGGGTTTTAATAAATTCTTAATTATGCCACCTGCTTACTATAAATATGGAGATAAAGAAGTAATAGAATTTTATAGCAAAATAGTAGAGATAATTTCTGATTGTGAAATAGTACTATATAATTTTGAAAAACTATGTGGTTATAAGTTTAGTATTGAATGTGTTGAAGAGTTAGTAAAAAAATATCCAAAAAATATTATTGGAGTAAAAGATAGTTCTTACAATCTTTATGAAAATTTAAAAATTGATAATTTTTCAGTTTTGCCTGGATCAGAATCTAAATTATTTAAAGGACTTCAATTAGGTTGTTCTGGAATTATCACAGCTACATGTAATGCTACTTCTACACTAGCAAGAAAAGTTTATGATGATTTTAATGATGGACGTGATCAGACAGTAAACCAAAATCTTTGCGATGTAAGAGCTGAATTTGAAAAATATAATTTGATTTCAGGTTTACATTCTTACTTTAGTAAAAAAGAAATATATTATAAAAATCTTTTACCACCACTTAGCATTTTAAACTCTAAAGATGAGTTAGATTTACTTAATAATTTAGAGAAATTAAATTTTTCATTAAAAAATACAGAGGCGGCTTAGATGCAACTAGCTAGATTTTTAAATAATGTTTTTAAAAAAGACGGATTTATATTAGTTGATGCAAATTCAAAAAGTTACATTATTGGAAACCCAAAAAGTGAAAATCCTATAAAATTAAAAATATTAAATAAAAATCTTCATTATAAGTTATTATTTCATCCAGACTTGTATTTTGGGGAGGCTTATACTGATGGGGAAATAATTATAGAAAATGGAACACTTACTGATTTCTTAGACCTTTCTTTAATGAATTTTGGTAGAGGAGATTTAAATTTTTTCAGTTATTTAATAAACAGATTAAGAGGCTCTTATAGATATTTAACTAATTTTAATTTTATAAAAAAATCTAAGATGAATGTTTCGCATCACTACGATATTTCGGATGATCTTTATGACTTATTTTTAGATCCTAAAAGACAATATTCATGTGCATATTTTAAAAATTCAACAGATACATTGGAAACTGCTCAAAATAATAAAATTCAACATATAATAAAAAAACTTAACATAAAGCCAAATCAAAAAGTTTTAGATATTGGATGTGGGTGGGGTTCTCTTGCAATAGATATTGCAAAAAGTGCAAACTGCGAAGTAACAGGTATTACACTTTCAGAAAATCAATTTAATTACTGCAAGAAAAGAGCAAAAGAACTTAATTTAGAAAATCAATTGCACTTTAAGTTAATTGATTATAGAGAGCTCGATGAAAAATTTGATAGAATAGTAAGTGTTGGAATGTTTGAACATGTAGGGAGAAAATTTTATAGAAAATTTTTTTCACAAGTTGAAAAACTTTTAAAAGACGATGGAGTATCATTAATTCATACTATAGGATCAGTTAATCCACCAAGAGATCCACATCCATGGATCACAAAGTATATTTTTCCAGGAGGTTATACTCCGAGCTTAAGTGAGGTAACAACACCAATTGAAAAAGCAGGCTTAATCGTTGCAGATATTGAGGTTTTGAGACTTCATTACTCACATACACTAAGACATTGGAAAGAAAATTGTATTCGAAACAAAGAAAAAATAATTGATATGTTTGATGAAAGATTTTTTAGAATGTGGGAATTTTATCTTGCTGGTTGTGAGATGGCATTCAAATGGGGTGATCAAGTTGTATACCAATTTCAATTAACAAAGAATTATTCTTCTACGCCTGTTACAAGAGACTATATTTATCAATAAATAATTGGTAGAAACTAACTCCCTTAAAATGAAAAAAAAGAAAAAAAAATTAAAAAAAGGTCTTTCTAAA
>CACGGJ010000019.1 GCA_902572515.1 uncultured Pelagibacteraceae bacterium | reverse complement strand
TGTTAATTGTCTCATTCACAGGAGCCTCTCCTTGGAGTGTTCTAGCCCAAGGTATTTCTTTAAATGTTAATTTAAGTATTGGAACTATTACATTATTAATAAGTATTGCTGTTTTAATTTTATGGATCCCTCTTGGTCAAAAACCAGGGATGGGTACAATATTTAATGCTTTGATTATTGCAATTATGATTGATCTTTGTATCAAGTATGTTCCAACTCCATCAAATTATATTCATCAATTATTATTAGCTGTAATTTCTGTTATCATGGTTGGAATAGGTGGTGGTATTTATTTGGTATCAAATTTAGGAGCCGGTCCTAGAGATGGGCTTATGATAGGATTACAAAAATTAACTAATTTTCCTATAGCTGTTGTACGAGGAACATTAGAAATTTCAGTTGTTAGTATTGGATGGTATTTAGGAGGAACAGTAGGGATTGGAACTTTATTGTTTGCATTTGGCATAGGTCCTTGCGTTGCCTTAGGACTTTATTTAGTTGATAAAACTTTTGATTAAGCTGCAGCTATAGCTTTTTCGCTTTTTTTTCTTTCGTGTGGATCTAGAATTGCTTTTCTCAATCTACAAGAGTCTGGAGTTATCTCTAAAGCTTCATCAGTATTTAGCATACTTAATTGTTCGGCAATAGACATTGATCTGACGGGTGTGAGCACAACATTTTCATCAGTACCTTGAGTTCTCATATTGGTCAATTTTTTACCCTTCATTACATTAATAATCATATCACCTGGTTTAGGTGAAAGACCAACTATCATTCCAGGATAAACAGCATCATTATGAGTTACAAACATCTCTCCTCTTGCTTGTAGGTTAAATATCGCGAATGCAACAGCTTTTCCTTGTTCCATGGAGATTAAGGCTCCATTTCTTCTACCTTCCATTTCTCCTTCAAAAGGACCATAGCTATGGAATATTCTGTTGATCACTCCATTTCCTTTTGTAAGTGTAAGAAACCTACTTGTGTACCCCATTAAGCCTCTAGTAGGTGCATGAAAAATTAATCTTTTTTTATTAGTTCCAGTATCTTTTAATTCTATAAGTTTACCTTTTCTTCTGTTCATAGAATCTATCACTTTTGATGAATGTTCTTCATCAAGATCCATAGTAATTTCCTCAACTGGCTCAAGTTTATTTCCACTTTCATCAGTTTTATATAGAACTTTTGGAGGACTTACTGTCATTTCAAAACCTTCTCTTCGCATTTGAGTTAAAAGAATTTCCAACATTAACTCACCTCTACCACTAACAACAAAAGAGTCTTTTCCCTCGTTTTCAGAAAATGTAATTCCAACGTTATTTTGAGCTTCTTGAACTAATCTATCTCTAATTTGCGTGCTGGTTAATTTTTTACCCTCAGTTCCAGCTAAAGGAGAAGTGTTTACAGTAATTGTAATTGACATTGTGGGAGGATCTATGGGAGTAGCAGGGATAGGCTCAGTAACCTCCAAGTCACATATTGTATCAGCAACATTTGCTTTTTCTAATCCAGCAACAACTACAATATCTCCAGCTTCACCAACATCTATAGGAACTTTTTTTGTTCCTTCATATCTAAAAATTTTTGTTAACTTTCCTTCATCAACTTTTTCACCATTTAAATTGATTGCTTTTATGGATTGATTAGCTTTCGCGGTACCTTGTGTAATTCTTCCAACTAAACTTCTTCCTAAAAAACTATCTGCATAAAGTAGCGTTGACAACATTGCAAAAGGTTTAGTTTTATCAAGTTCAGCAGGTTTTACATGATCAACAATCAAATTTAACAAAGGATTTAAATTTTCTCTTGGACCATCAACTTCATGATCAGCCCAACCCGATCTTCCACTTGCATAGAGAACTGGAAAATCTAATTGTTCTTCATTTGCATCTAAGCTTACAAATAAATCAAATGTTTCATCTAAAACTTCATTAGCTCTTTGATCAGCTTTGTCTAGTTTGTTTATTACAACAATTGGCTTTAATCCTTGTTTAAGTGCTTTTGATAATACAAATTTTGTCTGAGGCATAACACCTTCTGCTGAGTCAATTAATAACAGTGCTCCGTCTGCCATACTTAAAACTCTTTCAACTTCTGCAGCAAAATCTCTGTGGCCTGGAGTATCGATTATATTTATTCTTGATTTGTTCCAATTGATTGAAGCAGGTTTAGCTAAAATTGTAATTCCTCTTTCTTTTTCAAGCTCACCTGAGTCCATTAATCTTTCATCAACAACTTCATTATCTCTAAATGAACCACTTTGTTTCATTAAATTATCAATTAGAGTGGTTTTGCCATGATCAACATGGGCTATGATTGTGATGTTTCTGATATTATTGCTCATAAATTCTGGCTCTTATACATATTTAAAAGGATATTAAAACTCAAAAAAACTCATAACTGGCTTGAATAATTTTCAAAATTCAGGATTAATTTGTCTTTTTTTGCTTATCTTTTTTAAGTTTTCTTTTTTCTTTAAAGCTCAATTTAGGTTTTTTTTTAACACTAGAGTCTTTAAATGATTTCCCACTATATCTTTTTGACATTATTAAATTTTACATAAAAAAAAGGCCATCTTGAGATGGCCTTTTAAATTTTATTTTAGAAAATGAGGGATTACATTCCCATTCCACCCATTCCACCCATGCCGCCCATACCACCAGGCATACCACCAGGCATTCCGCCAGCAGCATCTTTTTCCTCTGGTTTGTCAGCAATCATTGCTTCTGTAGTTACTAATAATCCAGCAATTGAAGCAGCATCTTGTAGAGCAGTTCTCACAACTTTAACTGGGTCTATGATACCTTTTGCAAACATATCACAATACTCCTCGTTTTGAGCATCGTAACCGTTAGTTTTTTTCTTCTGCTCTAGTAATTTACCAACTACCACTGAACCATCTACACCAGCATTTTTAGTAATTTGTCTAATTGGAGCTTCCAATGCTTTTCTCACAAGGTCAACACCAGCTTTTTGGTCATCACCTTTTGCTTTAACTTTATCAAGTTCTTGAGCAGCATAAAGCAGAGCACATCCACCACCAGTTACAATACCTTCTTCAACGGCAGCTCTAGTAGCATTTAAAGCATCTTCAACTCTGTCTTTTCTTTCTTTGACTTCAACTTCAGTTGCACCACCAACTTTGATTACTGCAACTCCACCAGCTAACTTAGCTAGTCTCTCTTGAAGTTTTTCTCTGTCATAATCAGAAGTAGTTTCCTCAACTTGTTGTTTGATTGACGCACATCTAGCTTCGATATCAGATTTTTTACCACTACCGTTTACGATAGTACTATTATCTTTATCTACTTTTATTTTTTTACAAGATCCAAGATCATCGAGTTTAACGTTTTCAAGTTTTATACCTAAGTCTTCAGATATAACCTGACCACCTGTTAAAATAGCAATATCTTCAAGCATAGCTTTTCTTCTATCACCAAATCCTGGAGCTTTAACTGCCACAACCTTTAAACCACCTCTAAGTTTGTTTACAACTAAAGTAGCTAAAGCTTCACCTTCAACATCTTCAGAAATAATCATTAATGGTCTACCAGCTTGAACAACAGCTTCTAAAAGAGGAACCATTGGCTGTAAATTAGTTAGTTTCTTTTCATGCAATAAAATAAAAGGATTATCTAACTCTGTAGTCATTTTATCACTGTTAGTGATAAAATATGGTGATAGATATCCTCTATCAAACTGCATACCTTCAACTACATCTAATTCTGTTTCGATACCTTTGTTTTCTTCAACAGTAATAACTCCCTCGTTTCCAACTTTTTGCATTGCTTTTGCAATCATCGTTCCAATTTCTTTATCACCATTTGCAGAAATCGTTCCTACTTGAGCAATTTCATCACTGTCTTTTACTTTTTTTGCAGATGCAACAAGGCTTTCTTTTACTGTTTCTACAGCAGCATCGATTCCTCTTTTTACATCCATAGGATTCATTCCAGCTGTTACATATTTTACACCTTCTTTGACAATTGCTTGCGCAAGTATGGTTGCAGTAGTAGTTCCATCACCAGCTTCATCGTTAGTTTTGCTAGCAACTTCTTTAACCATTTGTGCACCCATATTTTCAAATTTATCTTCAAGGTCTATTTCTTTAGCTACAGACACACCATCTTTAGTAATTCTAGGTGCACCATAAGATTTATCCATTACGACATTTCTTCCTTTTGGTCCTAAAGTTACTTTAACAGTGTCAGCTAAGATATTTACACCTCTTATCATTGCCGCTCTTGCTTCAGCATCAAATTTAACAACTTTTGCCATTATTTTTCTCCTTTAAATTAAATTATTTACCTGAAATACCCATAATGTCAGACTCTTTCATTATGCTGTATTCTTTGCCATTAATTTTGACTTCAGTTCCTGACCATTTGCCAAATAAAACTTTATCACCAACTTTAACATCCATTGGAATTATTTTTCCATCTTCAGTTTTTGCACCACCACCTACAGCAACAACTTTGCCTTCTTGAGGTTTTTCTTGAGCTGTGTCAGGGATAATTATTCCTCCAGCAGTTTTTTCACTGCCATCTAATACTTCGATTAAAACTCTGTCATGTAACGGTTTAAACTTCATAAATTCTCCTTAATAAATCTTTATAAATATGAGCTTCATATAGATATTTCACCGCCTATTTCAAGATCAGAAATCTTTAGGATATTAATATTGCTAGTAAATTCGGGTTTTTATGGTTTATACCTTAAAATATGACCAAAAATTTAGATTTAAATGGCTTACAATCAATTGCTGATAATTATGATCTTTTTTACATAGACTTATGGGGCGTTGTTCATAATGGGCTTAATCTTCACGAAAAAGCAATAGCTGTTTTAAATGAACTTTTAAAAAAAAAGAAAATGTTAGTACTTTTAACAAATGCTCCAAGACCAAATAAAACTGTTCAAAATTTTTTAGAAAAGATGGGCATGGATAAAGTACTCAGAGATCACGTATTTACATCAGGAGAGGCAGCATTGAATTATTTGAAAACATCTTACTTATCGAAAAAGTTTTACCATATTGGTCCACCCAGAGATTTTGATTTATTTTATTTATTTGAGAAAAATAAGTGTGAAAATATTAGTGATAGTGAATATTTATTATGTACAGGTTTATTTGATAATCATGATAAGGATTTAAAATTTTATAAAGATTTGCTTGAAAAACATATTGCCAAAAAAATGATTTGTACAAATCCAGATTTAATCGTTGATCGTGGTGAAGTTAGAGAGTTGTGCGCGGGTTCTGTCGCAATGGTTTTTGAAAAAATGGGTGGGGAAGTAGTATATTTTGGAAAACCACATCCAGAGGTTTACAATCAGTCAATTGACAATAAAAATAAAAAAATATTAGCAATAGGCGATAATTTAAATACTGATATCAAGGGTGCAAATCTTTTAAATTATGACTCTTTATTAATTAGTAACGGAATACATAGAAATGAAATAAAAAATAAAGGTATCCAAGATGTTTCAAAAGAGTATGAAGCAATAGTTAATTTTATTCAATCAGATTTAAAATGGTAAAACATTATTCAAATTTTAATATTAAAAAATTACACAGAGGATCAATTATTTTAATAGGTAATTTTGATGGTTTACATTTGGGACATCAAAAATTATTTCAATTAGCACAGTCATACAAGAAAAAATATAATTTAAAAATTGGTGTAGTAAATTTTGATCCAATGCCAAAAATGTTTTTTAATAAAAAATTAAAAAATTTTCGGCTTTCTAATATTAATCAAAAAATTAAGTTACTAAGTAATTTAAAAGTAGATTTTGTAATTACAAAAAAATTTGATAAAAAATTTTCAAAAACTAAAGCGTTAAACTTTATTTCTCAAATTTTAAATAAAAAACTAGCTTCTAAATTTATTTTTGTAAGCAATAATTTTAGATTTGGAAATAAAAGAGAGGGAAATGTTAAATTATTAAAAAAATACGAACAATTGTTTAATTATAAAGTTGTTAAACCTGAACCATTAATTAAAAATAAAAAGATAGTATCATCATCTTTAATAAGAAATTTTTTAGAAAAAGGTCTTTTGGATAAAGCTAATAATCTTTTAAAAAGAAACTGGGTGATACAAGGAGTGGTTAAAAAGGGAAGACAAGTAGGAAAAAAAATTGGTTTTCCAACCTGCAACATAGACATCGGTGATTATGTTTTAGCAAAACCAGGCGTTTATGCCGTCAAGGTTTTGAGAAAAAATAGCAACAAATATCTTAAAGGAATTGCTAATCTTGGATACAGACCAACATTTAATGAAAAAAAATTATTATTAGAAGTTCATTTATTTAATTTTTCTGGAAATCTTTATAATAAACTTTTATCAGTAGAGTTTTTAAAGTTTATAAGAAAAGAAAAAAAATTTTATAATGTTAATCAATTAAGAGCTCAAATTAAAAAAGATTTAAATATTGCAAAAAAGACTAAATGACTAAATCACAAATAAATCTACCAAAAACAGCTTTTTCTATGAAAGCTAACCTGCCTACTAGAGAACCAGAAATTCTTGAATATTGGAAAAAAATAAATCTTTACGATGAACTAAGAAATGAAAGTAAGGGAAGAGAAAAATTCATTTTACATGATGGTCCTCCTTATGCAAATGGAAATATTCACATGGGAACAGCTCTGAATAAAATTCTTAAAGATATAATTGTAAAATTTCATCAAATGGATGGAAAAGACTCTATTTATGTTCCAGGCTGGGACTGTCATGGCTTGCCAATTGAATGGAAAATTGAAGAACAATATAAAAAAAATAAAAAAAACAAAAACGAAGTTCCAATTGTTGAGTTTAGAAAAGAATGCAGAACATTTGCTGAGAAGTGGATTGAGGTTCACAAAAGTCAATTTAAAAGGTTGGGTGTTGTAGGGGATTGGGAAAATTACTACTCAACAATGAGTTTTAATGCAGAAGCTCAAATAGTTAGGGAGCTTGGTAAATTTTTAAAAGAAGGAAGCTTATATAAAGGTTTTAAACCTGTGTTATGGTCAACAGTTGAAAAAACCGCGCTTGCAGATGCTGAGGTAGAATATCAAGATCATAAATCAGATACAATTTACACTTCGTTTAAAGTTAAATCATCTAATTTAAAAGATTTAGTCGGAAGTGAAATAGTTATTTGGACAACAACTCCTTGGACAATACCTGCCAATAAAGCTTTAGCATACAACGAGTCTCTTGATTATATAATATTAGAAATTAATGATGAAGGTGATTTTAAGAATAGAAAAATCGTTATTGCAGATGCTTTACTAGAATCGGTTGTTAAAGAGTGTGAACTAATTAATTATAAAAAAATTTATACCTTTAAAGGAAAAGAATTTAATAACACTATTTGTAGTCATCCTTTTTTAAATCTTGGTTATGATCATGATATCCCAATGCTTGAAGCTAGATTTGTAACAATTGAACAAGGAACTGGAATAGTTCACTGCGCACCTAGTCATGGACCTGATGATTTTAATTTATGTTTAAATAATGGAATCAAAGCAATTGAAACTGTAGATGGAGATGGGAAGTATACAAACAATGTGAAATTGTTTGAAGGTATACATATTTTTAAAGCAAATCCTGTTGTAATTGAAAAGCTAAAAGAACAAAAAAATTTACTATTCAATGGTGAGCTAGTTCATTCTTATCCACATTCATGGAGATCAAAAGCACCACTTGTACATAGAGCTACACCACAATGGTTTATTTCTATGGAAAGTCATAAGTTAAGAGATAAAGCATTAAAGGCTATTGATGAAACAACTTTTTATCCAAGCAAAGGTAAAGAAAGATTAAAATCAATGATAGAAACAAGGCCTGATTGGTGTGTTTCTAGACAAAGAGTTTGGGGAGTGCCTCTTCCAATTTTTGTAAATAAAAAAACAAATGAAATATTAGTTGATGATGAGGTTACCGAAAATATTGCTACTATTTATGAAAAAGAAGGTTCGGATTGTTGGTTTTCAGACGATCCTCAAAGATTTTTAGGTAAAAAATATAAAGCTGAAGATTATGAAAAATTAAGTGATATCGTTGAGGTTTGGTTTGATAGTGGTTCAACTCATTCATTTGTTTTGGAAAAAAGAGATGATTTAAAATGGCCAGCATCAATGTATTTAGAAGGTTCAGATCAGCACAGAGGGTGGTTTCATTCGTCTTTATTAGAATCATGCGGAACTAGAGGAAGAGCACCTTTCGAGTCTATTTTATCTCATGGATTTGTTGTAGATGGTAAAGGCTTAAAAATGTCTAAATCCTTAGGAAATGTAATTGCCCCTGAAGATATTTTAAAGAAATATGGTGCTGATATTTTAAGAATTTGGGTGGCATCTTCAAATTATTCTGAGGATCTAAGAATTGATTACTCTATTTTAGATCAGCATGCGGATTCATATAGAAAAATAAGGAATACATTCAGATATTTGTTAGGAAATATAAATGATAAATTTGAAATATTAGATTTAGATAAAATAAATATAAATGAATTGCCAGAACTAGAGCAATTTATGCTTCATAAAATTTATAACTTAAATAATAATTTTGGAAAATATTTTAAAAACTATGATTTTCATAATTTGTATAAAGAATTATTAAACTTTTGTACCGTCGATCTTTCTGCTTTTTATTTTGATATTAGAAAAGATACTCTTTATTGCGATCCTATAGATTCACAAAAAAGAAAATCAACAATTGTTTTGTTGAATGTAATTCTAGACTCATTACTTAGATGGTTTGCTCCCATTTTGTCATTTACAACTGAGGAAATTTATAAATTGTTATTAGAAAATAACAAAAGCATTCATCTTGAAAAATTTAAGAAATATCCATTAAAATTTGATAATAAAAAATTAAACAAAAAATGGATAGAATTAATAAGGATCAGAAATATTTGTAATATTAGTATTGAAGAAAAAAGATCTGTAAAAGAAATTGGATCCAGTCTTGAAGCAGAATTAAAAATTGAATTAAATGAAAAATTTAAAGATGTTGTAAACAATATAGATTTTTCTGAATTTTGTATTACTTCAAAAGCAGAAGTAATTTTCAATAATAATGAAGAAATAATTGTAACTACAAGCAAAGCAAAAGGATCCAAATGCTCTACTTGTTGGAAGATAAAAGAAGTAGCTTGTGAAAGACCTACTTGTCCAAATCGTTCTTAATGAATTTAAAAAAGTTTTTTAGCTCAGATATTTTGATTGTTTTTATAATTTTTTTAGTTGATAGAATATCTAAACTATATGTAATTCATTTAGATGGTACACTATTAAATTCTGAAATTATTACCTCTAAATTTATTAATATTCAGCTAATTTGGAATGAAGGAGTTGCTTTTGGGTTATTTGCATTCGATGATAAATTTTTTTATAATTTGATAACAGGGTTTATAATTGTAATTATATTAATATTAATTTTTTTTATTAGAAAAACTAAAGGAATTGAAAAATATAGTTTTTTAATAATACTAGCAGGAGCACTAGGTAATGTTTTTGATAGATTTCTTTATTCAGCTGTACCAGACTTTATAGATATTCATTATCAAAATTTTCATTGGTTTATATTTAATGTTGCTGATATATTTATAACTTCAGGTGTAATACTGTTAATATATGTTGAAATATTTTTAAAAAATAAAAAAATTTAATGAAAAAATATATTTTAATTATTTTAATATTTAGTTTTTTACAAAGCTGTGGTTCAGTTTCTGAAGGGTTTAAGTTGAAAAAAGGTAATACAGGAGATGAATTTTTAGTAGAAAAGAAAAACCCTTTAGTTTTGCCACCAAATTTTAAGGAACTTCCAGAGCCAGGAAAGACAGAAATATCTGATCAAAGCAATAAATCTTTTGAGGAAAAAATTTTAAGCAACAATACAAAAAATAATAATCAAGAAGAGAAAACAAGCACTAAATCAACAGAGGAATTGATATTAAAAAATATCAAAAAAAATGACTCAAATTGAAAATATTAAAATTAAAAATTTTTACAAAACAAAACCGTCAAAAAAAATAAAAAGTTTATTAAATAAATTAATTTTAGAAGACAATCATATTATTAAGTCTTTAAAGAAAACATACAAAGATTCATGGAATATAAAAAAAATTCAAAAATATAGAAATTTAACCAATATCACTCTTGTGGGAATGGGTGGTTCTATTATGGGATCTAAAAGTATTTATAGTTTTTTAAGAAACAAAATAAAAAAAAATTTTTTTTTTCTTGATAATTTTGAAAACACTAAAATTAAAGAGATAAAGAAAAAAAGTAAATTAAATTTAATTATCTCCAAATCTGGAAACACTTTAGAAACAATTGTAAATTCAAATGTAATTGTAAATAAAAAAGTTAAAAATATTTTTATCACTGAAAATAATAAAAGTTATCTTAGATCTTTGGCTACAAAATTAAAATCAGAGGTGATTGATCACAATAACTTTATTGGTGGCCGGTATTCAGTTTTATCAGAGGTTGGAATGCTTCCTGCAATATTAATGGGTTTGAAAGTAGATAAATTTAGAAAATTTAATCAATTAATTAAAAATAATTTTTTTTTGAATTCAATTGTTAATAGTGTTTCAAATACAATAAGTTTGACTAAAAAAAATAAATCAAATTCTGTAATTTTAAATTATGACGAACATTCATCAGATTTATTTTATTGGTATCAACAATTAATTGCTGAAAGCTTAGGAAAAAAAAATAAAGGAATTTTCCCTGTGGTTTCAAAAATGCCTCAAGACAATCATAGTTTAATGCAATTTTATTTGGATGGAGCTAAAAATAATTTTTATACTTTTTTTTTTACTAAAGAGATATTTTCCCAGAAAATTAAAAGTCAAGGATTACTAGAATCTCGTATTTATCTAAAAAATAAAAACTTACAAAACGTTTTATATGAGCAATTTCTTGCAACACAAAATGTATTTAAAAAAAAAAATATTCCTTTCCGTAGTTTTGTAATTGAAAAGAGAGATGAAAGCACGCTTGGAACATTGTTTACTTACTTTATACTTGAAACAATTTTATTGGGAAAAGCTCTAAAAATAAATCCTTATAATCAACCGTCTGTAGAACTCATCAAAAAAGAGACTAAAAAAAGATTAATTAAAAATTAATTTCCAATAATTATTTTTGATATTCCATATTTTCTAGAATCTAAAATATTTAGTTTAGATGTTATTTCAATATCATCATTTTTATGTCTATGAATCAATATAATGCCTGTTTTTTTTAGAATTTTTTTTTCAATTATTTGTTCGATCAAAAAGTTTATATTTTTATATTTATAAGGTGGATCCAAAAATATAATATCAAATGTATTTGAAAATATTTTTTTATCATTAATTAATTCAAAACAATTATTTTCAATTATCTCCGAAAGAGACATTGCATTCATCATAGATATATTTTTTTTCAATATTTCTAAGGCGTGAACATAATTTTCAACAAATGTAATAAATTTTGCACCTCTAGAAAGACATTCCAGGCCAAAAGATCCTGATCCAGAAAATAAATCTAGAACAACAGAATTTGAAATAGAAATGTTAAATTTATTTGAGTGTTCAATTAGGTTAAAAATAGATTCTTTAACCATATCCCTTAGTGGCCTTGTATTCTTATCAACTGGTAAGAAGATTTTTTTTCCTTTATTCTTTCCGCCAATTATTCTCATCAATCAATAACTTTATACCCAATATCTCCTCTAAAAAATCCATTTCCCCAATTTATCTGATTGATAAGATTAATTGCTTTTCCTCTATTATTTTTAAAACTGTCTGATCTGACAACAAAGTTAAGTACTCGTCCACCATTTGATAGAATTTTATCTTTTTCTTTTTTTGTTCCCGCATGAAAAATGAATTCGTTTTGATTTAATTTTATATTTTCCATGTTTTTAATTTCTAAATTATTTTTATATTCATCAGGATAGCCCTTTGAACAAAGTACAATACACAAACTTTTATCATCATGCCATTCTAGATTTATTGAATTTAAATTATTATTAACACAGGCCTTTATTAATTTTAAAAAATCAGTTTTAAGTTTAGGTAATATAGTTTGACATTCTGGATCTCCCATTCTCACATTATATTCAATTAAAAAAGGTTCATTTTCAACAATCATTAGACCCGCATAAAGAAATCCTTTGAAATTTGTATTTAAATCCTCCAGTCCTTTTAATGTAGGTTTGATAATTTTATTTAAAATTTTATTGTTAAGTTTCTCATTTTCCAACCTAGAAGGAGAGTAAGCGCCCATACCTCCAGTATTTTTACCTTTATCCCCTTCCAAGACTCTCTTATGATCTTGTGCGGTGCCAAAAGGAAAATATGTCTTTCCATCTGAAATTATAAAAAAACTCATTTCTTCACCATTTAGAAATTCTTCAATTAATATTTCTTTCGCTGATCCAAATTTTCCATTAAAGATTTCTTTAATCGCAATTAATGCCTCTTCTTTTTTATTACAAATATAAACTCCTTTGCCTGAAGCTAACCCATCTGCTTTAACAACAATAGGAAGTTTACAATTTTCAATAAAATCATTTGCATCTTGAGAAGTATTAAATATTCCAAAATTTGCTGTTGGAATTTTATATTTCTGACATAATTTTTTTGTAAAAATTTTAGAGCCCTCAAGTTTTGAAGCTATCTTATTTGGCCCAAAGACCTTAATTTTATTTCTTTCTAGAAAGTCTACAATTCCATCTACGAGAGGTTTTTCTGGGCCTATAATAACTAAATCAATTTTATTATTTTTTACAAATTTAACTATCTCCTTAAAATTGTCTAAATCTATTAAAACATTTTTAGATATTTGCTCAGTGCCAGCATTTCCTGGCATACAAAATATTTGGTTTACTTCAGTTGATTTTTTGCAAGAAACACATATAGCATGTTCTCTTCCACCACTTCCAATTATTAGTACATTCATATATTAATATATAAACTAATTATGTATAAAAAATTAGCAAAAATAAAATATTTGCCAAATAAATTTGAAATTATTGAGAGTGGCGATTATGTAATTTGTTCTGTAAGTGGAAAAAAAATTTCACTAGATGAACTAAATTATTGGAATGTAGAGCTACAAGAACCATACTTCTCTTACGTTGAAGCATCAAAAAAAAGAAACTGAGTAATTATTGTTTCCATCTATTGTGTGTCCAAATCCATTGGTCGGGCTTTCTTCTTATTAATTCCTCTAAAACTTTATTCAAATTCATTGTGATTGACTCTATATTTTCATCTTTTGAAAAGCTAATTGGTCTTAAAATTTCTAGTATAAATTGATTTTTATTTTTTCTTTCTATGTAAACCGGAACAATCTTGCATTTGAATTTTTTTACAAATTGAGCAGGTATTGTTGTTGTAAGCGCTTCGTTATTAAAAAATTTACTTTTAATACCCTCCGAAACTCTTTGGTCAATCATTAATGCAATTGAAGTGCCATTTCTAAAATGTTTTAAAATTTCTTTTGTACCAGAAATACCCTTCTTAATTTGTTTTTTACAAATATATTGAATTCTTATTTTTTCCATTAAAGGATTTAAAAATTTATTATTTAAAGGTCTATATATAGCTGCTAAATCAACTCCTGATTTTTCTAAATACAATGCCATTAATTCAAAATTATTAAAGTGTCCGGAAATAAATATGACTGGTTCTTTTTCATTTTTAATCTCCCCTAGAATATTTTCACCAACTACTTCAATATTTTTAAAAAGATTTTCATTTCTAAAATTTTTTATATACATGTAATCTGCAAAAATTCTTCCATAATTTCCCCACATGTTTTTAACTATTCTCTCTCTTTCTTCATTTGAGTTACCAATATTTGAATTTTCCAAATTTTTTTTAACTTTTAAACTCGAACGAAACAAAGGACCAAAAATTTTTCCAATTTTTTCTCCTAAATTTGAAGCGTTTTTGTATCCAATAATTTTAAAAATAAAAAAAAAGATACTTATAAAAAAGAATTCTAAAAAATATTTTACTATTTTCATAAATAATTTTTAATTAATCTTTCAAATTCTTCTTTATTTTCAATTTCTAATTCTATCTCAACATAATCACAATTTTTTTTTTGCTCATCAGTCATTCTGTAAAAATCTTTTTCAGTCGTAAGTAATGTATTTATTTTTTCCTGTTTTATAATTTCAAAATCTTTCTTAGAATAATTGTGATGGTCTGGGAAGGCAAAGGTTTTAATAATATCTAGTTTGTTTTCCTTTAAAAGTTCAAAGAAATTTGAAGGATTTCCAATTCCTGCAAAAGCTGTTATTTTTTTATTTTTAAACTTATCAATGTTTTTAATTTTATATTTTGAGTAAAATAAATTAAAGTTACTATTTTTTGTTATTTCAAAAATTTTATTTTCGAATTCTAGGTTTTTATTACCATTAATAATTATGCAATCTGCTCTTTTAATTGCTCTCAGGCTCTCCCTTAATGGACCAGCTGGGATTATTAGTCCATTACCTATCATTTGTTTAGAATTAAAGCACAAAATTGAAAAATTTGGTTTTATTGAAAAATCTTGAAAACCATCATCAACTAATGCGACATCATGATTGTTAGCTTCAGCTAAAAAAATACTTTGACTTCTTATATTACTTGAAAAAACGGTTCCTAAATTTTCTAACATTTTAATTTCATCAGATAGGTACTTGTAATATTTTTTTATGAATGCAGGATTTTTACCAAATGATCTTATTATATAAAAAATTTCTTTAACTAGCGGTGTTTTTCCTGTGCCACCTAAATAAATATTGCCAACACATATTATAGGTATATTTGCTTTTCTGTGTTTTTTAAAAGACTTATAAAATTTAAATGTCCAGAATAAAAACATGTATGTAACAGAGAATGGTAAAAGTAGAATTGAGAATATTGATATATTTTTATAGTCCCAAAACTTTGGTTTTTTAAGCATCATTTTTGTATGAATTTATAAACCTCATTATAAATATCACTTAAAATTTTATCTCCAATTTTATTAAGTTTATTTTGAATTAAATTTGACTTATGTTTTTTTGATAAGAGGCTAATGAGTTTTGTTGATAATTGAGAATAATTATTGATTTTTAATGATACCTTAAGTTTACCTAAGTAATTATAAATTTCCTTAAAATTTTCAATATTTGGTCCATGTAAAATATTGCACCCATATCTTGTTGCTTCTAGAGGATTCTGACCGCCATGATTAATTAACGATCCACCTAAAAATACTGTTTTACAAATATTATAGACAGATTTTGTTTTGCCATATGAATCTACAATATAAACATCAAGATTTTCATTTATTTTTGTTTTAGATTCATGGGTATCAACATTCAAATTTAATTTAATCAATTCCTCTTTGATGGATTGTGTTCTTTCAATATGTCTAGGAATAATAATTGTAAGAAGATTTTTGTATTTTTTTTTAAGTTTATTATGAACTAGTCCACAAAATTTCTCTTCATTATAGTGTGTACTAGATGCACACCAAATTTTTTTATTACTTATAGCTTTTTTCAGGCGTTGAATTCTAATTATTCTCTCTCTTTCAGATTGTGAAAATTTTAAATTACCTAAATATTTTAAATTTTTAACACCTAGTTTTTTCAAATAATGATAAGATGTTTTGCTTGAAGATAAGCATAATTTAATTTTATTAAAAATATAATTCGAAGATTTTGGAAAATATTTCCATTTTCTAAAAGTTTTTTTTGTGATCCTGCCATTTAAAATTATAATTGGTATTTTGTTTTTATCTAAATTTATTATTGTGTTAGGCCAAATTTCTGAATCAATAAAAAAAGCAGCCGATGGCTTCCAATATTTTATAAATTTATTTGAATGATAATTTGTATCAATGGGAAAAAATTGATGAATAACTTTTTTGAATTTGAATTTTTCAAATACTTTTGATGAACTTAGAGTATTTGTTGTAATTAATATTTGATTAATCTTTTTTTCTTTCTCAAGTTTTTCAACTAAAGGAATTATGCTTTGTAATTCTCCTACACTTGCCCCATGAAACCAAAATATTTGACCTTGACTTCTTTTTTTGGAAAAAAAACAAAATTTTTCTTTAAATCTTTCATAATGTTCTTTTTTTTTTAAGAGCCTATAAATTAAAATAAATGGAGATAGAATAAAAACTAAATTTATTAAAATCCTGTATAGAATTATCATTAACTTTTTTTTATCTGTTTTTGATAAAAATTTTTATATACACCTGAAGTTTCAATCAAATCGTCATGTTTTCCCTCACCATCAATGCTTCCATTG
>CACGGJ010000018.1 GCA_902572515.1 uncultured Pelagibacteraceae bacterium | reverse complement strand
AATCTCTATTTATATTATTTTCGTTATTATCTACTTCTAATTGTTTAAATTCTCTTTGTTTTAATCTTTGTTCGTATTGATCAATCTTACCTAAAAAATAAACTTTTTTTTATATCTATAACTTCTCTTATCTTTTTTTCTTTAATAGCATTCCAAGAAACAAATAATGTACACAATTGATACAATGCAAATATCTCATTTTTTTGAATTTGGGACAAATTACTATCTGCCTCTATATAATTTTCAAAATAAGAAATATTATTTCTTGAGCAGTTTAAATAATATTTACAAGCATCTGTTACTGTTGCGGTTGACCACCATTTAGAATCTCTGAAAAGATTAGATATTTCTTGATAGAAAGAACTTGTTTCAGAAATAGCTAAATCCTTTCGAACATTTTCTGGAAATTGATCTAATTCAAATTGAATTAAAGCTAATATCTTTTTTTCACTACTTCGCTTCACAAGTAGTTCAATGACATTTTTATATGACATTGATTGGATCTTGTTCCAATTATCAAAAAAATCATTTGGTGCTTTATTTAAATCTCCCATATTTAACAATTAATAAGATCCCTTTTGTTTTGCACCTTTATAAAAAATTTCTTGCAAGTAATCATTTTCTTTTTTTCGAAGTAAAATACTTTCTTCACTCATTAAAGCATTAGTTCTATTTATAATTTCATGATGATTATATTTATCTTCTCCTCTTGCAACTTGAACACTATTTTTACCTAAGATTTGTTTTACATTTGTGTTTATATAACTTTGGATAACAAATCCTATTCTTCTATCATTACTCTTATTTATTCCTGATCCGTGTACTACTCTTGGATGATGTAAAGACATTTGACCAGCTTTTAGTTCTATATATTTAACTTCGTCTTCAGGCACATTCTCTACTGTTTGTCCTCGAGTAAGTAAGTTACCTTCGTTAAATTTTTCATTGTGATCTTTAATATTTAAATGTGATTTAGGCCAAATTTTCATACATCCGTTGTTTTCATTAGAGTCAGTTAATGCTACCCATGCTGTAACCCAATTGTGTGGTTCTAACCCTATGTACTTTGCATCTTGATGATAGCTTACAAAACCTTGTTCGTTAGGGTTTTTAATGAATAAAGTAGTGCTGCAAACTAAGATGTTTTTTCCAATAATACTTTCTACTGCATCTAAAATTTTTGAATTATGAACAATCGAATCAAGTTTTGGTGAAATTAAATGAACATTATATCTTCCCGATTTATCTATTTCATTTGGCATTTTTTTTTCAATCAATTCTATTTCTTCTTTTGCTTCCAATGCTTCACTACTAGACAAAACTTCAATAGGGGATATGTAACCTTCATTCTCATACTGTTTAAGTTGATTTGATGATAGATAAGTCATATTATTTTGAAAAGATTATATGAGCTCAACTATTTCTTCAATAATTTATGGCCGAAGTATTTAAATTAGGAATTACTGCTAACAACAATCAACCAATCAAGGAAGTAAATTCAATTGAGGTTTTAGCAAACAAAGGAATAGTAGGTGATCGACATTTCAATAATTTTAATGATCCTTATAATCAATTATCTTTAATAGAGTCTGAGAATATTGATGAATATAATATAAAATTTGGTCTAAATATAGCTTACATCGATTTTAGACGGAATATTGTTACAAAAGGTATTCAATTGAATAATTTAATTGGAAAAAAATTAAAAATAGGAAATGTTGAATTAGAGGGAATTGAATTATGTCGTCCGTGTCGACATTTGACTGAAATGCTTGATCAAAAAAATATTCTTAAAGAATTTATGAGAAAAGGTGGACTTAGATGTCAAATATTATCGTCTTCAAAAATTAGTTTAGGGGATAAAATATATTTGTTAGATTAGACAAGTCTTATCAAATTCTATATATGCATAAGATTAAATGTACAGACAAAAAAAACTAATCATTGCTTGTGATGGGGAGTCAGCAAGTGGCAAAAGTACAGCTGCTAAACTTATATCTAAAAAATACAAATTACTTCTAATAAATTCAGGACTTTTATACAGGTATGCTAGCAAGCTAATAATCAGTCACAAACCTAAAAATCAAATTACTTTTGTTAAAAATAAATTTAAAAATATTTCTTATAAAAAAATCTCAAAACAAAATTTACATTCAGAGCAAATCAGCAATCATGTAGCTGGTTTAGCAAAAATAAAAAAAATTAGAGAAATTGTTAACAAAGTACAAATTTCCATAATTAGAAAAAATAAAAGAATATGTGTTGAAGGAAGAGACATTGCCAGTAAAATATTATCAAAAAACCCTAAGTATGATTTAGCATTTTATTTTAAATGTAGTTTAGATGTCGCAAGTTATAGAAGATGGTTAGATGTTAAAAAGAAATTACCATTAAAAGAGGTAAAAAAGTCTTTAAAAAAACGTACTTTAACCGACAAAAATAGAAAGCACAGTCCACTAATTAGAGTTAAAGATTCTATTTTGATTAGATCAGATCAGCTAACAAAAAAACAAGTTCTATCAAAAATGTCTAGCTATATAGATAGATTAAACAATAAAAATTAATTATTTTGTTGATAATTTGGTTCTTCAATTGGTTTTGCATCAGGATCTAATTCCAATCCAGCTGGTGTTATAGTAGCTGGGACAGGTGTAAATGTTGAATCTGGATTTTCCACAGTTTCTCTAACTCTCATTCTGTATAAACCGAAACTACCAATAATTGCATGAGCAATAATTAAAAAAATAAATAAACCGTTTAAACCAAACCAACCCATAAATAGAGAACATAAAATAGGACCACTTATGGCCCCAACACCAAAAATGAATTGTAAACCACCTCCTGCTGCAACGAATTGGGATTTTGAAACAAAGTCATTTGTATGAGCAAGATTAAGAGAGAATAAGGGAAGACATAAACTAGAATATAGTCCAACAAAAATGAAAAATAATATTTTTTTAAATGCAAACTCATCTAAATGGTAAATATTTTGAAACGGATCATTTGAGCTCAAGATTGAAAGAAATGCTAATACAGAACTTCCAAAAGTTGTTATTACAATTACTTTTCTTCTGTCAAATGTATCTGAAAAATAACCTATTGGACCTTGTCCAATAACACCAGCTATTGTTGAAATAAAAAGTAAAACTGAGGTTTCAAGCAAAGTATAATTTGCTTTTGTTGCATAAACAGCAATTAAAGAAAAGAAAGCAGCATGAATAATTCCAGTAAAGAAAGAACTCAATGTTCCCAGCGGAGAAATTTTATATAACTCTTTGATACTTATTGTTTCTATTTTTTTAAATTTTGGAGCAGGTCTTTTTGTTAATAAAATTGGAACAAGAGCAACTGAAAGTAAAATAGAAACTAAAATAAATGGCTCATAATCTTCTGGTTTACTTATATTAAGCAACAACATTCCAACAGCTAATCCAAAGTAGATTACCATCATATAAGCAGATAAAAGTTGCCCTCTATTTTTGTTAGTTGCTCTATCGTTTAACCAGCTCTCAGTAACAACGTAACAACTGACCAAACTTATACCTGTAATGAATCTACTTATTGTCCACATAAAAGGATTTATATAAACAACAGCAACTAAAGCACTTAAGGAAGCAAGAGATGCAAATGCAGCAAATACTCTTATATGGCCGACTTTTGAAACGAAATTAGGTGTAGTTCTTGAGCCGACAAAGTAACCTACGTAGTATCCAGACATAAAGATACCAGTTGTAAAAACGCTAAAATTTTCAATAACTGATCGTATACCCATAATTTGCATTTGTAATCCATGAGCAATCATCATTACACCTATCCCAATAAATAGAGCCCAAGACTTTTTTACTTCTTTTTGCATTTATAGTTTTTCAAATTTTAATAATTTTTGGCTAACTAGTTTTGGTTTGTGTTTTTTTTATGGCCAGTAAAGAATGAATTGCTATCGTAATTATGATAACTATACCTCCATAGATAGTCTCGTTAGAGGGCTGTTCTTTAATAACCATCCAAACCCATATTGGTCCAAGTATAGTTTCTAGTAGGAAAAATAGATTAACTTCAGCTGCTGTTATAAATCTTGGGGCTATGGTAACTAGAACAAATGGTATAGCCACACACATCACACACATTAAAGGTATATAAAAAAGATCATTTCCAACTAAAGCAAAGTCTTTAACAAAGAAAAATGCAAATAATGCTACACACGATTTTCCAATTACAGCAGCAGGCACTAAATCAGTAGATTTCGCATATCTCGCAATGTTTGCGTTACAGGCTAATCCAAAAGAAGTTATTAAACCAAATAAATCTCCATAAAAATTTCCAAGACTCAAAGAATCGTAAAAAATATAAACACAAGCAATAAAGGTTATTATTATAGCAACCCAGGTATTGTTATCTGGTTTTTCTTTTAAGAAAATAGCTCCTAAGATTGCTGAAAGCATTGGTGCAAGAGCTACCATTAATAAAGTATTTGCTACATTAGTGTTTTGAATTGAGATAATAAAAGTAATATTACAAATTGAAAAACTAATTACATAAAAAATACCTGGGTAACCAATTTTAAACAACGCTTTTAAGAAATTATTTTTATAAAATAAAAGAAGACCAACTAAAACTACCAAAAATGGTATTACTCCTCTGTAAAAAAGCATCCCCCAAGTATCAATACTTGATAATCTAATTAGCAAAGAGTCAGGAGTTATAAACATAACTCCTATAAAAGCCATCAAAGAACCTTTTTGCTGATTAGTCAAATTGTTCATGCTTTAAGTTCTTTCCAAAAAGTTTTAGCTAAATTTTTTCCTGATAGATCATAAAATGTTTTAAGTCCTGTTGGAGATGTAACATTTATATCTCCATTGAGTTTTTGATCTATAAAATCAATTCCTGCAAAAAAAATATTTTCTTTTTTTAAATCTTTTGCAATTAGTTTTGAAATTTTAATTTCTTTATTTGTTAATTTTATATTAGTTGGTTTTGCTCCTTTACTCATATTACTTAAAATTGAACCTTTCTTTGGAACCCTTGAAATTGCACCACATACTTTCCCATTAATAATAAAAATTCTTTTATCTCCCTTACTTATTCTAGGAAGAAATTTTTGACACATGATATGGTCATGTTTTTTTATAAATTTTTTAACTAATTTTGAATTAAATTTAGCTAGTAAATGAATATCATTTCCACTGAAACTATGAATGGGTTTTAATATTACTTTTTTATTTTTTTTGAAAAATTTTTTTATTTCATTCATATTTTGAGTAAAAATAGTAGCTGGCATGTATTTTTGATATTTAGATGAATACAATTTTTCAGAAATATTCCTTACAGAAGTAGGGTTGTTAATTATTTTAACTTTAGTCTTAATTGTATCCAAAATGTATGTTGTTGAAATATACTCAAGATTAAAAGGTGGATCTTGGCGAATAAGAATAAATTTACATTTTGTTAAGTCTAGATTTTGTTTTTTTATAATTTTATAGAATTTTTTATTGTTATAGTTAAATTTAATAAAAAAACCTTTAGCTGTAACTTTCGAATTAACAACTGATAAGTCTTTTGGATCGTAATAGAAAATTTTATATTTTTTATTCTGAATTTCGTTTGCTAAAAAAACGCTTGTATCCGTTAAAGGATTTAGTTTAGAAGGATGGTTTCCTTGAACAGCAACAATTTTATTTATCATATAATTCGTCTAAATTTTCGTTTTTTGAAAATTTACTAATCATATGATCTGCGTTTGTTGTCTTATTATCAATTACTTTTTGTAGATGGTTTAGGAATACAGTCTCGTTATTACCTTTTTTACTTAAAACATCTCTATTCTCTAAACCTTTTCTTGAAAGGTCTAAAAGTGTAGATGACCAATAAAGAAGATCTTTACCCATTAATTGAGTATTAAATCCCTTTTGCGGTGCTTCTAGATAGGCGTTAATTATTTTATCTTTGTCCCATGTTGAAATTAGTTCATAAACTTCATCTAAATTTCCATAAAGCATACCTATATTGAAAGCTGGTCCTGCGCATAAACAATCCCAACCACATGTATCCATTGATCTTAATTCAATATACTTTTTGACTCTGTTTTCGGTAAATATTGTGCTTAAGTGAGTTGTTAAGTCTGCTTCAGTTGGAAGTCTATTTCCAATTTCTTGGATTTTTCCTTCCATAAAATCTTTAAAAATATATTTTCTACCTGAAATATATTGATCCTTGTAGTGTATAAATAATATGGGAAAATTGATTACGAAATCTGCATAATTTTCAAAATTCACATTTTCAAAAAATAATTTAGGTAATCCACCTCTAGAAGTACTTTGCCATACTTTAGATCTATAAGACAAATAGTTACTATTTTTTTTCTCCACAATTGAGGAATTAGCAAACAAAGCAATTGCAATGGGTACAATTGAGTTTGCTACTCTAAACTTTTTAATAAAATCTTCTTCAGAACTATAATCTATATTTAACTGTGTGCCACATGTTCGATACATCATATCTAAACTAAGTTCACCACCTAGAGGCATATCCTTAGTCATCAATTCATATCTTTGTTTAGGATTATTTGGGATTTCACTTAATTTAGATATTGGATCGAAACCGGCACTAACAATTTTTATATCTAATTTTTTTGTAACTTGTTTTAATTCAAACAAATAATCTTGCGACTCTGCACAAGCTTCATGCATATGATTTAATTTATCACCTGATAATTCTATTTGGTTACCTGGTTCAAGAGTTATATTTTTACCGCCTTTATTAAGAGCAATGATATTTTCTTTTTCAAAAACTGGATTCCAGCCGAATTCAAGCAGGGCTGTAAACATTTCTTTTATTTTTGAATAATTAATTCTTTTATTATCCAAATTATTAAATAAAAACTTTTCATGCTCGATCCCAATTTTGAAATTTTTGGGTTCTTTAACTCCTGATTTAAAATAATTTATAATTTTTTCTTTTGAATCAATCATGCGCTGTAAGTAGTGATTTATACCTAAATTTAAAGATAATAATAAGGCTCTTTTGCGAATATTTTTTTAACTAATGGCTTAAAATCATCCAAAGTCATACTTTTGTAATCAGGGTCAAAAGAGCATTGGTCATATTTTTCACAAAAATCTATCGTATCTTGATAATACTTGTGGTCTTTAAATTTATCTCTTGCATTTCTATCGCCACCTAAATGATGAGCACTGTAGTAAGTTTGAAAAAGACCATGATGTAGAACAATCCAATAAGTTCTTTCTGAAACATAAGGTCTTAGTATAGATGCAGCATATTGAGAATGATTCATTGGCGCTAAATCATCTCCAATATCATGTAGTAAAGTTGCAACAACCATTTCATCACTTTCTTTATTTTTAAAAGCTCTTGTTGCTGCTTGTAAGGAGTGTTCTAGTCTGGTAATTTTATAACCTTCTAAAGTTGTAGTTTGTTTAGACAAATAATTTAAAACTCTCTCAGCTGTTTGTCTTTCGAAGTTTTTCTCAGATTTTTCGAGAAGCTCATAATCTTCCTTAGTTCCATTTTTCATTTCAGTAAAATTAACTGTTTTCATAACTTAATTATTTGATCCAGTACTTAATAAAGATAACTGAGTTATTTTATTATCTCCTAATTCATCCACTAATTTAACAGGATATTCACCTGTAAAATAATGGTCTGTTAATTGTGGATATGTTTCGTTTCTTTTTTCAAAACCGATAGCTTTATACAATCCCTCTATTGACAAAAATCTTAAAGATTTAGCTCCAATATATTCACAAATTTCATCATTTGTTTTATTTGCTGCTAATAATTCTTTTTTTGTAGGTGTATCTACACCATAGAAATCTGGATATCTTATTTCAGGACATGCAATTTTAACATGAACTTCTTTTGCACCAGCATCATAAAGCATTTTAACAATTTTATAAGATGTAGTTCCTCGAACAAGAGAGTCATCAATTAGAATAATTTTTTTATCTTTAATTGTTGTCTCATTAGCATTTAATTTTAGTTTAACACCTAAGCTTCTAATTTTTTGGCTTGGTTCAATGAATGTTCTTCCAACATAATGGTTTCGAATTAATCCATGCTCAAAATTCATTTTTAATTCTTGAGCAAAACCCATAGCCGCAGCGTTTCCAGAGTCTGGAACCGGAACCACTATATCAGCATCAGTGTCATTTTCTTTTGCAAGTTCTCTACCAATACTTTTTCTATGCTCATAAGCTGTTTTCCCCCCTATCAGACTGTCTGGTCTTGAAAAATAAATATATTCAAATACACAAGGTCTAACTTTTTTAGCGGGGAAGGGTTTAATACTTTTAAGTTCATTATTTTCAATTAAAACTATCTCTCCATTTTCAACTTCTCTAACAAATTTAGCACCAATAATATCAAATGCACAAGTTTCAGAGGCTAAGACATAACTATTCCCAAGTTTTCCGATTACTAGTGGTCTAATTCCATAAGGATCTCTAACCCCAATTAGTGAGTTTTGCGTTAACATTACTAATGCATAGCCGCCTTGAATTTGAAAAATTGCATCAATTACTTTGTCAATTGTTTTTGGTCTTTTTGATTTAGCAATTAATTGAACAATCGTTTCAGTGTCTGATGTAGTATAAAATATAGCTCCATCTTCAACTAATTTATTTCTCAAAGCAATTGAATTAGTAAGGTTTCCATTATGCGCAACTCCAATACCACCTGCATTGGTGTCAGCAAAAAAAGGCTGTATATTTCTTAATATATTGTTTCCAGTTGTACTATATCTGTTATGGCCAATTGCATAATTTCCTTTAAGATTGTTAAGCACCCTTTCTTTGTTGAAATTATCTCCAACTAAACCAAATCTTTTTTCAGAATAATATTTTTCCCCATCAAATGTTACTATACCACAACCTTCTTGACCTCTATGTTGTAGAGCATGTAGTCCAAGCGCTGTTAGAGCCGAAGCATCTTTTGCATTGCTAATACCAAAAACTCCACATTCTTCCTTAAGTCTCGGATTATAGTTCTTTAATTTTTTCTTTAGAATCTTGATATGTTTTTTCATTAGGAAATTCTTTTATCAGATAACTACTACCTTTTTCTAAATATGGAAAGACGTATGATTTGTCAAAATTTATTGGCCATTTATCATAATTATAAACGATATGGACACCTGAAAAGATACATACAGAAATAATGTAAGCTCTTATAAAACCAAAAAAGAATCCAAATGTCGTATCTAAGCCACCGATTCCTGTATATCTGACCGCTCTACTGATTCCTTTATTAACTAATAGAATCAAAAAGATAACTACAACAAATATTACTATTCCCAAACCAACATCAAGCACATACTCATTATCAATTATGTCTTTTACATAGGGTTTAATTTTTGGAAATAGAATTAATGTTATTATATATGCAATCAACCATTTAGCCATTGAGAGAATACTTAAAATGAAGCCCTTTTTGTAACAATTTATCAAAGAAAGGATTGTTAAAATTAAATAAATTAAATCAATTATTGATATTGCTTTATAAAAATCTTTTATGATTTCTAACATTAAGATGATTTGCCAAAAGGTTTAATTATTAAGATTAATGCAGGAAGTAGTGTTAATACTGATATCATAGCCAATAACATAGCTAGCCCTGTAAAGACGCCAAAATAAATTGTTGGCATAAACTTCGATAACACCAAAATTGAAAATCCAAAAACAATCGTAATCGAAGTGTTTAGAATAGCAACACCAACAGTTGAATGACAAGTTTTTAACGTCTTGTTATAATCCTTTATTTTATTAAACTCTTCTTTAAATCTGTAAATATAGTGAATACTATTATCAACTGCAATTCCTATTGTAATTGCTGCAATAGTTATAGTCATCATATCTAATGGTATTCCTAATAATCCAATTATTCCTAATATAAAAAAAGCAGCAATAAAATTTGGAACAACACCAATCAATGAAAGCTTAATATTTCTGAATAAGATTACGAACATTGAAAATATTCCAATCATTACTAATCCCAATGTTAAAATTTGAGATTTAAAAAGACTTTGTAATAAATTATTAAATAATATTAACACACCTGCTAGTTTGTAATCTTTTTCATCTAAACCAAATTTATCTTTTAGATCAAAATTAATTTTATTAATTAAATCATTTCTTCTTAAATCTTCCTGAGAGTCTATAATTCTTAAACTAATTCGAGCTTCATTATCTTTGATAGAAAGATAGGGATCGATGATTTCAGTTTTAATGCTCTCAGGAATTTTAGAGTAAAGCACTCCCATTTCTAAAGTGCCTAAAGGCTTATTATTATTTAATTGAGTAGCCACTTCTATAATTGATGAAAAAGATAGAACTTTGCCAATTTCAGGTAAGCTGTCCAAGTAATTATGTATAGATGCAATTAGATCAATTTTATCTTTAGTAAACCAATATTTTTCATCATTAGTATTTTCTTCATCACCCCAATCCTCAAATTCATCATCTTCTTCCGATTTTTTCACTTTTTCTTTTTCTTTTTCAGGAAACTTTAAAATAACCTCTAAAGGTGTCGTTCCACCTAGTTCTTCATCTATAAGCTTCATACCCTTATAAATTTCAGTATCCTTATTAAAGTAATTTATAAAACTATTTTCAACCTCTAGCTTACTTATTCCAATAATACTTGAAATTATAATTATTCCAGTTGCTAATAAGATTGAGTTTTTATTATTAAGAGAAATTAGAGCGAGTAAATTTGTAATTTTTGATTTCTGTTCTTTTTTAACTGAAATATTATTTGTGGGTGCAAAGTTTAAAAGGGTAGGTAGTAGAGTAAATGTGACGATGAATGATGTAATTAACCCAAAAGTCATCATCCAGCCAAAATCAATAATAGGTTTTATTTCACTAAATATTAAAGATAAGAAAGCGAAAATTGTCGTTAGAACAGTATAAAGAATTGGCCAAAACATTTTTGAAGTAGTTAGTGAAATAATTTCAAAATTATTTTTTGATGGAAAATCTTTTTTAAGTTGAAGAAACCTTGTACTCATATGAATATTCATTGCCATGGTTAAAATTAACATCAGTGCAATAAAATTTGATGAGATCACCGTAACTTTCCATCCTATTAATCCAAGTAATCCAATCATTATTATTACAGAAAAAAGACAACTACTTATAGGAACAATAATCCAAAGAAGATTTCTAAAAATAAACCACAAAGTAGCAATGATAAATAATAGAACTCCCAAACCAAAAACTATTATATCGCTTTTGATAAAAGTCATCATATCATCAGCAATCATAGGTATTCCTCCTAGATAAATCTTTCCAACATCAGCATAACTTTGAATAACTTGTCTAATTTCTAAAATATTTTGATGGTTTTGTTTTTTGATTTGATCTTTAATTAGCTCAACTTCTTCTTTTGATTTATTTTCTATATCTTCCAATTTTTGAGACTGTTTAATATTAATAATAATTCCACTAGTTTTACCATCTTTACTAATGACAAAATTTCGAAAAACAGGACTATTTAAAATTTCTTTAAAACCCCGATCTCTATCAACATCTTCATCTTTTAATGTTTTGAAGCTTTCTAGTCTTTCTTGAAGGGGAGCTTCTGAATTGTTTAAAAGTGGAATATCTAATAAAGTAATTACACTATGGACCCAATTGAGGCTCTGAATTTTATATTTTAAACTTAATAAATTATTAATTGATGAGTCAGTTGCCATTCCCTCATTTGGTGTATAGGTGAGAATTAAAAATTCCTTCGATCCATATCTTTTAGAGACCTCTTTCAAATATGCTAAATCTGGGTCACCCTCTATTAATAAGGTTTCTGATGAAGCATCTAGCCTAAAATCTTTTGAATAGTAACTAAAACTTAAAATAACAATAATTAACAATACAAATATTGCTTTGGGATTTTTAAGGATAATATTTCGATAAAAATGAGCTATCATTCAAGCTCTTTATATTGGAATTTAACTTAATTGAGTATCCTTAAATTTTGTAAATCTTTCCTCAAATTCCAGAGTTACATTGCCAATAGGACCGTGTCGTTGTTTTCCAATTATTATTTGTGCTAAATGTGCAACTTCATTCATTTTTGCTTGCCACTCTGCATGTTCAACAGTCGCTTCTCTTGGCTCTTTTCTTTGTAAATAATATCCTTCCCTATAAACAAACATTACAACATCAGCATCTTGTTCAATAGAACCTGATTCTCTTAAGTCAGCCAATTGAGGCTTATGGTCATCTCTTTGCTCTACTTGTCTGGATAACTGCGAAAGAGCCACGACAGGCACTGAAAGTTCTTTGGCTATTGCTTTAAGCCCTTGAGTGATTTGTGAGATTTCTTGAACTCTTCCATCTTTATTGAATGTAGTTCCTCTCATTAATTGTATGTAATCAACAACTATCATATCTAGACCAAAAAGTCTTTTGATACGTCTTGCTCTATTGCTTAAAGCAGCAATACTTATTGCTGGTGTTTCATCTATGTAAAGTGGTAGTTCAGAGATATTTTTTGATGTTTCTAAAAACTTATCAAACTGATCGTCAGATATTCTTCCTCTTCTAATGTCATTAGAACTTATTCTTGCTTGTTCAGAAATAATTCTAGTAGATAATTGCTCAGAAGACATCTCAAGAGAAAAAAAAGCTACAGATGATTTTTTGCCACTCTCTTGTAGTTTTTGTGCAGCGTTAAATGCAATATTTGTTGCTAGTGAGGTTTTACCCATTGAAGGACGACCAGCAATAATAATCAAATCAGATTGATGTAATCCACCTAGCTTATCATCTAAATCTCTTAAACCAGTAGGAACACCAACAATTCCCTCTTCATTCTTATAAGCTGCTGAAGCCATCTCAATTGTTTGTTTCATAGCTTCATCAAATTTTACTAGGGAAGAATTGAAAGATCCTTTTTCAGCTAAATCGAATAATAATCTCTCAGAACTTTCTATTATAGATTGACCATTAGTATCAAGATCATTTATTTTTGCATTATCAATTGTTTGTTCAGAAATTTTTATTAATTCTCTTCTTACAAACATATCGTAAATTATTTTTGAATATTCTATTGCTTGCCTAACCGATGTAGAAAATTTTGTAATCTTAACTAAGTATTCAGGTACATTTAAATCATCTTTCTCATCTTCAAAATAATTTTTTAAAGTAATTGGGTTGGCCAACATTCCTTTGTAGATAAGACTTTCTACTGCTTCAAATATTTTTTGATGCATTGGATCATAAAAATTAATACTAGAAATAATTGTATTAATTTCGTCAAAAATATCATTACTTACGAGGATAGATCCTATTACGGCTTGTTCTGCTTCAATATTATTTGGTAATTCTTTAAATTGATCTTTAATTATAGTTAAATTATTTTCCATTAAATAAATTCTATATGAAAAATCATCAAATCAAATTGTAAATTGGTACTGGGGAAAAAAATGTATAATTATTGTATTGTATCAGCCGAAGAAACATTGATTGTAATTTCAGCATCAACTTCAGAGTGTAAAGAAATTTTAACTTTAAATTTTCCTAAAGCTTTTATTTCTTCAACTGGTTGTATCATTGAAGGCTTGATATCAATTTTGTTCTCTTCTTGAATAATTTTAGAAATCTCAGTTGGTTTGACAGAACCGTACAATTCATTATTTTCTGTGCTTAGTTTTTTGACAGAATATTCTTTTCCGTTAATTTGCTCAGCTATTTGAGAAGCTTCTTTTTTCTTTTGGTTATCTTTTTTAGATAATTCAGCTTTAATCTTTTCAACTTCTTTTATATTTTCTCTTGATGCATAAAGGGCTTTTTTATTAGCTATTAAAAAGTTTCTAGCAAAACCTCTTTTTACTTCTATTACTTCGCCAATAGTACCAATTCTTTTTACGTTTTCTAATAAGATAACTTTCATTTTATATTAATGCTAAATTTCTAGCCCTTTTTATTGAAAGAGAGAGTTCTCTTTGTTTTTTTTGTGATACATTTGTAATTCTTGAGGGCAAAATTTTACCGTTTTCAGATATATATTTTTTTAAAAGTTTTATATTTTTGTAATTAACTTCAGGAGCTCCTTTTGCAGATAGTGGACAAGTTTTTTTAAATTTATACTTATTCGGTTGGAATATGCTTAACTTTGCAAAATTGTTTTGTTTACCTTTTTTTTTCCCACTTTGTCTTTTTGGCATTAGTTTTTAGTACTTTCTTTTTTTTCACTATCCTCTTTTTTTCCAAAATAGTTTGTTTCTAGATCAAATTTTTTTACCCTAACTGTTAGATATCTCAGTAATTTTTTATCTATAGCCTCATTTTTCTCCAATTCATCTATTACATTTCCTTTACCTTTTATTTTAAAGTGTATGTAACTTCCTTTTTTATTCTTTTTAATAAGATAAGATAAGTTTAGTAAGCCCCAGTTTTCAGTTTTAATAACTTCACCATCGTTTTTTTCAACAATTTTAGAATATTTTTCTGTTAGTTGCTTTAATTCACTTGGTGAAGTATCTTGCCTAGCAATAATTGTATGTTCGTATAAATTCATTTAAATTCTTTAATAAAATCGAGGATATACTATTATAAAAGTTCAATTACAATAGTTAAAAAGGCAAAAATATTAGTTTTTTTTATATGTTTTCAGTAATTTTTCCAGGTCAGGGATCTCAAATAGTGGGAATGGGAAAAGAGTTTTATGAAAAATTTAATACAGTAAAAGAGCTATTTAAGCAGGCAGATGATGCACTAAATTTTTCTATTTCTAAGCTTATTTTAGAAGGACCAAAAGAAGAGTTGGATTTAACAACTAACACACAGCCAGCAATATTTTTAATAAGTTACTCAATATTTACTGTAGCAAAAAATGAATTCAAAATAGATTTAAATAAAGCGAAATACTTTGCTGGACATTCTTTAGGCGAGTATTCAGCTTTATCATGTGCAGGATATTTAGATTTTTCAGATACTTTAAAAATATTAAGAATTAGAGGAGATGCTATGCAGAACTCTGTACCTAAAGGGCAGGGAGGGATGGTCGCAGTATTAGGCTCTAAAGTTGATGTGATTGAAAAAATTTTGAAAGAACATAAAGAAAATTTAAAAACACAAATAGCAAATGACAATTCCGAAGGTCAAATTGTTTTGAGTGGAAAAACAGAGGATTTAGAAAAGTTAATGCAAATATTAAAGGATAATTCAATAAAAAATATCAAACTTCCAGTAAGCGCACCTTTCCACTGTGATTTGATGAATAATGCAACAAAAATAATGACCGAAGAGTTAAATAAGCTAAATTTTAAAAATGGACAAAATAAATTAATTTCGAACGTTACTGCTAATGAAATTAAAGATCCAGATGAGCTTAAAAAGCTCCTAATTAAGCAAATAGAGAATAGAGTTAGATGGAGAGAAAGTGTGATAAATATGATAGAAAATGATGTGGATCACTTTATAGAAATTGGACCTGGGAAAGTTTTGTCAGGTTTAGTAAAAAGAATTAGTAAAGATGTTAAAATTAATACAATTAATAGTCAAAGCGATATTGAAGATTTAAAGATATGACAGATTTAATAGGTAAAAATATTATCGTTACAGGAGCTTCGGGTGGAATTGGAAATTCAATAATTAAAAAATTAAATCAAGCAGGGGCAAATATTGTAGCTTCAGGCACAAACATAGAAAAACTTAGTGAGTTAAAAAATAAATTTGAAAATATTAAAATTTTAAAATTTGATATTTCTCAAAATGATAAAATTGAGGAATTTATTGAAAATGCAACAAAAGAACTTGGTGGAAATTTAGATTGTTTAGTTAACAACGCAGGTATAACACAAGATAATTTAGCAATACGAATGAGTTTTGAAGAATGGCAAAAAGTAATAAATATTAATTTAACTTCAACTTTCTTGATGAGTAAATTTGGAATTAAAAAAATGCTTAAAAATAAATCTGGTAAGATTGTAAATATTACTTCGGTAGTTGGTCATACAGGCAATCTAGGACAGGCCAATTATACTGCATCTAAAGCAGGTATAATCGCAATGTCAAAAAGTTTGGTTGTAGAATATGCAAAGAAAAATATAAATATTAATTGTATTTCTCCAGGTTTTATTAAAACCGCAATGACAGATAAATTAGATGACAAATTTAAGGAAGCTATAGTATCAAAAATCCCTTCTGCACGTCTAGGGGAGCCCGATGATATTGCAAATGCAGTACTTTTTTTATGCTCAAATCAATCAAATTATATAAATGGAGAAACCTTGCACGTTAATGGGGGCATGTATATGGCTTGACAAAATAGGTATTTGAACTATTAAGAATTTATAACAAAAAGGATCAATATGTCAGAAGACGTTTCAAGCAAAGTTAAAAAAATTGTAGCCGATCATCTAGGAATAGATGAGACAAAAGTAACAGAGGAATCAAGTTTCACAGACGATCTTGGCGCTGATAGCCTAGACACAGTTGAATTGGTCATGGCTTTTGAGGAAGAATTTGGGTCTGAGATATCTGATAGCGAAGCAGAGAAAATTTTAACCGTTGGTGACGCTATTAAATTTATCGAAGGAAAAGCTAACTAGTAATTTTAATGCCATCAGAAAAAGATGGGGTAATGATTATTTTATCCTCTCCCTCAGGAGCTGGTAAAACTACTTTAGTTAAAAAGCTATCAGAAAAAGATAATTACAAAATCTCAATATCACATACAACAAGACAGCCTAGACCAAGTGAAAATCCAAATAAAGATTATTTTTTCGTTAATGAATTTGAATTTAAACGACTAATTAATAATCAAGAATTTTTAGAATACGCAAAAGTATTTAACAATTTTTATGGTACAACGAGAACACCAGTAATAGATAATTTAAATAAAGGCAAAAATGTACTTTTTGATATAGACTGGCAGGGAGCTGATCAAATAAAAAACAAGAAACTAGATTATAAGCTTATCACTTTTTTTATACTTCCTCCAAGCAAAGAGGTATTATTCGAAAGATTGTCTAAAAGACATGAGAATGACATCCTAATAGCCAAGGAAAGAATGAAACAATTTGAAAGGGATGTGTTGCATTGGATAAATTATGACTATGTAGTTATAAATAATGATTTAGAAGAATGTTATCTAAAAATAATAAATTTGATTGATGCAGTAACAAATAGTGGATCTAAAGATTATGATATAGATTATATAAGAGCTCATGTTGAAAAATTAACTTCTTAATTTTTCATATTCTAAAGCCAACTTGTAATAAGTTTCAAAGCTTAAATTTTGTGGCCTCAAATTCAAATCAATTTTTAATTTTTCTAAAATACATTTATCCCCTATTTCACAGTTTGTTTTTTTCATGATTTCAGCCAATGCATCTTGAGAAAAAAATTTTCCTATAGGACCTTTTGCTGAAATATCTTTATCTTTTTCAAAAGTAAAATAAGCTAAACCAGAAGCACCTTCTTCCTTTGCCCATTTATCAATATTATCAAAAAAACTTCTTGGCTTATCTTTCGTATTTTTTGTAACAATACATCTTACTTTAGATCCAGATTTTACTAATTTTTTAAATATTTCAAATGAAACATCTTCTCTTGTAAAAATTTCAGTTATATCATTCACAATGAGCGGATTTCTTAAATCTGGTTTATCAGTACCATATTTAAGCATTGCTTCCTTGTATGAAATCTTTGGAAATTTATCAAACATCAGTTTTTTGGTAGAAAAATTTTTAAATGTATTAACCATTAACTTTTCAACAACATTGAATACATCCTCTTGTTCAACAAATGACATTTCTAAATCTAATTGATAAAACTCCCCAGGACTTCTGTCTGCTCTTGCATCTTCATCTCTGAAACAAGGTGCAATTTGGAAATATCTATCAAAGCCCGAAACCATTATTAATTGTTTAAATTGCTGAGGAGCTTGAGGTAGTGCATAAAATTTTCCTGGATTTAAACGACTTGGTACCAAAAAATCTCTAGCACCCTCTGGGCTAGATGAGGTTAAAATTGGTGTTTGAAATTCTAAAAAACCTAATTTAGTCATTTCATTTCGGATATATGAAATAACTTTAGATCTTAAAATAATATTTTCATGAATTTTTTTTCTTCTTAAATCTAAGAATCTATATTTTAATCTTATTTCTTCTGCGTATTCTTGATCACTAAAGACTGGCATGGGCAGCTCTTTACAAGTTCCCAAAATTTCATGTTTCTCAATAACAACCTCTATTTCACCTGTATCAATTTCAGAATTAATTGTTTCTTTTGATCTGTTAACAACTTTCCCCTCGACTTTAATTACTGTTTCTAATTGCATTTTTTCTAATTCAGAAAAATATTTATTATCTTTATCAATTATACATTGGGTAATTCCATAATTATCTCTCAAATCGATAAATAATAAATTCCCATGGTCTCTTTTTTTATTTATCCAGCCTGAAAGAGAAATTTTTTTATCTACATCCTCTTTTCTTAATTCATTACACTTGTGTGTTCTGTATTTATTCAATTAAACCTCTAATGCTTCTTTAATAATTTTAAAATCGATTGGTTTCTTTCTTTTTAAACTAATTTCGTCGATTTTATATATGAAATCAGAAATTTTGCCATAAGTTCTATCAATT
>CACGGJ010000017.1 GCA_902572515.1 uncultured Pelagibacteraceae bacterium | reverse complement strand
GGTTGGTACACTTCTTATACACCTTATCAACCCGAGGTAGCTCAAGGAAGATTGGAAATGCTGCTTAATTTCCAACAAATGATAGTTGATTTTACAGGGATGGATATCGCAAATGCATCTTTATTAGATGAAGGAACAGCAGCTGCAGAAGCAATGGGGTTAAGTCATAGATTAAATAAAAAAGATAGTAATTTAGTTTTTGTATCAGAAAATTGTCACCCACAAACAATCGATGTAATTCAAACAAGAGCAGAACCAATGGGATTAAAAGTACTTGTTGGTGACGAAAATAAACTATTAGATCAATTAAAAGAAGATTTAGTTTGTGGTATATTGCAATATCCAGGAACGTTAGGAGATATAAAAGATCCTAGTGAAGCAATTAGTAAAATTCATAAAAAAAATGGTAAAGCAATATTAGCTTGTGATTTATTAGCACTTGCTAAGTTAAAAACACCAAGAGAACTGGGAGCAGATATTGCTGTAGGAAGCTCTCAAAGATTTGGAATTCCTATGGGTTACGGTGGACCTCATGCAGCCTTCTTTGCAACTAAAGACGAATACAAAAGATCTATGCCAGGAAGAATAGTTGGGGTATCTGTTGATAGACATGGGAACAAAGCATACAGATTATCATTACAAACTAGGGAACAACATATAAGAAGAGATAAAGCTACAAGTAATATTTGTACTGCCCAAGCTCTGTTGGCAATTGTGTCAGCAGCGTATGCTGTTTATCATGGTCCAGAAGGTATTCGAACTATTGCCGAAAGAGTTTCTCAATTAGCTAAAAATTTTGCAGATAAATTGAAACAATCAGGATATGAAATTTATTCAGATCATTTCTTTGATACAGTTACAATTGTTACTAAAGATAAAACTGATCAAATCTATAAAAATGCTTTAGATCAAAAAGTAAATATCAGAAAAGTAAATTCTGAAATGCTAGCGGTTTCTTTTGATGAAAAGAAAAATGTTTATAGAGTAAATCAATTACTAAAAATTTTTAACGCAGCAGAATCAATTAAAAAAGAAGATCCAACAGTGAGTTTACCTAATTTACCAAAAAATTTATTAAGAACTTCAAAATATTTAGAACATCCTGTTTTTAATTCATATCACTCAGAAACCGAGATGCTTAGATATTTAAAAAAATTAGAAGATAAAGATATAGCTCTAAATAGAACTATGATTGCACTTGGTTCTTGTACTATGAAATTAAATGCTACTGCAGAAATGATACCTATTTCATGGAGAGAATTAGCTGAGCCTCATCCATTTGTGCCTATTGAACAGATGGAAGGATATAGAGATTTATTTACTGATCTTAAAAATTGGCTAAGATCAATTACTGGTTTTTCTGGTGTTTCACTTCAACCAAATGCAGGTGCTCAAGGGGAATATGCGGGATTAATGGTTATTAGAAAGTATCATTTAGATAGAGGTGAAGAAAATAGAAACATATGTTTAATACCAAGTTCAGCTCATGGAACTAATCCTGCTAGTGCACAAATGGTTGGAATGAAAGTTGTCGTTGTTGATTGTGACAAAGAAGGAAATGTTGATTTTGAAGATTTAAAGAAAAAAGCAGAAATGCATTCTGAAAATCTTGGAGCATTAATGGTTACTTATCCGTCTACTCACGGTGTTTTTGAGGAAAAAATTACAGATATATGTGAGTTAATTCATAAACATGGTGGTCAAGTTTATATGGATGGTGCAAATTTAAATGCGCTTGTTGGTATAGCAAGACCTGGAAATTTTGGTCCAGATGTTTGCCACATAAACTTACACAAAACATTCTGTATTCCACATGGTGGTGGAGGACCAGGAATGGGACCAATTGCATGTAAAAGACATTTGCAAGTTTATTTACCTAATCATCCGGTTGTTAAAGACTGTGGACCTGCCACGGGAATAGGAGCAGTTTCAGCAGCACCTTGGGGAAGCTCAAGTATTTTATCAATTTCTTGGATGTATATTAAAATGATGGGTTCTGAAGGTTTAAAATTAGCTACTCAAGTTGCAATATTAAATGCAAATTATATAGCTCATAGACTTAAAGATCATTACCCAATTCTTTATAAAGGTTCAAACGGAAATGTAGCTCATGAATGTATAATTGATATTCGATCAATTAAAACCGAAACAGGGATCACCGAAGAAGATATAGCTAAAAGGTTGATTGATTATGGTTTTCATGCACCAACAATGTCATGGCCAGTAGCAGGTACAATGATGATTGAACCAACTGAAAGTGAAAGCTTGTCTGAACTAGATAGATTTTGTGATACTTTGATTAGCATTAAATCAGAAATAGATATGATCAAATCAGGAAAATTTGATAAAGTTGATAATCCAATTAAAAATGCACCTCATACAGATATTGAATTAGCTTCAGATGAATGGAATCATAAATATTCAAGAGAGCAAGCTGCATATCCAGCAAAATTCTTAAAAGCAAATAAATTTTGGCCTCCAGTTGCAAGAGTTGATAACGTATATGGAGATAAAAATATTTTTTGTACTTGTCCAAGTATGGATGAGTTTAAAGAAGATGCAGCATAATAGTTAATGAAAATTGCTGTTGTTGGCTCAGGCATTTCTGGATTGAGTGCTGCTTATTATTTATCTAAAAAACATCATGTGGATCTTTTCGAGCGAGAAGATCATTTTGGTGGACACTCTCATACTATAGATTTGTTTTTTGGTGAAAAAAAAGTTTCAGTAGATGTTGGTTTTATTGTTTTTAATTTTCAAACTTATCCAAATTTAATAAATTTTTTTAAGGAAAATGATATTCAAATTGAAAAAAGCAATATGTCTTTTTCAGTTTCAGTAGATAATACAAAATTTGAATATTGTGGAAAAGGGTTGAGTGGAATTTTCTCCAATAAATCAAATCTATTTAACATTGAGTTCTTAAAAATGTTTTTTGATATAATTAAATTTTATAAAAAAAGTGATCAAGTAAATGTATCAAATGATAAAATTACTTTAGGTGAATATTTAAAAATTAATAAATTATCAAAAACATTTGTTGATTATCATATAATACCAATGGTATCTGCAATATGGTCTATGCCTCCTTATGAAGCGAGCAAGATGCCAATTAGTTTCTTTCTTAGATTTTTCCAAAATCATGGTTTGTTTAAATTGAAAAATAGACCGCAGTGGTACACAGTTACCAATAGAAGTAGAACCTATGTTAGTAAAATACTTTCTCAAATAAGTGGTGAACACTACAAAAATTACAAAGTAACAAGAGTTAAAAGAAAATCATCAGGATTAGACCTATACTATGGTGGTGAAAACGAATTTTTTGATTATGACAAAGTAGTTTTAGCGACACATGCTGATGAGGCTTTAAAGTTAATTGAAAATCCAACTGAGGAGGAGAAAAATATTCTTTCGAATTTTAGCTACAAGGAAAATATAGCTTTCATGCATACAGATCAGCGGACCATGCCAAAAAATAAAAAAGCTTGGTCCTCTTGGAATTCATCAATAGATGATAAGAATTTAGAGAAAAATTCAATAACCTACTGGTTAAATTTATTACAAAATTTAAAGTGTGAAGAAAATATTTTCTTAACACTAAATCCTTATTTCAATATAGATGAGAAAAAAATATTGAGAAAAGTAAAATTTACACATCCATATTATGATCAAAAAGCATTAGATGCTCAATCAGAGCTTATTAAAATACAAAATCAAAAAGATTTACTTTTTTGTGGCAGTTATTTTGGTTACGGATTTCATGAAGATGGAATAAAATCATCTATTGAAATGCTGAAAAACCTTAATGATTAGTTCTTGTATATATAATGGAAGTGTAATCCATAAGAGATTTAAACCAAAAGAACATTTTTTCAAATATAAAGTATTTTCATTATTTATAGATCTGTCAGAGCTAAATGAGCTTAATGATAAATTAAAATTTTTTTCATTTAATAAATTTAATCTTATTAGTTTTTACGAGAAAGATCATGGTGATCGTGATGGGTCATCACTTTTTGAGTGGGTAAAAAAAAATCTAATTAATAACGAAATCATTACAGACAACATAAAAGTTAAACTTTTATGCTATCCAAGAATATTAGGCTATGTTTTTAATCCACTTAGTATTTTTTTTGTATACGATAAAAATGATAATTTAATTTCAATATTGTATGAGGTTAAAAATACATTTGGTGAGCAACACACATATGTTTTTAAAGTAGAGGGACAAAATAAATTAATTCAAAATAATTGCTCAAAGAAATTTCATGTTTCACCATTTATTGAAATGAGTTGTAATTATTTTTTTAGGATATTAAATCCAGAGCAGAAGTTGTCAGTTGTAATAGATCAATACGATCAAGAAGGAAAAATTCTTTTCGCATCTCAAGATGGTGAAAGATCTGATTTGACAAGTAAAAACTTAATGAATTCTTATCTAAAACATCCTTTAATGACATTTAAAATTATTTCTGCGATACATTTTGAAGCGTTTAAATTGTGGATTAAAGGAATTAAATTTATTAAGAAAAAATTTAAAATTAAAAATAATATAACAGTAGAAAATTAATGTTTTTAAATAAAGCCGCAGATAAATTAGTTTTTAAATTTCTTAATAAAATAAATCATGGTTATCTAGAGCTTACTACACATGACGGAAAAATTTTAAAGTTTGGAAATCCAAATGAAAAATTGCATGCAAATATTTCAATTAAAAAACCAGATTTTAATTATAATTTAATTAGAGGAGGTAGTATTGGATTTGCTGAGAGTTACATGAGAGGTGAATTTGAAACTGATAATTTATCAAATTTAATTGAATTAACTGCAAGAAATGTAGAAGTAATATATAAATTCTCAGGTCTTTTAGATTTTTCAATAATTAATTTTGTAAAAAATAAAATAATCAAAAATACAAAAAGTAGAAGCAAAGAAAATATTGCTAAACATTATGATCTAGGTAATGATTTTTTTTCTCTTTGGTTAGATGACACACTTACTTATTCTAGTGCTATTTTTGATGATAAATCGAAAAATCTTTCTGATGCTCAAAATAATAAATATCAAAAATTAATTGATTTAATTAAACCAAGTAATGGCGACAAAGTTTTAGAAATAGGATGTGGTTGGGGAGGTTTTGCTGAGTACTTAGGTAAAAAATATGATGTTAAACTTGACTGCATTACAATATCAAAAAAACAATTTGAATACGCAAAAGAAAGAATTTTTAATTGTGGTTTAAACGAAAAAGTAAATATTGAAATAAAAGATTACAGAGATCTTAAAGGCAAATATAATTCAATTGCCTCTATAGAGATGATCGAGGCAGTTGGTCAAAATTATTTAGAGGGTTATTTTAAAACTATTAAAACCAACTTATCTGATGGGGGTAAAGCAGCTATTCAAGCAATTACTATCGATGATAGGTTGTTTGACAGATACAAGAACAAACAAGATTTTATTCAAAAATATATTTTTCCTGGTGGTTTTTTACCAAATAAAAATAGCATTAATCGTTATGTTTCTGATAACGGTTTAACTATAAATTCATATATTTCTTATGCTGACCATTATGCAAATACATTGGCTATATGGAGAAATGAGTTTTTAAGAAAATGGTATTTAATAAAAAATCAAGGTTTTGATTTAACATTTAAAAGAATGTGGGAGTTTTACCTTTCTTATTGTGAAGCTGGATTTAAATCAAAAAATATTGATCTGATACAATTTTCAATGCAAAACAAATAAAAATAATGGAGATATTTATGCGACATATAAAAATAATTAAGTCAATTTCATTGATAATTTTATTATTCTTAATTACAAGTTGCTCAAATAATAGCGTTATGAAACCAGAAGACTTTAAAAACAAAGAACCGAGATTAATTATTGAGAAATACTTATCTGGCAATGTTAAGGCTTGGGGTGTTCTACAAAATAGATCAGGAAAAGTTACAAGACAATTTTCTGCAGATTTAAATGGAACCTGGGATGGAAAGCAATTAATTCTTAAAGAAAAGTTTAATTGGGACGATGGTGAAGTTCAAAACCGAGAATGGACAATAAATAAAATTGATGATCATAATTACGAAGGAACAGCAGGAGATGTTGTAGGTAAAGCAATAGGATATTCTTATGGACCAGCGTTTAAATTTGAATATGTTTTATTAGTTCCAGTTAAAGGTAAAGAATTAAAAATAACTTTTGATGATTGGATTTTTAAACAAGATGAAAGAGTTGCAATTAATAGAGCAACAATGACTAAATTTGGTTTTAAAGTAGCTGAATTGACAGTTGTATTTGTAAAAGATTAATTATTTTTTTTGATATCTCGTTAGTTTTCCAACTAAACCAAAATAAATTTTACTCGGTAAAAAACTCAATAGTTTTAATGTAATTGTAAGTGATTTTGGAAAATGTATTTCAAATATATTTTTGTTAACTAAACCTTCATAAATTTGATCTGCAGCATACTCAGGAGTTTTTAAAAAGGGCATTTTAAAATCATTTTTATCTGTCATTGGTGTTTTAATAAATCCAGGAGATACTAAACAAACACGTACATTGTACCTTTTAAAATCAAAGTATAAACTTTCAGCTAGGTTATTTAATGCAGATTTAGATGGTCCATATCCAGTTGAATTAGGTAAACCCCTATATCCTGCAATTGACGAAACAATGGTAATTATTCCGTTTTTTTTATCTCTAAAGTATTGTTCAACTGCTTTGATACTATTCACAGTTCCAAAAAAATTTACTTTAAAGACATCTTCCATTTGTTCTACATCAATATCTTTTTCTTTTTTAGGGTCCCATGTTCCGGTTGAAAAAAAACAAATTTCTATATTTTCGTATTTGTTTTTAATTTCATTAAACACTTCTTTGCACTTTTCTTTATCTGTTACATCTAAAGGAAAACTTGAAATATTTTCATAAGAATTTGAAAGCTCATTTAGTAATTCAGCTCTTCTTGCAGATATAGCAACATTCCATCCCTTACTTGCAAACTTAATTGCTAAAGCTTTACCAATCCCTGTACTACCGCCTGTAATCCAAATAGTTTTTTTGCTCATTTTTTGTTATGTATATATTTAACATGTTTAAAAATAAATTTTTAACATTTATATTGTTTCTTGCTATTACATTCTCTGCTTCATTGATTGGCGGTTTAGCCACTGTTACTTTTAAAGAGCCATGGTACTCATTACTAAATAAACCATCATTTAATCCACCTGATTGGATATTCGGACCTGTTTGGACCACCTTGTATATATTGATGACAGTTGCAATATGGCTTTACTGGCATACAAAAAATAGAGATATGAATACTGTTTATATTTATTTTATCCATTTAGTATTCAATACAACTTGGAGTGTAGTTTTTTTTGTTTTTCATAATATGATTCTAGCACTTTTGGTATTAATCATACTAATAGCATTGATAATAAATCTTATTTTAAGGTTTAAACGCGTCAAGATGTTGAGTGCCTACCTAATGATTCCATATTTACTTTGGTGTAGCTTTGCACTAATTCTGAATACAAGCTTGATTATGTTAAATTAGATATGGATGATGTTGTAGTAATTGGTGGTGGTATAATAGGGGCAGCAACTGCTTATTTTTTATCCAAAGAAGGTAGAAAAGTAAAAGTTATTGAAAGAGATCCTACTTATAAAACAGCTTCATTCCCATTATCTTTAGGTGGTTTTAGAAGACAATTTTTCCAAAAAGAAAATATTTTATTAGGAAAATTTGCAAGAGAATTTATATTCCAAATACCAGAATTATTAAAAACAGAAAAAAATCCTAATCCAACAGCTAGTATGGTAACCAATGGATATCTTTTAATGTTTGGTCCTGAACATGCTCAAGAACAATATAGAGCATTAGAAAATCATAAAGAATGTGATGCAGGAACAAAAAATATTAAAGGATCAGAATTATCCAAGATTTTCCCTTATGTGAATAGTGAAGGGATAGAGACAGCAACTTATACGGATAATCAAAGTGAAGGATGGATTGATCCATTTATGTTTCATAGCGCTCTTAAAAGTAAAGCAATAGAGCTTGGAGCAGAATTTATTAAAGGTGAAGTTAAAAGTATTTCTGAAATAAATGCTAAAACAATAGTTTCTGCAGCTGGTTGTTGGACAAAAGAATTGTTAGAGGATATTCCTGTTGTTCCTCAAAAGCACACTGTGTTTAGAGTAAAATGTCCAACATATATAAAAGAGATGCCACTCAGTGGAGACTTAACAACTGGTGTTTATTGGAGACCAGAAGGAGGGGAATATTTAGCAGGATCACCTATTTCTGTATTTGATGCAGATGATTTGGAACCAGCTTGGAATGATTTTGAGGAATTAGTTTGGCCAGCTCTTGCTAAGAGAATACCTGCCTTTGAGGAATTAAAGTTAACTGGTGGATGGGCAGGTTACTATGATTGTAATAGATTAGATAATAATGCAGTTGTTGGTAAGCATCCAAAATATGACAATGTTTATATGGCTTCTGGATTTACAGGCCGGGGATTAATGCAGGCACCAGGTATCGGGAGAGCATTAACTGAATTAATCACAACAGGATCATACCAAACAATTGATATAAGTGATTTTGCTGTTGAGAGAGTTTTGGGTAAAACTGCTAGGCCAGAGCCCTACGTTCTATAATTTAAGTTCCACAAAAAGTTTGATATTTTTCATTGTTCGATGGAGCAGGCGCTTGATATTCTCCAATATTATTCTGATTGTCATAAGGATTTTTTAAAACAGCTAATAACTTTTTCATTTTATCTAAACTTCCTTTGTCTGCTTCAGCTAAAGCTTCCTCTACTTTATGATTTCTAGGAATTACAATTGGATTATTTGATTTCATAAGTTTGCTTTGTTTTTCCTTGGTTGAATTATTTAACTCAGATCTTTTTTTCCATTCATTTTTCCAATTGTTAAAATCATTATTTTTGTAAATTTCATCAGAATTGATATCCATTAGATTACAAAAAGTATTTGTGTAATCTGCTTTATTTTTTTCCATCCAATTAAACAAATTATTAATTAATTTTTTATCATTTTTATCCTCTCCAAATAGACCTAGTTTATCTCTCATCATATTTAACCATTTATCTTCATAAATATTTTGGAAATTATCTATTAAATCTGTTGCTAATTTAATTGCAGTTTCTTCATTTTTATCAATTAGAGGGATTAAACATTCTGCAAATCTTGCTAAATTCCACTTTGTAATTGGTGGTTGATTAGAAAAGGCATATCTTCCAAATTTATCGATTGAGCTAAAGACAGTTTTTGGATCATAATGATCCATAAATGCGCAAGGACCATAATCAATGGTTTCACCTGAAATTGTCATATTATCAGTATTCATAACCCCATGAATAAATCCAACTCGCATCCAATTGATTACTAGCTGGCATTGCTTTTCCATTACAAGATTTAACAAGTCTAATGCTTTTGAATTTGATGTATTAATTTCTGGATAATGTCTGTTTATTGTGTAGTCGACTAAAGTATTTAAATTTTCAATGTTTTGAGTTGCAGCGATATATTGAAAAGTACCAACTCGAAGATGACTTGATGCAACTCTTGTTAATATAGCGCCCTGTAAAAGATTTTCTCTTACAACTTTTTCTCCTGTTTTGACTACGGCAAGACTTCTAGTAGTTGGAATATTTAATGAATGTATCGATTCACTGATAATATATTCTCTAAGCATAGGTCCTAGTGCTGCTCTTCCATCACCACCTCTAGAAAAAGAAGTTCTTCCTGAACCTTTAAACTGAATGTCAAAACGATTATCATTGTTAACTAAATGCTCACCCAATAAAACTGCTCTACCATCTCCTAACATTGTAAAGTGTCCAAATTGATGACCTGCATATGCTTGCGCAATAGTGTTAGTTTCTTCCGGTATGGAGTTTCCAGAAAATAATTCTGCTAATTTTTTTTTGTCTGTTTTTGAAAAATCTAAATTTAAAGTAGATGCTAGTTCCTCATTTAAAATTACTAATTCAGGATCATGAACAGGAGTTGGTTTAATATTTTCTTTAAAAGTATTTGATAACTTTGAATATGTATTATCAAAATGCCAACCAATGGTCATTTTAATTAACTAACTTCAGCTTGACTTTCTTTTGGTTTAACTTCTGTTTTAAATTGATTAGAGATTTTTTGTACTTCAACAGAAGATACTTTGTATTCTGCACACATTGTTTCTTCATCTTTACCATGACCTGTAACCATATTAACCATATGTTCCGGGAAATGGAACGTAGTAAACACAATTCCTTCTTTAACTTTATCTGTAACCTCAACTTTAAGTGCAACCTCACCTCTGCCTGAATAAAGTCTTCCAATATCACCAGTATTTAGATCTCTATGAGCCGCATCTTTTGGATGAATTAATAAAACATCTTCATCAACAATATTTATATTTTTTGTTCTTCTAGTCATTGTTGCTGCATTGTAATGTTGTAAAACTCTACTAGTTGTTAAAATCAAAGGATAGTCTTTTTGATTAGCTTCTATTTCTGATGATTCTTTCCAATCAAAGTTTTTTAGTCGGCCTTTACCTAATTTAAATGTTTCTGTATGTAAAATTTTTGTATCAGTTCCATCTTCTTGGACTGGCCACTGTAATCCAAATTTTCCGAGTCTCTCTCTAGTAACACCCTTAAAGAAAGGAACGATATCAGCAATTTCTGCTAGAACTTGATCTGCATCATAAGTTGGCTGATCAAATCCTAATTTCTGCATCATCTCAGTTACAATTAATCCATCAGGTTTAGTGCCTGGTAAAGGAGGTACAGCTCTGTTCACTCTTTGAATTCTTCTCTCAGTGTTTGTAAAAGTTCCATCTTTTTCTAAGAACGTTGTGCCTGGCAAAACAACAGTTGCTAATTTTGCTGTTTCACTCATAAATATTTCTTGAACAACTAAAAGTTCTAAAGAGTTCATAGCCTCAATAACATGTGCGCTATTAGGATCTGTTTGAACAATATCCTCTCCAATGATCCATAAACCTTTTAATTCCTTGTTTATTGCAGCTTCAAACATTTGAGGAATTTTTAATCCAGGCTTAGTTGGGTGAGTTACTCCATATTTTTCTGTGTAGAATTCTTGATGCTTTTCATCAGCCACAGGAAAATATCCAGCACCTTGGTGTGGTTGACATCCCATATCTGCTGCACCTTGAACATTGTTTTGACCTCTTAAAGGATTAACCCCGACACCTTTTCGTCCAATGTTTCCAGTAATCATTGCTAGATCTGCAATTAACATTACAGTTTTAGACCCTTGTTCGTGTTCAGTAACTCCTAAACCATGGAACTCCATTGAATTTTTTGCAGTAGCATATGCAATTGCTGCTTCTTTAACTAGTTGTTTATCTACACCAGCTACTTTTGCTAAATGATCAACATCTTGTCTTTCAATTTCTTTTAAGAAATTATCAAAACCTTCAGTTCTATCTCTAACAAAATCTGCATTATAAAGTTTTGATTTGATAATAAAGTACAACATCATATTTAGAACTGCAACGTTAGTTCCTGGTCTTAGTTTAATATGATAATCAGCAAGTTTAGCTAGTTCAGTTGTAACTGGATCAAGCACAATTAATTTTTTTCCTTTCATGACTTGCTGTTTTATTTTTGCACCTGTTACAGGATGAGCATTAGTTGGATTAGCTCCAATTACCAAAAATAAATCTGCATGATAAATATCTTCTGTAGAGTTTGTTGCTGCCCCAGTTCCAAAAGTTTGTTGCATTCCCCAAGCTGTTGGTGAATGACAAATTCTTGCACAGCAATCTACACTGTTAGTTCCCACAGCCGCTCTAATCATTTTTTGAAAAACATAATTTTCTTCATTCGTACATCTTGCTGAAGAAATTCCAGCAAAGGCATCTGGACCATTATCTTTTGTAATTCTGTTCATTTCTCTTTTAATAAAATCATAAGCTTCATCCCACGAAGCTTCTTCAAACTTTCCATTTCTTTTAATCAAAGGTGTTTTTAATCTGTCTGGATGATCATAGAAACTAAATGCATATCTTCCTTTAATACACGTATGACCAGCATTTACTTCTGTTTGTTTTGGAGTATCTATTGCAACAACTTTATTATCTTTTATTGATGCTTCTAAATTACATCCAACTCCACAGTATGAACAAGTTGTTCTAACTTTCTTATCTACAGCTGCAGATTTAGATTGAAAAACATCTGAAATAGCATCTGTTGGACATGTATGTGCACAAGCTCCACAAGATACACATGAACTATCTCCAAACATCATATCATTATCAGTTGTTATTCTAGATTCAAAACCTCTTCCGCTCATTGTTAAAACAAATGAACCTTGAATTTCATCACAAGCTCTGACACATCTTCCACAATTAATACAATTGTCTAAATTCATTCTCATGTAATCGTGAGAAGTATCTCTTGGTATACCTTTGTGCTGTTTAGGACTGTTGTATCTGTGATCAGCAACTCCTAAATCGTTTGCTACTGTTTGTAATTCACAATTATTGTTTACCTCACAAGTATCACATTCCATTGGATGGTCTGTTAAAACTAATTCTACAATATTTTTTCTTAGATTTGTTAAAGCTTCATTTGAAGTAAAGATATGTTGGTTTTCAGCAACTGGAGTATGACAAGATGCGACCACTCTTGTTGGACCATCTTTTTCTAAAGCAACTTCTACAGAGCAAACTCTGCAAGCACCATAAGGAGCTAGGTTTGGGTCATCACATAAAGTAGGAACTTTTTTTTCACCTACATAGCTTTTTACAAATTTTAGAATAGATGTGTGTTTCGAACCAATTTCGTATGGTTTTCCATCAATATAAGCAATTTTTCTTTTTTCTGAGCTCATTAATTATCTTTTACCATATCATTTTTCATTTCATCACCAAAGTATTTTAGAATGTTCTGAATTGGAGTTGGGATTGCTCCACAAAGAGCACATAGACATCCTTTTTGCATAGTAACCAACAATTCTTCTAGTAATTTTAAAGGAATTTTAGCTGTTTTCTTCTTAGCTTGGTCAAACATCTCCTTACCTCTGTAAGATCCAAGTCTTCCAGGAAAACATTTCCCACATGATTCTTCAGCTGAGAATTCAAACAAGTGATGAATATATTCAGCCATTGGAAAATCTATTGGAATACTAACTACACTTGCGTGACCTAACATAAAACCTTTTGCTGTGAACTCTTGAAAATCTAAATTTAAATTTTCTATTTCACTTAAAGGAACAACCCCACCTAATGGACCTCCTATTTGAAAAGCTTTTACAGGCTCTTTGTATCCACCACCAATTTCATTAAATATTTTTTTCATTGGTGTACCCATATCAATTTCATAAACACCTGGGTTGTTAAAGAAACTATCTAAGCAAACTAATTTTGTTCCAGCTGATTTTTTGTTTCCAACTGAAGAAAACTTTTCTGATCCATTTAATAAAATTCCAGTTGCAGCAGCCAATGTTTCAACATTATTTACCACAGTTGGTTTTTTATATAAACCTTCTGTTACTGGAAACGGAGGTCTAACATCAACTTCTGCTCTTCTTCCTTCAATAGATGCAATCAATGCAGTTTCTTCTCCACAAATATAAGCACCTTGTCCGATACAAATTCCAAGATCAAAAGAAAAATCAGTTCCTAAAATATTTTCACCTAATAAATTTAATTTTTTAAGTTCATTGATACAGCCATTAATTGCTTCAATAGATTTAGGATATTCTCCTCTAATGTATAAAACTCCTTCATTACTTCCTATCACATATCCACAAATTACCATTCCAAAAATAACTTTTAAAGGTTGGTCCTCTAATAAGTATCTATCTGAGAAAGCACCAGAGTCACCCTCATCTGCATTACAGATAACATATTTTTTATCTCCTTTTGCTTTACTACAAAAATCCCATTTCATTCCTGTTGGAAAACCTGCACCACCTCTTCCTGTTAAATTTGAATCTAATAATGATTTTACTATTTCTTTTTTATCTACTTTTAAAAACTTACTTAATTGCTCTTTGAATTGATCTGTTGAAGATAATTTGTCATCCATTAAAAAACTTGTTGTTGCATAACTCTTCGAGAAAAACTTATCTTGTTTAATTTGCTCACCCTTTAAAATTTGATCTATTTTTTCAATATCTTTACCAGCATAATTTTCTCCATCATAATGAAATGCATGGTTTTCATAACAATGACCTAAGCAGAACATTTCTCCAACTTTGTCATCACCTAGTTTTTCTTTAAGTTTATCTTTTAATTTGTCTTGAGTACCTGCACACATGCATGCACTACCATTGCAAACGAACGCTTTTTTTTCTCTATGAGAAGGTCTTAAAAATTCATAAAAGGATTCTGCACCATGGAGAGTTGAAACTCCAAGGTTATGTTTTTTAGCAATTTCTTTAATATCTTGTGGATTATCGCTTAAGGTATTTTCTGAGATTTGCTTAAATAGATTATCTTTTAAGCCTATTCTGCCTGATAAATTACTTACATTTTTTGACACAAATACCCTTTTCTTAATTTAGCCCACAATAACTTTTTTGTTATTTGTGTAAATATTAAAACTGTCCCTCTTTACGAAACCAACAAGGGTAATGTCAAATTTATTCGCTAAATCGATGGCAAGACTAGTTGGCGCACCAACACCAATCATTATACCTATATCCGTCATCAAAACCTTTTGAACCAATTCAAAATTTAGTCTGCCAGAGCATGTTATAAATTGGTTTTTTGGATCAATTTGATTGTTCTTTAATGCACAACCAATAAGTTTATCTAGAGCATTATGTCTTCCTACATCCTCTCTGACAGCAACTAATTCTCCATTACTATTAAAAAGACCACTTGCATGAATTCCACCTGTTTTACTGAACTCTGATTGTTCTTTTCTCAATGTATCTGGTGATTTAACAATTACCTCTTTTTTGATTTTGGGCTCTGATGGATTTGTTTTATTTTTTTTAATTATTTCTAGAGCATCAAGAGAAGATTTTCCACATACACCACATGAGGAATTTGTTAAAAAGTCTCTTTTTATTTTTGCAATATTTATATTTTTAGAATTATTTAAAGTTGCTAATATTTTATTTTGAATATTGTATTGACCAACTTTATCTCCATAAGTTTCTATTGAATCAATATCACTAATATTTGTTATAATTTGTTCATTATATAAAAATCCTCTTACAAGATCTTCATCATCACCAGGAGTTCTCATTGTTATAGATAAACTTTGATTTATCCATTTATCAATTTCTTTATACTTTAATGAAATCTCCAATGGTTCTTCAATTGAAATTAAATCATCTATATTTTCAAACTTGTTAGATGAATATTTTAAAACTTTGTATTTAGAATTCATTAGATTATTTTAGCGGATAGTTTTTTTTTAATAAATATTTGTTAATTATAATTGCTAATAACAATATAATTATACAACCAAAAATTATTGGATTAATTAAATAATCATAAGAGGCACTTCCAATAATAACTATAATTGGATTTCCACCAGCAGGTGGGTGAACAATATTAAATAATATCATTAAAAAAACTCCTGCCCCTACTGCAATTGCAATACTGATATAAATAGGAAGTGGAATAAAGTTTACAAAAATTACTCCTACTAAAGCGGTTACCAAATGTCCAAAAAAAACATTCTTTGGTTGTGCAAATGGGCTTTCAGGAAAACCAAAAAGTAAAACCATTGAGGAACCGAATGAGGCTGCAATAAAATATCCTAGTGTACTTTTATAAGTAAGGACTGTTAGCACACCAATTGTAAATGCAGAAAAAAAACCTGCAATTAATGCTTTTTGCAATAATGATTTTGTAATTTTGATCATTTATATTTTTAATGCTTTCGCAATAGTTCTTAAAGGTAAAAGCAAACAATCTTTCCTTGAAAGATTTTTTTTATCTAAAATTTCTTTAAAGTCTTTCCAATGTTTTTCCATACTTACTTTTGTGTCCTCAAAAAGTTGCTCACCAACTTTTATAAATTTTTTAACATCATCAACTTTTTTTTCCTTAATTTTTCTGGATAATAGACTGACTGATGCCTGACAATAAACACACGATTTACACTGATAACCCATATCTTTTACAACATCTTCTTTGACAATTAAGCTTATTTCCATCTCATCACCACATAATGGATTTTTGTTTTTTGACTTATGTGTATATTTTTCAACAACTTTATTGTTTTCAGTATGGGCTGCTATTTCTAAAATTCTTAAATCCATTTAATTTCTTTAATTCAACTTTGAATGTTTTATATTTTGATTAATGGATCATAACAATATTTTAGGCACTGTGCTAGCAGGTGGTAAGTCACAAAGGTTTGGAGAAGATAAATCCCAAGTAAATTTAGCTGGTAAATTGTTAATTGATCACATGTTGACTGAAATAATTGATGAATTTAAGGAACTCCTAATAGTATCAAATAATAAAATTAATTTTCATAACTCAGAAAAAATTTCAATAATCGAAGATTTTGAAAAAGGTCTTGGTCCGTTAGGAGGAGTTTTATCAGCTATGAAATGGATAAAAGAAAACCAAAAAGACTACAAATGGATATCAACTTTCCCTGTTGATACACCTTTTTTTAAGAGACAAATACTAAAAGATTTTATTCAAAATATTAATTTCAATGAAAGCGATTTATTTTTCATTAAGTCAAACAACACAAGACATAATATATTTGGCTTATGGTCGATTAATTTATTAGATAAGTTAGAGAAGGATCTAAAAAATGGAGAAAGAAAAGTAGAGTTGTGGGCTAATAATACTGGGGTAAAAATAATTAATATGGAGTTTTCAAATAATGATCCTTTCTTTAATATAAATACAAAAGAAGATTTAAAAAAAGCTGAAGAAATACTCAAAAATGATTAGTTACGAAAAATCTAAGACAATTTTAAAAAAAGCAAAAATTAAAATTAAAGATGAAATTATAAAGAGTCTAAATTCTCTAAATAGAGTAGTTTCTACCAATATTTACTCTAATATAAATTATCCTACAGGGAATAATGCTGCATTTGATGGTTACGCAATTAATTCAAAAGATACTAATAGATTAAAAAAAAAATTCCCAAAAAAATTTAAAATTATTGGTTCAATTGCTGCAGGAATGAAACCATTTAATAAAAAGATAAAAAAATTTGATACGGCTGAAATAATGACTGGAGGAATTATTCCAAAGGGTTTTGATACAATTATTCCTATAGAACAAATAATTTTTGCCCCTAATAAAAAATATATTTTAATCGACCAGAAAATAAAAAAATTTGATCACGTTAGGTTTGCAGGTTCAGATTATAGAAAAGGGGAGGTTATAATAAAAAAAAATACAATTGTTCAACCAAATCATATTTTAGCTTTTAAAAGTTTAGGTATTAAAAAAATTAAAGTAAAAAAAAGAATTAACATATTATTTTTTTCAACAGGAAACGAAATATCAGACAAAGATAATATTCCAAATTGGATGGTAAGAAATTCCAACACACACTATATAAAAAACTTAAATCAAAATTTTTTATTTAATTTTAAAAATGGCAGTATATTGAGAGATAATCATCAAAATATTTTTAAACAAAAAATAAATAAATTAATTAAATCTAAAGATGATATTATTATTACGTCAGGTGCAGTTTCCGCAGGTAAGTTTGATTTTATACCGGATGTTGTTAAAAAATTTAAGTTATCAAGCTACTTTAAAAGTGCTGCAATAAGGCCTGGAAAACCAATAATGTTTGCAAAAATTAAAGGTAAAGAAAAGGCAATATTTGGTCTACCTGGAAATCCAATTTCATCGGCTGCATGTTTTAGGTTTTTTGTAATTCCATATATTTTAAATGCTTTAGGATTATCAGAAGAAAAATCAATTAAAGCTATTTTGACAAATAGTTTTGATAAAAAAAAGAATTTTACAAGATTTGTTAAGAGCCAATTAAGCACAACTAAAAATGGAAAACTAAATGTTGAAATTTTAAAAGGTCAAGAGTCTTTTAGAATTAAATCATTTGTAAAATCAAATATTTGGGTTTTGTTACCAGCTGGTAAATCAAAATTTAAAAAGGGAGATATCGTTGATTGCTTTTTCCCCAATTTTTCAAATCAAAATTTAGTTTAGAAACTTATTTTTGTTGTAGAAAATTATATTTACAATTAAATTTCTCATTATGTTAGAGTTGAGAAATCCAAGAATAGCCATTCCCGTTGTACTTTTTGCCGGTCTTTTGTGGTCGTTTGGCCCATTAGTAGTTCGATACATGGATAATCCGCAATTGGCACCTTGGCAGTACATTTTTGGCAGAGGTTTAACAATTTTCATCTTATTAAATCTTTATTTATTTTTCGAGGAAGGAAAAAATTTTTACAAAAACTATTATAAAATAGGTTTATCTGGGGTAATCGGTGGATCTGGATTAGGGATCGCTATGATTACATTTATTTATTCAATTACAAATACTAGTGCTGCTGTTACCTTGCTTTGTTTAGCTGCAATGCCTTTTTTTACGGCATTATTGGCATTTTTATTTTTAAAAGAAAAAATTTCTCTCAATGTGTGGATATCAATAATAATTGCAACAGTTGGTATCATTATTATGGCACTTGGAAACACCGGTGAAAAATCATTAATTGGTTTTGTATTTGGTTTAACTTCTTCAATTGGTTTCTCAGTTTTTTCTGTAACGCTTAGATGGAGAAAAGAAACACCAAAATTCACAACGGTAGCCTTTGCAGGTTTCTTTTGTTTTGTGTTCGCAACAATTATGATTTTATCAAAAGACTTAGTTTTCTTTTCATCTAGCTATAACGGAGCTTTGTTTTCTTTGCATGGTACATTAGTTTGTTTTGGTTTAATTTTATATTCAATTGGATCTAAAGCGATACCAGCAGCAGAATTAACTTTATTATCTTTAACTGAAGTTGTAGGAGGAATTTTTTGGGTTTGGTTGCCATTATTTGGTATTAATGAAGTACCATCTACAAACACTATAATCGGCGGCTTTTTTCTTTTTGTATCTATATTCTATTACAGTTTAATAATGAGATGGAACAAAAGATATATAGCATTAAATTAATATGGAACGACCAGATTTTTTTGAACTTAAAAACGGTGAAAAAGTAAAATTACCATTTACCGACAAAGAATATAACGATCGAGTAAGTAAACTTAGATCAGTGATGGACCAAAATGGTCTTGATATGGTTATCTTAACATCTATGCATAACGTTGCATATTACACAGGTTTTATTTATTGCTCTTTTGGTAGACCATACGGATGTGTGATCACTCAAAATAAAATCTCAACAATTTCAGCTAATATTGATTCAAGCCAACCATGGCGTAGATCTCATTGTGATAACGTTATTTACACTGATTGGAAAAGGGATAATTTTTTAAGAGCCATCGTTTCAATTATTGGAAGAGATGAACCTCCAAAAAATATTGGAATAGAAAATGATCATGTCACTTTAGATATGCGAGAAAAAATAGGAACTATTTTTACTTTCTCTGTGTTTAGTGATGTTTCAAAAGATCTAATGAAACTTAGAATGATTAAATCGAACGAAGAAATTGAGATCATTAGAAATGGTGCAAGAATTGCAGACATTGGTGGTGAAGAAATAGTTAAAAATATAAGAGAAGATAATACTGAGATCGAAGTAGCAATAGCAGCAAGAGATAGAATGGAAAGAGAGATTGTTAAAAGTTATCCAGGCGCAGAGTACATGGATACTTGGGTATGGTTTCAATCAGGTATCAATACAGATGGAGCTCACAATCCAAAGACAAATAGAAAATTAATTAAAGGAGATATTTTATCTTTAAATACTTTTCCTATGATCTCAGGCTACTACACTGCATTGGAGCGAACTTTATTTTTAGATCATGCTGATGATGCTTCACTTAAAGCATGGGAAGCAAATGTTAAAGTGCATAAGCGTGGATTAGAATTAATTAAACCAGGCGTAAAGTGTTCTGATATTTGTCATGAGTTAAATGAATTGTTTGCTGAACTTGGTTACCTTCAGTATCGAACTTTTGGTTACGGACATTCATTTGGCATGCTTTCACACTTTTATGGAAGAGAAGCTGGTTTAGAATTAAGAGAAGATATTGATACTGTTCTTGAAGAAAATATGGTGGTGTCTATCGAGCCAATGATAATGATCCCAGAAGGTAATCCTGGGGCAGGTGGATATAGAGAGCACGATATTTTAGTTATTGGTAAAGATGGAGCAGAAAATATTACAAAATTTCCTTTCGGGCCTGAGCATAATATTATAAAAAACTAATTTTATGAGCGAGAATAAAACTATTGTTAATAGTTGGAATGAATGGGATCCGTTAAAACATGTGATTGTTGGAAGAGCGGATGGAACTTGCATACCAGCACCAGAGCCAGCATTAGATGCAAAAGTTCCAGAAGACAGTGATATGCGAGGTAAGTTTGGACCAAGAACCAAAGATACTGTCGATAAAGCAAATGAATTATTAGATAACTTTTCAAAAATGCTTGAAAAAAGAGGCATTAAAGTTGATCGACCAACACCAATAGATTTTAATCAAAAAACATCCACACCTGATTGGGAAGCAGAAACCATGTTTGGCTGCATGCCCCCAAGAGATGTTTTGTTAACAGTAGGAAACGAAATTTTAGAAGCTACAATGAGTTATCGTTGTCGTTGGTTTGAATATTTATGTTATCGACCACTTCTAAAAGATTATTATAATCAAGATCCTAACATGAGACACGAGTCTGCTCCAAAACCAAGATTAACGGATGCAGATTATAGAAAAGATTATTTATCAGATAAAATTGGTGTTCAAAAAAGATTAGAGTGGACCGAGAAAAAATATTTTGTAACTACTGAAGAAGAGCCATTGTTTGATGCAGCAGATGTATTGAGATTTGGTAAAGATTTAGTTGTTCAGCATGGATTTACAACTAATTTAAAAGGAATTGATTGGTTAAAAAGACATTATAAAGATCACAGAGTTCATACAGTTAACTTCCCAGGTGATCCTTATCCAATTCATATTGATGCAACTTTTACCCCAATTAAAGAAGGTTTAATTATTAATAACCCACAAAGAAGACTTCCTAAGGAACAAAGAAAATTATTTGAAGATAATGGTTGGGAAATCGTAGACAGTGCACAACCAGCACATAACGAACCACCACCATTATGTTATTCATCAACTTGGCTATCAATGAATGTTTTAGTTTTGGATCCTAAAACTGTTTGTGTTGAGAAAAGTGAAATATATCAAGCAGAGCAATTAGATAAATTAGGAATGGAAGTTATACCAGTAGAACTTAGAGATGCCTATGCTTTTGGTGGAGGTTTACATTGTTGTACTGCAGATGTTTATCGAGAGGGTGAACTTAAAGATTACTTTCTAAAACAATAATTATGGCAAAAATTAAAATAAAAAGAGAGCGAGTTAAATTCGCTTCTGATAATGTTGCTGGTGCCTGTCCCGAGGTATTAGATGCAATTTTAAAGGCCAATGAAGGAGATAGCACTCCTTATGGGAATGACCCAATATCAACCGAATTACAAGATAAGTTTTCAGAAATCTTTGAAAAAGAGGTAATTGTTTTTCCTACTGCATCAGGTACTGCAGCTAATGCTTTAGCATTATCTACAATGACACCTTCTTATGGAAATATTTATTGTCATAAGATGTCTCACATAAATACTGATGAATGTGGTGCACCTGAATTTTATACAGGAGGAGGAAAGTTAGTTACTCTAAATGGAGTAATGGGAAAAATAACTGCAGAGGAGTTGGGTCAATCGATAGGTGGAAAAGGAATTGTTCATCACACACAACCTTCATCAGTTAGTATTACTCAGGTTTGTGAAACAGGTGAAGTTTATCAATTAGATGAAATTAAAAAAATTGGAGAAATAACCCATAAACATAATTTAAATTTACATATGGATGGCGCTAGATTTGCTAATGCGTTGGTATCTTTAGATGTAACTCCTGCTGAAATGACATGGAAATCTGGGGTCGATGTATTGTCATTTGGGGCAACTAAAAATGGATGTCTAGCAGCTGAAGCAATCATCTTTTTTAAGAAAGAATTAGTAGGTGAGGTAGCTTTTTTAATGAAACGAGCAGGGCATTTATTATCTAAAATGCGTTTTGTTTCTGCTCAATTAGATGCCTACATTTCAAATGATGTTTGGTTAAGAAACGCAAAGCACGCTAATGCAATGGGTAAAAAATTAAGTGATGGTTTAAGTAAGCATAATGATATTGAAATTGCTTATCCAACAGAAGCAAATGAAGTATTTGCAAAATTTCCAAGAGAAAAAATAGAACATCTAAATTCTGAAGGTTACAAAATGAATGATGAAGAATTAGATGGAAAAGCGGTGAGATTAGTTGCCGCTTGGAATACTAAAGATAGTGATGTTGATGAATTGTTAAATACCATTAAAGCTAACTAGGATTTTCTTTTAAAAAACTCAATATATTTTATAACTTCATGAAACTGTTCATCAGGAATATCTTTATAACTTGCATTAAATTTACTTTTCACACAGATAGCAACATGAGCATAGGGGTTTCTTCCTTTAGGGTGATTTGGATGGTCAGGTAATTGTCCTACCAAATAATCGCCAGCTTCCTGAATAATTTTCCAGAGTTTACTTGCGTTTTCTTTATTCAAACTAATTCAATTCTTGTTTTATCTCTTTTGTATCTAGTTTGTATCTAGTTATCCTATGAAATCCTATATTATAAATAGCTAAATTTTATCATTAAAATTTTCTTTTGAATACTTTATGATTTCTTCTGGATCTATTGCTTTTGAAGCATTTCCAATTCTAATAAATGCCTCTTTGTTTTTTTTGCCATTCTTATCAATGTGATCAATAAAAATAAGTTTATCACTTTTTCTTATATCCACTTTACAAATCTCCTTTTCATCAATTAAATGAAAAGCAATATCAATAAATCTTGATGCGAAAGTCATATCAAAATTATTTTTAATTGAATTTCTAAGAGTTAATTCAAAAGCATCTTTATCCTGAGCTTTACCAAAACTCTTGTAATCATGTTCCAATCCTACAATATCACCATTATTAGCAACTCCTATTAATAATGTTCCTCCATCTGAGTTAGCAAATGCCGCAATTGTTTTTAAGATAGCTCCTTCTAGGACTCTGTCTGATTGATGTTTCTCAAGATTCCATCTAAAAGTTGATTTGAATTCTAACTGATCACTTTCTCCTTTATCAATTAAAGTATCTATTGAAATTGCAGAGGTAGTTTTTTCAGTCTTGGAAAAACTATCTAAAAATTCATTCAGTTGTTGAGTTAAAATTTTTCTTCTTTCAACAAGAAACGATTGAAAATTATCTATCTTCCACAATTCTGTATTAGTTGGAATTGATTGAAGATCTAAAGCCTTCTTATCTATTGTAGATAAATATTTTTCTGCAGCTTTTGCAGATTTATCTCTGTTAGCAAATTTAGTTAACAAAGCTCTATTGGTAAATTCTTGAGCTAATCTATAATTTTGATCTCCCATACCATAACCTAATTTTTTAAGTGCTGAATACGGAAAAATATGATCTTCTTCTAATTGATACATCTTACCCATTGTTTGATGAATTGGAACGTTTGTAGTTAAGCAAACTGCATTTCTGCTTTTAAAATAAAAAATACATAATTTAAATAATGGGTGGGATACATTTCTACCTTCAAATTCATTTTCTGTTATTTTTAATGAACGTTCTTCTTCAATTAATAATAGTAGTTCATCAAAAGGATTATCTGACTCCCAAGCAATTTTGCTATCTTTCGTTAATTTTTGTGGAAGTTGACTTATATATCTGTTTCTAATTTGTGAGTAATAAAACCATCTTATTATTTTATTTATCTCTTTTTCTGAAAATTTTTTATCTCCATTTTCAAATTTCTTAAAGTAATAAACAATAATTGGTATTAATGCATAAGGTGAATTTATTTCTTTTAAATGATCAACAAAAGCTCTATTTCTTAAAATATTAATTACATAGTCTAAAACATATTTATTTAATATTTCCCAGGTTGATTTAATTTTTTCTTTATTATCAGCGCTATGAAGTTTTTTCATTTCATCACCTGACTGATACATAACGGCCAACAATGTATAAACAATAAAGTCTAGTTTAAAAGGAAATCCCTTTTCAGCTAAATCAAAAATCTTTTCTTTAAATAAATCTCTTGCCTCTTCCCAGTAACCAGAGATTTGAGCTAAAGCTAGTTCTGCATCTGTGAGAGTAATTCCTCCAGAGTTTACAGTGTAAAATATATCAATTGCCTCTCTGATATTTGCTTCAATTGGAATAACTTGTTCTACAAAATTTGTTTGCAATATTCCTTTTATTTTTCCATGCGACTCTAAAATTTTTTCACTAATAGGTTTAAATTCATCTTTATTTAACAAATTCATTAAAATTTTATTATTATCTTGGAACACTTCTGTAAGTTCCACCCATAGTGGATTATTTTCCATAATAGTTTTTTTGTAATATTGAAGTTCACCATTTTCTAAGTTTACAAATAAACCTCGAGTATCATTAGTTATTTCTTTATCTTCATAATAAGGAGGTATCTTCCCAGTGATTATTAGATACAAAGATGTAATTCTTTGTTGACCATCTAAAATTAATTTGATTGCACCCATCTTACTATCATACTCAATATCTCCTTTCATTTTTGGAGGATTATTAGTAGACCAAGTAAGCATAGTTCCAAAAGGATATCCTTTAATTAATGAATCAAAGAGGCTTTTCACATTTTCTCTTTTCCACACATACTCTCTTTGAAAAACAGGAACGAATAACTGATTGTTATTAATAGAAGAAATTATTTCTGAGATTTTCATATTTTTTATATTTTAACTAAAAATCTATATCACTTTCAAATAATTCATTTAATTCTTTTAATAATTTTTTAAAATTTCTTGGAAAACTTTCATAACCAGAGCAATATTTAGCTCTACCTTGTCTATTTCTAAGCTTTAATTCCCAAGAGCATCCATCTAATAAAGGTTCATATTTTTGTTTCCAATAGGGATATTTCTTTTTCCAATTCCACACTCCTAATTTTTCTACATTCTCCCAAAATCTAATTATTTTTTGATCACTAATAATAGGTGTAACTTTCATTTCAACATGATCATTAAAAGCAGTCCCTGACTTATTTTTTTCAAGTTTAAAAGAAAATCCTCCTCCATACCATCCAGCATCTAAATTTATAACTTCAGGTTTAAGTATTTTATTCAATATATCTCTAAATATTAATTTTTTATTTTAACGTAGCTGAACAAGCTAGGTACACACAACTTTCACAATTTTCATTGTAATCTGGAATACTTTCATTCTCCAAAGTTTCTTTCATTTTGATAATCATTTCAGGTATCCATGAAGGATCTGAGTGATAAGGAACTAACACAGTTTTAAAATCTATTTTATTATCAAAACCATCGTTAGTTTTTTCACCATTGCAGACCATAAAGTAGGTCATATCTGAAACTTTGAAATTCATATTTCTTAAAATATGAACATAGATATCCATTTGTATTTTGTAGCCTTGGTGAAATTTGCTACTAAGATAGCTCCCGGTTTCAACGGGATTGCTATTTGATTGCGCTTTATAATCTACAACAACTAACTCTTCAGTATCAAGATTAAACCATACATCATCAATACCCCCTTTGATTATTAAATTTGTCTTTTTATCCAAATATGAAATTCCGCTTGATAGTGACTGTCTCCACTTATCAATGTCAGGATGACTAAATGGAATAAAATTAAGATTGTATTCTTTCATTATAGGATGAGGGGTTTTTGCTTCACGATGTTTATCAAATTCTTTTTTAAGTAAATCATCAACTGCTGAGTTTAATGCCCAACCAGGCATACTTGGCTCTTTCAATCCTTTAACTCTATCTAAATAAAAACATCGAGGACAATCAATAAAATTACTGAATTTAGATCGACTTATTGTAAAAGGTTCATTTGTACCTCTTTGATACATTGAATTTTTTCTAATTCTAAAACCTTTTGAAATTAGTTCTTTCATATTCAAAGGTTAACAAATACTAAGCTATGAGTCTATTTGCTTAAAAACAGCTATTTGATTTATCTCTTTTGAATCTAGTTTGTAATGTAGTTTTTTAATTAAATTTATGAGTCTTTATCTAATTTATTTTAAGTTAATTTTTAATTACTCGCATAAGTACTGTAGTTTAATGTAGCTTAATGTGGAATAATGTGTCCCTCTATTCCCCCAAATAATCGCCAGCTTCCTGAATTATTTTCCAGAGTTTGCTTGCGTTTTCTGGGCTCATATATTTAAGTAGATTGTTTTAATTTTAATAATTGTATTCAAAATTAATTTTTAACTATAAAAAATTTTTAATTCTTAAGAAGATTTTCTAAAATTATTTTTAATTTTAAATTATTTCTATTAAATGGGATACTATTTAATTCTCCAAAGTTTTGGTTTTCCCATTTTGCATCATCAACATTGTATAGATATTCAAGTATATTATTAATTTTTTCTTTATCATAAAATCCTAAATAGAAACTGCCATCTTTTTCATAAAATAACTTAGATAAAAATGACTTATCTTTAAAGTCAAAAAAATTAAATAATCCAACTTTATTATTTCTTGATAAGGACTCGTAGCCAAGAGCAGAGTCTATATTTATCGAAAATAATGACTCATCAACTCTTTGGTAAGTTTTATTTAAATCTCTAGAATAAAGAAGAAAATTTCCACTTTTTAATAATTTTTTATAATGAATCATTTGTTTATTTTCGTTTTCATGACCTGGCAATATTGCAAGTTCTAAACCCTTTTTTTTACAAAA
>CACGGJ010000016.1 GCA_902572515.1 uncultured Pelagibacteraceae bacterium | reverse complement strand
AATTGATTTTAGGAGGATGTGGAATTTTAATTCTTTTAGAGGCCACCAGAAGAGCAATTGGTTTACCTTTGGTAATTATTGCTAGTTGTTTTTTACTGTTTTCATACTTTGGAAGGTATGCGCCTGAAATAATATCCCATGGTGGTTTATCTTTAAATAGACTTGTAGGCTTTCAGTGGCTTGATCAAGAAGCAATTTTTGGAATTCCGATTGGGGTATCGGTAGATTTTATCTTCTTATTTGTTTTATTTGGTGCTTTGCTTGAGACAGCTGGTGGTGGAAAATATTTTTTAGATCTTGCTTTTGCAATGGTTGGAAAAATGCGAGGAGGTCCTGCAAAGGCAGCAATATTAGGTTCAGGTATGACTGGATTAATTTCAGGATCTTCAATTGCAAACACAGTTACTACTGGAACATTTACAATTCCAATTATGAAAAAAACAGGTTTTTCAAAAGAAAAAGCGGGCGCTATTGAGGTCTCTTCCTCTGTAAATGGTCAGATTATGCCACCTGTTATGGGAGCTGCAGCATTTGTGATGGCAAGTTTTATTGGTGTGACTTATTTTGAGATAGTCAAACATGCTTTTTTGCCAGCAATTATTTCTTATATAGCATTATTTTATATTTCACATTTAGAAGCTTTAAAATTAAACCTTAAGGGAATGGATGATGCAGATGTTCCTCATTTAAAAAAAACATTTTTGTCTGGTGTGTATTTTTTAATACCAATTTTTGTTTTAATTTATACTTTGGTTTATTTAAGATTTACTGCCTCATATTCAATTTTTTATGCAACCATTACTTTGGTTTTAGTCAATTTAATAAATTTGTTAATTAAAAATGAAATTAAAAAAGATGCTCTTAAAGAATGGTTTAATCAAACAATAGTTGGTTTTGAAAAAGGCGCTTTAAATATGGTTGCTGTTGGTATAGCGATTGCAACTGCAGGAATTATTGTTGGTGCAGTTGGATCTACAGGCTTAAGTACTAATTTAATAATAGTTATAGAATCTATAGCTAAAGATAACGTTACTATATTATTATTTTTAACAATTATTTTGTGCTTACTTTTAGGAATGGGTTTGCCAACAACAGCAAATTATGTTGTTGTTGCTTCTTTAATGGCGACTGTGTTGGTGGATGTTGGGAATGCCTCAGGTTTTATTTTTCCGTTAATTGCAGTTCATTTATTTGTCTTTTATTTTGGCTTAATGGCTGATGTAACGCCACCAGTGGGACTTGCCTCTTATGCAGCCGCAGGGATATCTGGTGGAGATCCTTTAAGAACAGGGGTGCAAGCTTTTTGGTACAGTTTAAGAACAGGAATTTTACCTATCGTATTTTTATTTAACCATGAACTTTTACTTATTGGCATTGAAAACATTTGGCATGGGTTGATTGTAATTATTACTTCTTTAATTGGGATTTTAGTATTTACCTCAGCCACTCAAGGATGGTTTATTAATAAACTTAAATGGTATGAAATAATTATTTTTTTAGTAATTTCTATTTCCTTGTTATCACCTGACTTTGTTTTAAATAAATTTTATCCAAAATATAATTATGAGGAAATTACTAAAATTAATTCAATGAAATTAGACTCAACAAAAGAAATTCAAATTAAAATAACAAGGCCTAGTTTATACGGAGAAAGATATAAGTTATTTGTGATATCCAAAAATACTTTTGAGGATAATTTTACTTTAGAGGACTATGGAATTACATTAATGAAACAAGATGACAAAATTATTGTTGATAATTTGAAATGGAATGGAGAAGCAAAAAAAAGTGGTTTTGAAATGGGAGACTATATAAGTGAATTTAAAATTGAAAATTCAGATAGACCATCCAAAAATATCGTTTATCCTATAGCAATATTATTGTTAGTAGTATTTGGCTACTTTAACTTAAAAAGAAAAGAGTAAAATTACCCACCTGGACCCAAATTAGAAGGCTTTATTTTAATAATTTTCCATACTCCAGAGGCAGAGGTAATTATTTTATCATTACACTTTAACTCACAAAATAAAAACACAAGAGTATTTGTTTTTTTTAAAATTTTTGTATGTCCAATAATTTCATCTCCAACTTTTGAAGCGCCTATAAATTTTATATCTAAAGAGATAGTTACACATGGAGCATTTCCTGCAGCTCTATGTGCGGCTGTTCCTGCTCCTGCATCTATTAAAGCAGATAAATAACCCCCATGAGTTATTCCAGCAGCATTTAAATGATTTTCATTAATTATAGATTTAAATTCATATTCATTTTCTGAAATAGCTCTAAATAAAACACCCCCATTGTGTTTCATAAATCCAGGTTTAATACTTATTTGCTCAAATTTACTGCTCATAATTTTTTATAATACAAAAGTTAAAATTAATAAAATAATTAAAATAATTATAAAAAAATAAATTACTGATTTTTGCAAAGATGTATTCAAAAGCCAATTAAACATTTTTTTCCTTTTTGGTGGACCGCCCAGAACTCGAATCTGGAATCTCCCGGTTCGTAGCCGAGTGCCTTATCCAATTTGGCCAGCGGTCCTTTTTAATAATATATCTCATATATCAAAGTTTTTGATGTAATTTAACTTATAAAATATTATGTTAGTTATTTTATGAGCAAAAATTCTAGCGATGTTGTCATTACTTCAGCACTAAGAACTCCAATTGGAAGATATAAAGGGTCGTTAAAAAATCTTAGCGCATCAAAATTAGGATCAATAGCAATTAGAGAGGTAATTTATAAATCAAAATTGGATTTAAAGGAGATTGATGAAGTAATTATGGGGCACGTTTTAACTTCTGGACTTGGTCAAAACCCTGCTAGACAAGCTTCAATTGGCGCTGGAGTACCCGTTTCTAAACCTGCTCACATTGTTAATCAAGTTTGTGGATCTGGATTAAGATCTGTTGTTTCAGGATATCAATCAATAACTTTAGGAGAAAATAAAATAGTCATTGCAGGCGGTCAAGAAAATATGTCTCGAGCAACTCATGCAATTTATTATAGAGAAGATAAAAAATTTTCTGAAAACAAATTAGTAGACACAATGATAAAAGATGGTCTACTTGATTCATTTAACGATTATCATATGGGTGTTACAGCTGAGAATGTTGCTGAGAAATATAAAATCTCTAGAGATGAACAAGATAATTTTTCTTTAAATTCTCAGAAAAAAACAGAAAAAGCTTATAGCGAAAATAAATTTAAAGATGAGCTGATTAAATTACAAATTGAAGATGGTGATAAAAAATTTATTTTTGAAAAAGATGAACATCCTAGAGAAAATTTAAGTATAGATGATCTAAAAAAATTAAAAACAGTATTTAAAGAAAATGGGACTGTAACACCTGGAAATTCTTCAGGTATAAATGATGGTGCTGCGGCCTTAGTTTTAATGTCTAGAGAGCAAGCGGAAAAAAAATCATTAGAGTCATTAGTTAAAATTGTCTCTTGGGCTACATGTGGGGTTGAGCCTTCATTAATGGGACTGGGACCCATACCTTCAATTCAAGAAGCTTTATTTAAAGCGAATTGGAAAATAGATGAAGTAGACTTATTTGAAATTAATGAAGCCTTTGCAGCACAAAGTATTGCAGTAATTAAAGAATTAAAAATTCCTGAACAAAAAGTTAATGTTAATGGAGGTGCAATTGCCTTAGGTCATCCGATCGGAGCATCAGGGGCAAGAGTTTTGGTTACACTTATCCATGAAATGATCAAGCAAGATAAAAAAAAAGGTTGTGCGGCACTCTGTATTGGTGGTGGTATGGGGATAGCGATGTGTGTTGAGAGAAGCTAAAAAGCTTAAAATTCATTTATTTTTTATTTTTTGTACAATAAAAATACAAGATTAACGAAAAAACCTTATTAATGTGTTAAAATAAAATCCAATAATATTTTTTTGGGTATATATAACATTTTAAAAAATGAGCGAAAAATTACTTGTTCCTGACATTGGTGACTTTGAAAATGTTGAGGTTATAGAGATACTTGTAAAACCTGGTGATCAGATTAAAGAAAATGATCCAATAGTTACAATTGAAAGTGACAAATCAAGTGTTGAAATCCCTTCTACAATTACTGGAAAAGTAGATAGTTTAGCAGTTAAAGTTGGTGACAAAGTTTCTAAAGGAGATTTGTTGCTTAATCTTAAATCATCATCAAAAACATCATCAGAAAGTACTATTCCTAAAGATACAGAAAATATAATTAAACAAGCTGAAGAAGCAATAGCTGAAAAAAAAGAGGAAAAAAAAATTATATCTGAACCTATAATTGAGAAAAAACAATCCACAATTCAAGTAGTTAATGGAACTGATATTGATCCACTTGAAACCCAAGATTGGTTAGAGTCTTTATCTGCAGTTATTTCGAAAGATGGAAATCAAAGAGCTCATTTTTTAATTAAAGAACTAATTAACAAAGCTTATCGTGAAGGTGCGAATATTCCTTATACTCAAAATACTCCATACATTAATACAATACCTCCTGAGGCTGAAGTAAAGTCTAGTGGTGACCAAAATATTGAAAGAAGAATTAGATCTTTAATTAGATGGAATGCAGCAGCAATGGTAGTTCGAGCAAATAAAAAATATCCTGAGCTTGGTGGACACATCGGTACATTTGCATCTGCTGCAACATTATATGATGTTGGTATGAACCATTTTTGGAGAGCAAAAAATAATAAATTTGGTGGAGATTTAATATATTTCCAAGGACATAGTGCTCCAGGAATGTACGCAAGGGCATTCTTAGAGGGAAGATTAAATGAGAAACAATTAGATAGTTTTAGACAAGAGGTAAAGCCTGGAGGTTTATCTTCATATCCACACCCTTGGTTAATGCCAAAATTTTGGCAGTTCCCCACAGTATCTATGGGGTTAGGTCCTATGCTTGCTATATATCAAGCTAGATACATGAAATATTTAATCAATAGAGGCTTGATTAAAGATGAAGGAAGAAAAGTATGGGCTTTTTTAGGTGATGGAGAAATGGATGAGCCAGAGTCAATGGGAGCAATTGGGCTGGCTGCAAGAGAAAATTTAGATAATTTAATTTTTGTAATAAATTGTAATCTTCAAAGATTAGATGGTCCCGTTAGAGGTAATGGAAAAATTATTCAAGAGCTTGAGGGAAGTTTCAGAGGATCTGGCTGGAATGTAATTAAAGTTATTTGGGGGTCATATTGGGATTCGTTGCTTGCTAATGATAAAACTGGTCACTTAGTTAAAATTATGAATGAAACCGTAGATGGTGAGTATCAATCAATGAAAGCAAGAGATGGTGCCTATGTAAGAGAAAAGTTTTTTGGAAAATCACCTGAAACATTGGAATTAGTTTCAAGTATGTCTGATAAAGATATATGGCGGCTAAACAGAGGCGGACATGATCCTCATAAAGTCTTTGCCGCATATGATAAAGCAACTAAAAATCAAGGAAGTCCAACTGTAATTATCGCTAAAACTATTAAAGGTTACGGAATGGGAAAATCTGGTGAAAGTGTGAATACTACTCACCAAACTAAAAAATTAGATGTTGATGATCTGATGTATTACAGAGATCGATTTGATGTTCCTTTAACAGATGAACAGGTGAGAAATATTGAATATTTTAAGCCCGATGAAAAATCACCTGAAATAAAATACATTAAAGAAAGAAGAATTAAATTAGGTGGATTTTTACCTGAACGATCTACTTTTGCAAAACCAATAAAAGCACCAACTAAAGATATTTTTGATTTTATGAAAGTATCGACTGGTGAAAAAGAAATGTCTACTACAATGGCACTTGTGAGAATGCTAACTAATTTATTAAGAGATAAAAATATATCTCCAAGATTAGTTCCAATTATTCCTGATGAAGCCAGAACGTTTGGCATGGAAGGTTTTTTCCAAAAAATTGGAATTTATGCACATGAGGGGCAAAAATATGAACCTGAGGATGCTGCTCAATTAAGTTCTTATAGAGAAGATAAAAGTGGTCAAGTTTTAGAAGAAGGTATCAATGAGGCAGGTGCTATGTCATCATGGATTGCTGCTGCCACTGCATATACTAATCATGATATCGAAATGATCCCAATTTATATTTTTTATTCAATGTTTGGTTTCCAACGAATAGGAGATCTAGCTTGGGCAGCCGGGGATAGTCAGGCTAGAGGATTTTTGGTAGGTGCAACAGCTGGAAGAACAACATTAGCTGGAGAAGGCTTACAACACCAAGATGGGCATAGTCATTTGATAGCATCAACAATTCCAAATTGTGTAACTTATGATCCTACATTTCATTATGAATTAGCGGTAATTTTTCGAGAAGGTCTAAGAAGAATGCATGAAAAAAATGAGAATGTTTTTTATTATATTACAACAATGAATGAAAATTACTCACACCCAGAAATGCCAAAAGATAAAAATTGTGAGGAAGGTATTTTAAAGGGCATGTATAAAATAAAAGAATTTAACAAATACAAAAAAACTAAAATCCAACTTTTAGGATCAGGAACAATCTTAAGAGAAATGATGTTTGCTGCAGAGATTTTACAAAATGATTATCAAATTGACAGTGAGATATGGAGTGTAACAAGTTTTAATGAATTAAGAAAAGATGGAATGGAGGTAGAAAGATTTAATCTTTTGAATCCTGATAAAGAACCTAAAAAATCTTATGTTGAGCAATGCCTGGGCCAAACAGAGGGTCCAATTATGGCTGCATCTGATTATATGAGAATGAATTCAGATCAAATCAGACCTTATACTAATAAAAGCTTTTATTCATTAGGAGCAGATGGTTTTGGAAGAAGTGATACAAGAAAAAATTTAAGAAAATTTTTTGAGGTAGATAAAGAACATTTGGTTGCTTATGGTTTAAGTGTTTTAGCAAAAGAACAGCTTATTACTTCCAAACATGCAAAAGATGCAATGAAGAAGTATAATATTGATACTAACAAACCAATGCCAACAAAATTATAATGTCAGAAACTGAGATTAAAGTACCTAATATTGGAGATTTTAAAGATGTTGAGGTTATTGAGGTATTAGTTACCGAAGGTCAATCAATTAAAAAAAATGATGCCCTAATAACTATTGAAAGTGATAAATCTAGCGTAGAAATACCATCAAATTTAGAAGGTAAAATTAAAAATTTAAAAATAAAAGTAGGAGACAAAGTTTCTGAGGGCGACTTAATTTTAACTTTAGATAGTGATACAGAAGTTAAAAAGGAAGAGGTTAAAGAAAAACAAGAAATTGAAAAAGAGTCAAAAAATATTGAGGTAATAAAACCTGAAATCCAAGAAAAAACATTTTCTAAAAATAATATTTCAAACATTTCATCTGCAAGTCCAAAAGCTAGAAAATTTGCTAGAGAACTTGGTGTAGATATTAATCAAGTAGCAGGAAGTCAGAAAGATGGCAGAGTTGTTGAAGATGATATTAAAAAATTTGTTTCATCTAATTCAAAAAACAACGTTGTAGTAAAAGATAGTAAACCAGATAAAATTAAAAACGAATTTGAACATTCTGATTTTGGCGAAATAGAAATTAAAGACATACCAAGAGTAAAAAAATTATCATCAAAATATCTTACAAATTCATGGACAACAATTCCACATGTTACAAATCATGATGAAGCCGACATAACGGAGATGGAAAGTTTTAGAAGTTCATTAACAGATATGTATACTGGAGAAAAAATTAAAATTACACCTCTAGCATTTATAATAAAGGCTTTAGTTGCATCTCTTAAGAAATTTCCTAGTTTTAATTCTTCTATCGACGAAATTGAGACTGGAAAAATGACTTTAAAAAAATATTACCATATTGGGATAGCAGTTGATACGCCAAATGGATTAATGGTTCCAAAAATAAGAAATGCAAATAACAAAAAAATTTCTCTGATAAGTAAAGAATTAAAAGAGGTAAGCGAACTTTGTAGAAATTTAAAAATTGATAAAAAAGAATTGTTTGGTGGCTCGATGACGATTACGAGTTTAGGTGGCATAGGAGGTTCATTTTTTACTCCTATAATTAATTATCCTGAAGTTGCTATATTAGGAGTAGGAAGATCAGAAAAAAAACAAATTTTTATGAATGGAAAGTTCCAAACTAGGACTATGCTGCCAATTTCTTTATCTTATGATCATAGAATTATTGATGGTGCAGAAGCAGCTAGGTTTAATAATGATCTAAAAGAAAACTTAGGCAAAAATTTTGCCTATAAACTAGCTGTCTAATTAAAAATGAGTAAATCCATATCATTATTTAGTGCCTTATTGTGCACTTTTATTTGGGGAACAACTTTTATTGCCCAAGATACGGGCATGGATAATATTGGTCCTTTTACATTTAATGCTGTGAGGTTTTTTGTTGGTTTTCTAGCCATAATTCCACTTATGATTTTATTTGAATTAAAAAATTTTAAATCAGAATTTAAATTAGATAAAAAAACTTTCATAATTTATTCATTATTAATTGGAATTTCTTTATTCTTAGGCTCAGCACTACAACAAGTTGCTTTGCTTTATACAGATGTTGCAAATGCTGCTTTTTTTACAATTTTTTATGTACCAATGGTGCCGATTATCATTTTTTTGTTTGGTAAAAAATCAATGCATTGGAGTGTATGGCCTTCTGTAGTTCTATGTTTAATTGGAGGATATTTATTAACAAATTTTCATGATGCAACAGTAAGATTAGGAGATACTTTAGTTGTTCTCGGAGCTCTATTTTGGAGTACTCATATCATTTTTACTGGGATCATTATAACTAAATACAATCTGCCACTTACCTTAGGAGCTACGCAGACTTTAATTGTGGCTATTTTTTCATTTATAATTGGAATTATTTATGAAGAATTTATTTTCAGCAATATTTTAATGGAAATTTATTCAATTTTATATGCAGGTATATTATCTGGTGGATTTGCATTTGTATTACAAATTTATGCTCAGCGTAATATTACTCCAGCACCTGCAGCTATAATTTTTTCTCTTGAAGGTGTATTTGCGACTTTAGCTGCTTGGTTTATTTTAAATCAAATTCTAGATGTTAATAATTTACTTGGATGTTTTTTTATTCTATGTGGAGTTCTTTTGTCTCAATTACTGCCTTTAATTAAAAAGAAATATACTTAATAAATTAAACTAAATAAAATTAAAGCAATTATTATTCTATAAATTACAAATGCATTCATTGAAAATTTATTTATATAAATTAAAAAGAATTTAACTGTTAGAAAAGAAAAAATAAAAGAAGATATAATTGCGATAACAACTAAGTAATTAAACTGAATTGATTGTTCAAAAACATCTTTCAAACTTAAGACACTAGCCCCAGCTAATGCTGGGATTGAAAGTAAAAAAGATATCTTACTTGAATCTACTCTATTAAATTTTAAAATTCTCGCAGCTGTTATAGTAATTCCTGCCCTACTCACTCCGGGTACAAGAGAGAAAATTTGGAAAACACCTATAAATATTATTGACTGAAAATTTAAATTTGAAGAAATTTTTTTATCAAATCGATTTTTGTCTGAGATGTATAAAATAATTGCGAATATTAAAGTAGTCCAAGCAATGACTTCTAAATTTCTTAACTGATAAATTAAATTTGTACTATAAAGTATGTATCCAACAATTATTAATGGAATAGATCCTAATACAATTAAATTTAAAATTCTTTTATTTTTTCTGATATCAAACAATTCATCTTTAAAAAAATAAATTATAGCTATTAGTGAACCTAGATGGAGGCTAATATCAATAAGCAAAGAACTAGATTTAAATTCATATAAAGTAGAAACCAAAATTAAATGAGCAGAAGAACTAATAGGAAGAAATTCAGATATTCCTTGAATTGCAGAGAGAATTAAAACTTCTATAATATTTTGCAACATTGTTTCTTCGTAACTTATAAAGTATTTATTTAAAACAATTCGATTTAAGCATAATAGCTATGCAAAAATTAAAAACGTGTTAATTAGCGGTAATAATTTAAAAATTAAGGTCAATATATATGACCTATTTTATGCTTTATATACAAAAATCAGAGTATATTTTGCCAAAACTTAAATAATATTATGCCTGATAAAATGCTCAAATTCGTTAAAATAGGTCAGCAAACTCCACCTAAAAGAGAAGTTGATACGAGAAAGGAAGATTTTAACGAAATTTATGACGAGTATATCAATGAAAAAGCCAAAGAACAGTCGAGTAGGTGTTCGCAATGTGGAGTACCTTTTTGCCAAGTTCATTGTCCTTTAAGTAATAACATCCCAGATTGGCTAAAACTGACAGCAGAGGGAAGATTAAAAGAGGCTTATGAATTATCCCAAAGCACAAACAATATGCCTGAAGTGTGTGGCCGAATTTGCCCCCAAGATAGGTTATGCGAGGGAAATTGTGTAATTGAACAGTCTGGTCATGGAACAGTAACTATTGGATCAGTAGAAAAATATATTACAGATAATGCTTGGGCTCAGGGCTGGGTAAAACCAATTAAGGTAACGAATGAAAAAAATCAAAGCGTAGGAATTATAGGAGCAGGTCCTGCTGGTTTAGCTGCTGCAGAACAATTAAGAAAAAATGGGTATAAAATAACTGTCTACGATAGATATGATAGAGCAGGAGGATTATTAATTTATGGAATTCCAAATTTTAAATTAGAAAAAGAAGTTGTAGAGCGAAGAACAAAACTCTTAACGGATGGAGGAATTGAATTTGTTCAAAATTTTGAAGTTGGTAAGGATGCAAGTCTAGACCAATTGAGAAAAAAACACGATGCAATTTTAATTGCTACAGGAGTTTATAAAGCAAGAGAAGTAAACTTACCTGGAAATGATCTTGATAATATTTTTCCTGCAATGGATTTTTTAACAGCATCTAATAAAAAAGGTCTAGGAGATGATGTTGAGTTGTTTGATAAAGGAATTTTAAACGCAGAAGGTAAAGATGTTGTTGTAATCGGTGGAGGTGACACAGCAATGGATTGTGTGAGAACTTCTATAAGACAGAAGGCAAAATCTGTTAAATGTTTGTATAGAAGAGATAAAGAAAATATGCCAGGATCTGCAAGAGAAGTTGCAAATGCAGAAGAAGAAGGTGTTGAATTTGTTTGGTTATCAAGTCCTAAAGAATTTAAAGGTACAAATAAAGTAGAAAAAATAATTGTAGATCAAATTAAACTAGGTGATCCAGACGAGACAGGAAGAAGAAAGCCACAAGTACAAGAAGGCTCAAGTTACGAAACAAAAGCAGATATGGTTATCAAAGCACTAGGTTTTGATCCTGAGGATTTACCGAATTTATTTGATAGTAGTGAATTACAAGTAACAAAGTGGGGAACTATTAAAACAGATTTTGATACTATGGAAACAAATATAAAAGGGGTGTTTGCAGCTGGTGATATAGTTAGAGGAGCTTCATTAGTTGTTTGGGCGATAAAAGATGGAAGAGATGCAGCAGCTACAATTAAAACTTATCTAGAGAGTAAATCTAAAGTGGAAAAAAGAGTGGCTTAATGAAAAATTATAAAAAGAACCTTCACCTTTTAAAAGAAAATAATGTTTATTCAGAAGATATGGAGCATGATGCTTGTGGTGTTGGTATAATTGCATCAACTGAAGGTAAAAAATCTCGTAAAGTTGTAGAGTATGGTATTGAAGCATTAAAAGCAGTTTGGCATAGAGGCGCTGTAGATGCCGATGGGAAAACTGGTGACGGAGCTGGAATTCATGTTGAAATACCAAAAGATTTCTTCATTGAAAAGATAGAAGTGACAGGACACACACATGACAATTCTGAAATATGTGTGGGTATGATATTTCTGCCTCGGAATGATTATGCAGCGCAAGAAAGTTGCAAAACTATTGTAGAAAGTGAATTAACAAAAAATGATTTTAGTATTTACGGTTGGAGACAAGTTCCAGTTAATCCAAAAGTTTTAGGAGAAAAGGCATTCCAAACAATGCCTGAAATTATCCAAGTATTGTTTAAACCTTATAATCCAGAATTAACAAATAAATATTTAGAAAGAAAAATTTATGAAACTAGAAGAAAGATAGAAAATGAAGCTTTTAAAAAATCTTTAAACAATTTTTATATTTGTTCATTAAGTTCTAAATCTATCATTTACAAGGGGATGTTTTTAGCTGAAGCTATCTCAGATTTCTACCTTGATTTAAAAGATGAGAGATTTGTTTCAAGGTTTGCTATTTTTCATCAAAGATTTTCAACGAATACAGCACCTAGCTGGAATTTAGCTCAACCCTTTAGAGCTATAGCGCATAATGGAGAAATTAATACTTATAGAGGAAATAAAAATTGGATGAAAGTTCATGAACAAGAGATGAACAGTCCCCTTTTTGATGATGTTGAGAACTTAAAACCTGTTATACAACAGGGAGCATCAGACTCCGCTGCATTAGACAATGTTTTTGAATTATTAAATATATCTGGTCAGCCTGCGCCTTTGGCTAAGCTTATGTTAGTTCCAGACGCATGGTCTAAAAAAAATAAAACTCTACCAAAAGATCACCAACAATTATTTAATTTTTTGAACAGTACAATGGAGCCATGGGATGGACCAGCTGCTATAGCTGGAACTGATAATGAGTGGGTTATAGCTGCAAATGATAGAAATGGATTAAGACCTTTAAGATACGCAATTACAAAAGATAAATTATTATTTGCAGGTTCTGAAACAGGAATGATTGAATTAAATGAAAAAAGAATTTTGTCAAAGGGAAGATTGGGTCCCGGGGAAATAATTGGAGTTAGAATAGAAAAAGGTAAAGTATTTACAAACAAGCAAATAAAAGATTATTTAGCCAAAGAGTATAAACACTTTAATTCACAAATTATCGACCTAGATGATAAATTAACTATTTCAGATGAAAAAAATTATTTTTCGGGAGATGATTTAAGAAGAAGGCAATATACTTTTGGAATAAGTCTAGAAGATCTTGAGCTCATACTGCATCCTATGGCGGAAGATGCCAAAGAAGCAACTGGATCCATGGGAGACGATACACCATTAGCTGTTTTGTCAGATAGGTATAGACCATTATACCATTTTTTTAGACAGAATTTTAGCCAAGTCACAAACCCACCAATAGATTCTTTAAGAGAAAACAAGGTTATGAGTTTGAAAACAAGATTCGGAAATCTTGGAAATATTTTAAATTTTGATAATTTAACAAAGCAAAATATTTATGTTTTAAATAGTCCAATATTATCAAATTCTCAGTTTGAAAAATTTATAAATTTTTTTGGCAATAATTCATCTGTAATTGATTGTACTTTTTCTGAGGAAGAAACTTTATCTGATTCAATTAAAAAAATTCAAAAAGAAGCTGAGATTGCAGTAAGACAGGGAGTTACCCAATTGATTTTAAGTGATAAAGAGATTTCTAACTTAAAACTTCCAATACCAATGCTTTTAGCAGTTGGATCAATTAATTCATTCCTTATTGAAAAAAAACTTAGAGGATATGTATCAATAAATGTTCAATCTGGAGAGGCTTTAGATACACACTCTTTTGCAACCTTAATAGGAGTTGGAGCAACTACTGTAAATCCATATTTAGCATTTGATAGTTTATTTCAGCGTCATGAAAAGAAATTATTTGGTCAATTTAGCTTTGATGAATGTGTAGAGAGATACATAAAATCAGTAAACGCAGGTTTATTAAAGATCATGTCTAAGATGGGTATTTCAGTTCTAAGTTCTTATAGAGGTGGATGTAACTTTGAAACAGTAGGTTTAAGTAGAACAATTGTTGCAGATTATTTTCCAGGAGTTGTCTCTAAAATTTCAGGTATAGGACTTACGGGTATAGAGAAAAAAATTAGAGAAATCCATAAAGAGGCATTTGAAAGTTCTGAAACCATATTGCCGATAGGCGGTATATATAGATATCGTAAAAATGGTGAAACTCATCAATATCAAGGAAAATTAATTCATTTACTTCAAAGTGCAGTAGGATCTAATTCTTATGATGCCTATAAAAGATATGTGGATGGAATATACAGTTTACCACCTATTAATCTTAGAGACTTAATTGATTTCAGAGAAAAAAAATTAAGTGGGCCGATAGATATTTCTGAGGTTGAGCCAATAGAAAATATTTTAAAAAGATTTGGAAGTGGAAGCATGTCTCATGGAGCCTTATCTAAAGAGGCACATGAAACTTTGGCAACTGGTATGAATAGGATCAAAGGTGCCTCATGTAGCGGAGAGGGCGGTGAAGACGCAAGTAGATTTAAAGTTTTAGATAATGGTGACAGCGCTAACTCAAGAGTTAAACAAATAGCTTCCGCGAGATTCGGAGTTACAGTTAATTATCTTAATAATTGTAATGAGATAGAAATCAAAATTGCACAAGGCGCTAAGCCTGGTGAGGGAGGCCAGCTACCAGGATTTAAAGTTACAGAGGAGATTGCTAAACTCAGACATTCAACTCCTGGAGTAACTTTAATATCACCACCACCACATCATGATATTTATTCAATCGAAGATCTTGCACAACTAATTTATGATTTGAAACAAATAAATCCTAAAGCAAGAATTGGAGTTAAGCTTGTTGCCTCCTCTGGAGTAGGAACAATTGCAGCTGGTGTAGCTAAAGCAAAAGCAGATATAATATTAATTTCTGGACACAATGGTGGAACAGGAGCAACACCACAGACTAGTGTTAAGTATGTTGGAATACCATGGGAAATGGGTTTGACTGAAGCAAACCAAGTATTAACTTTAAATAATCTTAGACATAAAGTTACATTAAGAACAGACGGTGGAATTAAAACTGGAAGAGATGTGGTTATAGCTGCAATGATGGGTGCTGAAGAATATGGTGTTGCTACTACAGCATTAGTTGCAATGGGATGTATAATGGTAAGGCAGTGTCATTCAAATACATGTCCCGTAGGAGTTTGCACTCAAGATGAAAAGCTCAGAGAAAAATTTACTGGGACACCAGAAAAAGTAGTTAATTTGTTCACATTTATAGCCAGTGAAGTAAGAGAAATATTAGCAAATTTAGGTTTTAAATCATTAAATGAGGTGATTGGTAGGACAGACTTGTTAAAACAGGTTAGTAAGGGTTCTCCAAATTTAGACGATTTAGATTTAAATCCTTTATTTGTTCAAGCTGATACTGGAAATAATCCAAGGTATTGTGAGGATCAAGAAATAAATAGTGTACCAGATACTCTTGACCAACAAATTTGGCCAGAAATTGAACAAGCTTTAGATAATTCTGAAAAAATTGAGAAAGAATATCAAATAAAAAATACAAACAGGGCAGTAGGCACAAGAATTTCTCATCATTTGTATAAAAAATACGGTTATGAAAAACTTGACGAAAACTTTTTAGTTTTAAATTTTAAAGGATCAGCGGGTCAATCATTTGGAGCATTTTCTTCTAAAGGTTTAAAACTTGTATTAAAAGGAGATGCAAATGATTATGTTGGTAAAGGTTTGTCAGGAGCTACTATTTCAATAAAATTACCTGAAGAGAGCAATTTAGTTTCGAATGAGAATACAATTTTAGGAAATACTGTTCTTTACGGAGCTACTTCAGGAAAACTTTTTGCTGCTGGCCAAGCTGGTGAAAGATTTTCAGTTAGAAATTCTGGTGCAGTTACAGTAATTGAAGGATGCGATTCTAATGGATGTGAATATATGACTGGCGGAACTGTAGTAATTTTAGGAGATGTTGGTGATAATTTTGCAGCCGGTATGACAGGTGGAATGGCCTTTATATATGACAAATCTCAACAATTTGAAAAGAAAGTAAATCCAGAGTCAGTAGTTTGGCAAAATGTAGAGACAGATTATTGGAAAGAATATTTAAAAAATTTAGTTAGTGAGCACTTTAAAGAAACTGAGTCTCAATTATCAAAAAAAATAATTGAATACTTTGATGATGAAGTAAATAATTTTGTTCAGGTGTGTCCTAAAGAAATGTTGGATAAATTAAAAAATCCAATTACTTTAAAAAAAGATATAAAAAAAGTTAGCTAAATTAATAATTTAAGCTCTTTTAAAATTATATTTAGCCATTTTTTATTTGATAAACTGTGATCACCTTTTTTTATAATATTTAATTTTTTCTTAGCTTTTGGAAATAATCTTAAAACTTTTCTTGAATATGAGATAGGAACTGCCTCATCTTTTTCACCATGTACCATTGTGACTTTAATATTTGAATTAATTTTCTTATTTAAGACTTTATTTTTTCTACCATCTTTTATTAATTGTAGAGTAATTGGATACTCATAATTGCCATGTTTTAATTGATAAATACCCTTACGTATTGTCTCCTCTTTCATTTTTTTACTAAATTTTTTCCACATCAAATTTTCTAAAAATTCAGGAGCAGCCCCTATTCCTAAAAATCCTTTAATCTGTTTTTTGAAAATTTTGAATTGATTAAGCGAAATCCATGCGCCCATACTTGAACCAATTAGCACAAATTCTTTTTTTTTAACGTATTTTCTAATTAAAATTGACGTCTCTTTACTCCATTTTGAAATATTTCCATTTACAAATCTTCCAGAAGATTTCCCATGACCAGAGTATTCTAGTGCTAAAAAACTTATCTTATTTTTTTTAGCAAATTTCAAAAATGCATTTGGTTTTTTTCCTTCAAGATCCGACATAAAGCCATGCAAAAAAACTATAAAAGAACTATTTTTAAAAATTTCAGAAATATATCTAATTTTCATTGTATTTGATATTTGATGAAATCTGAAATTTGCCATAATCGTTTATAAGTTTTGTCTATTAATATATAATCATATCAAATGTCATCTGATTTAAAAGTTTTACAAGTAATACCAAAATTAGGTTATGGAGGAGCTGAAACAGGCTGTTATGATATTGCGCATTATTTATCAGAAAATAATTGTAAATCATTTATTGTAACAAGTGGCGGTGAACTACTTAAATTTGTGGATAGAAAAAAAGTTAAAATATTTAGACTTCCGGTACAGAGTAAAAATCCTTTACTAATTTTAATTAACGCTTTTATCTTAATTGGAATAATTTTGATTTATAATATTTCTCTTGTTCACGCGAGAAGTAGAGCACCTGCTTGGTCATGTTTGTTAGCAACAAAAATCACAGGACGAAAATTTGTAACTACATTTCATGGAACATACAATTTTAAGAGCAACATAAAAAAAATTTATAATTCAGTAATGACTAGAGCAGATTTAATAATTGCAGGATCTAATTTTATTTTTTCTCATATTAAAAAAAATTATTCAAAATATTTAAATGAGAAAAAAAAATTAATGGTTATTTTTAGAGGAATAAACGTTGACTACTTTGACCCAACAACCAAAATTGAAATTGATGAAAAAAAATTATTAAAAAAATGGGAAATTGAAAAAGATAAAAAAATTATACTTTTACCTGGTAGATTAACTTCCTGGAAAGGACAGGAAGTTTTTATAGAGGCAATCAATTTAGTGAATATAGAACTGGGCTATGAAGCATTTTATGCTGTCATGTTAGGCAGTGATCAAGGTAGAGATTTATATAAGAAAAAATTAATAAGACTTTCAGAGCAATATAGATTGTCTAAACAAATAAGATTTATAGATCATTGCAAGGACATGGCATTAGCTTATAAAGTTTCTGATATTATTGTTTCAGCCTCAACCGAACCTGAGGCTTTTGGTAGAGTTGCTGTTGAAGCACAATCGATGGAAAAACCAATTATAGCAAGTAACATTGGAGGTTCTAATGAAACAATAATTGATGAAAAAACAGGTTTTTTATATGAAGCAGGAAATGCTAAATCATTAAGCAATAAAATATTAAGAACTCTTAACATGGATGAAAGTCTATTAAAATCAATTGGTAATGAGGGAAGAAAAAACATAGTTAAAAAATTTAATGTTGAAAAAATGTGCTTTTCTACTTATTCAGAGTATAAGAGATTATTAAATTAAATGCCGATAATAACATTACCTGACGGAAACAATATTGATTTTCCTAACAAAGTTACTGGACTAGAAGTAGCTGAAAAAATTAGTAAATCATTAGCTAAGCAAGCCATGGTCATAAGTGTTGATGGTGAGCTTAAAGATCTTGATTATCTAATTGAAAATGATTGTTCTGTAAAAATTTTTACCTCAAAAAATCCTGAGGGTTTGGAAACTATAAGGCATGACACAGCTCATATTTTAGCTATGGCTGTTCAAGAATTATTTCCTGGTACACAAGTTACAATTGGACCCGTGATTGAAAATGGATTTTATTACGACTTTGCTAGAAAAGAACCATTTACAGAGGATGATCTGGTTAAAATTGAAAATAAAATGAAAGAAATTGTTGATAGGAATGAAATAACAAAAAGAGAAGTTTGGGATAGAAACAAAGCAATTAGCCATTTTAAAAAAAAAGGAGAAATTTATAAAGCTGAGCTGATTGAAGCGATACCCGAAAATGAAGACGTATCAATTTATTTTCATGGAGGATGGCATGATTTATGTAGAGGTCCACATCTTTCCTCCACAGGTAAAATAGGAAAATATTTTAAACTTACAAAAGTGTCAGGAGCATATTGGAGAGGAGACTCTAATAATGAAATGTTGCAACGAATATATGGTACGAGTTGGGCAACTCAAAAAGATCTAGATCAATATTTAAAAAGAATAGAAGAAGCAGAAAAAAGAGATCATAGAAAATTAGGTAGAGAAATGGATTTATTTCATTTTAGAGAAGAAAGTCCTGGCTCAGTATTTTGGCATGAAAGAGGATGGGGTTTATTTCAAAAGCTCATAAATTACATGAGAAGTAGACAAGATGCTGCTGGTTATAAAGAGGTAAATACTCCAGAGGTACTAGATAGACAACTATGGGAAAAATCTGGGCATTGGGAAAAATATGGAGAAAACATGTACACTTCTGAAACGCCAGACGAGAAAGTTTTTGCAATTAAACCGATGAATTGCCCTGGTCATATCCAGGTGTTTAATCAAGGCTTAAAAAGTTACAGAGATCTCCCTTTACGTTTTGCTGAATTTGGAAAAGTTCATCGTTATGAGCCATCAGGCGCTTTACATGGGTTATTAAGAGTAAGAGCCTTTACTCAAGATGATGCTCATATTTTTTGTACTGAAGATCAAATTACTAGTGAATGTTTAATTGTTACAAATCTAATACTAGATATTTATAAGGACCTTGGTTTTGAAAACGTAATTCTAAAATATGCAGACAGGCCAGAAGTAAGAGTGGGCGATGATTTAGTATGGGATAAAGCAGAAGCCTCTTTGCTTGAAGCTGTTAAAGCTTCTAAATTAGAATATACTATTAATAAAGGTGAGGGAGCATTTTATGGTCCTAAAATTGAATTTGTTTTACGAGATGCTATTGGCAGAGATTGGCAATGTGGAACTTTGCAAGTAGATTTAAATTTACCTGGAAGATTAGATGCTTCTTATGTTGACAAAGATGGAACTAAAAAAGTTCCTGTTATGTTGCATAGAGCATTATTTGGTTCTCTAGAGAGATTTATTGGAATTTTAATTGAAAACTATGCAGGCAAGTTTCCATTTTGGATATCACCTTTACAGACTATGGTAATACCTATTTCAGAAGAATTTAACGACTATGCAGTTGAGGTATCAAATAAAATTAAAAATTCAGGTATAAGTTCTGCAGTAGATTTAAAAAATCATAATTTAAATTATAAAATTAGAGATCATTCTTTAGCAAAAATACCGCTTTTATTAATTTGTGGTAAAAAAGAAGTTGACTCCAATTCAGTAACGATTAGAAGATTAGACTCTAATAAACAAGAAAATATGGGTATAGATCAATTCTTAAAAACATTCTCTGCTTTAAATAAAGCATCCTCAAACTAAGTGGCAGACTTTAAACAAAATTATTTTCAAAGAAGAACTAAAGATAGAGGCCCAAGATCTAATAATAGAATTACCTCTCCTGATGTTCAGGTTATAGCAAGTGATGGAGAAAATCTTGGAGTGATGAATACCAATGAAGCGATTTCCATGGCAAAAAATCAAGGTTTAGATTTAATCGAAATAGCACCTAATGCAAATCCTCCTGTATGTAAAATAATGGATATGGGTAAATATAAGTATGACGCTCAGAAAAAAGCAAATCTTGCAAAGAAAAAACAAAAAATTGTTTCTTTAAAAGAAATTAAAATGAGACCTGTTACGGAAACTCATGATTATGAGTTTAAAGTCAAAAATGCTAAAAAATTTATAGCAAAAGGAGATAAGGTCAAATTCACTATAAGATTTAAAGGTAGAGAACTTCAGCACTCCCATCTAGGAAATGAACTAATGGGCAAAATTAAAGAAGATATGAAGGATATCGGCAAGGTAGAATTGCATCCCAAGTTTGATGGGAAGCAAATGATTATGGTAATTCAGCCTTTATAAGCCTTAATAGATGTTGTAAAATTATATCTTTCTTTGTATAAGTCCGCAGAATTATGCCAAAACTTAAAACAAAAAGCTCAGCAAAAAAAAGATTTAAAATATCTGCTAAGGGTAAAGTTATTTCTGCTCAAGCAGGTAAAAGACACGGCATGATTAAAAGAACGAACTCACAAATAAGAAAACTAAGAGGCACTACGACATTGTCTAAACAAGATGGAAAAATTGTTAAGTCATACATGCCTTACAGTTTAAGAGGTTAATAATGGCAAGAGTTAAAAGAGGTGTAATTAGTAAAGCTAAACATAAAAAAGTTTTAAAAGCTGTAAAAGGTCAATGGGGCAGAAGAAAAAACACCATTAGAGTTGCTAAGCAAGCTATGGAAAAATCCATGCAATATGCTTATAGAGATAGAAGAAATAAAAAAAGAGATTTCAAATCATTATGGATACAGAGAATTAATGCCGGAGTTAGAGCTGAAGGCTTAACTTATTCAAAGTTTATTAATGGATTAAGTAAATGTGGTATTGCAATAGATAGAAAAATTCTTGCTGAAATTGCTTATGATAGCCCTGAAGCATTCAAAACAATTGTACAAAAAGCTCAATCAGCTTTAAATTAATCTTCGCTATTGTTTTTATTTCTTAAGGAAATAATCTACTAATATGTCAGAGATAAAAAATATTAGAGATCAGTTCATATCAAAGCTTGAAAATGATTTAAGCATTGATCAAATAAATGAAATCAAAACCGAGCTCTTTGGTAAAAATGGTTTAATTTCATCAAAATTTAAAACAATAGGATCAATACCAGAGACTGATAGAAAAAAATTTGCATCAGATTTAAATCAAGTTAAAGACGAACTTCAGAGTTTGATAACTTCTAAAATTAGTGAGATAGAAGGAAAAAAAATAAATGAAAAATTAGAAAAGGAAAAAGTTGATATAACTTTACCTGAAAGACCATTCGTTAGAGGAAAAGTTCATCCAGTATCACAAACGATTGATGAAATTTCATCTATTTTCTCTGAAATAGGATTTAGTGTTGAGGAAGGACCTGATGTTGAAAATGAATACAACAACTTTACTGCTCTAAACACACCAGACAATCATCCAGCAAGAGATATGCATGATACATTTTACTTAGATGAAAACAAAGAGGTTTTGTTACGAACTCATACTTCACCAGTTCAAATCAGAACTATGCTAAAAGACACACCTCCATTCAAGATCATTGCTCCTGGAAGAACTTATAGATCTGATAGTGATCAAACACATGCACCAATGTTTCATCAAGTAGAAGGTTTGCATATTGATAAAAATATTAATATGGGGCATTTGAAAGGATGCTTGAATTATTTCATTAAAGAATTTTTTGAAGTAGAAAAAATTAAAATGAGATTTAGACCTAGTCATTTTCCATTCACAGAACCATCTGCTGAAGTAGATATTGGTTATGAAATAAAAGATGGAAAAATAATTATTGGAGAAGGAGATAAGTGGCTTGAAATTTTAGGTTGCGGTATGGTGCATCCAAATGTCTTAAGAAATGTAAAAGTAGATCCTTCAAAATATCAAGGATATGCCTTTGGAATAGGTATAGACCGATTAGCAATGCTTAAATATGGCATTAATGATTTAAGAGCTTTTTTTGATTGTGATTACAGATGGCTAAATCATTTTGGTTTTGATCCACTTGATGTTCCTTCAAATTATAGAGGTTTAAGCAGATGAAGATTACATATGATTGGTTAAAAGATCATTTAAAAATAAGTGCTAAAGAAGATAAGCTTCTAGAGAAACTAACAGACATAGGTCTTGAGGTTGAGAGTATAGAAAACTTATCTGAGGGATTAGATTTATTTAAGGTAGCAAAAATTATAAAAACAGAAAAGCATCCTAATGCGGACAGACTTAAAATATGTGATGTTGATGTTGGTAATAAAGAAATCAAAAAAGTTGTTTGTGGTGCAGCAAACGCAAGAGAGGGCCTTCTTACTGTATATGCCCCACCGGGCGCAATAATTCCAAAAACTAAAACTAAACTTGTTGTTGCTAAAATAAGAGATGTTACATCCTATGGAATGCTCTGTTCCGAATCTGAATTAAATTTATCAGATGAAAGCGATGGGATTACTGAGCTGTCGTCAGTTAAACATGCAAAAAATATTGGAAAAAGTTATTTTTTTAAACCAAGTTCTAATCTTATCGATTTATCAATTACACCAAATAGACCAGACTGTCTTGGTGTTCGAGGGATAGCGAGAGATTTATCAGCTGCAGGTTTTGGAAACTTAAAACCAGAAAAAGATAAAAAAATAAAATCTAATAAAAAACAGACCTTAAAAGTAAAAATAACAAAAGAAAAAAATAAAGGGTGTTTATCTTTTGGTAGCTGCTTGATAACTAACGTCAAAAATACTGAAAGTCCTCAGTGGTTGAAAGATAAATTAATTTCTATAGGCCAAAAACCAATATCTGCAATTGTGGATATTACAAATTATGTCATGATTGATATTAATCGTCCTTTGCACGCATACGATGCTGATAAAATTGATAAAGGAATAATTGTTAGAAATTCAAAATCAGGAGAAGAATTTACTGCTCTAGATAACAAAGATTATAAACTAGATGATGGTATGTGTGTAATAAGTGACAACAAAGGTGTTTTAGGTCTAGGTGGAATTATTGGAGGAACAAGATCTGGTACAGAGCTACATACAAAAAATGTTTTATTAGAGTCGGCTTATTTTGATCCGAGATCAATTAGAAAAACTGCTAAAAAATTAAATATTGATACAGATGCTAAATTTAGATTTGAGAGAGGTATTGATCAGTTGTCTATTAAAGATGGATTAAATAAAGCAGCTTTTTTAATTAAGGAAATTTGCGGTGGTGAAATTAGCAAAATAGATATTCAAAAAATTGAGCCTTATAAAAACAAAGTAATAAAATTTGAACCTAAAACGTTTGAAAAAATTACTGGTTTTAAAATACCAAACAAGGAAATGATAAACATTTTAGAAAAACTTGGATTTAAATTAAAAAAAGAAAAAAAATTCTTTAAATTATCAGTTCCATCTTGGAGACCAGATATCGTTCAAGAAATTGATATAGTTGAGGAACTTGTAAGAATTAGTGGCTATGAAAAAATAAAAATTGAAAACCCTATTAAAGAAAGATCAAAAAATACTTTAAATCCAACTCAAAAGTTATTTCATTTTCTTCAAAGAGCAGTAGCATCTAAAGGGTATCTGGAGGCTATTACTTGGTCTTTTACAGACTCAAAATATAACGATCACTTTAAAGAGGACAATAAAGAAATAAAAATTGTAAATCCAATTAGCTCTGAATTGGGAGTATTAAGAAATTCTATTTTTTCAAATTTGGTGATGTACATGAGCAAAAACCTAGATAGAGGAATTAAAGATTTATCAATATTTGAAATAGGGCCAATATTTTATGGTTCACAACCTGGAGCTCAGAATACAGTTGTTTGTGGTTTGTCGGCTGGGAAAAAATCTAGACTGTCATGGATTGAAAAAGAGAGAAATGTTGATGTTTTTGATATCAAAAGAGACGTGACACAAACATTAGTAGAAGCCGGTTATGACTCAGAAAAATTTTATATAGATGATAAAAGCCCAAATTATTATCATCCAGGAAAATCAGGCAGAATATTTCTAAATAAGGGAAAAGATAAGGTAGCTGCTTATTTTGGTGAAATTCATCCAAACATTATAAAAACGCTAGATGTTAAAACAGAGTCTTTGGTAGGTTTTGAAATATTTTTAGATAATTTAAAATTACCTAAAAAACCTTTGAAAGATCAAAAAACAAAATATTCAGTATCTGACTTTCAAAAATCTGAAAGAGATTTTGCATTCATTGTTGATAGAAAAGTAAAAGTACAAGATTTAGTAAATGTAATATCTAGTATTGATAAAAATTTAATTTCTAACATCCAAGTATTTGATGTTTATGAGGGAGACAATATTCCTGAAAATCAAAAATCTATTGCTATTAGTGTAACAATTCAATCTTTAGAAAAAACTTTAGCGGATAATGATTTAGAAAAAATTAATAATTTGATAATAGAAACAGTTGAAAATAAAACTGGTGCTAAAATACGTTCCTAAAAAAATTAATGAGTTCAATTGAAAATATAAGAAATTTTGCAATCATTGCGCATATTGATCACGGAAAATCTACTATTGCCGATCGGATTATACATAGCTGTGGTGGATTAACTGAAAGAGAGATGAAAGCTCAAGTTTTAGACTCCATGGACATTGAGCGTGAAAGAGGAATCACAATTAAAGCTCAAACTGTAAAATTAAATTATAAAGCTAAAAATGGGAAAAATTATATCTTAAATATTATTGATACTCCAGGTCATGTAGATTTCAGTTATGAAGTAAGTAGATCTTTGTATGCATGTGAAGGTTCAATTTTGATCGTAGATAGTACACAAGGGGTAGAAGCTCAAACTTTAGCAAATGTTTACCAAGCTTTAGATACTAACCATGAGATAGTACCAGTTTTAAATAAGGTTGATTTACCTGCATCAGATTTAGATAGAACAAAAAAACAAATTGAAGAAGTTATAGGTATTGATACCGAAAATGCAATTCCCTGCTCAGGTAAAACTGGAGAAGGAATTGAAGATATTTTAGAGCAAATTATTACAACATTACCAGCTCCAAAAGGAGAAAGTTCTGCAAATCTAAAATGTTTATTGGTTGATAGTTGGTATGATACATATCTAGGTGTAGTGATATTAGTAAGAGTGATTGACGGTAATCTTTCAAAGCATATGAAAATAAAAATGATGTCTACTAATCAAGAGTATATTGTTGAAAAAGTTGGTGTTTTTACTCCAAAACCAGTAGATATAAATGAATTAAAGGCAGGTGAAATAGGATTTATTACAACAGGAATTAAAGTTTTATCTGAAACAAAAGTTGGAGATACAATTTGTGATGCCTCAAAATCTTTAAAAGAAGCTTTACCTGGGTTTAAACCAAGTAAACCAGTAGTGTTTTGTGGACTGTTTCCAGTGGATAGTTCTGAATTTCAAAAGCTTAAAGATGGTCTAGCTAAATTACAATTAAATGATGCGAGTTTTTCGTTTGAACCAGAATCGTCATCTGCTTTAGGATTAGGTTTTAGGTGTGGTTTTTTAGGGTTGTTACATTTAGAGATTGTAACAGAAAGGTTAGAAAGAGAATTTGATGTTAATTTATTAACAACCACGCCTGGTGTTGTTTATAAAGTTTATCTTAATAATGGAAACATAATTGATCTTCAAAATCCCTCCAGTTTACCAGATCCAACTTTAATAAAATATATTGAAGAGCCATGGATAAAAGCAACAATCATTACTCCTGACCAATATTTAGGTTCAATTATAAAAATGTGTCAGGACAAGAGAGGAATTCAGACGAATTTAAGTTATTCAGGGAATAGAGCTGTTGTAAATTATGAGTTACCATTGAATGAAGTTGTTTTTGATTTTAATGATAGACTAAAATCTATGACCAGTGGATATGCTAGTTTTGATTATGAAATTATTGAGCATAGAGAAGGAGATTTGGTAAAACTAGGTATTCTAGTGAATGGAGAACCAGTTGATGCATTAGCAATGATGATACATAAAGACTTTGCGCAAAAAACTGGGAGAGAGGTTTGTGAAAAATTAAAAGATTTAATACCTCGACATAACTTTATGATCCCAGTTCAAGCTGCAATAGGAGGTAAAATTATTGCCAGAGAAACAATCAAAGGTTTTAAAAAAGATGTTTTAACTAAAATTCATGGTGGTGGAGCGACCGATAGAAAAAGAAAACTTTTAGAGAAACAGAAAAAAGGAAAAGCCAGGTCAAAACAATTTGGAAGAGTTGAAATTCCTCAAGAGGCTTTTATTGGAGTTTTAAAGATTAGTAAGGAAAAATAAAATAATGATATTAGTTACTGGATCTGCTGGTTATTTGGGCTCTCATATATGTAAAAAACTTTTAGAGAAAAAAATTCCTTTTTATTCTATTGATAATTTATCATGTGGAAAAATTGAAAATGTCTTTAAAAAAGATTTTTTCAAAAAAATTGATTATTCTTCTAAACAGATAAAAAATTTTCTTATAACCAAGAAAATTACCACAATTATACATGCAGGAGCATTTACATTCCCAAATGAAAGTGAAAAAAATAAAAAAAAATACTCATTAAATAATTTGGATAAAACACTTAAATTTATAAAATATTGTTCTGAGGTTAAAATTAAAAAATTTATTTTTTTTTCAACCTCAAATGTTTATAGTTTCGATAGAAAATCAATGAGATCTGTAAGTGAGACAGGCAAAACAAAACCAAAAAATTACTATGGTTATACCAAATTATACATAGAAAAATTTTTAAAAAAAAAAAATTTTTTTCAGAATTTAATTATTTTACGAATATTTAATATAGCAGGATTTTCTGATAAATTTAAATATTTAGAATACAAATCAAGATATAGAAGAATAATGCCATCTTTAGTTTCTGCTATTAATAAAAATAAAAGTATTAGTATTTTTGGAAACCAAACAAATAATTATTTTAATTATGCAACTAGAGATTATTTACACGTAGAAGATTTTACCAGCTTAATTATAAAATTATTATATTTAAACAAAAAAAAAAATAATATTTTTAATATAGGATCTGGAATTTGCTACTCACTTAAAGATCTTATTTCCATATTTGAAAAAAAATTAAAAAAAAAAATTAATTACAAACTAAAAAAATTGAGAAAAGGAGAATTAATTTACACTTCTTGCAATAATAAAAAGGTAATTAAAGAAATTGATTGGTATCCAAAAAAAAATTTAAATCAAATAATAGTTTCTACAATTAATTGGTCAAAAGTAAGAAAATGAAAATTTTTGATTTTTCTTCATCAATTTTTTTTGAATAATCTTTAGATCCTTTTTTAATTTTTTTTAACTCCTTATTATTATTTATTATATAATCTTCTAGCTCCTTCTCATCCTTAATGTAAATACCTTTAGACCCTTTGTTAATTTTAAATAAAGGTGGCTGCGCTAAATAAACATGACCATTTTCAATTAGCTTATTAAATGGCTTATTATTAAAGAAAGTTAAAAGGAGTGCTCTTATATGAGAACCATCTACATCAGCATCCGTCATAATAATAATTTTTCCATATCTTAGATCTTTTAAATCAATCTCTTGTGCTTTTGGATCCAAACCTAGAGCATTAATCAAGGTAACGATCTCATTTGAGGAAATCATTTTGGACAAAGCTTTTGTTCTTTGATCAGAACCGTTTCCATTACCGTTATTATTTTTTTTAATATTTAAATCTTCTACATAAGTATTAAGTATTTTCCCTCGAAGTGGTAAAACTGCTTGATTTGCTCTATTTCTTCCTTGTTTAGCAGATCCCCCTGCTGAGTCTCCCTCTACGATAAATAATTCGGTTCCTTCTTGTTTGCCAATCTGACAATCAGCTAATTTTCCTGGAAGGCCACTTAGTTCAAGAGCGCCTTTTCTTCTTACGTTTTCTCTTGCTTTTCTGGCAACATCTCTAGCCATTGCTGCTTGAATAACTTTAGCTAAAATAATTTTTGCAATAGAAGGATTTTGATCAAACCAAATTGATAATTTTTCATTTACTAACGTTTCTACAATCATTCTTACTTCTGATGACACAAGTTTATCTTTTGTCTGAGAAGAAAACTTTGGATCAGGAATTTTAGTTGAAAGCACACAAGTGAGTCCTTCCTTAATATCATCACCTGAGATTGCTAATTTATTTTTCTTAAGTAAATTATTTTCATTGGCATATTTATTAATTACTCTTGTTAATGCACTTCTAAATCCTAACAAGTGTGTTCCTCCATCTTTTTGATAGATGTTATTTGTGTATGGAAATATATCTTCTGAATATCCTGCATTCCATTTTAAAGAACACTCTAATTCTACATTATTTTTTTTACCTTCGATATAAATTGGTTTTCTAAATAAGTCGTTTCCATTTTTGTTTTGTAAATTTTCTCTTTTTTCATCTAAAAAATCTACAAATTCTTGAACACCACCATCAAACTTAAACTCTGATGTTTTTTCTTTCTTTTGGCTTGCATCTGTAAATATTATTTTTATTCCTTTATTTAAAAATGCTAATTCTCTCATTCTTTTAATCAAAATATTTGCACTAAATTTTATTGAAGAGAAAATTTCTTTAGAAGGTAAAAAAGTTATTTGAGTTCCAGTATTTTTTCCTTTTCCTACTACTTTTAAAGGAGCTTTGGCTTCACCATTTTTAAATTCTATATAATGTTTTTTTCCATCTCTGTGTATTTCTAACTGTAATTTTTCTGATAGTGCATTAACAACTGAAACACCTACACCATGCAATCCACCAGAAACTTTATACGAGTCATGGTCAAACTTACCACCAGCGTGAAGTTGAGTCATAATTACTTCTGCTGCTGATTTTTTTTCTCCTTTATGGATATCTACTGGAATACCTCTTCCATCATCATTTACTGTAATTGTTCCATCAGAATTAATTTTTACATTAATATTTTTACAATATCCTGCTAAAGCTTCATCAATGGAGTTATCAACGACTTCATAAACCATATGATGTAATCCAGTTCCATCATCTGTATCTCCAATGTACATTCCTGGTCTTTTTCTTACAGCTTCAAGGCCTTTTAAAACTTTGATGGAATCTGCCTGGTATGAATTTTTATTAGTCATTTTTTAATTTTGGAAAACAAAATTATATCATTTTTTTTTATTAATTTGTTGATTATTAATTTTATACTCCTTTTTTTTGATCAAAAAACTTAGTAAAATCAATGGTTATTTGAGTATATAAAAACAAACAACAAATTTTGATAATTAACAAATTTTTTTAATGAATAATTGTGAATTAGAAACTTTTAAAATTTTTACTTTATTTTTTATTTCTTTTAAGTGTAAATTAATCATGTAGCAGGGATTATCTTTTAAGTTTTTATAAAAATTCCAAATATAATCATCAAATATTATAACTCCATTTTCATTTAATACTTTCCAGGAATTTTTAAAGTCCTTATAAACTTGTGATCCCTTATGATATCCGTCAATATAAATGACATCAAATTTTTTATTATTAGTATTAAAAAAATCATCGCTTGATTTCTTGAATTTAAAATAATTATTGAATTCTGACATATTTTGATCAAAATTTTTTTCAATATTTGAAAATTTTAAATTCTCATATTCTTCAGTTCCTACCCAATTATCAACACAGTAAATTTTCGAGTCAGGAAAATTTTTTGCTACAAACATAGATGAATTTCCTTCAAAGCTTCCTATCTCCAAGTATTCAAGCTTTTTATATGATTTTAAAATTTCATTAAAATTAAATGCATGTTTTGAAAAATAGTCATGAGTAAGAATTTTTTTTTTCAAAAATTCAACATGTCCTTTTTTTTTCTCTTTAATCTGCTTTTTAAAATATATATTTTTTAATTTTGTAATTAAAAATTTATAAAAAATTTCTAAATTAGAATTAGATTTATATAAAAAAATAATTTTTTGAATAATCTGCACTTTTAAAACTTATTTTTTTTTTATTGTTTTACAATAAAAAAATGGCGGAGAGAATGGGATTCGAACCCATGAAAGAATTACTTCTTTACACGCTTTCCAAGCGTGCGCCTTCAACCACTCGGCCACCTCTCCTCAACTGAATCATACAATCCAATCTTTAAATTTTTCCTTATTATTTATAATGTAATCTGGGTAGGTTGAGTCTATATCAATTCTTTTTAATTCCTTTTCTCTATCAAAAGGATCTTTAAAATTAACAATCCGCTGGCTAATTTTATCTAAATTTGTAAATTCATCTTTGTCTAGTTCATCATGAGTATATGACTTTATTTTAGATGCAATAAACTTAGGATCACCTAAGAATGAGAAATGCCAACCACCGTTATCAATCTTAAATACTTTCCTATATTTATCAAACCTCCAAAATTTATATTTTAAATTTTTTAATTTAACTTTGTCTCTCATCCAACTAAATGATTTAATATTTTTTTTAATAGTAGCTTTTGTACCTTCCCATTCAGAATATGAAGGAACATTCAAATTTAACTTGTAATAAAAAAACTTCTGAGCAAAAATACCTACTTTATCGAAACATTCCTTATATGAATTTTTAAGTATTTTGGGATTTGGTATTTCGTCTGCATCGGAAAACAATATTAAATCATTGCTATCAGCTTTAGATAATCCATTAAGTAAATAATTTCTTTGATAATCTTGTCTTTTCCACGTTGAATTAAATTGAGGAAAACTATCAAAGGTAATATAAATTATTTTTTCTTTTATTTGATCAAATTTTTCTAGTGGAAAATTAAGTTTTTTTGATAATCCTCTA
>CACGGJ010000015.1 GCA_902572515.1 uncultured Pelagibacteraceae bacterium | reverse complement strand
AGACAATCTAGCAAAATATTTTATGTTAGATATCGAAACAGGCGAATTAATTTGGTCAAAAAGAAATGTTGCACCTTTCAATTCCCAGATCAAAATATATGAAGATAAATTTTTTATAATTGATTTTTCTAACACTCTTAGATGTTTCTCTTTAAAAAATGGTGATGAATTGTGGAGCGTAAAAACACAAAATTCTTTGATAAAATCACAAAAAAAACTATCAATTGTTATTGTGAAAGACATAGTATATTTTAACAACTCAATTGGAGACATAAGTGCTGTTGACTTAAATAGCGGTCAATTGTTGTGGCAATTACCAACTCAAAATACCTTAATCTATGAATCATCATTTTCATTAGAAACTTCTGACATCGTTACAGATAATAAATCTCTATATTTTTCTAATAATCAAAATCAATTTTTCTCAATAGATATTGATAGTGGAAATTTTAATTGGGAAACAAAAATAAACTCTAATTTAAGACCAATCATCATAGGAAATAACTTATTTACAATATCATTAGAGGGTTACCTTTTTTTAATTGATAAAAATAAAGGAAATATAATAAGAGTTACAGACTTATTTGATAATTTTAAATCAAAAAATCGTAATTTAATTGAACCTACGGGATTTATTCTTGGAAGAGACAATATCTATCTTACAACAAACAATGGTAGACTATTGGTAATTGATATAGCTAGTGGAAAAACTATTGCTACATTAAAAATTGACAATGAAAAAATATTAAAACCAGTTTATTTTGATGGAAAACTATTTGTAGTTAAAAATAATGCTATCATTAGACTTAATTAATGTTCCTAAAATTTTTAGAAAAAATTGGAAGAAAAAAGACTGTATTAGATAGAGGTCCCTCACATCCTAATTTTAAAGAAGCAAAACCATGGATGAATAGATACTATGTTTTGTTTAGAAATAGACCTAAATGGTTTCCATTCAATATATTAATTCATGAGATGCTAGATGACGATCATGGCGATGGTGTTCACAATCATTTATGCCCTTATATTACGATTATTTTAAGGGGAGGATATTGGGAGACTACAAAAGATGGAAAATTTTGGAGAAAGCCAGGTTATATTGGCTTTAGGTCAGCCAATGCTTTTCATAGAGTAGATCTTGAACAAGGAACAAATCCAATGACTATATTTATCCCCGGTCCATTTGGATTTAGAAAGGGTCCGCGATCAGAATATGGTATCGATTTTAAAACTAAAAGAAATTAATGTCCAAATCATTTGAAAAAGAATTTATATCTTTTTGTGAAAATCAAAATTTAGAAGTTAATCCTAATCAAATCAAAGTTATTAAAAAATTAGAAGATTACTATAATGGTAATTATAAATTATTTTTTTCAAAATTATTTTCCAAAGAAAATACTAAAAAAGGATTTTATTTATATGGTGGTGTGGGGGTTGGTAAAACAATGATTTTAAACTTCTTTTACGATCATTTTAAAGAAAAAAAATTAAAAAAACATTTTAATGAATTTATGTTAGGTTTTCATGATTTTGTCCATGAGCAAAAAGAAAAAAATGAAGAAAATTTAATCAATCAATTTGTTAAAAATTTAAAATCAAAAGCTTCATTAGTTTATTTCGATGAGTTCCAAGTAACAAACATTGTTGATGCAATGATTTTAGGAAAATTATTTGAACAAATATTTAAAGAAGATATTAAAATTATTCTCACCTCAAACACTAAAATTTCAGAACTTTATAAAGAAGGTCTTCAACGTGAACAATTTATACCTTTTATAAAAATAATGGAAGATCAATCTATCGAGTATGAATTAAAAATTGAGGATGATTATAGAAAATTTAATGATAATCAAAAACAAAGATATTTTTTTCCACTTAATCAAGAAACCAATTTTAAGATTAATAAATTTTTTAGAACCATAACAAAGGATAAAAAACAAACTTCAATAACAATTAATGTTAAAGGAAGAGAATTTAAAATAGAAAACTTTTATGAGGGAATTGTTAGATGTGACTTTAATCAACTTTGTGATCAAAATTTAGGAGCGGCAGATTATTTAGAAATAGTTAAAAACTGTAAATTCATGTTAATAGATCAAATACCTCAATTTAATGATGTAAATTCAAATCAACAACAACGTTTTATCACTTTGTTAGATGTAATTTATGATAAAAATATTTCATTAGCAGTTACAGCTGATATCGATTTAGATCAATTTACCTCTTCAAGATTGTTAGAAAAACCATTTAAACGAACCATTAGTCGTTTGTATGAACTTACATCGAAGGAGTATAATTAATGAAACAAGAATTTTACAATCTTCAAATTGAGACCAATGGTCAAAAGTTATATGAATTTACAAATGATACAATTCATTGGATTGGTCAAAATAACTTTAAAAATGGTATTCTTAATTTAAGTATTCAGCACACAAGTGCCTCATTAATTGTTCAAGAAAATGCAGATCCAGATGTACAAACAGATTTAATAAATTATTTTGATAAATTAGCTCCTATGGATAACAAATTATATGTTCATACAACGGAGGGAAAAGATGATATGCCTGCACATATTAAATCCGCATTAACAAATAATCAAATTTCTCTAAGTGTGAAAGATAGTGAATTGTTGCTTGGAACCTGGCAGGGCATATATTTATTTGAACACAGATTAGAGGTTCAAAAAAGAAATATAATTCATCATTTTATTGGGGAATAAAAATTAAATTTTTTTTCTTCAAAGATTGAAACGCTTCAAGAGCTGCAGCTCTTGCTTTTTCATGAACCACAATAGGGGCCGGGTAGTCCTTACCAATAATTGTTTTTATAGCTTCTTGATGTTTTAATTCCATTTCCCACGGTTTATGAATAAATTTGTTTGGTACATTTTTGAGTTCAGGAACCCATTTTTTTACATAAATCCCTTCTTTATCAAATTTTTCACCCTGGAGTATTGGATTGAATATTCTAAAGTAGGGAGCTGCATCTGCACCACAACCGGCAACCCATTGCCATTGAGCAATATTATTTGCTTTGTTAAAATCTAGTAGACAATTTCTAAAATGCTTCTCACCTTCAGTCCAATTAATTCTCAAATGTTTGACTAAAAATGAACCAACAACCATTCTTATTCTATTATGCATCCATCCAGTCTCATATAGTTCTCTCATACCTGCATCGACAATAGGATAACCGGTCATACCTCTTTTCCATGCTTTTAAGAATTTCTCATTTTTTGCCCAAGGGAATTTATTAAATTCCTTTCTAAAATTTCCTTTTAAGAATTCTGGGAAATAATTAATTAAACTATGTGAAAACTCTCTCCAACCAAGCTCATTAATATATTTTCTATAACCAATTCCTTTTGATTTAATTTCAGAACATTTTTTCCAAATACTGCCTACATGAATTTGACCATGTTTGATGTAGGGAGATAATTTAGACGTTCCTTCGATAGATGGTATATCCCGAGAAGTTCCATAATCCTTAATTTTATTTTCAATTAAATTTTTAAGTATTTTTTTTGAATCATTTTCTGAAACTTTCCAATATTTTTCAAATTTTTTATACCAATTTTTTTTTGGTAAAATATCTATTGGTTCAATACACTTTTTGAAATATGTAATCTTTTTTATTTTCTTTTTAACAATATAATTTTTGCTTGGTGGTTGATTCAAATAAACTTGCTCCGCATTTCTCCAAAAAGGGGTAAACACTTTAAAGGGAGTTCCGTCATTTTTTGTTATCTCTTGAAATTCATTTAAAATATTTCCTTTGAAATATTTGTAATTAATTTCATTTTTAATAAATAAGTCTCGTATTTTTTTTCCTTTAGCTATAACATCTGGCTCATAAATTTTATTCCAATAAACAGAAAGCTTATCCTTTTTATTAAATTTAGAAAAAATTTCTAATTCGTCACCTTTTACTATTTCAAGATTAATTTTATAATCTGATAATTCCTTTTTTAAAGTTTCTAGAGATTTAAAAACCCACCATTTTTGAGCTTCTCTTTTGTTATCAAAATCATTGTTATTATAAATATATAATGCAATTACATTATCATGATTTTGAGTTGCAAAAGATAAAGCAGGATTATTTTCAATTCTAAAATCTTCTCTTATCCAAAAAATACCTGTGCTACTCATTGGTTTAATTTTGGTTAATTAATTTTTGATACATTTCTTGGTCAGTATCTCCCTCACAGCCAAAAACCAAGACATTAGATTTTTCATTTAGATCTAATTTTTCTTTAATTGCTTGATCTTCACAACTCGTAATCAGACTGATTACGCCAGGTGCGGAGTTTTCTCCTGCAATTATTTTATCATCACTAAAGCTTGAATTTCCAAGTAGTTTCATAGTTTTTGCAATATCATCATCTGGTAAACTGATACAATGTTTAACTGAATTTTTGAGTATTTCCCATGGGACCAATGATACTTCACCACAAGACATTCCACCCATTAAGCTTTCTCTTTTAATATCAATTTTTTCTATTTTTCCAGTTTTAATGCTTTCCATTACACACGCGGCACTATCCGGTTCAACAACTATAATAACTGGAACATGGTTTAAATATCTTGCAATACCTGCAACCATGGCAGCAGCCATGCCACCAACTCCAGCCTGTAAAATGATGTGAGTTATTTTCTCTTCCTGGATTTGATTAGTTATCTCCTTCATCATTACCGTATAACCTGCCATTGTATACTTGGGGATGACCATATAATCTTTCCAAGCAACATCCTGAACTATTTGCCAATTATTTTCAGTAGACTGTTTTATGCATTCCATTAATGATTTTTCATAATTACCTTTTACTTTAACTACATCTGCTCCAAGATTAGACATAGCTTTGCCTCTTGCATCACTTACGAATTCACTAATAAATATTTTACATTTTAATCCCAATCTTCTTGCTCCCCAAGCTACAGATCTTCCATGATTACCGGCAGTAGCTGTTGCTACTACTGTATCTTTATTTCCTTTAGTTACTTTTTCTACCGCATAAGCTCCGCCTAAAGCTTTAAAAGATTTTAAATCAAATCTTTTATTTTCATCTTTATAAAAGATTTTGTTTAAATTTAATTCTTTTGAAAGTTTATTTAAAGAAAGCAGGGGAGTAGGAGAATAACCTTTCCACTTAGAAATACTCTTATAAGCATCATCAATTTCTTCTGACGTTAGAGAACTTAGAATTTCTTTTTTGTTAAACGAGTAATTTTTATTGTCTGTAAATTCGGTGTATTTCCATTGATGACCGTTAGATAATATAGTCATGTACTAACAATCTAAAGTATTATCTTTTTCCCACTTTGTAACATCTTTTGTTTTATCAAAACTGTCTTTTGATTTGAATTCATTCATTTCTGAACTTCTTAACTTTATATAACTTTCAATAACATCTTTACCAAAAGCATCATTCATATCTATATTATTTTTTAATAGATTTAATGATTGTGCAAGTTCATCAGGTAGCTTAGGTAAATTTGGATATTTGGCGTGGTCTTCATACATATTGCAATCCAGAGGTTTACCTGGATCAACTTTATTTTTTAAACCATATAGACCAGCTGCTAAAACACTTGCTTGCAATAAGTAAGGATTAGCAGAACCATCCATTAATCTTAATTCAAATCTTCCAGGATCAGGAATTCTTATCATGTGTGTTCGATTATTACCTGTGTAAGAAATACTACTCGGTGACCACGATGCCCCAGATTTTGTAGGTGGTGCATTTATTCTTCTGTAACTATTGATTGTTGGGTTAAAAAACGCAGATAAAGATGATGCATTTTTAATTACTCCACCTAAAAAATTATAGGCCATTTTACTTAAACCAAGTTTATCTTTATTATCTAAGAATTTATTTTTGTTACCTTGCCAAACTGATACGTGAGCATGACAACCATTACCGGTTAAATTTCCAAACGGTTTAGGCATAAATGTTGCTCTCAATCCGTGCTTTTCAGCAATTGTTTTTACCATAAATTTAAAAAAGGTGTGTCTATCTGCTGTTTTTAGACAATCTGAATAATCCCAATTCATTTCAAATTGTCCGTTAGCATCTTCGTGATCATTTTGATAAGGGCCCCATCCCATTTCAATCATACAGTCACAAATTTCTTTAATTAAATCATACCTTCTCATTAATGCAGATTGATCATAACAAGGCTTCGATTGTGTATCTCTTGGGTCTGCAATTGAGTTTCCATCAGGTGAAATTAAAAAATATTCACACTCAACACCCGACTTCATTGTTAAATTTTGTTTTTTAAGTTTTTTTATCTGATTTTTTAACATCACTCTGGGTGATGCATTTACTGGTTTGCCATTCATCCATAAGTCAGAAGCTAACCATCCAACTTCTTTATTCCATGGAAGTTGAATTAAACTATCTGGGTCGGGAATTCCAAACATGTCTGAGTCAGCAGGTGTCATATCTAACCATGCTGCAAATCCAGCAAAACCAGCTCCTGCATTTTGCATTTCTTTTATTGCATGAGCAGGTACTAATTTTGATCTTAATACACCAAATAAATCTACAAAACTGATTAAAAAATATTTAATTTTTTTTTGCTTAGCAATTTGAAATAAATTTTTAGACACAACCTAAGTTAACATAATTATTTAAAAAAAGATAAAATTGTTTCTTTATAATAAATTAAATTTACAACAATAATTACAATTATAGCTAGTATCACACCATACTTAGCTTTAGGAAATGCTACACCTCTCATTTTTGAGGGTCTTAATTCTTCTTTATTATCTTCCATAAATTTAGAACATAAAAAAGGGCGCCACATTTAAGTAGCGCCCAAATTTTTAATTTAAATTACCAGTCGGTAATATTGCTTTTATGGTCATTGGCACTATGTCTTTTTCTTGCTAGTCGTGAAAGTTCTTCACTCTCATTTCTTGCAGTTAAAACATGCCATCCAAGCCAGATAACTATACCCAAAATAACCAGTAGAGTTTCGCTAGATCCAGCTCCAGGATAAATTGCGCCCGCAACCTCTTCAGCAGGTTTATTTAGATGATCTATCCAGTTTGTTACTGTAGCCATATTTTTCTCCTTTACCTGGTTGCTGATGAAACTGCTTTTTCATCTTCTTTAGCAGATTCCATCATTTCATAGTCTAATCCAGCTATTTCAACTTCACGAGGGATTCTTAATTTACCCATACCGTTTAGTATCTTAGCCAAGATATAGCCTGGTAACATTCCAAGAACTCCAAACATTATTATCGCTCCTATGAATTGTCCCAGTGGATTGATTGATGCGTAAGTCGATCCGTCCCACATAGCTCCTACACTGTAACCAGATGAAGGATAACCATTTAAAACAAATCCACAAATCACAAGACCTACAAAACCAGCATAACCATGTACAGCAACTGCTCCAACTGCATCATCGATTTTGAACTTACGTTCAACCCAGTAATGTAGTTTGTATGCAATCACAACACCGATCATACCTATGATCATTGCTTGAATTGGATGATATAAATCATTTCCAGCCGAAGCACAGATAACACCTGCTAGTCCACTTGAGTAAGTCCAGAAAGGATCACCTTTAGCAATCCAATAACCGGCTAATAAACCTCCTGATAACGACATCAAGAAGTTAAAAGTAATACCACTAAGTGTAGTAGGGGTTACGTAAATGTTTGTAGCTGTCCAATACGATATACCTTCCATTCCATATTCGGGCCCAAGATCAAATATCGGTATATTACATGCCGCATAGAATCCCCAGAAACCAGTATAAATTAGAAATAATCCAACTGTAACTAGCCAAGGATTTCTTGGTCCTATATTTCTTGGTTCACCACTTGATGAGAATTTTCCAATTCTTGGCCCCAAAACTACAAGAACACCTAAAGCAAATCCACCAGCAATAGCGTGAATTACTCCTGATGCATAAGCATCATGATATCCTAAGAGTTTTAACATCCATCCATCAAAGTGCCATCCCCAAGCAGCATCAATTGTCCAAAACACAGATCCAATTGCAATTGCTAGAATTCCAAATGCAAAAGTTGTTATTCTTTCAATGATTGCTCCCGAAACAATAGAAGCAGCTGTCCATGAGAATAGTAAGAACGCAGCCCAGAATACACCACTTATGTGGTCACCTAAGTTTACCGCCATATATTCTGTATTCGGCATATACCATTTCGCACTAAAAGTACTTTCATCGGTAATCAATGCAGCACTTTCATTCATTATTGAAGGGGCTAAACCCGGTCCTGTAGGGAATGCCCAGTAAATCCACCAACCAAAGAAAAACCAAGTTACTGTTACCAAAGGTATTAGCATAGTGTTTTTCATAAGAGTATGTTGATGGTGTTTGTATCGAGAAGCTCCAACCTCATACATACAGAACCCGACGTGAATTAAAAACATCAATACTACTGTTATCCAATAGTAAAATTCTGTAAATATGGTTGTTAGAGCGCCTAACTGATCAGTCATAGTTCTCTCTCCATATTAGTTTTTAGAAACCCTATTAAATTTTACGATTCGATACAAATATAAAAAGAGTTAAAAACCTAGTATGCACACTAGGATTTTAAAAATTATCAACTTTTAATTGAAATATTAAAACTTTAAATATGCTTTTTTCAAATCAACAAGAGGGTGTTTTGGAGACATTTGAAACTTAACTAAAAGTTCTCTTGCAATCATATCTCTATCTTGTTGATTATTTGGTAGCTTAATTGATTTTGGAATTGTTACCCAACCGTTAGCATTTCTACAAAATACTGCAGGTCTATCTTCCTCATAGCCCATATGGACATCTTCCAACCAATTTAAATCATCCCATCCCATCGCTTCTATGTATTTTTTAAGAAATGGAGTTAGTTTAGAATAGTCGGGTAAAAGATTAACATCATATCTGTAACCAATAGACTGGCCAATCATTTTTTCTCTGGCAGTCTCTTTCTTCTTACCTAACTGACCTTTTATCTCTTTTGATTTTGCTACTTTTTTATTTTTTTTCTTTGGCATAGTTACCTCTATATTTTGTGGTAGTTATCAACACCAACTGTGTAGTTAGTTCCAGCTAATGGAACTTTTGCTAAAGCTGATGCTTCTGATGTTAAAGCAGCTAAATCCTCAGGCTCTAGAGAGTGGATATTTGTTTTACCACAAGCTCTTGCTAAAAGCTGAGCTTCTAAAGTCATTGAGTGAAGATAATTATAAACTCTTAATGCAGCATCATCAGGGTTTAATCTTGCTCTTAATTTAGGATCTTGAGTAGCAACACCAACTGGACATCTTCCAGTGTGGCAGTGATAACATTCACCTGCTTTTACACCCATTTCTTTTTCAAAGTTTGCTTCTGGAATATCTTTGTTACAGTTAAGTGCAATCATAGATCCAGTTCCAATTGCAATTGCATCAGCACCTAAAGCTAAAGCTTTTGCCATATCAGCACCGTCTCTTACACCACCAGCATAAATTAATGTTACTTTTCCAGTTTTTCCGACATCATCTATTGCTCTTCTTGCTTCTCTAATTGCAGCTATACCTGGAATACCAGTGTTTGCAGCAGCGATATGCGGACCAGCTCCAGTAGAACCTTCCATTCCATCTAAGTAAATAGAGTCAGGATCACATTTTGCAGCCATACGCACATCATCATAAACTTTAGATGCGCCTAATTTTAATTGAATTGGCACTTTATTTTTCGTTAATTGTCTTAGCTCTTCTACTTTTAAAGCTAAATCATCTGGTCCTAACCAGTCAGGGTGTCTCGCTGGAGATCTTTGGTCAATACCAGATGGTAATGATCTCATCTCAGCAACTTGGTCAGTAACTTTTTGACCCATTAAATGTCCTCCCATTCCAACTTTTTGACCCTGTCCAATAAATACTTCAATACCATCTGCTAATTGTGCATGATGAGGATTGAAACCATATCTCGATTGAATACATTGGTAGTACCATTTTTCAGAATATCTTCTTTCATCAGGTATCATTCCACCTTCACCAGAACATGTAGCGCTACCTGCCATAGTTGCTCCTCTTGCCAAAGCAGTTTTTGCTTCATAAGAAAGTGCACCAAAACTCATTCCTGTAATATAAACCGGAATGTCTAACTCAATTGGATTTTCACATCTTGGTCCAATAACAGTTTTCGTTTCACATTTTTCTCTATAACCTTCGATTACAAATCTAGTTAGTGTTCCAGGTAAGAAAACTAAATCATCAAAAGTAGGAATTTTTTTCATCAATGCCATTCCACGCATTCTGTATCTTCCTAATTGAGATTTAATATGAATATCGTCTATTACCTCTGGTGTGAAAATAGCATTATGTCCTAATAAACTTTTATTTCTTTTTCCTTCTTCATGTGCATGGACATCGGCTTTTCCACCAACACCTTTTCCATTTTTTTTAACTTTTTTAGATTTTTTCTTAGGCATTATATTGCTCCCTTCTTCTCTGTAGGTTCCAAATTGTCATAATTCCAAAGTTTTTTACCAGCTACAATTTTTTTCATTTTACTAACATCAAAATTTTCACCAATCTCAGCTACTTTTAATTTTCTTTTTAGCCAATCTTGATCGCTTTTAGTTAACTCAGCGTCAACTGCATCACTACCATATGATCCAATTTCTCCACCTACGAAAATTGTCCCATCATACATAGAGTCGCCTAAATTAATCCCCACATCCCCAAGAATAATTATTCTTCCTCTTTGCATCATAAATCCAGTAAATGCACCAGCGTCACCACCAATTATTATAGTTCCACCTTTCATATCAATACCAGTTCTGGCACCAACACTACCTTTGCAAATTAAATCTCCACCTCTAATTGCCGCACCAAAACAAGATCCAGCATTCTTTTCAATCACTACTTTACCAGCCATTAAATTTTCTGCACATGACCATCCAACTCTTCCATTAATTCTAACTATTGGACCATCACAAGAACCCATTCCAAAGTATCCTAAACTTCCTTCAAAAATTAAATTCAGTTTATTTAAAATACCAACTCCAAGACTGTGTTTACCTTGTGGGTTTTTTATTACTATTGTTCCATATCCTTGGCTCATTAAGTTATCGATCTCTTTATTAGCCTCAGGAGCTGTCATGTCTTTAACATCAAGATCAGTTCTTTTATTAAAATCTACATCGTAAGTACCAAAGTAGTAAAAGTTTTCTGCTTCATCAGGATTAAAGAATTTTTGTTGAGTTCTTCCTGTTAATACCTCTGTGTGCATACCCATTGATTGGGCTTTTGATTTTTTCGATACTGTTTTTAGATTTGCCATACTTTCACCTCCCCATCAAATGGATCATATGTATCAATTTCTTGTGGTAATACAGATCTAATTGCAATTTCCTCAGATCCCATAGCAACCAAATCATCAGACTCATATAATACCAATGGTTTTGCAGCCATTGTATCTTTTGCCATTCCCAAAGAGTCTTTTGTTGCAACAAAGTAGGTAAAAACACCATCTAAACCTGTTAAAGATGCTTTCATTCCTTCTTCTAAAGTTGCTCCATCTCTCATTTTTTCAGCAATATAAACAGCAATTAATTCCGAGTCACACTCAGACATAAATCTCATACCTTTATTTTCCAAAACTCTTCTGTTATTCCAATAGTTTGTTAATTGTCCATTATGAACAACAGATACATCACTAAACGGATATCCCCAAAAAGGGTGGGCAGATTTGATATCTACACCAGATTCTGTAGCCATTCTTGCATGACCTATAGCATGTGTTCCAACAACTTTATCTAAGCTATATCTATCACAAACCATTTTAGCGTTTCCAAGATCTTTAATCACTTCTAACGATTTACCCATTGAAAGAATTTCTACACCAGGAATACTTTCTATACGTTGTGAAAATTCCAAAAGGTCTTTAACATTGTAATCAAGTTCATATCTTAAAGAGTAGGGAAGAGTTCTTTCTTCTTTAACAACTTTAGCACCCATTTCAGCTAATGTTTGATCTACAATTTTTTTTCTTTCATCATATACAGAAACATCTTCCATTACTGATGAACTTCCTTCACCTACGTTTTCTCCAACTTTAAAACGCATAATGAAATTTTTACCATCTGTATCTCCATATAAAGCGTAACCTGTTGAGTCTTCTCCTCTATGTTTTAATGCTTGAAGCATACCTTGTAGTTCACTTCCAACATTTGAAGATTTACCTCTATGAATTAAACCTGCTATCCCACACATATATTTATACCCTTTCTATCTATTTCTGTGACCTACGGTAGACAATCAAGATAAGTGTCCAGATCCCATTGTGTTGTTGCACCAAGAAATCTTTCCCACTCATCGTTTTTGTACCAATGGAAAACTTTATACATTTCATCTGGCATTGCAGATTTGATTACTTCATCCTCTGCCAGTCTATCCAAAGCTTCACCTAAACTTAATGGAAGTTTTTTAACATCTTTACCAGCTTTTTGAGCTTCATAAATATTTCTAGACTCTGGAGCTGCTGGTTTCATTTTCTTGCTTATACCTTCATCGCAAGCTTTTAATAAAGCTGCACCTAATAAGTAAGGATTGTGCATCGAATCTACTGATCTATACTCAAATCTTCCTGGCGCAGAAACTCTTAAACCACAAGTTCTATTTTGATAACCCCAGTCTGCGTAAACAGGAGCCCAAAATCCTTGATCCCATAATCTTCTGTAAGAATTTACAGTTGATGACCCAAGAGCCGTTAACGCTGGTAAGTGTTTCATAATACCTGCAATAGATTGTAAGCCAATTTTACCTGGCATTTGCATGTCTTTTGTATCAGGCATGAAAGTATTTGTTCCACCCTCAACATAACTAAACACTCCATCAACACCTGGTAAAGATTTATGGCCAAGTTTATTTACTTTAACCGTTCCACCTTTCCATAAAGACATGTTTGTATGACAACCACTTGCAGAAACACCCATAAAAGGTTTTGTCATAAAGCAAGCAATCAAATTATGTTCTCTCGCAACTTGAGCACAAATTTGTCTGTAAGTAGATAATCTATCCGCATTTCTTAAAACGTTATCATAAGTCCAGTTTAATTCTAATTGACCTGGCGCATCTTCATGGTCACCTTGAATCATATCAAGACCCATAGCATTTGCATATTCTATTACTTGCATAAATACTGGTCTTAATGACTCAAATTGATCAATGTGGTAGCAGAAAGGTTTTGAAAAACCTTTACCTGACGGTGTTCCATCTTCGTTTTTAGTTAACCACATCATTTCAGGTTCTGTACCAACTCTTAATTCTAATCCATGTTTCTTTTTAAATTCATCCATGAAAATTCTTAAATTTCCTCGACAGTCTGAAGTTAAATGACCACCTGGATTTTCTCTTTCTTCTCTATTTCTGAAACATGTACAAAATACTCTTGCAACTCTTTTGTCCCAAGGTAACTGAACAAAAGTTTCAGGATCAGGTATTCCAACAAGCTCCATAGCTTCGGGTCCGTATCCAATGTAATTATTGTGACGATCTAAGAATAAGTTTGCAGTAGAACCATAAACTAATTGAAAACCTTTTTCTGCAGTTCTTTCCCAGTGGTCGGCAGGGATTCCTTTACCTACAACTCTCCCAGTAACTGATATGAATTGAAAATAAATATAAGTTATTCCTAACTCTTTAATTTTAGCTCTTACGTCTTTTACTAATTTAGCACGTCCCGGTTGGTTAACGTGTTTTTCTAGATCTGTCATTTTCACCCCTCAATGAATTTAATTTATTCAAACGTAGCTGAAAAATTTATTTGTGTCTAGGCTTAGAGTCTAGCTCCAAGGAAACGGACTGTTCGAAGTAGGGTGAAGTTCTCCCTTCTCGTAACGGTTGAATCTAAATGGTTTTAATAAATCACTTTCAGTACCAAGAATTTCTTTTGCAACAAGTTCTCCAACCCCAATCATTTTGTAACCGTGATTGGCATCTGCAATCATGTAAACGTTTTCAAAAAATCTATCAAAGATTGGAAACGAGTCTGGTGTCATACATCCAAGTCCACCCGATGGTCCTTTTCTATATAAATCTGATTTACCTTCAAATCTTTTTTGACAATGTGCTAAAGCTGAACACCACATTTCACTAAATGCATCAGTTGTTTGATATTCAGGTGATTCAATTCCATAAGGATCAACATTAACTTGATCAAAATGTTTTTTGACTATGTAAGGTGAAGTACCACCTTGAACGCCTAATCCTTCAATATCAGGTTTATAATAAATTCCCCAAATTTTATCTGTTAATAATTTTTTAGTTTTGTCTGAATATAACGGAGCAGTCGAGTCTACATGAACTACAGGTGGTTGTTTTCCATCATTTGTTTTCAAAAAATCTGGTTCAACACCAATAACACCTTCTTGTAACATCCAGTATGTCCACATATCAGTTTCATGCATTTTACCGTCTTTGCCTTTAATGTTAGCAGTTTTAGGTAACTCTAACATGTTCCAAAAATCTCTAGCCCAGGGACCTGCACCGATAACAACCTGTTCGCACTCAATTGTACCTTTGTCTGTTTCTACTCCTGTGACAGCTTGACTGTTACTTCCTTTTTTAAATCCTGTAACTTTTACACCTTTCATTACTTGCACACCATTTGATGTAGATTTACTCTCTAATGCTTTAATTGAATCTTTGTTAAACGCGTATCCACCTTTTTTTTCATGAAGTACAGAAGTAATATCCTGTGCTTGCCAATCATCAAAAATACCCTTCATATAATTCGAACAATCTTTTTCACCTTCTATAAATACTGACTCGTATCCAATAGCTTTTTGTTGTTCGTAAATAGTTGCAACATCTTCGTGCATTACCTCAGGTGATATTTGTAAATAACCAACTGGGTTATATTTAAATGCTTTAGGATCACTTTCCCACACAGAAACTGAGTGAGCCATTAATTCTCTCATTGCTGGTTGGAAATAATTATTTCTTACAACTCCACAAGCAATTCCACTTGCACCAGCAGCAGTATCTTTTTTTTCTAAGACAACGATGTCACCAGGATTTTTGTAAGTTTCAGAAAGTTTCCAAGCAGTACTTAGACCGTGAATTCCACCACCGATTATAACTACTTTTGCTTTCGAAGGTAATGTCGTCATGTGAAAACATTATTTTTTGCAAATAGTAATTAATATAATTTTTTATAGAACTAAAAATTATATATATAATTTAGATATTTTGATTTTTGTGAAATTTATCGCTAATAACTTATATTTTTTAAGGTATCCAGGTATTCATTAAATTCTTTAATAAATGAATCACTAGGTATTATATTTTTTATCCTTTGGTCTGTTGATGTTTTTTCAAGACGAAAGAATCCTTTTTCACAAGCTTCAGTAATAATTAATGCAGATTTAGGTCTAGATGTTTTAAATAATTTAGTTTTAAGTTCTTCAACAGATAGTTTTTTATTTTCTTTATGTGCAGACATTACTAATAACATCATATGATAGTGAGAAGGAGATTTTCTAAAAAAATAGTTACTAGCGGTATGAGATTGTCTCATTTGATCTTCCCAAAAATCTAATAACGTCTTTTTTTCTTTTGGCATTATTTTTAAGCTCTTACTCTTGATTTGGTTGGATCGTAGAATGGAAAACCAACAACTTTAGCACCAATCCTTTTTTGATGACCATCGATTTTACCTATTTCAACTTCAGTACCGATTTCAGAGTATTGGACATCAATTCTGCACAGAGCAATATTTTTATTCAACGTAGAAGATAAGCATCCACTAGTAACTATACCAACCTGTGACCTTCCAATATGAACACAGTCTCCGTGCCCTGCTATTTCTTTTCCATTAAGTTCTAGTCCTACTAATTTCTTTTGAGGGTTAGCTTTTCTTTTAATTAATTCCTCTTTACCAATAAAATCTTCTTCCTTTGTTTTCAATGGAACAGCAAAACCTATACCGGCTTCAAAAGGGTCTTGCTCTCCATCAAATTCAGCACCAAATAAAATTAAACCCGCCTCAATTCTTAGTTTATCTAATGCAGCAAACCCAGCTGGTATCAACCCATCATCTTTACCTGCTTCCATTAATTTATCCCAAACTTCAGGAGCATGTTTTGGATGACACCAAACTTCATAACCTAATTCACCAGTATAACCTGTTCTAGAAACAATTAATGGAATACCTTGAAGTTCTTCTATTCTGCAAATTGTAAATCTAAACCATCCCAACTCATCTATCGAGGGCTGAGTTGGTGGTGTAAAGATAATTTTTTTTAAAATTTCTCTACTTTTTGGACCTTGCAAAGATACATTGCTAATTTGATCAGTAGAGTTTTTAACAATAGCATTAAAATTCTTTTTCTTTGCAATCTCTTTTAGCCATTCTCCACCATACTCATCTCCACATATCCATCTAAAACCTGTTTCGCTTAATCTTAAAAGAGTTCCGTCATCGAACATCATTCCATTTTCGTAACACATTGCTGAATACACAACCTGTCCAACAGAAAGTTTTTTTATATTTCTTGTAAGAGTGTAGTTCATTAACTCCTCAGCATCAGGACCAATTATTTCAAACTTTCTTAGTGATGATAGATCAATTAACACAGCATCATTTCTGCAAGCATTGTACTCATTAACCAAACCATGTTTGGTATAATCATTTGGAAGCCAAAAGCCTCTAGCATCAACAAAGTTTCTAGTTAATTTTGAAGTTCTTTCATAAAAACCAGAATTTCTAGTAAGTTTATTTTCAGAGTCTGTTTTCATTCTAAAACCAAATGACTTTTTAAATTCTTTGTTTTTGTCGTAAGTTCTAACAAATATATTAGTTGGATTCCATGAATTACAAGGATCTATATCGCTTGGACATGCAGTTGTTCCTATTGTTAAATCTTTCAAAGCCTTAAACATTACATAATCACCAGGTCTAGAATATGATTCATCAGAAATAACAGAGTTCAATCCTCCAGCAGAAGTGTTAAAAAACAAATTAATTGCATGCCAACCTTTTTGTTTCTGAACACCGTATTTGGACATACTTTCAGTTAAATTATCCGAACAGTTTGGATGACCAAAATATCCTGAGTCTTCATAATACTTTGAAGTACATGCAAGATTAAAAGTATCATGTTTTCCAACAGTATCTCTTATTACTTCAACAAGTGGCTCATGATCTGTGTCATAAAATTTAGAGAACAAACCTGGTCCCGGGAAAGTATTACCCATGAATGTTCTCGTGGTTTGCCAGTCTAATCCTTTTTCAATCCCTTTTTCTAATTTTCTTGTATCGAATGCCACAAAGTCAGAACATTGTCTACCAGTTGGACTTATCACTTGAATATAATCTCCTTCCTTAACCTCATAAGATATACAACTTTCTTTCTTTATATTTTCTTCATAAACAGGTTCGAAAACAGGATCGGGAATTACATTCAATTCCTTATCATTAACAATTTTAGCTCTTTTAACGAATATGGTTAAATCAGTTGGTGGATTTTGTTCTGTAACATTCATATCTTTGCCAGGAGCTGAAAATATTACATAACATTTATCTTTTGACTTTAATTTAATTTTTTCACCAGGCTCTGTGTCTAGATCAAATATAATTGAAGATTTTGAATTAGAAATTTTTAAATTTCTTTTTTTTAATTGATAGTTGGTAGCTAAAATTGTTTCATCATTCCCTCTAAGAATATTTCTTATGAAGTTTTTTTCATTATTTGATTTAAGATTTAATATTCCAACATCTGAATTTCCATCTTTATCAAAAGAAATAATCTCACATATTTGATTACCTTCATTATTGATTATTTCTATTTCATCATCAGGAAAAATTTGAAAACCAGTAAGACCACCACCATTGACAACGTGTCTTTCAACTCCAGGTGGTAAAATATTTAAACCAGGATATTTAATATCTTTACTTGTTCCTATCATTTTAATTTTTTAAATATTGTTATATTTTTTATCATCATTTTTATTGTTTAAATATATATATATTTTTTAGAACTAATAATTCTTTACCTACCTATTCGTTTTGTCATAGACTATTGGATATTAATATTAATAGAGGGGTATACATGAAAAAAATAATATCATTACTATCTGCTCTAGTTATTTCTGTAGTAAGTTTTGCAGGAATTTCTAATGCTGATAGCAAGAAGCCCATCGTTATACCAACTCATAACTGGTCAAGTCAAATTGTTATGGCTTATGTTATTGGTGGAATTTTCGAAAGTATGGGCAATAACGTTAAATACGTTAACGCAGACTCACAAGCAGTTTATGAGTCAATTAGAATTGGAGATGTAACTATATCTCACGAGGTATGGGAATCTGCATTTGGTAAATCTTTTACTACTGCTTTAGATAAAGGTGGTTTATTAGATTGGGGTGATCATGAAGCAAGAACTCTTGAGGATATGGGATATCCAAACTGGGTTGCTGAAAAAGGATTATGCCCAGGTTTACCAGACTGGACAGCTTTAAAAAATCCAGATTGTGCTAAAAATTTTACAACACCTGATTCACCAGATGGAAAAGGAAGAATGTTGGAAGGTCCACAAACTTGGCATGGTGACTTAATTCCACAAAGGGTTGATGCACTAGGTTTAGGTGATTTATGGTGGGTTAAATTTGCTGGAAGTGCTGATGCACTTTGGGCAGAGTTAGCTGCAGCTGAAAAAGAAGGAAGAGGAACAATTATCTTCAACTGGACGCCTAACTTTACAGATGGTGCTGGTTTTACATTTATTGACTTCCCTCCATATACAGCTGGTTGCAGACCAGAAGATGGTGGAGATGGTAAATGTGGTTCTCCTGATGGATACTTGAAGAAAGCAGTTCATGAGGATTTCCCAAAAACTCATCCTGATGCAGCAGCAACGTTTAAGAAAATGTCATTCTCTACAAGTCAAATTGGTGCAATGGCAGCTTTAGTTGACGTTGACAAAATGACTCACGAAGATGCAGCTAAAAAATGGTTAGCTGATAACAAGTCAGTTTGGCAAGCTTTTACTAAATAAGGATAAAAGTTAAAATTTTGAATCTCCCCCAACATTGTTGGGGGGGATTTTTTTTTAAATAATTTTGTGTAAAATATGTTTATGAAAAGATCTATTCTTGTTTTTATTTTAAGCTTTCTAGTTTGCACATCAGTTTTTGCACGAAGTACAGGCTGTAAAGAAGGTAATTGTGATAATGGATATGGTAAGTGGGTTTATACAGATAAAACAACTTATGAAGGAGAATGGGTTTCAACAAAAAAACAAGGACAAGGTGTAGAGACTTGGCCAAATGGATATATTTATAAAGGAGAATTCAAAAATAGTGTCTGGAGTGGAGTAGGTACATTAACATTTCCTGATGGTTCTACTTACGAAGGAGAGTGGGCGAATGGTTTTATGAATGGTCAAGGAACATTTACTTGGTCTGATGGAAAACAAAAAACAGGTATTTGGAAGAACGGTAAGTTACAAGAATAATGTCTAAAGAAAATTATATTAATAAAATAAAAGATTTACCTGAATCTTTGAGACAATTTATTGGTCTTATATTTATTACTCTAATAGTAATTTTATCTTTTAGTATTTTAAATGGAATTTTTGGACAAGGTGATGATTTAGTAAAAAGAATGAAGTTAGAAGAAGAAAGAATTGCTGAAGAAAAAAAACTTAGCGAATTAATATCTAAATTACCTTCTGGTATATTGGTCTCATTTGATGGAACTGATCACTACAAATTAACAGATGAAGTATATGAGCAGGTATGTAAAGCTACAAAGCTAATTCCTCAAAGAGCAATAATGGGAGCTAATTTTTTAAATTTTAGAGCACATGAGCTTTATACAATTAATGGAAATAAAATTGATGAGACTTTCGTTAAATGGGACAAAGAAAAAAGTAAATGTTTTGCTGGTTTTACAGTTAGTGGAAATAATGTAGGAGTTGATGAAAGTATTACAATAAGTGGAGAGGCTTTAAGTTTTTTAAGCACAGGAATTGATACAAGAGTTTATTTTATTAAAAATTTTTAATGAGGAAAGGCAACAATTATTAACATTTTAATTTTATAGAATTTAATATACCTTTAAAAAAATTTATGTCTGAGACTGTAATCAAATGCGAGTCGGTTTATAAAATTTTTGGAGAAAATGCCAAAAAAATGCTTGAAGAATCTAATGGCAATGTAGATGCAAAAACCTTTCAGGAAAGAGGATGTATAGTTGGAGTAAATAATGCTTCTTTTGAAGTTGCAAAAGGAGAAATGTTAGTAGTAATGGGTTTATCTGGTTCGGGTAAATCAACTTTGCTTCGATGTATATCAAGACTAACAGATGCAACAGGTGGAAAAATTTTCATAGAAGGTCAAGATTTATTGGAATTAAATAATAAAGAGCTTATTGAGCTTAGAAGAAATAAAATGGGAATGGTATTTCAAAGCTTTGCTTTGTTACCTCATAAAACAGTTGTTGAAAATATTGCTTTTCCACTTCAGATAAAAGGCACTAATACTCAAGAGAGTATTAGTAGAGCAATGGAGATGGTAAAATTAGTTGGGCTTGATGGAAGAGAAAACTATTTCCCAAGAGAACTTTCAGGTGGACAACAACAAAGGGTAGGTATCGCAAGGTCATTAGCAGTAGAGCCTGATATATGGTTTTTGGATGAACCTTTTTCTGCATTAGATCCATTGATTAGAAAAGAAATGCAAGATGAGTTTTTAAGACTTCAGGAAAAATTACAAAAAACCATCATGTTCATTACTCATGATTTTGATGAGGCGTTAAAGTTAGCTGATCGTATAGCAATTATGAAAGATGGTATAATTGAACAATTAGACACACCCGCAAATATTGTACTAAATCCAGCAACTGAATATGTAAGAAAGTTTACTGAAGAGGTACCGAGAGAGAAAGTTTTGATTATTGAGGATGTAATGGATGCTTCAAGTAAAAATGATTTAGGAGATTTAAAAGTATCAAAAGATGAAATTATAGAAAATGTTGCAGAAAAAATACTTACTCAAGAAAAATTAGTAGGAGTAGTTGACTCAAATAATAATATTGTAGGATCAATTAAACCCTCAAAAATAATAGATACAGTTTTTGGAGGAAGAAAAAACGGTAGTTAAAATATGGAGTATTTAAAAAAATATCCAAAATTATTTCAATGGTTATTTTTATTAATTGTATTTTTTGCTTTATGTTTTGCAATTGATGTTCCTGAAACTTATAAATTTATAAGAGGTCAGGCAGAATTTGTTAAAGATCCAAACCAAAGTGTTTACTTTTTTTTAGGTAAAGAAGTTAGGTATTATGCCTTTGATGTATTTTGGAGATTACCTCCGTTACTCGGTTGGCTGCCTATTTGGATAAACGACTCTTTATTCTTCTTAATGAATGAATGGATGCCAATGGAGTTTTGGAACGAGGATACTCAAGAGTTTAAGACTCGACCAATACTTTTGCAGATAAGTAGAAATTTAACTGCATTCATGACTTTTTTAATTGAATTAATTAGAGAAATTTTACTTGGAGGTTTAGAAACTATTGTTGCATTTACTAGCTGGGATTTTATTGATGCTTATCCTTGGTTAGAGTTGCCAGGTTTGCCTTGGACTATTGTCGCTGCAGGAGCAGCAATTCTATCTTATAAGCTAAGTGGGAAAGGATTAGCTTTGTTTGCAGGTTTAACAATGATCTATATTTCTATATTTGGTCAGTGGAAACCTTCAATGCAAACTCTTTCTTTTATACTTGTTGCAGCTCCGCTATCATTTATTTTTGGTTTAGGTCTAGGAATTGCTGCTTACAAAAGTAAACGTGTTGAAAAAGCTTTGTACCCAATACTTCTAGTAATGCAGACTATGCCACAATACGCTGTATTAGTTCCTGCACTTGTTCTATTTGGAGTTGGTGATCATGCTGCAGTAATCATTACAATGGTTGTTGCAGTTCCGCCAATGATATTATTAACAATATTGGGTTTAAGAGCTATACCACCAGAAGTTATTGAAGCAGGAAGAATGAGTGGGTGTACTAATTGGCAACTAATGCTTAAGGTATTAATTCCTACAGCAAGACGAGATATTTTAATTGGAGTTAACCAAGTTATTATGGTTTGTTTTTCAATGGCAGTTATATCTGCTTTCATTGGTGCCAAAGGTTTAGGATTTAATTTATTATTAGCTTTGAACCAACTTAATATTGGATTAGCATTAGAGGCAGGATTGTGCATTAGTTTAATTGCAATTCTTCTTGATAAAATGTCTTTAGCTTGGGCAAATAAACAAACAGATTATTTTGGTAATCTGACATTTTTCCAAAGAAATAAAAACGTAATATTTTTTGCAGCTTCATTCGTAATTGGAATAATTCTTGCATATGTTGGGACTTTTATTTTCAAAGGTAGTTTTAATTACTTGTTTGAAATTCCCCATAACAAAGGAATATCAACAGCAGATTTTTGGAATAAAGGAGTTGATTGGATTTTTGATACTTTCTTCGTGTATATTAAAGCATTCAATACATGGTTAATTCAAGATGTGCTTCAGCCGATGAGAGCTTTGTATTTAAGAATGCCTGCAGTTGCTACATTAGTACTAGCTGTTGGGGCGGGATATTTAATTGGAGGAATTCGATCAGCCCTAGTTGTTGCTGCTTTGACTTTGTTTATTGCTTTAAGTCCATGGTGGGATAGAGCGTTAGTTACATTATATATGGCAACTTTTGGAGTAGTTATTTCTTGTTTAATAGGATTTACAGTTGGAACTTTATGTTTTCAAAATAAAAAATCTGCTGCGTTTATGCTAGGTGTTTGTGATATATTTCAGACATTCCCATCATTTGTTTATCTAATTCCTGTAATGATGCTTTTTGGGATTACAGATACTTCTGTATTAATTGCAGTAATTGTTTATGCCACAATTCCTGCAACAAGGTACACAATTGAAGGTTTAAGAAGTGTTCCAGTCGGCTTACATGAAGCTGCAACAATGTCTGGTGTAAATAAATTTCAAAGATTAACAAAAATTGAGTTTCCCTTAGCATTTCCACACATGATGCTTGGTTTAAATCAAACAATCGTTTTTGCTTTATTCATGGTGATAATTGGAGCCTTCATTGGAACAGAAGATCTTGGTCAATATATTTTAAAAGCACTTTCAGATAAAAATGGCGCAGGAATTGGTTTAACTTTAGGTATCTGTGTTGCATTTATAGGTTTAATTTTTGATAACTTAATAAGAACTTGGGTTGGAAAAAGAAAAAAACATCTTGGCATAGATTAGTATTTTGAAAAAATTTATTATCTCGATAGACCAGGGGACAACTTCCTCGAGGGTAGTACTTTTTGATATTAAAGGAAATATTCAATTTATATCTCAATACGAATTTAAACAATATTTTCCAAAAAATGGTTGGGTAGAGCACAATCCAAATGAAATTTGGTTGACAACACTTAAAGCGTTAAAACAAGTAATCAAAAAAGCAAAAAGTTTAAAAGGTCATATACTTACAATTGGAATTACAAATCAAAGAGAAACTACAATTTTGTGGAATAAAAAAACTGGAAAACCTATTTATAATGCAATCGTTTGGCAAGATAGAAGAACCCAGGAATATTGTAAATCTCTAAAGAATAAAAATTATGAAAATACTTTTAGAAAAAAAACAGGATTATTTATAGATCCTTATTTTTCAGCCACTAAAATAAAATGGATTTTAGATAATGTAAAAGTTTCAAAAAAGTTACTAAAAACTAATAATTTATTATTTGGCACAGTAGATACCTTCTTAATCTGGAAATTAACTAAAGGTAAACACCATTTAACCGAAGCTACCAACGCAAGTAGAACCATGTTGTTTAATATCAATAACAATAAATGGGATAATGAAATTTTACAGAAATTAAAAATTCCAAGAAGCATCTTGCCAGGGGTAAAAAATTCTGCAGATAATTTTGGAAAAACAGACAAGAGAATTACAGGAAAAGAATTACCCATTTCAGCTGTTTTAGGAGATCAACAAGCAGCTGCTGTAGGACAAGCTTGTTTTGAAAAAGGATCAATTAAAAGCACCTATGGTACAGGCGCTTTTATAATTATGAATACTGGATCAAAAAAAATTAATTCAAAAAATAAGTTATTAACTACAATTTGTTATCGATTGAACAATAAGACTACGTATGCTCTTGAAGGATCTATTTTCATAGCTGGAGCAGGGGTGCAATGGCTAAGGGATAAAATTAAATTAATTAACAATGCGTATGAAACTGAAAAAATAGCTAAATCAACAAAAAGCAATAATGAAGTTTATGTTGTCCCAGCTTTTAGTGGAATAGGTGCACCTTATTGGAGACCTGATGCAAGAGGTTTAATAACAGGACTTACTAGAGATAGTGATTGGAAAACTTTAGTGAGAGCAACCGTCGAGTCAGTTGCTTATCAAAGTAATGACTTATTTTATTCAATGAATAAAGACGGTTTAAAACCCAGAATAGTTAAAATTGATGGTGGTATGGTTGCTAATAATTGGTTTTCACAATTTTTGGCAAATATAATTAATTTAAAAGTAGTTCGACCTAAAATTTTAGAAACAACTGCTCTCGGAGCCGCGTTGTTAGCAGGTTATCAAATAGGAGAATTTAAATCATTAAATCATATTAAAAATACATGGAGAAAAGATAAGGAATTTATACCAAAAATTGATAAAAAATTGAGAAATCACTTATTGCAAGGTTGGCAGCAAGCAATTAAAAAAACTTTAGCATAATATTTATGAAAAAAGTTTTAATAATTGGAGCAGGGGCAATGGGTGCAGCTTTTTCTGTTCCTTTAATTGACAATAATCAAAAAGTAACTCTGACTGAACCATATAACCTAAATTTACTAAAAAAATTAAAAAATAAAAAAAGATTTCATCCAGCTCTGAAAATTAACTTATCAAATAAACTTAATCTTAAGAAATTTAATCCTGAACTTCTAAATGAAAAATGGGACTTAATAGTCGTTGCTGTAAGCTCAGTAGGTATAGACATGATAAAAAACTATCTAAAAGATCTTAAACAAAAAACTTTAATACTTGTTTTAACCAAAGGTTTAAAATTTCAAAAGAAAAGTAAAAAATTAATTAGTATGTCTGAGCAATTAAATTTAAACAAAAAAAATTTAAACATTTCAATATTAAAAGGACCTTGTTTAGCAAAAGAATTAGCGAGAAAGGTAAAAAGTTATACTGTAATAGCAAATAAAAATATAAGTATTGCTAAAAAAATTGGAAAAATGATTTCAACTAATTATTACAAAACAGAATATTCATCAGATATAAAAGGTGTTGAGTTTTCCTCTGCTATTAAGAATATTTATTCAATGATAATTGGATCTGGTCAAGGAAATAACACTTCCTCTGCTTTATTTAGAAAATCAATAGATGAAATGAAATATTTAATTAAATTTTTTAGAGGAAGAGAAGAAACAGTTTATGGTTTAGCTGGTATTGGAGATCTTTATGTGAGTGCTGTAGGTGGCAGAAATAGCAAAATGGGAGAATACTTAGGTAAAGGATTTTCTTTTAAAAATGCTAAAAAGAAATTTATGAGAAATGATACCATTGAAGGAGCCGATTTAGCCAATGAAATTGCACCCTACATTTTAAGAAAAATTAATAAGAAAAAAATCCCACTAATGATTGCATTATTAAATGCAATTACTAAAAATAAAAAATTAAAAATAAATTATTAATTTTTTATTTGTGTAAAAAAGTTTTCATTGAGTCATCCATCGCTTTTTCCCAAGGTGTGTGATGGATTGGTGCAACTGATCCAGTCACAGGAGATGAAAATGATTTATTTCTATAAGTTAGAATATCCTCTACTTTATGATGTTCCCATTCTTTGAAATGTTTTCTAATTAATTCAAAATCAATTTTAGGATAATCGGACATCTCATGAAGTTCTTTGGTATACTCAGTTTGAAAATCAATCATTTGATCAGGATTTTCTAATTTTTCCTCCATTGAAACCCACTTATTAATGTCTTTATCCATTTCGTCATTACTAGGCATTTTGATTTTCCCCATGATTACATCTCTTGCATACCATCCTTGACAATCAAACATATTAAATGTGTGAAACTGATCCTGCATACCTAAATATAAAAGTTTATGATTAACTTGCCACACAACTCCTTTGTAAAGTTTTGGTGGATATAATCTGTTATGTGTTTTTAATTTTAAACTTTCATCTAAAAATGGGAAATGATGAAGATATCCAGTGCATAAGATAACTACATCGGCATTTTGTTCTGTTCCGTCTTTAAATATAGCTTTTTTTCCATCTAACCTATCTAAGTAATGAACTTCTTTCATGCCTTTTGGCCATTTAAAGCCCATTGGGTTATGCCTGTAACCGATTGTTACACTTTTAGCGCCATATTTATTACACTGCAGGGCTACATCTTCAGCTGAATAACTGCTCCCCAAAACAATTACATCTTTTCCTCTAAATTCTTCTGCATCTCTAAAATCATGTGAGTGCATTATTCTTCCCGGGAAAGAATTCATTCCTTCGTACTCAGGAATAAAAGGCACAGAAAAATGACCTGTAGAGACTACCACATAATCGAATGTATCATTTAAAACTTTATTATTTACTTTGTCCTGGTAGCTAATTTCAAACTTATCATTTTTATAAACAGTGTTTGTAACTCTTGTATTAAATTTAATCTTACTTTTTATATTTCCCTTGCTCACTCTTCCTAAAATATAATCTTGCAGTACTTCTCTTGGAGGGAAAGAGGGAATTGGTTTTCCAAAATGTTCATCAAAAGAATAATCAGCAAATTCTAAACACTCTTTAGGTCCATTAGACCATAAGTATCTGTACATACTGTTAGGTACAGGATCTCCATATTGATCTGAACCAGTTCTCCAGTTGTAGTTCCATAGACCACCCCAACTTTCTTGTTTTTCAAAGCAAACTATTTCAGGAATTTTTTCTCCCTTTTTTTCTAAATGTTCAAATGCTCTTAAAATTGAAAGTCCACATGGACCAGCGCCTATGATTGCTACTTTTGACATAGAATTTTTCCTATCATTAATAAATTTATAAATATATCTTACTAACAATTTTAAAAAAAATAAAATTATATTTTATTATGGGTATTAATTGGAATTATCCAACCACTATGTGGATAGGAGAAAATAGAATTGAAGATTTATCCTTAGCCTGTAAAGAGTTAAATATTTCAAATCCATTATTTGTAACAGACAAGGATTTAATTAACTTAGATTTAACAAAAAATATAATATTAAGATTAAAAAAAAGTTTTGAAAATTTAGCTACCTTTTCTAATTTTACGGGAAATCCAATTGGAGAAAATGTAGAGGAAGGTGTTAAAGTTTATAATACATCGGACTGTGATGGCGTAATAGCTTTAGGAGGTGGAAGTGGTTTAGATGTTGGAAAAGCTATAGCATTTATGTGTAATCAATCTCGACCATTATGGGATTTCGAAGATATTGGTGATTACTGGACAAGAGCTGATAGTTCTAAAATTTCAAAAATTATTGCAGTTCCAACCACTGCTGGAACAGGATCTGAAACAGGTAGAGCATCTGCGATTATAAATAAAGAAACAGGTGCAAAAAAAATTATTTTTCACCCAAAAATGTTACCTTCGATTGTTATTTTAGATCCTTTACTTACATTAGATTTATCTCCAAGATTAACAGCAGCAACAGGAATGGATGCACTTGCACATAATTTAGAAGCGTTTTGTGCACCAGGATTTCATCCAATGGCTGATGGTATGGCAATAGAAGGAATGAAACTAATTAAAAATTCATTAATTAAAGCATTTATAAATGGAAAAGATGTTAACGCTAGAATGGATTTACTTTCAGCTGCTTCAATGGGTTCGACTGCATTTCAGAAGGGACTGGGAGCAATTCATTCATTGAGCCACCCAGTAAACGGTAAATTCAATGTTCATCACGGCTTATCAAACGCAATATTTATGCCTTATGTTTTAACATTTAATAAACCTTTAATCGAAAATAAAATAATATCGATTTGTGATTATCTTAATTTAAATAAAAATTTTGATAGTTTTTTAAATTGGATTTTGGAATTAAGAAAAAATTTAAATATTCCACACAAATTATCAGATGTGATGGATTGTAATAATATTGATTTAGATGAACTTTCTTTAATGGCATTTGAAGATCCATCTACAGGAGGAAATCCTAAGAAATTAAGTCAAAATGATTTAAAAGAAATGTATATAAAAAGCATTTCTGGAGAATTATTTTAATGAAAAAAATATTGATAGTAGAAGGAAACTTGCGAGAAGAAAATCAAAGTTTTTCTGAGGCTGGAATTCAAACACATACAGAAAGTCTTAAAGATAGTTTGGCTTATTTCACTGATAAGTTAGAAACCCACGTGGTTAATCCTTCATCAGATGAAAACATCGATAAAAATATTGATGCACTCGAAAGCTACGATGGCCTTATTTGGGGCGGAAGTAGTTTAAATATTTATAACAATACCCCAGAAATAAAAAGACAAATTGAATTTATGAAAGAGTGTCAGAAAAAAATTAAAAAAATTTTAGCAATATGTTGGGGTATGCAGGTCGCTGTGACCGCAGCAGGAGGGGAGGTAAAAAAAGCGACAAAAGGATCTCATCGAGGTATTGCCTCAAATATAGAAATTAATGAAAAAGGTTTAAATCATCCACTCTATAAAAATAAAGATCAAAAATTCAATACACCAGCATTTAATTTTGATGAAGTAGTTACAATGCCAGAAAATTCAATTTTATTAGCCTCAAACTCAATTAATAACGTTCAAGGAATAAATTTCAAAGTTGGTAAGTGTAATATATGGGGCCTTCAATACCACCCTGAGATTACTTATAATAAAATGATCAATTTGATTATTTTCAGAAAAAAAAGACTTTTAGAAAAAGGTGCATTTAAAGATGAGAATGAGATAGAGAATCACATTAAACACATAGAAACTGAGAATAATAAATTAGATAAAGTTTCTAGAATGAGAGAATTAGAGAATTGGTTAAACTACTTAAATTTAGAATAAACCTTCTATTTCACCTTTGTCATTTAATTTTATTGAGTCGGCCGCAGGAACTCTTGGAAGTCCTGGCATTGTCATAATTTCTCCACACACAACAACTATAAATTCTGCACCAGAAGAAAGTCTTACCTCTCTTACAGGTAAAACATGACCTGTGGGTGCACCTTTTAAATTTGGATCTGTTGAAAAACTGTATTGAGTTTTTGCAATACAAACAGGTAACTTACCATAACCCTTTTCTTCAAAATCTTTTAATTGTTGTCTAACTTTTGTATCTGCTACCACTTCAGAGGCGCTATAAATTTCTTGTGCGATTTTTTCTATTTTTTTGAATAATGAAAGATCATCCTCATATAAAAATTTAAATGTGTCTTTTTTATCTTCACAAATTTCTGTAACATTTTTAGCTAGTTCAACAGTTCCCTCACTTCCATTTGACCAATGAGTACATTTAGAAGCTTTCACTCCTTGAGTTTCACAAAAATCTAACAATGTTTTCATTTCATCTTCTGTATCAGTAATAAAATGATTAACCGCAACAGTAACAGGTAATCCAAATTTTCGAATGTTATTTATATGTCTACGTAAATTTACCATTCCCTCTTTTAGTGCTGGTACATTTTCTTTTTTTAAATCTTCTTTAGCAACACCTCCATGCATTTTAAGTGCTCTTATTGTTGCTACAATAACTACGCAATCTGGTTTTAGATTTGACTTTCTGCACTTAATATCTAAAAATTTTTCAGCTCCTAAATCAGCTCCAAATCCTGCCTCTGTTACAACGTAGTCAGCTAATTTTAGACCTGCTTTAGTTGCAATAACCGAGTTACATCCATGAGCAATATTTGCAAAAGGGCCTCCATGAATTATTGCTGGATTGTTTTCTAAAGTTTGAGTTACATTAGGTCTTATTGCTTCTTTAAGCAAAACTGTCATTGGACCTTGTGCATTTAAATCTTTTGCATAAATCGCTTTCTTATCCCTAGTATAACCAATTGTAATATTTCCAATTCTGTTTTCTAAATCTTTTAAGTCTGTTGCTAAACAAAAAATAGCCATCAGCTCAGATGCAACTGTAATATCAAAACTATCTTGCCTAGGGTAACCATTAGCCACTCCTCCAAGATCAACAATGATAGATCTTAAGGATCTATCATTCATATCCATTACCCTTCTCCAAACAACTCTTCTAACATCAATGTTAAGTTTGTTACCCCAATAGATATGATTATCAATTAATGCAGATAATAAATTATGAGCAGATGTAATAGCATGAAAGTCACCTGTAAAATGAAGATTGATTTGTTCCATTGGTACTACTTGCGCATAACCACCACCAGCAGCTCCACCCTTCATTCCAAATGATGGACCAAGACTTGGTTCCCTTAAACAAACAATAGATTTTTTTCCAATTTTATTTAAACCGTCATTTAAACCAACAGAAGTTGTAGTTTTACCTTCTCCAGCTGGTGTGGGAGTAATTGCAGTAACTAAAATTAATTTGCCATTCTCTTCTTTAAGAGTATTTAAATATTCCAAATTTATTTTGGCTATGTGTCTACCCATTGGACTAAAAGCAAAATTTTCATCTGGTACTCCAACCTTAGAAAGAATATCTTTTATTGGTTGCATCTTAGCTTCTCGAGCTATTTGAATGTCTGATTTTACATCGCTCATGAATAATCCTTTAAATTAAAAACGTTTACCTGTGACTTCTTATCCTTTTTTGAGATATTTGGAAACTTCTAAAAAATATATATAAAAAAAATAAGCACTATTTATATTCTTTGTTATAAAATTATTTAATGCAGAAGTATTCAATATTTAATTTAGTTAAAAATGCATTTTCTAATCATCAAAATTGGGATTTAGCCTGGAAAGATCCAACACCTAAGGAAGAATACGATGTTGTAATTATAGGAGGTGGCGGCCATGGACTAGCTACAGCGTATTATCTTGCTAAAGAACATAACATTACAAAAGTTGCAATTATCGAGAAAGGTTGGATTGGAGGAGGAAATGTAGGACGTAACACTACAATAATTAGATCCAATTATATGCACGATGAAAATGGTTTGTTCAGTGAGTTCGGAATGGATTTATGGAGAAAGATGAGTCAGGATTTGAACTACAATGTAATGTTTTCTCCAAGAGGAATAATTAACCTTGCACACTCTGATGCACAAATGAATGCTTACGCAAGAAGAGGAAATTCGATGAGGTTAAATGGAATTGATGCAGTTCTTTTAAATAGAGAACAAGTTAAAGAAATTATTCCAATGGCTGATTTTTCTGACAACGTAAGATTTCCAATTTTTGGTGGTTTGATGCAACCAAGCGCAGGTACAGCAAGACATGATGCTGTTGCATGGGGTTATGCACGTCAGGCAGATTCAATGGGGGTAGATATTATTCAGAATTGTGAAGTAATTGGATTTGATGTTTCAGCGGGAAAAATAAATGGTATTAGAACTTCACGTGGAAATATTAAAGCAAAAAAAGTTGGTTTATGTGTTGCTGGTAGCACAAATATATTAGCTGAAAAATTAAATATGACTTTACCAATTGAAACTCATTTGCTTCAAGCATGTGTTTCTGAACCAATTAAACCAGTGTTGGATAATGTAGTTACATTTGGTGCAGGACATTTTTATGTAAGTCAGTCAGATAAAGGTGAGATGGTAATGGGTGGTGATCTTGATGGATACAATAGTTATGCTCAGAGAGGAAATTTACCAACATTACAACACGTTTTAACTGAGGGAATAGCGATGATGCCGTTTTTAAGTAAATTAAAAATGTTGAGAACTTGGGGTGGTATAATGGATATGTCAATGGATGGTTCACCAATTATTGATAAAACACATATTGAAGGATTGTATTT
>CACGGJ010000014.1 GCA_902572515.1 uncultured Pelagibacteraceae bacterium | reverse complement strand
AAAAAATTATATATCAAATGAAAATTATATTAATTTGAAAATTATAGATAAATACAATTTAAATGGAGATTATATAGAATCCCAAGCATTTGCATTTTTAGCTATAAGATCATTTTTGAATTTACCAATTTCTTTTAACAGTACGACTGGATGTAATGGATTTACTGTTGGTGGAAAATTAATAGAAAATTTTTAGTATAGTGCAGTTTCTTTTTTTATATATTTATTAAGATGTTTAACTAAGGCATCACTTGTTTTTGAAAAGAAATGATTAGCTTCTGATACTGAATTAAATTCTACCTTTATTCCTTTTTGATCGCTTAATCTTTTGTCTAGTTCTAAAATATATTCTACTGGTACCAATTCATCTTTTTTACCATAAACAACCAAACCAGAAGTTGGACAAGGAGACAAAAATGAAAAATCATAAACATTTGGTTGTGGAGAAATCGCTATAAATCTGTTTATTTCTGGTCTTCTCATTAACAATTGCATTGCAATTAAAGATCCAAATGAAAATCCGGATACCCAGCACTGAGAGTTGTCAAAATTTTCTCTTTCTAACCAATCTAAAGCTGCTGCTGCATCAGCGAGCTCGCCTTGACCATTATCAAATTCTCCGTCGCTTTTGCCAACACCTCGGAAATTTACTCTACAAACAGAAAAATCGTTTTCCATAAAAGTATGAAAAGTATCAACTACTACTTTATTATTCATAGTTCCTCCATACTGAGGGTGTGGTTGTAATACTAAAGCAATTGGAGATGTATTTTTTTTACTTTTATAGTATTTAGCCTCTAGTCTCCCTGCTGGTCCAGGTATAAATATTTCTAAAATTTTATTATCCATAAAGCGATATTGATTATTATTCTCAAAAAAAATGTACGTTTATCACAAGTCAGCGACAATATGTGAGTTTTTTTTTCAACTCTAAACTTGACCATTTTAGTCAGGTATGTATAAAAAGCCCACAATTTAAGGGTAAAATATGAAACTTACATCAAAGGGTAGATATGCTGTAATGGCATTAGTGGATTTAGCTAGGTTTGATAATATCAATCCAGTATCACTAAGAGATATATCATTGAGACAAGGCATATCTTTAGATTACCTAGAGCAAATTTTTTCTAAATTAAAAAAAAACGAAATTGTTAAAAGCATAAGAGGAACACAAGGAGGATATGTTCTTAATAAAAATCCAAACGATATAAAATTAACAAATATTTTCCATGCTGTAGATGAGAAAGTAAAAACTGTTCAATGTAAAAAAGAATCAAAAAGAGGATGTAACGGTAAAGCCACAAAGTGCATTACTCATAATTTATGGGACGAATTAGAGATACACATAAATACATTCTTTGAAAATAAAAGCCTAAAAGATTTATTAAACAACAACAAAGAAACAAGAGTTTAGAATGGATAACAGACAAAAAGAAATAAATAATTTAAAAGACTATAAATATGGTTTTTCTACGGATATAGAAAACATTCAAGCCCCAAAAGGTTTGAATGAAGATGTTATTAAATTTATTTCAAATATAAAAAAAGAACCTGCATGGATGCTTGAATTCAGACTAAAAGCTTTTGAAAGATTTAAGGTATTAAAAGAACCGGATTGGCAGAAACCTAAATTTCCAAAAATAGATTATCAAGACCTTTATTATTATTCAGCACCAAAAAGCATGAAGGATAAACCAAAAAGTTTAGATGAACTAGATCCTAAACTTTTAGAGACATACAAAAAATTAGGTATACCTCTTCAAGAGCAAGCGAGATTAAATGGAATAGCTGTAGATGCTGTATTTGACTCAGTTTCTGTAGCTACTACCTTTAAAGATGAATTAACTAAACAAGGAATAATATTTTGCCCTATATCAGAGGCAATTCAAAATCACCCTGAATTAGTAAAAAAATATTTAGGATCTGTAATTCCAACAAGTGATCATTTTTTTGCAACATTAAATTCAGCAGTTTTTACAGATGGTTCTTTTGTATACATTCCAGAGGGCGTTAGATGTCCAATGGAACTATCAACTTATTTTAGAATTAATGCATCTAATACAGGTCAATTTGAAAGAACTTTAATTATAGCAGACAAAGGAAGTTATGTTAGTTACTTAGAAGGATGCACAGCTCCAATGAGAGATGAAAATCAATTACATGCTGCTAATGTAGAATTAATTGCACTTGATGATGCAGAAATAAAATATTCAACCGTACAAAATTGGTATCCAGGCGATAAAGATGGAAAAGGTGGAATTTATAATTTTGTAACAAAAAGAGGTTTGTGCAAAGGAAAAAACTCTAAAATTTCCTGGACACAAGTTGAAACAGGTTCCTCAATTACCTGGAAGTATCCTAGTTGTATTCTAAAAGGAGATAATTCTGTTGGTGAGTTTTATTCAATAGCCATTACTAACAACCACCAGAAAGCAGATACAGGTACCAAAATGATCCATTTAGGCAAAAATACTAAAAGTAAAATAATTTCGAAAGGAATATCAGCTGGTAGTTCAGATATGACTTATAGAGGTTTAGTTGATATTTCATCAAAAGCAAAAAATTCAACTAATTACACTCAGTGCGACTCTTTATTAATGGGTAACAAATGCGGAGCTCACACTGTGCCTTATATAAAAAATAAAAATTCTGAGTCCAATATTGCTCACGAGGCAACCACATCTAAGATAAGTGAAGAGCAGTTACATTATTGCCAACAAAGAGGATTAAATCCAGAGGAAGCAGTCGGCTTAATTGTTAACGGTTTTTGTAAGGAAGTGTTGCAACAACTGCCTATGGAATTTGCTGTAGAAGCACAAAAACTTGTAGGTATCAGTTTGGAAGGAAGTGTAGGCTAATGCTTAAAATAAATAATTTAAATGCAACGATTGATAATAAGTCTATTTTAAATGGGCTGTCCTTAGATATAAATCCTGGCGAGGTTCATGCAATTATGGGACCTAATGGATCTGGAAAAAGTACTTTGTCAAATATTTTATCAGGAAAAAAAGGCTATGAAGTTTCAGGGGAAGTTCTTTTTGAAGAAAAAGATTTATTTGAACTTGAAACAGAGGAAAGAGCACACAAGGGTATATTTTTAGCTTTCCAATATCCTTTAGAAATTCCTGGCGTAAATACAAATATATTTTTAAAAACTTCTTTGAATGCTGTAAGAAAAGCGAGAGGCGAGAAAGAGTTGGATGCTATTGAATTTCTAAAATTAGTTAAAGAAAAATCTAAAGAATTAAAATTTGATGAAGAAAAACTAAACAGACAACTAAATGTTGGTTTTTCTGGAGGAGAAAAAAAGAAAAACGAAATTTTACAAATGTCGTTGTTAGCTCCAAAACTATCAATTTTAGATGAGACTGATTCTGGTTTAGATATTGATGCTTTAAAGATTGTTGCAGATGGAGTTAACACGTTGAGAGATAAAAACAATTCATTTTTAATTATCACACACTACCAAAGATTACTTGATTACATAAAACCAGACTTTGTTCACGTTTTGATGAATGGAAAAATTGTAAAATCTGGTGGTCCAGATTTAGCTTTAGAATTAGAAAAAAAAGGATATGAAAATTTTAATTAAATGAAAGAACAATTACAAAAAGATTTTGATAATAGTATAAAAAATTTAAGTTTATCTCAAAAAGATATTGAAATAAAAAAATTTTGTCTAGACAATTTCATAAACAAAGGTTTTCCAAATAGAAAAGAGGAAGATTGGAAATTTTCAGATTTGAATCAAATAATAAAAAATAATATTGGGGAACTTAGTTTCTATAATGACCAAACATCTACTAATAAAGTTGATACATCTGTATTTGTAGATGGATTAGAACATAATAAAATAGTTTTTATAAATGGTAGAATTGAAAAAATTGATTTTGAATATGAAAAAAAAGATCAAATAGAAATAATTGATCAATCAGAAACTATTAATGAATTTAAAAATAGCAATTCATTATCCGACTTAAACAATGCTTTTACTAACAAATGTTTTAAAATATTGGTAAAAAAAGGTTATCAGTTAGTAAAACCTCTAATTATCTATCATACAACAAATTCAAAAATTTGGTCTAAAAACATTAATTTACGACTTAATTTTGAACTAGATAAAGATAGCTCATTAAGATTAATTGATTTGTTTAATGATACATCTGAAAAGAATTTTTTAAATATATTTTATAACTTTGAATTAAAGGAAAATGCAGTTTTAAAAAATTATAAAGTAGATAAATTTGAAAATAAAAATATCAAGTATTCTTTCAACAATATTGATCAAGATAAGAACAGTGTTTCTGAAACATTTATTTTATCCTCTGGATCAAATTTTTCTAAAAATGAGATAAATTGTAATTTAAATGGAGTTTACGCATCAGCTTTTGTAAATGGTATTTTTTCATTGAATAATCACAAGCATCATGAAATCAGATCAATAATAAATCATTTAACTGAAAATACAAAAAGTTATCAACTAATTAAAAGTGTTTTAGATGAAAGTTCTAAAGCAGTGTATCAAGGGAAAATATTTGTAAATTCGGAGGCCCAGAAAACTGATGGATATCAATTGAGTAAAGCAATATTGCTGAATAAAGAGTCAGAGTTTAATGCCAAGCCTGAATTAGAAATTTATGCTGATGATGTTAAATGTTCGCATGGTTCAGCTTCAGGCAGTTTGAATGAAGATTCTATTTTTTATTTAATGTCTAGAGGTTTAAGTTATCAACAATCAAGAGAACTATTAATCAATGGTTTTCTGCTTGATGTTGTTGAAAAAATTACTGATTCAGAAATAAAAAACTTAATAAAAAATATGATTGGAATTAAAGAATGAATATTGACCAGATAAAAAAAGAATTTCCAATTTTTGATGAAAAAATTCAAAATAATGATTTAGTTTATTTAGATAGTGCAAATTCATCTCAAAAACCTAAGATAGTTGTAGATAGAATTAATGAATTTTATACCAAACAATTTTCTAACGTTGGAAGAAGTGTTCATTATCTTGCTGTAGCAGCAACAAATTTATACGAAAACACAAGATCATCAATTCAGAAATATATCAATGCTAAAGATAAAAATGAAATTGTTTTTACAAAAGGTGCTACAGAAGCATTAAATTTAGTTGCTAATACATTAGGCCAAAGTTACTTACAGGAAGGTGATGAAGTATTAATTACGGAACTTGAGCATCATTCAAATTATGTGCCATGGCATTTCTTAAGAAAATCAAAAAATATAAAAATTAATTTTGCTGAAATAAATGAAGAAGGTGAAATTACACTTGAAGAAATAGAAAAGAAAATAACTCCAAAAACAAAATTAATTTCTATTACTCATCTATCGAATGTAACAGGTGCAATTTTACCCGTAAAAGAAATTACCCAGCTTGCACATTCAAAAGGAATAATTGTTGTAGTCGATGGATGTCAGGGAGCGCCACATTTAAAATTAGATATGCAAGATTTAGATTGTGATTTCTATGCAATTTCATGTCACAAAATGTATGGACCTACAGGTTTGGGAGTTCTATATGGCAAAAAAAAATGGTTAGAAGAATTACCTCCATACCAAGGCGGTGGAGGAATGATAAATGAAGTTAAAAAAGATAGGATATCTTACGGTGAATTACCTAATAAATACGAGGCTGGTACTATGGCTACAGCACAAGTAATTGCTTTTGACCAATCAATAAAATTTTTAGAAAGTATTGGTATCGAAAATGTTATGAAACATGAAGCTGATTTAGTTGAATACGGGCAAGAACTATTACAAAAAAATAACTCAGTTAAACTTATCGGAAATCCAAAAAATAAAGGAGGGGTTTTATCATTCACTATAGAAGGAGTTCACCCTCATGATATAGCAACTATCTTGGATGAAGACGGGGTTGCAATAAGAGCTGGACATCATTGTTGTCAAATTCTACATGACAAATTAAATATTCCAGCCAGTGCTAGAGCATCGGTTGGTATTTATAATACAAAAGAGGATCTAGATCAGTTGAATGAGTCAATTAATAACTGTAAAAAAATATTTAATTTATAATGAATTTAAAAGAACTTTATCAAGAAATTATATTAGAACACGGTAAGAATCCTAGAAATCTTAGAAAGACAGAAGGTTTTAATAAAGACGCTAAAGGTAATAATCCACTTTGTGGTGATAATGTTCATGTTTATTTAAAACTAAATGGACAAAAAATTGTAGAAGATGCATCCTTCGAAGGGAGTGGTTGTGCGATTTCAATGGCTTCAGCTTCTATAATGACAGATTTAATTAAAGGAAAAAATGAGCATGAGGCTAAAGAGATAGTTGAGGATTTTTTAGGCATGATTAAGGAAAATCCTGAATTACAATCTAAGTATTTGAGCGAGGATGAAAAAACTAAACTAATGTGTCTATCTGGTGTTAAGCAATATCCAATGAGAGTTAAGTGTGCAACTTTATCTTGGCATACAATGGTTTCTGCTTTTGATGAAAAAACAGAGGAAGTAAAAACGGAAAATTAAATTATGTCAAAAAAAGAACAGATAATTGAAGAAATAAGAAAAATTTATGACCCTGAGTTACCTGTAAATATCTACGAATTGGGTTTGATTTATGATATTAAGGTTGAGGAAGATAAGTTTGCTAAAATTAAAATGACTTTAACTACACCAAATTGCCCAGTAGCTGAAAGTTTACCTAAAGAAGTAAAAGATGGTGCAATGCAAGTTGAAGGTATAGAGGATGTTGATCTTGAGTTAGTTTGGGATCCACCGTGGAATAAAGATATGATGTCAGAAGCAGCAAAATTGGAATTGAATTTATAATGAACCCTATAATTAAATTAAGTGATAACGCAGCATTACGAATAAAAGAGATAATGTCTAACGCTGAAAAAGATTCTATCGGAGTTAGAGTATCAGTGAAATCTGGTGGTTGCGCTGGGATGTCATACGTGATGGAGTACACAAAAGAGTTAAATCCTAATGATGAAGTTATAGAAGATAAGGGCGTAAAAGTATTCGTTGATTCTGCCGCTATTATGTATCTGCTTGGCACTGAAATGGATTATAAAAAGGAGGAATTGTCCTCATCATTTGTGTTCAATAATCCTAATGAAACTGAGCGTTGCGGCTGCGGAGAGTCTTTCAAAATATCATAAGTTGTATTATCCCATTTATCGCATATCTGTATTGCATTATATGCATATCTAGTATATAGATTCTTTATGAACAAATTTGAGTTTAAAAATCTTGTTAAAAACTTAAAAGACTCTTTAAAAGAAAAAACATTCTTTAAAGAATTACGTAAAGAAGTTGAAACCGGTGCGAACGGCACACAAGATTACGTAGTTAAAAAAGGTGTTAACAAAGATACAATTGCAACAACTAGACAGTAATTAAATTTATTAGCTACTGTAATACATCTCAAACTCTACAGGATGAGGTGCATGTTCAAATTTGTGAATTTCTTCAAACTTGAGAGCAATGTAAGCATCAATCTGATCATCAGTAAAGACACCGCCTTGAGTTAAGAACTCTCTGTCTTTATCTAAACTTTCCATTGCTTCCCTTAAAGAACCACAAACTGTTGGGATAGCTTTAACTTCTTCAGGTGGCAATTCATATAAATCTTTATCAAAAGATTCACCAGGATGAATTTTATTTTTAATTCCATCAATTCCAGCCATCAACATAGCTGCGAAAGTTAAATATGGGTTTCCCGCAGCATCTGGGAATCTAATCTCACATCTTGCACCTTTTTTGCTTAATGTGATCGGTATTCTACAAGATGCAGATCTATTTCTTGCTGAATATGCAAGAAGAACTGGAGCTTCAAAACCTGGAATTAATCTTTTGTAACTGTTTGTTGTAGAGTTAGCAAAAGCATTAATTGCTTTAGCGTGTTTTAAAATTCCACCAATATAATGTAATGCGGTTTCACTTAATCCAGAATACGCATCACCTGAAAACACCGGAGTATCACCTTTCCAAATGGATTGATGGATGTGCATACCTGAACCATTGTCACCAGCAACTGGCTTTGGCATAAAAGTTGCAGTTTTTCCAAATGAATGTGTAACCATTTGAACAACATATTTATATAATTGCACGTTATCAGCTTGGTTTACTAAAGTTCCAAAATACATTCCAAGCTCGTGCTGACTAGGAGCAACTTCATGGTGATGTTTTTCAACTTTAATACCAACTTCTTTTAAATTTTTAAGATATTCACCACGCATGTCTTGTTCACTATCAACTGGTGGCACTGGGAAATATCCTCCTTTAATTTGAGGTCTATGACCCATATTTCCATTTTCATATTCTTTACCTGAATTGTAAGGACCTTCTTTACTATCTAATTTAAATCCACACTCATTCATATCATTTTTAATTCTTACATCGTCAAAAACAAAAAATTCTGGCTCAGGTCCAAAAAAAGCTTTATCACCTATACCTGAAGCTTTTAAATATTCTTCAGCTTTTTTAGCAACACCTCTTGGATCTCTTTCATAAGGATCTTTTTTAATTGCATCTAGAATGTCACAAAACAAAACCACAGTATTATGAGACGTAAAAGGATCCATGAACATTCTTGCAGTATCAGGTTTTAAAATCATGTCAGATTCATTAATTGCCTTCCAACCAGCAATAGACGAACCGTCAAAAAACACACCTTCATTCAACATATCTTCATCAACTATTGAAGCATCCATTGTTAAATGTTGAAGTTTTCCTCTTGGATCAGTGAATCTTAGATCTACAAACTCTGCTTCCTTCTCTTTAATAAATTTTAAAACGTTTGCTGCACTCATTTTGTCTCCTATGTAATTTTGTTTGGCCTAATTAGCAAAAAAATACTTAAAAATATTGCTTATTTAATAAATAACACCTATGCAATTTTCACATAAGTAGTGTAATTAGTCACTAAAATAATAAATATATTAAACCTGTGAAATCAATATTAAATAAAGAGCCAGTTTTAAGAGCAGAAAAATCGCTAAAACAATTTAATCCAAATCTTAAAGTGATTGTTTTAGAGCAAACTGCCAGAACGGCTAACGATGCAGCTACAGCTTTAGGTTGCAAAGTAGGGGCAATTGTTAAAAGCTTACTTTTTAAAGCAGGGGATAGTTATGTTTTATGTTTAGTTTCTGGAGATAAAAGGTGTTCATTAAATAAATTAAAAAAAATTTTAAATCAAAAAGATGTTTCAATGGCGAACCCAGAAGATGTTAAAAAAATTACTGGGTATACAATTGGTGGAGTATCTCCAACAGGACATTTAACAAAAATAAAAATTTTTATTGATGAAACTTTAAATAGATTTTCTTCAATTTTTGCAGCCGCAGGTCATCCTAATGCAGTATTCGAAATAAATTTTGAAAATTTAATTGCCTTAACCTCTGGTGAGATAAACGAAATAACAGAATGAGAAAACCACAATTAGTTGATTATTTATTGTTGACATTGTTGTCATTAATATGGGCGTCTGCTTTTTTTAATATAAAGATTGCCACATACTCATTTGGACCTATAACAATAGGTTTTTTAAGATCTTTTTTAGGAGCTATACCAGTTTTAATTTTATGTTTTTATAAAAATATAAAAATTGAAGCATTCTCAAAAGACTGGAAGTGGTTTGCAATCATTGGATTGGTAAATTTAGTTATTCCATTCATACTAATATCTTATGGAGTGAATTTTGTTCAAAGTAACTTAGCAGCTATCTTAATGTCCACAACACCATTAAGCTCAACAGTTCTAGCTCACTTTTTTTTAAAAGGAGAAAAATTTAACTTATTAAAAACAATTGGATTATTAATTGGATTTTCAGGAATAGTATTTTTGTTTTCAGATAATTTTTTAATTAATGAAAATAACTTTATTGCTGCACTTTTGATTCTTCTTGGATCTACCTGTTATGTAATCGGAGGAGTTATAACCTTAAAAATAAGCAATAAAGAAAATGAAAATGTTACGGGTTCAATTTTAATTTGGTCTACAATTATACTTCTTCCATTCACTTTAATTTTTGAAAAACCTTGGATGTTAAATCCTTCAACAGACTCTATTATATCCGTAATATATTTAGGAATTTTTCCTACTGGGATAGCATGGTTATTGCGATTCAGAATTTTAAAAACAAATGGTCTCATATTTCATTCACAGGTTTCATATATCATTCCAATATTTGGAATTATTTTAGGATACATATTTCTAAATGAAATAATTACCTCAAAAATTATTGTTGCATTAATTGCTGTATTTATTGGAATATATTTAGCAAGAAAAGCAGATTATAAAAACGTTACTTAAGCTTTGCCATTGCTTTTATGTGAGCAGGACCAGTTTCACAACAACCTCCAATAATTGTTGCTCCATTTTCTTTAAATTTTTTTGCAATTTCATGAAATTTATCTGGTGTAAGATCATGTCTTTTTCCTAAAAACTCATTTGGATTTCCCTTAGTTTTTAAATAATTAGCTGTGTATCCGTTTTTTGGTTTGGTGGTCATAAATCCATTTAATTTAAATCCAAACGGTACGTTTAATTTTTTGATTTCTTCAAGATTGTGCTCATAATTTTCAGGTGAAACACAAGACAACATAACGCCTAAAAGATTTCCATCAATAATACTTTTAATATCTGAAATTTTTTCACCACTAGGTAACTTTGTGCCTTCTGAAATATGAATTCCAATTAAATAAGGTTTTTTGAATTCTTTAATTGCCTCAATACCACATTTAAACTCTCTAATGCTGCTCCAAACATCAAAGTAATAAAAATCTACATATTCATTTAATAATCTAGCCTGTTCATTAAAGTCTTTAATGATTTCAACCTCACTTCTTATATCCTCTTCATAAGTTAAACGTTGAGGCGGCAAACCTCCAGCAATCATTATATTTGGATATTCATTTTTCACTTTTAAAGCAATTTCTCCTGCTTTTTTATTAAGATATTCGAATTTATCTTCAATTTTGTTTTCACTTAGTCTTTTTCTTCTTGTGGTAAAAGTTGTTGTAACAATTACTTCTGCCCCAGCTTTTACAAAATCTTTGTGAGTACTCTCTACCAATTCATGATATTCAGAATTTAGTATCGCATTAGCACTCCATAAAGTTCCATTTGGCTTCATGCCTCGAGCCAAAAGCTCTTGACCCATTCCACCATCCAATATTCTCGTCTCTTTAAAAAAATTAATATCCATTGTGTCCTCACTTTTTTAGTGCTTTAGCTTTATGCTAGGTGCACAATACAGTTCAACTACCTTGCTTATTTGATTATTTTGGGATTTCCATTTTAGCAGTTTATGCCCGCAATAGGATCAAATCGGCAAATAACTTATAATTGATAAATGAATGTTTGTAAACTATTTATCTAAAATAATTTTAGCATTAAAAGAAAAAGATCTTCTTTCAGCATTAATATTAAATGGATATGCAGTATGCATCAAATAGTTTGGAAAAATTATCAAATCTCTTTCTTTAGGCACAATATTAAAAATACTTCTACTTAAAAAACCCCTTTGTCCGTTTATAAAATCAATTGTGCCATTAGTCTTATTTTTTTTATTTTTTAAAAGTTTATTTTTAGTCATATTTTTTGGGACTTTTAAATAACCTACACCAGATATATCTCCATCATGATAATGAATAGGGTTATATTCATCTTTAAATTGACTAACTACCCATAAATTTAATATTTTTATATTTTTAACTTTTTGAATTTTTTCATTTTTAAGAAAATCTTTGATATTTTTTTTTATTTCTCTCTCTAAATTCTTTTTTATAAAATTATTTGAAATTTTAACTTCTTTTTTAATTTGACTAGCTAGTTTAGAGCTATAATCGTTATTTTTTGTTAAAACTTTATTATCAATCTCTTTGTTCAAGATATTTAAAAATTTCTTTGAAATTTTTGTCTTTCCAATTGATGGACCAAAAGGCTTAATATTTTTCATGATGCTTTAAATATATTAAAAGCATAATTATTCAAGATTAAGCAATAAGTTTAATTCCCATTCTTATTGCGACAAAAATTACAAGAAAAGAAGTTAGTAGAGCTAAAATTTTATTCGATAAAAATTTAATGTTTAATAAGCTACCAATTTGTCCTCCAATAAGTACCGATAAAAATAATGGCCAATAGGTAATAACTTGATCTAAAACCTGATCTTTTGTCAGCTGCCCAGCTATTCCAAAGATAGAATTGATTAATATAAATAAAGATGCACTGCTGGTGATATGCCTAGGGTATCCAGCTTTCATTAAAAATAGAATAGGGCTTAAAAAAATTCCTCCACCAATTCCTACTATGCCTGACATAAAGCCAATTATTGATCCAATAGAAATTGAGATTACTCTTGGTATTTTATTAATTTTAATTTGCTCTTTATTAAAAGATTTACTTTCAATTAATAAAAAAATGCCTGCAACCAATAAAACACAAAATAATAAAATCTCAAATAAACTTTTTTCAATTTTTATTGATCCTCCAATAAAGGCAAAAGGTATGGAGCCAATTAAATAAGGAAAAAGTAAATTAAAGTTTATATTCTTAGATCTTATAAAATTAATAGAATTACCAGATACAACAATAATATTACATACAAGGGCTATAACGGGAAATATTTTGTAAGGCACACCCCAAATTAAAAGTATTGCAAGATATGTTGAGCCTCCCCCAAAACCAACACTTGAGTATATTAATGCAGTTACAAAGAAAAGAATTGATAATATAATCATTTTTAAAATATGGATGTAAATATAGCTTTATTAACTGTAACAGATACAAGAACATTTGATAATGATAAATCGGGTGCAATCTTGGTTGAAAAAATTAAAGAAGCTAAACATCAATTAATTGATAGAAAAATTTGTAAAGACAATAAAGAAGATATTGTAAAAATTTTAAAAGAATGGACTAATCAAAAAGAGATAGATGTTATAATAACCACGGGAGGAACAGGTCTTACTGGAAGAGATATAACTCCTGAAGCAGTTAATGAAATTGCAGATAAACATATACCTGGATTTGGGGAGGTTTTTAGAACAATAAGTTTAAAAACAGTTGGAACATCATCTATACAATCTAGAGCTTGTGCAGCTTTATCTAATGGTAAATATATATTTGCATTACCAGGATCCTCTGGAGGTGTAACTGATGCGTGGGATGGAATATTAAAGTATCAATTAGACGTTAATCATAAACCCTGTAATTTTGTAGAATTATTTCCTAGGCTTAAAGAAAAATAATTATTTTTGATATTTGTCTTTCCATTCAGAGTAAGGCATTCCATAAACATACTCTCTTGCATCAGGATCAGAAATTTCAATTCCTTTTTTCCCCGCCTCTTCTCTGTACCACTTAGAAAGACAGTTTCTACAAAAACCTGCAAGATTCATCAGATCTATATTTTGCACATCTTTTCTTTCTCTAAGATGAGATATAAGCCTTTCGAATGCTGCAGACTGTAATTCTTTTTTTGTATTTTCGTCCATAATTTATTATATGTTTAATTAATGAAATTAACAGGATCTTATAAAATTAATTTAGAGAAACAAAAAGTTTGGGATGCTTTAAATGATCCAGAAATACTGAAACAAGCAATCCCTGGGTGTGAAGAGTTTAATAAAAAATCTGACACTGAATTTTCTGCAAAAGCTACAAATAAAATTGGACCTTTTAATGCTACATTTTCTGGTGATATAGAATTGAAAGATTTAAATCCTCCTAACAGTTATAAGATTTCAGGATCTGGAAATTCTTTAGTTGGTTTTGCTTCAGGAGAAGCTGAAGTTAAACTTGAAGATACAGATAAAGGAACAAATTTAATTTATTCCGTTGAAGCACAAGTAGGTGGTAAAATTGCACAAGTAGGCTCAAGACTAATTGATATGACAGCAAAAAAGATGGCAGATATTTTTTTTGGTAATTTTTCAGAATTGATTTCTTCTGAAAAAGTTGAAGAAAAAGAAATTACATTAACAACTGATTCAAAAACACCAGAAACAAAAATTAATTATGGTTATTTAATTGCTGCAGTAGTTCTTGGAATCTTCTTAATTTATTGGATGTTTTTAAAATAAAATTCTAGTCCAAGTAGTGTTCAATTTGACACTTGCCTTCATATTCTCAAAATGATTAAATCATAATATTATTTATAAGGAGAGATTATGGGTAGAATTTCATTAGAAGTTAATGGAAGAAAAGTAGAAAAAGAAGCTCCTGATAACACTTTACTATCTACATTTTTAAGAGAGCATTTGCAGCTAACAGGTACACATATCGGATGTGATACTAGCCAATGCGGAGCATGTGTAGTTCATGTTGATGGAAATTCTTTAAAAAGTTGTACGGCATTAGCAGCTGATGTTAATGGATCAAAAGTTACAACAATTGAAGGTTTAGAAACAAATGGAAAAATGCATCCAATGCAAGAAGCATTCAAAAAACTTCACGGTTTACAGTGTGGATTTTGTACACCAGGAATGGTTATGAGTGCAATTGATCTTTTGCAAAAAAATAAAAAACCATCAGATGTAGAAATTAGAGATTGGTTAGAGGGAAATATTTGTAGATGCACTGGATACCAAAATATAGTTGCTGCAGTTAAAGAAGCAGCGACGAAAATGTAATTTTAAGGAGGAAAAAGAAAATGGCAAGTTTAGTAGGTTCTAGAGTTGAGAGAAAAGAGGATAAAAGATTTTTAACTGGTAAAGGCAGATATACAGCAGATATTAATTTAGCAAATCAAACTTACGCGATTTTTGTTAGGTCTCCACATGCAAGAGCATCTATTAAAAAATTAAATATTGATAAAGCATTAAAATCATCAGGGGTAGTAAGTATACTTACTGGTAAAGAAATAGCTGATGATAAAATTGGAGGTTTGATTGCGGGTTGGGCAATTAGAAGTGAGGATGGCACAGAAATGAAATGTCCTGGAAATCCACCATTAGCTAAAGACAATGTAAATTTTGTTGGAGACCCTGTTGCAGTTGTAATTGCTGAAAGTTTGGTAGAAGCAAAAGAAGCTGCGGAAAAAGTTGAAGTTGATTACAAAGTTTTAAAAGCAGTCACAAGTACTGCAGATGCTATGAATGGAGATACTATTCATGAAGGAATTGATAAAAATCTTTGTTTTGACTGGCTATTAGGGGATAGACAAAAAGTTAAAGATGCATTTGATAAGGCTGATAAAGTCATTTCTATTGATATCATTAATAATAGATTAATTCCAAATGCAATGGAGCCAAGAGCATGTGTTGCTGATTACAATGCAGCATCTGAAGAGATTACTTTATATACAACAAGTCAAAATCCACATTTATCAAGATTGATAATGTCTGCTTTTGGAAATGTAGCTCCTGAACATAAGTTAAGAGTTGTAGCTCCAGATGTTGGCGGTGGTTTTGGTTCGAAAATTAATGTCTATAACGAAGATATTGTTTGTAGCTGGGCAGCTAAAAAAATTAATAGAGCTATTAAGTGGGTTGCAGAAAGATCAGAATCATTTTTAACTGACATACATGGAAGAGATCATGTAACTCATGCAGAATTAGCAGTTACTAAAGATGGAAAGTTTCTTGGTTTTAAAAATGAGACAATAGCAAACCTTGGCGCTTATGCTCGAGTATTTGGTACAGTGACACCAACTTATTTATTTGGACCATGTGCAACTGGAGTTTATGAAATTCCAGCAGCTTATACAAATGTCAAAGCTGTATATACAAATACAGCTCCAGTAGATGCTTATAGGGGTGCAGGAAGACCAGAGGCTACATACACTATTGAAAGATTAGTTGAAAAAGCTTCAATGGAATTGGGGATAGATAAAACTGAACTTAGAATTAAAAATTTCCCTACGGCATTCCCTTTTAAACAGACATTAGTTCATACAGTAGATTCTGGAGATTATGTTGCTGGAATGGAAAAGGCAAAACAGATGGCAGATTATAAAGGTTTTGAGGCAAGAAGAAAAGAGTCTGAAGCTAAAGGAAAACTAAGAGGAATAGGTGTTACCTCATATTTTGAAGCATGCGGTATTGCTCCTTCAGCTGCTGTAATGTCTTTAGGATGTGGAGTTGGATTATGGGAATCTGCAGAGGTTAGATTTAATCCAACTGGACAAGTCACTGTTTACACAGGTTCACATAGTCATGGACAAAGTCACCAAACAACTTTTGCTCAAATAGCAGCTGATGAGTTAGGTGTACCAATAGAAAATATAGATATCGTTCATGGAGATACAGATAAAGGAACATTTGGAATGGGGACTTATGGTTCCAGATCTTTAGCTGTGGGTGGTATTGCTATAGTTAATGCTTGTAAAAAAATAGTTGAAAAAGGCAAAAGAGTTACAGCAAAAATGTTAGAGGCAAATCCAGAAGATGTTGAGTTTAAAGATGGTGAATTTATTGTTTCAAAATCGAATAAAAAGAAAACAATTGGAGAAGTAGCTTTTGCTTGTTATTTACCTGGTGTTAGAGATGAAATGAAATCTCCATTGCCAGAAGGTGATGAGCCTGGTTTAAAAGAAACTTCTTTTTATGATCCTTCAAACTTTTCTTTTCCAGCAGGAACACATATTGCTGAAGTTGAGATAGACCCTGAAACAGGCCATGTGAAGCTTGAAAAATATACAGCGTGTGATGATTTTGGAAGAATAATTAATCCAATGGTTGTCGAAGGACAAGTTCATGGAGGTCTTGCTCAAGGTATAGGTCAAGCATTGTATGAAAATGCAGAGTATGATGAAACAGGTCAGTTGATGACAGGATCTTATATGGATTATACGATGCCACGTGCAGATAATTTTCCTGAGTTTAATATTGGTTATACTTGCACGCATGCAACCACAAATCCTTTAGGAGTTAAAGGTTGTGGAGAAGCGGGAGCAATAGCAGCACCACCTACTGTGATGAATGCTGTAATTGATGCCTTAGGTGGACAAGAGGTTACTATGCCAGCTACAGCTGAAAAAGTGTGGAAGGCTTGTAAAAATCTAAAAAAATCTAACGCAAAAGCAGCATAGGAGGTTTATGAAAGATTTTAATTATCATTCAGCAAAAGATAGTAAAGAGGCATCTAAACTTGCTTCATCTAGTTCTGCTTTTTTAGCAGGAGGAATGACTACTATTCCTTCAATGAAATTAGGATTAGCTACTTACAAAGATTTAATTGATATTAAAAATATTAAAAAATTAAGTGGTATAAAAGTAAGTGGGAAGTCAGTTACAATAGGAGCTGCAACTAAACATGTTGAAGTTTCAAATTCTAAAGATGTAAAAAAAGCAATTCCATCATTATCTAGTTTAGCTGAAGGAATTGGTGATCCTCAAGTTAGAAATAGAGGAACGATAGGTGGATCAATAGCAAATAATGATCCATCAGCAGATTATCCATCAGCTTGTATTGCTTTAAACGCAATAATACATACCAATGAAAGAAAAATTGAGGCGAATAAGTTTTTTAAAGGAATGTTCGAGACAGCTTTAAAAAAGGGTGAGTTAATAGAAGCTATAGAATTTCAAATACCAGAAAAATCTAGCTATCAAAAACATCCTAATCCTGCATCTAGATATGCGATCGTTGGAGTATATGTGGCCAAACATAAAGGAGATGTTAACGTTGCAGTTACTGGTGCAAAATCATGTGTTTATAATGATAAAGAAATGTCGAAAGCTTTATCGGGTAATTTTTCCTCTTCTTCAATAGATGGAATGGATCTAGATAGTTCAGAAATGAACTCTGATATGCATGCTTCTGCAGATTTTAGAGCTAGTTTAGTTGTCACTCAGGCTAAAAAAGCCGTTGATGCTTGTTAGTTAAAAACTATATTTTATCAGATGAAAAATTCATTTGATGAGAAAATATTAGACGAAGCTAAAGATTGGATCAAAGCTAATCAAAAAGTAGTTTTAGCAACTGTAATTCAAACCTGGGGATCATCACCTAGACAAGTTGGTAGCAGAATGATTGTGAACGAAAAAGGAGATTTTTCAGGATCAGTTTCTGGTGGATGTGTGGAATCTGCAGTTGTAAGTGAGTGTCTATCGTTAATTAAAGACAACAAGCCTTGTAAAAAAATAGAATTTAAAGTTTCGAACGAGAGTGCGTGGGAAGTGGGTCTAGCATGTGGTGGAGAGATAGCAGTATATATTGAGCAGATACACTAATGAAAATTAAAACACTTGAAGAAATATTAAAAAACAAATCATCAAAAACTGAGTTTGCAATTCTTACAAATTTAGAAAATGGTGATAGTGAAATTTATTTACCTGGCACTTCTCCAAAAGGAGAATTTTCAAAATATGCTGATGAAATAGAAAATTTTTTTAAATCAAAAAAAAACGGGGTTATAGAAAATTCAGAGATATTTGTTGAAACTTATATAAAACCAATAAAAGTAATTATTGTTGGGGCTGTACATATTGCACAATATTTAGTTGATTTTGCAAAAAGTTTAAATTTTGAAATTAGTATTATAGATCCAAGAGGATATTTTGCATCCGAGCAAAGATTTCCTGATATTAAAGTTATTAATAAATGGCCAAAAGAAGCTTTTGAGGAAATTGAAACTAATTCAAGCACAGCCTTAATAGCTTTAACACATGATCCAAAAATAGATGATCCTGCTTTGCAATACGCATTAAAAAATAAATTTTATTACATTGGAGCACTTGGTAGTAAAAAAACTCATGAAAACAGATGTCAAAGATTAGCCGAAGCTGGATTTACTAATGATGAAATTAATTCAATTCACGGACCAATTGGTATTAAGCTTGGTGGTAAATCTGCTCCAGAAATTGCCTTATCTATTATTGCTCAATTAGTTTCAGAAACTTATAAAAAGTGATTAAAGCAATATTACTTGCAGCTGGCCAATCAAAAAGAATGAAATCTGAAAATAAACTGATTAAGTTATATAAAAGTAAACCATTAATAAATTATTCATTAAATGTATTAAAAAAAAGTAAAGTAAATAAAATTATCATAGTTCTTGGTCATCAACACAAAGAAGTAAAAAAAATAATAAAAAAAAATAAAAAAATTATTTTTACCTACAATAAAAATTATAAACAAGGGATGGCCTCTTCTATAAAAATAGGATTAAAAAAAATATCTAAAAATGATAAAGGCTTTATTGTAGCTCAGTCAGACATGCCATTTGTTAAACAATCAGATATAAATAAAATTTGTAGATCTATAAATTCTAAAACATTTTTAATACATGCGTTAAAATATAAAACTAGAGTAGGTAACCCCATCGGTTTTGACAGTTCTTTAATAAAAAAATTTAAAAATATTAAAGGTCAGTTTGGAGCAAAATTTATGGTTAAGAGGCTTAAAAATAGAACAAATTTTATTAAAACTAAGAGTATTAAATCTTTTAAAGATTTTGATAAAGCCTCAGATTTTAGAAGCTGATCTTGTAATTTTAATTCTAAAAAGTAAAAGAATTAATAAAATAATTAAAAATATAAGTGGTTTGAAAAATATTGTTTTTGATAGCCAAATATAATGTAGTACGCCAAAAATCCCAATTATATAAATTAATCTATGAATTTTTTTCCAATTTTTTTTTAACAGTATAACCATTTTCTCAGATGACGTTACAGCAAGTGGAATTAATAACAGCCAAGCTGAAAATCCTATAAAGATAAACTTCTTTTTTAAGACATCATTTATCAGTGGCTCAAAATCAAATCTATAATCAAGACCAACATAGCTTAACATATGAATAGATGCATAAAAAAAGGTGAACAAACCAAGCATTCTTCTAAACTTGATCCACTCTACTGATTTGGTGATTTTCTTCAGTGGTGTCATTGAAAGAGTTAAAAGAATAAATATCAAAGTCCATTCTCCAAAGTGATTTATGATTCTATCAACAGGCTCTGGACCTAATTGATTAGAAATTATTTGATAAGAAATTACATAAATTGGCCAAAGAGAGAGAAAAAAAACCAGAGTTTTAGAATATCTTCTCAATTTAACTTAGAAATTTTTTTTTAAATCCATACCGCTATATAGACTTGCAACTTGATCTCCATAACCATTAAACATTAAGGTCTTTACTCTAGGTGCCCAAACACCTTCGCCTATTATTCTTTCAGTCGCTTGAGACCATCTTGGGTGATTAACATTAGGATTTACATTTGAGTAAAATCCATATTCTCTAGGTGAAGCCCACATCCATGATGAGGTAGGCATGTTTTCGACAAATTTAATTTTAACAATAGCTTTTGCACTTTTAAAACCATACTTCCATGGAATAAAAATTCTTAGTGGTGCTCCATTTTGATTAGGGAGTTTTTTACCGTATAAACCTGTCACAACTGTTGTTAAGGGATGCATAGCTTCATCAATTCTTAAACCTTCATTGTATGGCCAGTTTAAAACTGGGTATTTTTGACCTTTCATTTGCGCAGGGTCATATACACTCTCAAATTCAACAAATTTTGCTTTACTAGTTGGATTTACTTTTGATAGTAATTTGCTTAAAGAAAAACCCATCCATGGAATAACCATAGACCAACCCTCAACACATCTTAATCTATATATTCTTTCTTCAGAAATAAACATTTCTGAGATTTCCTCCATTGATAATTTAATTGGTTTTTCAACTTCACCCTCAATATCTATATCCCAAGGAGTTGTTTTAAATATTTGAGAATTTCTATAAGGATCACTCTTAGAGGTTCCAAACTCATAATAATTATTATAAGTCGTAATATCTTTATAACTTGTTAATTTATCTCTCTCACTTGCTAAAGATTTATTTACATGAGGTATAGCGGACATAGCTATTGAGCTAGCACCAAGACCTATAGATTTAATGAAAGATCTTCTTTTTTTATAAATATTTTCTGGTGTAATTTCTGAATTTTTAAATTTTATCATTTTAATTATGTAGAGATATTCCTTTCAGCCACTCGCTTTCCTCATTTTCATAATGTTCTTTTTTCCAAATCGGAGATCTTTTTTTAATTTCTTCAATTATGTATCTAGATAACACAAATGCTTGATCTCTATGTTTGCAAGCTACGCCGATAATAATACTTTTTTCTTTTAAACCCACATATCCTTTAACATGCTCAATAAATACTGCTTTCTCTTTAATATTTAACTTCTTATCTGCTTCCCCATAAATTTCTTCAAAACTTTTGATAACCATACTTTCTTTGGCATCATAGGTAATACCAGTAACTGTTTTATTCTCATTTAAATCTCTTACAGTCCCAACAAAATATATTACAGCGCCAAATTTTGATTGGTTTAAAAAATTTTCTGCTTTTGAAATTTCTATCTTCTCTGCTTTTGAAGCATCGATAATTTTAGTATGTAGCATTAACCGCCTCCTATAGGAGGTATAATGCTAAAGTTTTGTTTTTTAACTATTTTATAATTATCTGAGACAATTTTATCATCAGACGAACAAAAAGCTGATGATTTAATAATTCTTTTGAAAGTTTCATTTCCTTTAAAATTTAAATCAATAAAATCTATCATCTGGTTTCTAAGATCTTTAATTGAGGAATTTTCTATTAATTCAAAGTCTATATGTGATTTATTACTAAATTCTCTAGCCGCGCCAAATAGTTCAACTGATATTTTCATTAAAAAATATTCTTTAAAAAATCTGGTAGCCCATCAGGATTTTTCCATAACCCACTTTTTCCACCTTCTTTAATTAATAATTTTACGTTATCAATTTTAAGATGCGGATTTACTATTTTGCTTAAATCATAAATTGTAATTAAGGCAGAGTTAACTCCCATTATAGCTTCCATCTCAACACCTGTTTTTGCTACTGCAGAGACAACGCAAAAAACCTCTAATGAACTGTCTAATTCATTCATAATTATTTTAGTAGCCGTGTGGTCAATTGGAAGTGGGTGACATAGAGGAATAAGTTCGCTTGTTTTTTTTACACCCAACACAGCTGATACCTCAGCTAAAGTAATGGGGTCTCCTTTAGGCATCTTCTTATTTTTAATTAGATCAAAAACTTCTTTTCCAACATAAATTTTACCTGATGCTAGAGCTCTTCTAAAAGTTTCTCTTTTTGAAGAAACATCAACCATATTGAAAGAATTTTTTTGAAATATTTCTTTCGCCCAATCTTTAAGCTCTTCTTGATTTATAATTTTTAATTTTGACATTAGCCACCTGTTGTAGATAAATTTTTAGCTAAACCAGTTTCACCAAGTTCCAAATGGTGAGACTCTTTTTTAAATTTCATTTGACCCATTATAAGATCTTGTAATTCATCAATTTGATCATCTTTTTGTAATAAATGCCTTATACTTATTCCAGTATTTCCAAATAGGCATAATCTAAGATCTCCTCTTGATGTAATTCTTAATCTATTACAGCTTCTGCAAAAATCTTTAGAGTAGGGTGCTATGATTCCAAATTTCCCTTTATATTCTGGATTGATATAATTTAGTGACGGCCCAGCATCTTTACCTAAGGTTTGATAAATCCAATTATTTTTATTTAAGTATTCTTTAAAGATTTTTGAAGATACATGGTATTTTTTAAAATAATTTAGGTTATCACCTGTTTGCATTAACTCTATATATCGAAAATCTACTTTGTTCTTTTTTATAAACTCTCCCCAAGACTCAAAATCTTTGTCTGATGCATTTATTCCATTTAAAAGAACTGCATTAATCTTAATATTTTCAAAATTTAAATCTTGAAGATTTTTAATTCCTTTTAAAATCTCTGGTAATCGATCATGACCTGTAACATTTTTGAATGTATTTCTATCTAGACTATCAATGCTAATATTAATGCCGTTTAAGCCACTATCCACTAACAGCTTTGCTTTTTTATCTAAATGATAACCGTTTGTGGTAATTACAACTTTTTTTATACCAGCTTCATTTTTTAAGATCTTGATTATATCAAAAAAATCTTTTCTTACCGTTGGTTCACCTCCAGTAAGTCTTATTTTGCATACGCCCAATTTTGAAAAAACTTTTGCTAGACGTCTAATTTCCTCTAAGTAAAGAAATTTTCTGTTATCGCTCTTATCAATTTGATAACCATTAGGTAAACAGTATCCACACTTAAAATTACATACATCGGTTATTGAAAGTCTTATATATGGAAAAGTTCTACCAAAACTATCTCTTAACATTTTCATTTAAGTTAAAGCTATCACAATTAATAAAATTAATCATGATAGAATTAACTTAAAAATCTGGCTTTAACCTGCTGGTTTATAATTAGCCATAGCTTTTGATGCCATGCCGGCAGCTTTACCCATATCCATTTCCTCTAATATAGTAAAATTTGTTATAGCTCCAGAAGCTTCAACTGCTAGCTTAACTGCTGCAGCGCCTTCAAATCCTATATTACCACTTACAACTCCTACAAAATCGTAAGTTCCTCTTGTGATCATAAAAGATTCCATTTTTCCTCCCACTGCTTCTGATAAAGCGGTGGCTGCTGCAGCTCTGTCTTGATCTGGATTACCTATAAATCCTTTAAAAGCTTGAGCCGTGTAATTGCCCATTACTATAAATTTAGCCATAGTTACCTCCTTAACTTAAATTTAACATTATATGAAAAAAAACATCAATGAGAAAATTACATATTTGTTATGTGATTATTGATGTTGTTTGTTTTTCATCAGCAATTTAATCCCTTTTTACATTTCAAAATTGATATTATGAATTTAAAAATCAACAATCTAGTTAAATCTGAAATTGAGAAAACAATATACCTTTACAAACAAAAAAAATTTGATGATGCATTGATAATATCTAATAAACTTTTAAAAAAAGAAAAAAATATACCTTTTTTGTTTAACTTAAATGGGCTTATAAACTTGAGTTTAGAAAAATGGGAGAATTCTATACAAGTATTTCAAAGAGCTATTGATTGTGATGATAAATTTGTTGAGGCCTATAACAATATAGGTATTGCTTACAGTCATTTAGGTAAGGAAGATAAAGCTATAGAAAATTATAATAAAGCAATAGAAATAAAGAAAGACTATTCAAACGCATATAACAATTTAGCAACTCATTATGATGATTTAGGAAAGTATGATCAAGCAGTTAAAAATTATGTTAATGCCTTAAAATTTAATTCAGATCATTTACAAGCTCAAAATAATTTAATTCATTTAATGAATTTTTTTAATCCAGAAAATGATGAAAACAACTCAATCGTCAGAGCTAATCAAGATATTAAAAATATTGATACTAAAATTTCTATATTTAATAAAATTTCACAAAGAGAATTAAGTGATTATATAATAAAGTGTAATCAGATAATAAAGAAAAACCTTAAAAATTTATCTTTTTTTGATACACAAATTCACAGAAGAAATGGGTTTAACCTTAATTGCGATCGACATCATAAGGCATTTAACAAATTTAAAATAATATCAAAATATTGTTTTGGTTGTTTCAAAGTTCAAATTGATTTAACAACAGTGGTTCAATTATTAAAACTATATTTTATTTTTGATCAAATTAATTTTCCTGAGGATAATATAAGAAAGTCATTCATTGAGTTAAGACCAGGAATCCCAGGTACTTATAAAGGCCTCGTTTATTGTAGATCAGTAGAAGAAGCGCAAAAAATTATTGATATTTTAGAGCCCTATATGACCAATTTAATCAAAAAGAACTTTAAGATATCAATTAAAAGAGGTTGTACTGAATTTGATATTGAATTTCCAGGATATAAAGATGTAAAAAATTTAAAAAAAGTTTTGTATCAAGATGATTGGCTTCAAAGTGAAAAATTAATCGATGAAGAGATATTAAATGGAAGTAAAAAGGGTAAAAAGATTTTTAATAGAAGTTTAAGAGGAGTAGGCTTGTCTGACTTATTAATCATTAATAATTGGCTAAATTATGCAAAGTTGATAGAAGATGAGACTTACAAAGATATAACAAATGAGATATTTTTTTCAGAATATATTTTTCAAACTGTAAAAAGGAGAAATGATCAAAATTAATATTTAAAATGAAAAAAATACTTTCAGATTTTGAAATAAGTAGTTTTAAAAAAAATGGCGCTGTTTTTCTTAAAAATAAATTTGATGTTAAGTGGATTAATAAGCTTCAGAAAGGAATAGAAAAAGATATTGCAAACCCCAGTCCAAGATTTAAATCACATACGATAAAAAAAGGCGCACCTGCTTATTTAGAAGATTATTGGACATGGCATTTAGTTCCTGAATTTAAAGATTTTGTCTATAATTCTCCATATGCAGAAATAGCTTCTGAATTAATGTCCGCTAAAAAAATAAATTTAGTTATGGATAATTGGTTTTTAAGAGAAGCAGGGTCAAAATCTTCAACACCATTTCATCATGATATAAGTTATTTTGACATGGATGGTACAATGTGTGTTCTTTGGCTTCCACTCCAGCCAACCAAGAAAGATGAAGGAGTTGTTTGGGTTAAAGGATCACATTTATGGAATAAACTTTTTTTAAGAGTTTTATTCAAAGATGGACATAAAATCGAGGGAAATGAATGTGTTGTTAATGGAAAAAAATATGAGCTACCTCCAGATATATTAGGTAATAAAAAAAAATATGAATTTTTACAGTGGGATTGTGAAATTGGCGATGCTGTTATATTTGATATGAGAACTCTTCACGGAAGTTTAGGAGATACAATTCCTGAAAAGACATTAAGTCGTTATACTTTAAGAGTAGCTAAAGAAGGTTCAAAAATTAGTTATGATGGTGATTGGACTAGCTTTAATTATAGAAAAGCGATGCAAGAGGCAGGTTATAAAAATGGAGACCCTGTCGAAGGTGAAATGTTTCCTACACTTTATGAAAAAATTTAGCTATTAAGCCTGTTCATCTCTTCTAATTCAACTTCTAGTTTATCCAGCTCTTCTCCACCTGCCATCATTCCTAAAAGTTCTTCTCTACTAATATCTTTTTTATTAAAAGTTCCTAAACTTTTACCTCTATTTAAAACAGTGAAGCTGTTACCAACTGGATATGCATGATGAACGTTATGGGTAATTAAAATTACAGCCAATCCTTGTGAAGCTGCTTTTACAACATATTTTAAAACCATTGATGCCTGATGAACTCCAAGTGCAGAAGTTGGTTCATCTAAAACTAAAACTTTTGCACCAAAATATATAGCTCTTGATATTGCTAAACATTGTCTTTCACCTCCAGACATTGTTCCAACAGCTTGAGAAGGATCTCTTACATCAATTCCTATTTGACCCATTCTTTCAGCGGCAATTTGATTTGCTTTTTCAATATCGAAAGTTTTTAAAAAAGGTGGTCCCTTTAATGGTTCTCTTCCCATAAAAAAGTTTCTTGTAACACTCATTAATGGAACTAAAGCCAAGTCTTGGTAAACTGTACCAATTCCCATATCTAAAGCATCTTTTGGTGAGTCAAAAACAGTTTTTTTACCTTCGATTACTATTTCACCTTCATCAGGCTTATGAACACCAGCCAAAGTTTTAATCAATGTAGATTTTCCAGCACCGTTGTCTCCAAGCAAACACATAATCTCACCTTTTTTTAATTTCATAGTGACATCTTTTAAAGCAATAACTTTTCCAAAAAATTTACTGATATTATTAAATTCAATTAAATTTTCAGACATTATTTACTCTCAGTTACTCGTTTTCTTATGTAATTATTAAACACAACAGCTATTAACATCATGGCTCCTAAAAATACTTTAAACCAATCGGTATCAACGTCTGTATAAAATATTCCCATTGAAACAGTTCCAAATATTAATGCTCCAAAAGCTGCACCAATTGCGGAGCCATACCCACCAGTTAGCAAGCAACCCCCAACAACTGCTGCTGCAATTGCCTCTAATTCTTTTAAATTTCCTCTCATAGTATCTGCAGAGCCAGCGTCTAAAACTTGAATAGTCGCAAAAATTGTAGCTGCAACCGCAGTTCCTATAAACAAACTTATTTTCACTCTTCCAACAGGTACACCAACATTTGTTGCACCGTTTTTGTCTCCTCCTGATGCAAAAATCCAGTTTCCATATCTAGTCTTCATTAATATCAATGTTGCAAAAAGGGTAGCTGCAATAAACCATATTACTGAAGGAGGAATACCAGTGGCTAATGGAGTTCCATCAGTTCTTAATGCAATTAAATTCATTGAACCCAACCAAGTAAACAACCATTTAAAAGTATCAGTTGCAAACATCCAAGCGATTGGATCATTCTCTATTAAAACTCTTAAACCTGGAACTTGAGTTCTTCCTGTAATTAATCTTGTGATTGCTAATGTTGCTCCTCTTAAAATAAACAACATCGCTAGGGTTACTATAAAAGATGGAAGTCCAGTTTTAACAACAAGGATACCATTGAAGTATCCAACTAGCACCGCCATTGCAAAAGCAAAAATAATACTAATCCATAAAGGCCAACCCCAATAAATAGCAGGAATTGCTATACATATTCCTGCAAAACCAATCATTGACCCAATTGATAAATCAAATTCTCCACCAATCATTAGCATTGCTGCAGCAATTGCAATTATTCCTAAGTTTGCAGAGACATCTAAAAAATTTAGAGTTCCATAAGCACTGAACATTCCAGTGTCGCCCGCGACTATTCCAAAAAATATGAATACTAAAATTGCACCACCAACAGCACCTAATTCAGGTCTATTTAAAAGCAATCTTAGTTTTGATACTTCTTTTAGTCTTTCGTCTTTACCAAAAGTTTTTTTTGATGCGATACTTTTTGCTTTATCTGACATAGATTTGAATTTTGTTAAGAAAAAAGGCCTAACTAAAAGCTAGCTAGGCCTTTTAAAGTATTTTTTATCTATAACCTTGAGCTGCCCACTTAATTACTTTAGCAGCATTATCAGGAGTTACGAAACCAGGACCAGTCATAACTACTCCAGCTGGCATTGTTCCATATCTCATGTACTGACCAAAGATCGCTATTGGCAAGTAACCTTGTAGGTATTGTTGTTGGTCAATTAAAAACTCTACTTTACCAGCAGCAGCAGCTTTTAACATTCCTGGTGACATATCAAATGTACCAAGTTTAACAGAACCAACTTTTCCTGCAGCTTCTAAAGCTTTAAGAGCAGCTTCACCTGCAAGACCAGCACCTAAAGTTAGGATAGTGTCATATCCACCACCTAATTTAGCAGCAACAGCTTTTTGAATTTCTGTTGGGTCATTAGAAGTTCCTAAGATGTCAACTGATCCACCAAAACCTTTTTTGAATCCAGCACATCTTCTATCTAGCGCAACGTTTCCAACTTCGTGGTTAACACATAGTGCTTTTTTACCACCAGCAGCTTTCATTTTTTGTCCGCCACCTACACCAGCTTCAAACTCAGTTTGTCCAACGTGAGCACTGATACCTAGTGATGCAAAGTCATCAGAACCAGAGTTCATTGAAATTACTGGTATACCAGCAGCGATAGCAGCTTTAACAGATTTTCCTAAAGCAGCAGCATCTGGAAGAGTAATCACAATACCTTTTGGTTTTTGTGAAACTGCGTTGTCAATTAATTTAGCCATTTCAACCATGTCGAAAGTAGCAGGTGCAGTGTACTTGCAAGATATTCCCATATCTGCACATCCTTTATCTACACCATTCTTAGCAACAGACCAAAACGGGTCGTTAGCTTGTCCGTGAGATACAACGATCACGTCTACTGCTAAAGCAGACACTGAAAGCATAACCCATGCAACAAAAGCTAATAATGATTTATATAATGTTTTCATTTATTTCCCTCTCGTTTAAATAAAAGTTAACTTTTTATGCGCGGACGTTAACATAAAAAAAAGTAGGTTGTAAAGGTGTCATGGACAATATGTATAGAAAATATACATATCTTAGAATAATTATAATTTAGAATTAAAACTTAATTTTTATTTGTTTTCTTTGTTTTAAGGACTGTGAAGCGGCGTTAGCAATAATCAAAGCTCTTCTTCCATCCTCAAAACTTGAAATTGGGGACTTTTTTTTTGTTGAATATAAAGCTAATTCATCAAGTTGAAGTCTGTAAGCATCAACATATCTATCTATAAAAAAATTTAAAAGTGGTTTTTTCTGTGATGTGTTGTTTTTTGTAAAAATCTCTGTTTCATTCTCACTTTTATTTCCAGATATTAACATTCCTTTTGAACCAAATAACTCTACTCTTTGATCGTACCCAAAGCTACAGTGTCTAGAATTTGTAATTATACATTGCACACCTTGTTTTGATTTCAAAAGACATGAAGCTAGTTCATAATCTTTAATTTTATCAAATCTTTTATCTGAAATATTACTAGCGGTAGTAAAAATATTTTCTATCTCATCTTTTTCCAAATAAAATCTTAACAAATCAAAGTCATGAATCATCATGTCTTTAAATATACCACCGGATACTTTTAAATAATTTAATGAAGGCGGGGCAGGATCCCTGCTGGTGATAATTATTTTTTCTAGTTTTCCAATTTTTCCTTTTTTTAATTCTTGTTTAATTGAACTATGTCCTGGGTCGTACCTTCTGTTAAAACCTAATTGTATTTTAGGTTTATACTTTTTGATCTCTTTTGAACATTTATTAACCTTATCAATATTTAAATCTAAAGGTTTTTCACAAAAGACTACTTTTTTATATTTTGCTCCCTCTTTTATAAATTTAATATGAGTAGAAGTACTTGATGCAATAAATATTAAATCTATATTTTTATCTCTAAAAGCTTTTTCAGGGGTACTAATATCAATTGTATTAAATTTTCTTGAAATATTTTTCGCTAACTTCTTACTGATATCAAAAGTATATTTTAGTTTGAAACTTTTATGATTTATTAAGTTTTCAGCATGCATTTGACCTATTCTACCTAGACCAAGTAATGCTACGTTTATTTGATTTTTACCCATTTTTTACTTTTTGACGAAACCTTACATGCATTAATAAATTTTGCAGTTTCAAATCCTTCATCTTCGTCAGGATAAAAAAATCGTTTATTTTTTTTACTTTTTAAAGATTGTGCAAATTCTTTATATATATTTGCAAACGCATCTAAATATCCTTCTGGATGTCCAAACTTAATCCTAGAAAAATTCTTCGAAAAATCTGCATTATGAAAACCTCTCTCAAGAAGTTTTACAGCACCTTTTGATGGATTTAACTTTAAGTAACCAGGATCATTTTGAACCCATTCCAAACTTCCTTTGTCACCATAGACTCTTATTCTCAATCCATAAACTCCTCCTCTAGACATTACGCTAGTCCAAAACATACCCTTTGCACCGTTCGTAAAATTAATCATAACTTGAGCATTATCATCCATTTTTATCTTTGGAGAAATTTGCTTTATATCAGCAAAAACTTTTGCACCCTTTAAACCAGATATATACATTGCTAAATGATAAGCATGAGAGCCAATTTCATTTAAAACAGCTGACGAACCAACAATATTTTTATCAAGTTTCCATTTTAATTTCTTTTTTGCATTTCTGCTATTAATAGATGATCCATCAGACCAATCCTGCACATACTCAACATTTATCATTCTTACTTTTCCTATCTTGCCTCTCTCAACAAGAATTTTTGCTTGTCTAACCATAGGATAAGCTGAGTAGTTATGTGTAAGTGCATATTTAATTTTTTTATTTTTTTTAATCGATTTGAAAAGTTTTTTTGCTTGCTCTAAATTTCCAGCGAAAGGTTTGTCAGAAATTATATTTACATTTTTTGAAATAAATTTTTCAGCAATAATTTGATGACTCGATGGAGGTGTCATTATAGCAACTACGTTAATTCCATCTTTTCTCTTAGATTCTTTTTCAGCCATTTCTTTGTAATTTGAGTAGCATCTGTCAGATGAAATACCTATACTTTTTCCAAACTTTGTTGAAATTTTTACATTTCTAGAAAAAACACCAGCTACTATTTCGTATTGATCATCAAATCGAGATGAGATTCGATGAACATGACCAATCCAAGATCCAGGTCCACCCCCAACAATTCCTAAACTTAATTTTTTAGTTTTATTTGATTTAAACATTGAATATATCTTAGCAAAAAAAATATTTATGTCAGTAAAATTAGGAATAGCACCAATAGCATGGAGCAATGATGACATGCCAGAACTTGGGGGCGATACCTCATTGGAACAATGCTTATCAGAAGCTAGTCAAGCAGGTTTTATTGGAATTGAGTCTGGAGGTAAATTTCCAAAAAACTCTGAAGAATTAATTCCTAAATTAAAAGAGTTTAGTTTAAATCTTTGTTCAGGTTGGTACGGGGCAAATTTAAGAAAAAATACTGTCAATGAGGAAATAAATTTAATACAAGCTCAGCTAAAATTATTCAAAGATTGCAATTCTCCCTGCATGGTTTTTGCAGAAGTTTCAGGTTCAATTCAAGGAGACCCAAATAGAAAACTTTCTACAAGGCCAAAAATGAGTCTTGATGAGGCTAAAGAATACTATGCAAAAATTTCAGAGATGGGAAAATATTTAGAGGGTCAAGGAATGCCTCTTGCTTACCATCATCACATGGGGACAGTTATAGAAACTGAGGAAGATACTATAAGTTTGCTAGAAAACACTGATGATAGCGTAAAACTTACTTTAGACACTGGTCATATGCTTTTTGCTCAAGGTAACTCTCTTAAAATGTTAAAAAATTTTAGTGATAGAGTTATTCATATTCATTGTAAGGATATTAGAAAAAATGTGTTAGACAAATCATTAAAAGAAGATTTAAGTTTTAGAGGTGCATTTTTAGAAGGTGCTTTTACGGTACCCGGGGATGGTTGTATTGATTACAAACCATTATTTGACGTATTAAAAGAAAAAAATTATTCAGGCTGGTTGGTGGTTGAAGCTGAGCAAGATCCAGCAAAAGCAAATCCTTTTAAATATGCAAAGATTGGATATAAATATCTAACTGAAACCTTAAATAGTAGTAATATAGAGATCTATAAAAATTGATTATCTATAAATAGAAGTAAGTTCATTATTTCCCGCAGCAACACAAGGAGACTTGAAGCAAGTACCAACTATCCATTCGGAACCTGGGTCAGGTAAAAAGTTAGAAGACATTACAAAAATCACTCCCATCTCAACTGCTTGACCAGCTTTACCTTCAGCTTTTATTCTTGGATCAGGATCAGTTTTAACTTTTGAGTCATCTGAAAAAGGATTTTCAATTTTTAAATTTTCATTTATATAGTTAACAACTTTATCTGCTATCCACTCACCGTTACACGGGTCACCCCAAACAGTAAATTTACCTTCGTCATTATTTCCACACTTATTTATTTCCTCATTGATAAGATCAACAACTTTATTGTGATTTTCTTTAACCAAATTAGCTTTTGCTTCCACTGCAGGTCTTGTACTTGCCGTCCAAATTAGCATACCAATTACAAAAATTACAGAAGCAGATACTAAAAATTCTAAGAAGCCAAAATTTTTAAAGTTAATTTTCATTTTATAGTTTAACAGTTTTTGATTTTTCCAACTTTTTATCAAAAAAATCAATAATATTTTGAATTGTTTCTTTTCCCATTCTAGTCATACATTCCTCAGTGAACGCAGCAGTGTGTGGACTTAAAAATACTTTATTATTTTTAAGTAAAGGATTATTTGGATCAGGTGGCTCAATTTCAAAAACATCTAAACCAGCTCCAAGAATTAAATTTTCATTTAAAGCTTTATCTAGATCAATTTCATTTATAACTCCACCTCTTGCAGCATTAATTATAATGCAATTTTTTTTCATATTTTTCAGTAAGTCATAATTGATAATATTTTTAGTTTTTTCATTAAGTGGCACATGAAGAGATATTGCGTCCATATCTTTTGAGGCTTCCTCTAAACTATCGACTTTTATACCGCCATGCTTTTCAATAATTTCTTTAGATACAAATGGATCATAAACAAAAACTTTCATTTCAAATCCATGACATCTTTTTATCAAAGCTTGTCCAATACGACCAAACCCAGCAATCAATATATTTTTATTCCACAATTCAACTGTTTTGGGTAATTTATTTCGATCATTGAATTTGCCACTTTTAACAGTTTCATCATACATATTTCCTTTTTTAGAAATATTTAGCAGCATAAACATTACATGTTCAGCTACTGCTACTGCATTTGCAGTTGCTGTAATCGCAAGAGTGATATTATTTTTTTTAGTGCTCTCTAAGTCTATATTGTCATAACCAACACCATGTCTAGAAATAATTTTTAATTTAGTTGAACCTTCTATAACTTCACCAGTAAGTTTTGCAGTCCTGATAGAAATACCATCACAATCCTTTATCTTGGATTTTAAAAATTCGTTATCTGT
>CACGGJ010000013.1 GCA_902572515.1 uncultured Pelagibacteraceae bacterium | reverse complement strand
ATGAGTTAAAACCGATATTTTTTTATACGATAAATTAAATAAATTTTTTGCTTCAATTACTTCAAATACTTTGTTCATTAAAGTTGAGGAGTCTATTGTAATTTTTTTACCCATTTTCCAATTAGGATGCTTTAAAGCATTTTTTGGTTTAATTGTTTTGAATTTTTTTTTAGAATAATTTAAAAAAGGCCCTCCAGATGCTGTAATATAAACTTTTTTAATATCTGTATAACTATGACCCTTCATTAAACTGTAAATTGAATAATGTTCTGAGTCAATCGGTACAAAATTAGTATTATTTTTAATTAAATTTTTTTTAATTAGATCCCAACCACAAATGAGAGATTCCTTATTTACTATCGCCAAATTTTTTGTGTATTTAGCTAAAAGCATTGTGGGCTTAAGACCAGCCAAACCTGAAACAGATACCATGGCATAATGAATTTCTTTTGATTTGTAAAGTTTGTTGATAACATTAAACTCATTAAATAATTTAATTTTACTATTTTTATATTTTTTTTTTGCCCTAACATAAGCATCATTATCGTTAATTATAATATTTTTAACATTTAATATTTGAGCTTGCTTAATTATTTTGTTAACATTCGAATACGTTGATAGAAGGATAACCTTAAAATTTTTTTTATCTTTTTTAAAAATTTCAAATGTTTTTGATCCAACAGATCCAGTTGATCCTAGAATGATAATTTTTTTTTTCATTTTAAAATAAAAATTAAAAAAATTGGTAAAACAAATATTAAACCATCTATTCTATCTAATAAACCACCATGACCAGGTAACAGTTTGCCTGTATCTTTTAAATTAGATAGACGTTTAAAATAAGAAATTACTAAATCTCCAATTTGACTTGTTAATGAAACTACCAAAACTACTAAAATTAATTCAATTTTAAATTTTATATATAAATCAAATGTACTGGTTTCAAAAATAGTATTCAAATTTAATTCTGAATAATAATTATATATTAGCCCAGTAATTAAAGGTAAAATAAAACTTCCAAATGTTCCGGAAATTGTTTTGTTTGGACTAATTTTAGTTAATTTTGGTCCTTTTAAAATTTTACCAAAAAGATAGCCACCAATATCTGTCGATGCACAAATCAACAAAATAAAGATAAGAATATTTATTCCATAATCTTTTCTTAGTAGAAAAGTTGAATAAAAAGATATTAATAAAAAAATAAAACCCAATAACAGTAATATAAGGTTATTTTTAGATAATTTTACCCACTCAAATATAGTTATTAAAAATAAAATAACTAAAAAAAATATAAACAGTATTGATTCTTGAAAAATAAAAAAGAGAGATAATATCAATAACAAAATTGAACTAATTACTCTTTTAGTGAGTTCGTTATTCATCAAATACTCCCGAAATTTCTTTTTATTTTTTTAAACTTTTTAATTATTCTACTATAATCATTATTGTTAAATTCCGGCCATAGTTTCCTTTCAAAAAAAATTTCCGTATAAGCTAATTGCCATAATAAAAAATTACTCAATCTTGTCGTTCCACCAGTTCTAATTAATATATCTGGGTCTGGTATGTTTTTTGTCAGTAAATATTTTTCAAAACTTTTCTCATTTATTGTTTCTTTTTTTTTTTGCAAATTTTTAAAAGCGTTTATTATCTCATACTTTGAACCATAATTTATTGCTAAATTAATTTGTAATTTACTATTTTTAGATGTTTTTTTTTCAGATTTTGAAAGTAGTCGATTAAAATTTGTCGAAAAATTCTTTAAACCAATTATTTTCAATTTTATATTTTGCTTGTTTAAATCTGAGATTCTATTTTCTAAAAAATTTTCAAGAAGGTTAAAAAGATAATTTATTTCTTTTTTTGGTCTTTTCCAATTTTCTGTTGAAAATGCAAATAGTGTTAAAAATTTTATTTTGTTTTTAATTGTTTCTTTAATTATTTTTTCTACTGTATTTAACCCTTCTTTATGGCCGGCATTTCTTGAATTTTTATATTTTAAACCCCATCTACCATTACCATCCATAATAATGGCTACATGTTTTACAGGGTTCATATTGTCATTATTTCTTTTTCTTTAGAAGAAACTTTGTCATCTACAGATTTTATATGTTCGTCTGTGATAGTTTGAACTTTTTTTTCATGAGTTTTTTCTTCGTCTTCTCCTATTTCTTTTGATTTAAGAAGTTTTTTCAAATCTTCATTGGCTTCTCTTCGAATATTTCTTATTGAAACTTTACATTTTTCACCAATTGATTTTATTAATTTTTTAAGTTCTGTTCTTCTTTCTTCATTAAGCTCAGGTATAGGTAATCTTACTAACTGTCCGTCGATTTGTGGATTTAACCCTAAATCTGATTTTTTGATAGCTGCATCAACAAGTGGAACATTATTTGCATCCCAAATTTGAATATTAATTATTCTTGGTTCGGGAGTTGTTATACTTCCTACCTGATTGATTGGCATTTGCTGACCATATACATCAACCTTAATCAGATCTAACATTGATGCATTTGCTCTTCCAGTTCTTAAAGATGAAAGTTCTTTTGAGAATACCTCAATGGCTTTATCCATTTTAAGGCTGTAAGATTTCTCATCAAACATTTATTCTCCAATCTTTATTCTATAAAACTCTTTAATTTTTAAATCAGCTATAGATAATTCTTTTAATACATCTTGTACTTTTTTCTTTGGTTCCATAACCCAAGCTTGTGTTAAAAGAGCATTTTCCTCTTTAAATTTATTCATCTTACCTAAGCTTATTTTTTTTGCAATATCATCTGGTTTTCCTGAATTTTTAAGTTCTTCAGTTACTAATTCTTGCTCTTTATCTATTATTGATTGTTCTATAGAGGTGGATTCCAAAGCTAATGGATTAGATGCAGCAATGTGCATTGATAATTGTTTGCTAAATGTTTTGACTGTATCTGAATTATCCTTTGTATCTAGTGAAACCATAACTGCTAGTTTTGCTACATTGTCTTTGACAACTGTATGAAGATAATGACTATTTAAACAATCTGAGTTTTGAATAGTTTTAGCTTTACCAATTGTAATTTTTTCACCAATTTTTGCGATCAAAGCAACTAGATTGTCATCAACACTTTGACCATTTTTCATTTTTGCCACTTTTAATTCTTCAATATTTGAATTATTTTCGTTATTTAATTCACTTAATTCTTTAACAAAATTAATAAAATCATCGTTTTTAGCAACAAAATCTGTTTCACAATTTACTTCTATCACTGAGGTTTTCGTTTCGTCTCCGCTAACTACGACAACTCCCTCTTTTGCATCTCTAGACATTTTTTTTGATGCTTTTGAAATTCCTTTCACTCTTAAGATTTCAATTGCCTTGTCTAAATCTCCATTTGACTCCTTAATAGCTAAGTTACAATCTTTAAAACCAGCACCAGTTGCTTCTCTAAGTTTTTTAACTTTTTCTATATTGCTCATTAATTTAATTTCTCCTTATCTTCTTTAGAAAATTTTTTTTCTAATTTTTCTCTATCTAATTCTTGAATAGTTTTTTTTTTATCTTCGATTTTAGAGTCCTTAGCATTATCTTTTTTTGACTCTATAACTGGTGAAGAATTTTTAGCACTATTAATGGTTTCTTTTATTAAATTACAATAAAGATCAATAGCTCTTCTTGCATCGTCGTTGCCTGGAATTGGATAATCAATATTATCTGGATTAGAGTTACTATCTAAAATAGCAATAATTGGTATTCCTAATTTAGCGGATTCGGCGATAGCTAGAGACTCATAATTTGTATCAATAACAAACACTAAATCAGGAACTTTTTTCATTTCAGCTATACCACCCAATGATCTTTGAAGTTTGTCTTTTTTAACACTCATTTTTAAAAGTTCTTTTTTAGTAAAACCTCTATTTTCCGATGCCAAATCAGTTTCCAGTTTTTTTAATTTTTTAATTGAATTTGAAATTGTTCCCCAGTTTGTTAACATTCCTCCTAACCACCTGTAATTTACAAAATATTGATCTGTTTCTTTAGCAGTTTCAGCAATAGCTTCTGATGCTTGTTTTTTAGTAGATACAAACAAAATTTTTCCATTATTTGCAATGGTTTCATAAACTTTTTCTAAAGCTACTTTAGTTAATTCCAAAGTTTGCGTTAAGTCTATGATATGAATTGAATCTCTTTTTCCAAAAATATACTTTTTCATTTTTGGATTCCATCTTAAAGTTTTATGCCCAAGATGAACGCCTGCTTCTAATAATTGTTGTATTGTTACGTTAGGTATTTTCATATTTATTCCCGGTTAAGCCACCACAGTAATTTCCAATTAAGGACCGGAGGTATAAAACCAACAACTGTGTGCGTGTTAATTTAATTTAGAGATTATTTACAAATATTTACTATATTTAACAAGCGATTATTTAGTTAATTATTGCTTGTATTTCTTGATTTCTTAATAGATTTAGAGCTTTTCTGTCTAATTTTCGTTTATTTTTTAATCTAAATTTAAGAATATTATCTTTTGTAACTAGATTAATATTTACAAGAGTTTTACCTTCATCATTCAAAATTTTAGATATTGTTTCAATCTGTTTTTCAGAATTTATCTCAAATGAAGCCTCGTTTATAGGACTATTAAATAAATCTTTAAGTGAAGCTATTTTTTGAACATTGATTCTAGTAAGTCGATTTTCATCATTAGAAACATTTTTAAATAATGTTAAAATGAGGGAGTTACCCTCCTTCAAAATTTCTCTATTTAATTCTAATACATCTGAAAAAATAAATAGTTCAAATACACTTGATAAATCAGTTAATTTTAAAACAGCATATGAGGTTCCTTTTGCAGTTTTTCTTTCTTGAACCTTCAATAATGTTGCAGCAATATTTGAATCTTTTAAACTTTCATTAGAAACAAAATTTGAATAATCTGTTATTTTGTAATCATCAAAAATTTCTTTAAATTGATTTAATGGATGGTCTGAAATAAAGAAACCTACTGACTCAAATTCTTTTGATAATCTTTCTTCAAATTTCCAATCTTCAGATTTGGTTAAAATATCATCCTGGTTATTTTCATCATCTAAAAATAAATCAATCTGATTAGCAGATTTGTTTTCAAATATATTTTTATTCTTAGCTATTAAAGCTGGAATTGAATCAAATAAAGCTTGTCTGTTTATATTTAGTTTATCAAAAGCTCCTGCTTTTACTAAACCTTCTAATTGAAGTTTGTTTATATCTTTTGGATTTACCCTATTTATAAAATCATGAATAGATTCAAATTTTCCATTTAAAATCCTTTCTTCAACTATGTTTGATATTGCCTCAAAACCTACAGCTTTAATGCCACCTAATGCATAATAAAATTTACTATCGATTGTTCTAAAATCTTCAAAACATTCATTTATATCGGGACGAACAACTTCAACATTTAATCTTTTTAATTCTTCGTAAAATTCACTTAACTTATTTTGATTAGATATATCCATAGTCATTGATGCTGCAATAAACTCTTTTGGATAGTATGTTTTTAAAAATGCAGTTTGATAAGATATAATTGCATACGCAGCAGCATGGCTTTTATTAAAGCCATATTCAGCAAATGGTTCAATTTTTAAAAAAATTCCAGCAGCAATATCTTTTGCTATTCCATTTTTAACAGCTCCAGCAATAAACACTTGTTTCTGTTTTTCAAGTTCCGCTCTTTTCTTTTTACCCATTGCTCTTCTTAAAAGATCAGCTTGTCCTGCTGTAAATCCCGATAATTTTTGTGCAATCTGCATTACCTGTTCTTGATAAATAATCACACCGTAAGTTGGTTTTAAAATATCTTCTAGAAGTGGGTGTAAATAATCTGGTTTTTGCTTTCCATGTTTACAATCATTATAAGTTGGAATATTGCTCATTGGTCCTGGTCTATAGAGGGCAACTAATGCAATAATATCTTCAATATGATTTGGCTTCATTTGAATTAAGGCTTCTCTCATACCAGCACTTTCAATTTGAAATAACCCAACTGTTTTACCGGTTGACATTAGATCAAAAACTTCTTGATCTTCATAACTTATTTTTTCTATATCAAAATCTTTAATTTTTTTTCTTACAAGTTTTTGCGTATTGTTAATTACTGTAAGTGTTTTTAAACCCAAAAAATCAAATTTTACTAAACCTGCATTTTCTGCAGAGTACATGTCGAATTGAGTAGATGGTAACAATAAATCTGCAGTAATATCTTTATATAAAGGAACAACTTCAGTGAGTTTTTTATCTGCTATTACCACTCCAGCTGCATGTGTTGCAACATTTCTATTTAGACCTTCTAATTTTAGTGAGAGATCAGTAAGTTTCTTTACCCTTGGATCATCATTTATGAGTTTTTGTAATCGTGGCTCCCCAGCAATGCACTGAGTTAAATTTTGTGGTCTAGATGGATCAAAAGGTATCATCTTTGATATGCTGTCAACAAATCCATATGCTAATCCCAAAACTCTTCCAACGTCTCTAATTACCATTCGTGCTTTTAATTTACCAAATGTTATAATATGAGCTACACTGTCTTTATATTTTGTTGTTAGATACTCAAAAACTTTATCTCTTTTATCCTCACAAAAATCTATATCAAAATCTGGCATTGAAATTCTATCTGGATTTAAAAATCTTTCAAAAATAAGATTAAATTTTATTGGATCGACGTCTGTAATTGATAAACACCAAGCTACTAATGAGCCAGCACCTGAGCCTCTTCCAGGACCTACAGGGATATCATTATTTTTAGCCCATTTTATATAGTCAGCAACTATAAGAAAATAACTAGAATATTTCATTTCTACAATAATAGAAAGTTCATGATTAAGTCTGTTCTTATATTCTTTATAAGAATTGTTATTTTCTAAGTCTTCATCACTTAAATTAAAAATCTTATTGAATTTGACTTTTAATCCCTCTATTGAATCTTTTTTTAAAATTTCATCTGCATTTCCATCTTTATCACTGCTAATATTAGGTAATATTGGATTAGAAAATAATGGTCTATAAGTACATCTTAGTGGAAAATTATAATTGTTTTCTAAAGCTTCAGGCAAGTCAACAAATAATTCAGACATCTCTGAGTTAGTTTTTAAATAATGTTGGTCAGTAAATCTTAATCTGTTTTTTTCATTTACATATGTCTTGTTACCGATGCAAATTAAAGCATCATGAGCTTCATGCATTTCTTTATCTAAATAAAAAACTTCATTAGTTGCAATAATAGGTATTTCCAAATCTAAAGATTTTTTTAAGTTAAATTTTTCAAATCCAATTTCATTTTGATCATTATGTCTTTGAATCTCTAAGTAGAATCTATCATCAAAAGCATTTTTAATTTTATTATAAAGCTTATCAATTTCACTAAGCTTTCCTTTATCAAATAATTTACCAAATAAACCAAAAACAGTTCCTGAAAATACAGCAACACCTTTGGAATTGCTTAATAATAATTCAAAATCTACATGTGGATCTGACAATTCATCGTTTTCCAAATACGATAAAGATGAAAGTTCTATTATATTTTTATATCCTGCTTCATTAAGAGCAAACAAAGGGAGTAAACCTATTGTTTCTCCGATTTTAAAATTTATTTGAGTTCCGATTATTGGTTGAGTACCAGATTTTGAGATCTTTTCAGAGAATTCTAGTGCACCACATAAATTTGAGGTATCACATAAACCCAAGGATTTAATTTTATTTTTCTTAGAATATTCTTGTAAATCATCAATTCTAGCAGCTCCTTCGCAAATTGAATATTGGGTATGAATTTTTAAATGATTAAAATTTTGTAAGACAGATTCAGACATTAGATGATTTTATACTACCATCTCTCATCTCCAACAGATAATCTGCTTTTTTTGCAAAAAATCTATTATGAGTTGCAAATATAATTATTCTGTCTGATCTTTTTTGATTGTTTAAAAGTTTAAAAATATCTTTAGCCGTATTCATGTCTAAACTACCAGTTGGTTCATCAGCTAAAATAATTTGAGGATCATTAATAATCGCTCTTGCTATTGCAACTCTTTGAGCTTCACCTCCTGAAAGTTGCGAGGGAAAATGATTTAATCGGTTTGAAAGTCCAATTTTTTTTAATAATTTTTCAGCTTTAGATAATGCTAATTTTTTGTCATTATTAAGAGATAAAGAAGCAAAATAAACATTTTCCAATGCTGTAAAATCAGAAAGAAGATTATTTTCTTGGTAAACAATACCTATTCTTTTAGATCTAAGTAAATCATTTTTTTCATTTTGACTGAAATTTATCACATGATTATCAAACTTAATGATACCTGATGTTGGTTTATCAATTAAAGAAATTAAATTAAGTAAAGTTGATTTTCCAGATCCAGAAGGTCCCATTATTGCGTAAGTTTTACCTAACCTAAATTTTCTAGATAGACCTCTTAATACATTAATTTTTTTTTCCGAAGTAAAACTTTTTCGTATATTAATTAATTCTAAAAAATTATTCATACTTCAGTGATTTTATAGGATCCATATTTGCAGCTTTAAGTGCTGGAAATATAGAAACTACTATTGTTATTAATATTGAACAGATTGTTATAATTACTATAGAATTAATATTTATTTCTGAGGGCATCTTGCTTAAAAAATATATTTCCTCTGGAAATAAACTAATATTAAAAGTAGAGCTTAAAAATTGTCTAATGTTTTCTACATAAATTGAGAATGTTACACCTAAAAATATTCCAAAAATTGTTGCTGAAGTTCCAATTGAAACTCCAACAAGAAAAAATATTTTAACAATTGATTTATTTAAGACCCCAATAGATTTTAAAATTGCAATATCTCGAGTTTTATTTTTAACTAAAATTGTTAAACCTGAAATTATATTAAAAGCAGCAACAATAACAATTAAAGATAAAATAATAAACATCACATTTCTCTCAACTTTAAGTGCTGAAAATAATGAACTATTCATATCGGCCCATGTATATACAAATGCATCGGGGTATAGTTTCATCAGTTTTTCTTTATGATTTTCTATATTTTTTGGATCTATAAAATAATACTCGGTAAATCTATCATTTTTATTTTTGTCAAAAAAATCGTCTAAAGTGTTTAAATTTATATAAGCAATATTTTCATCATATTCTGATAATCCACTTTCAAATATTGAAGTTATTAGAAATAATTTTTGCTTTGGTAAAGACCCAACTAACGTTTGAACTCCTGAGGGTGAAGTAATTGAAACCTCATCTCCAATATCTAATCCTAAGATATTGCTTAAGTCTCGACCAATAGAAATTGAATTTTCATTTAAATTTTTAGAACCAAAAAAACTATCATTATTTGAAATTTCCAGATCTTTAAAATCTTTTTCCAAATAACCTTTTAGCAAAACTCCTTTAGTGCCATTCTTGTGAAAAATAACTGCTTCTCCGTCATTTGATAAAACGCCTTTAACAAAATCTTTATCTGAGAAGGAAGCTAACGGTTTATCGTAAGGTTTTGGAAATATAAAGGAGAAGCTTTTGTAGAAGGAAAAAAAATGGCTGATGCTCAATGGTCAGCTACAATTGTTGATAGAAAATAATTAGTAATATTTATTGATAAGTATTTAAGAATTGTTTTGATAAAAAGCAATTAATGATTAATCCTTTTTTTGAAAATAAAGGTCCAAAAAAAATCGAAGAGATTTTAGCTCAAATCAAATTTCAAAATAAATCTGGATATAGTGGAATAAAAATTTCTGATATTAAAGATCTTGTTAACGCATCAGATAAAGATATTACTTTTTTTCATTCTAAAAAATATGAATTAGCCGCTTCAAAAACAAAAGCAGCTTTTTGTATTACTACAAAAAATTTATCTAACAAATTACCTGATACCTGCATACCAATAGAAGTTGATAATGTTCTTGTATCAACTTCAATGATTACAACAATGTTTTATCCTGATGCTATTACAGATGATTTTGACATTCATACCCTGAATATTGAAAAAACTTCTTATAATGATGCTGTAAATCATGGTCAAAATGTATTAGTCGGAAAAAATCTTAAAATTGGATCAAACTGCTTAATTGGTCACAACACAATCATTGAAAGCAATGTTGTTATTGGTGATAACTGCTCAATTGGGTCCAATGTTATTATTAGAAATACAATAATTAAAAATAATGTTTCAATATTAGATGGTTGTGTTATTGGAAAAAAAGGATTTGGTTTTTTCCCAAGTAAGAATGGAAATATACGTTATCCTCATATTGGTATTGTTATAATTGAGGATAATTGTGAGATTGGTTGTGGCTCAACAATTGATAGAGGTTCTTTATCAAATACAATAATTGGAAAAAATACTTTCTTAGATAATCAAATACATATAGCTCATAATAACAAAATTGGTGAAAACTGTATTATTGCTGGTCAAGTTGGTTTTGCTGGAAGCTCTACCCTTGGAAATAATGTTATGATTGGTGGACAAGCAGGAATATCAGGACATTTGAAAGTAGGAAACAATGTTCAAATAGGTGGTGGTTCAGGAGTGATTAAAGATGTACCTGACAACTCTAAAGTTATGGGGTATCCAGCTAAAGATTTAAAAAGATTTATTAAGGAAAATAAATGATTCACAAAACTGCAATAGTTGATTCAAAAGCAAAAATTGCTTCGAATGTTGAAATTGGTCCATATTGCGTAATTGGTCCTAATGTTGAAATTAACGAGAACACTATCATTCAATCCCATGTTAATATTTCTGTAAGTGCCAAAATTGGAAAAGGAAATAAGATTTATCCTTTCGTTTCAATTAACGATCCCCAGGACTTGAAATACAATGGGGAAAATACAAATTTAGTAATTGGTGATAATAATAAAATCAGAGAATACGTAACAATTAATCCTGGAACAGCAGGTGGTGGCGGTAAAACAATAATTGGAGATAATTGTTTATTTATGATTTCATCACATATAGCTCATGATTGCCAAGTTGGAAATAATGTAATAATTGCAAATAATGTGCCTTTAGGTGGTCATGCAATCATTGAGGATAATGTAGTGATTGGTGGAAATTCTGCCGTTCAACAATTTACTAGAATTGGAAAAATGGCAATGATTGGTGGGATGACAGGTGTATTACATGATGTAATTCCATATGGATTATCAACAGGAAATAGAAATTCATTACAAGGATTGAATTTAATAGGTTTAAGAAGAGCCAAGTTCGAAAATAAGGATATTTTAGAGTTAAGTGAAGCTTATAAAGAAATATTTGCATCAAAGAATATTATTGAAAATTTAAGTAAATTAAATGGTTCATTACAAGAAAATCCGTTAATTAAAAATGTAATTGATTTTATAACAAAAGATAAAAAAAGATCTATTTGCACACCATTTTCATAAAATGATAGGATTAATTTTTGGTGAAACTGATTTTCCAAAGGAAATTTTAAAAACTATCAAAAAAAAGAAAATAAAGTATTTGATAGTTGATCTATCAAAATCAAAGAAATTTAAAAAAGATAAAAAATCTTACGCGGTATCCATAGGTCAGTTTGGTAAAATTATTAACATTCTTAAAGAAAATAAATGTAAACAAGTCTTATTTGCTGGAAAAGTAAATAAACCAAATTTTTCTAAATTGAAATTAGATTTAAAAGGAATTTATTATATTCCTAGAATAATCAAAGCCTCAAAGCTTGGAGACGCCGCTATACTTAAAGAAATTATTAAAATATTAGCTCAAAATAATATTAAAACTGAAAATTCACTAAAATTTAATCCCGAACTATCCTTAAAGAAAGGAAATTTTTCAAAGGTTAAACCAAGCAAGTAAGATTACATAGATATTAAAAAAGCAATAAAAACATTAAATACTTTAAGACAATACAATTTTAGTCAAGGTGTTGTAGCTAGGAATAAAAAGATAGTTTCTATTGAAGGAAAGGGTGGAACCAAAAAAATGCTTGAAAAAAGTAGAAGTAAAAAATTTAGAAATCATGGCGTTTTAGTAAAATTTCCAAAAAAGAAACAAGATCTTAGAATTGATCTTCCTACTATTGGATTAAAGACTTTTAAACAATGTAAAATTGCTGGATTAAAAGGTATTGTTGTTAAAAATAAGAAACATGTTTTTTTAGATAAAAACAAATGTATTAACTTTGCTAACAAAAATAGGATGTTTATCTCTGTAATATGAAAAAGATTTTTATACTAACTGGAGAACCTTCCGGAGATAAACTTGCTTCTAAAGTCATATCTCAACTTCAAAAAAATGATCCTAATATTGAATATTCTTGTGTCGGCGGAACACATTTAAATTCATTAGGAATAAAATCTATTTTTGATCTTAAAGAAATTACCTACATTGGTTTTACAAGTGTTTTGTTAAATATTTTTAAAATTAAAAATAAAATAAATAAAACCGTAGAAGAGATTATAAAATTTAATCCTGATATTTTATTTAGTGTAGATAGTCCTGACTTTACATTAAGAGTTGCTGAAAAAGTTAAAAAATTAAATAATAGGATCAAGACCGTTCATTATGTGGCTCCCCAAGTGTGGGTATGGCGAGAGGGTAGGGTAAAAAAAATTAAAAAGTTTATAGATCATATTTTGTTATTATTTGATTTTGAAAAAAAATATTTTGATAAAGAAAATATTCCAAATACTTTTGTTGGCCACCCATTATTAGAACAAGAAACAAAAAATAGAACAGATCTATCTAGTATTATTTCAAGTGATAAAAAAATTATTTCTCTTTTTTGTGGCAGTAGATCATCTGAAGTAAATTTACTATTGCCAATCTTGATTGATTTTATAAATCTAATGAATAGAAAATTTGACAATTTCACTTTTGTTTTTCATGCTACTGATGAAAATAAAAATTTAATTAATGTAAAAATTAATAAAAGCAATTTAGAAAATGTTGAGGTTATTTCTGATGAAAATATAAAAAAACAAATATTGAATAATTCTATTTTTGCAGTTTCAAAATCTGGAACAATTTCTCTTGAAATTTGTAATGCAAAAGTTCCCTCTATAATTATCTATAAAATGAATTTTTTAAATTTTTTGATTGTCAAAATGTTAGTAAAAATTAAATTTGCTAACATTATCAATATTATTAATAGCAAAGAAATAATTCCAGAATTAATACAAAAAGAGTGTAATTCTAAAGAGATTTATAATTCTGTTGTTTACTTTTTAAAAAATCCAGAATTAATGAAAAAACAAATTAGTGATTGTGAAGAAACTTTAACTAAAATTAGATCAAAAACTTCATCATCTGATGAAGCTGCCGTAGTATTAACTAAGTTTCTTATTAGTTAATCTTTTTGTTACTTCCTCTTTTCCTAGAGAAATAATTATATCATATATTCCAGGTCCAAATTTTGATCCTGTTAAAGCTATTCTTAAAGGTTGTCCAACACCTTTAAAATTTGTATCGTTTGTTTTAATTAGCTTATTTACTATTGGTTCTAAAGCTTCTTTGCTCATTTTATCAATGGTAGAAAATTCAGTAGTAAATTCAGAAATGACTTTCTTAGCTTTATCATCAATTAACTTAATATCGTCCTGATTAAAATTTACTTTATCCACAATAATATATTGACCGTTATTAAATATATCTTCTAATGTTTTTGCCTTATTCTTTAAAAAAGTTAAAGATTTTTTTATTTTATCTTTTTTATCTGGCTTAATTTCACTTTTATATAATTTACAGTATTCAGTTAGTTGATTGAATAAATCATTTTCATCAATATTTTTAATGTAATGCTCATTCATTGATAAAATTCTACTCATGTCTAACTTAGATGGTGACTTCCCTATACCTTCTATGTTGAAGTGTTTTATACTCTCATCTAAAGTGAATATTTCTTTATCCTCATAAGACCAACCTAATCTAAGTAAATAATTTCTTAATGCATCAGGCATTATGCCAATTTTAGAATAATCATCTAATGTTGACGCATTATCTCTCTTCGATAATTTTTTACCTTCTATTGTATGAATAAGAGGTATATGTGCAAACTTTGGTAAATCCCATTTCATTGCTCCATAAATTTGCATTTGCTTAAATGTATTAATTTTATGATCATCTCCTCTAATTATATGTGTCATTTTCATTATATGATCATCTACAGTCGCAGACAAATTATATGTCGGTGTGCCATCATTTCTTAAGATTATAAAATCTTCAATTGTATTATTTTCAATTTCAATATCACCTTGAACCAAATCTTTAAGTACTGTTGATCCTTCTATTTTACTTTTAAATCTTATTACTGGTTTTATATCCTCAGGAGCATCAGACTCTGGTATATCTCTCCATTTTCTATTGTAGATATAAGGAAGTTTTTTTTGTTTAGCTCTTTTCTTTTGCTCTTCTATTTCTTCTGCTGAGCAATAACATTTATAAGCATTACCATTTTTAAGTAATTCGTTTGCAACCTTAATATGATCATTTATTTTACTTGATTGAATGTATTCATTTCCATCGTGCTCAATACCAAGCCATTTTAAAGAATCAATAATCTGTTTTTTATGCTCGTCTTTAGATCTTTCTTTATCGGTATCTTCAATTCTAAGGTGAAAAGTTCCTTTTTGATTTTTTGAGAATAACCAATTAAATAAGGCGGTTCTAACTCCTCCAATATGAAGAGCTCCTGTAGGGGACGGTGCAAAACGTGTTGCTACTTTTGACATCAATGTTGTTTAGACTATTTTTTTAGAAGTTTCTATATAAAGATACTAAAACTCCTTGCACTTTTACTCTATCAGGTCCAAAAATCTTAGTTTCATAGTTTCTATTAGCACTTTCAAGAGCTACAACTTTGCCTTTTTTTCGAATTCTTTTCAACATAGCCTCATGTTCATCAATTAATGCAACAACAATTTTACCATTATCTGCAGTGTCAGTTCTTTTTATAATAACTGTATCACCTTCATGAATACCAGCATCTATCATGGAGTCACCTTGAACTTTTAATCCAAAGTAATCTCCATTTTTTTCTAAATTATTTGGCAAAGGAATTCTAGAAACCTCATTTTGTATTGCTTCAACAGGAGTTCCTGCAGCAATTTTTCCAAGAACAGGAACTTCAATTTCATCAGAATTAATTTGTTCTTCATCTAATCCACCTTTAATTACACTTGGTGAAAAGCTATTATAAATATCATTAGCAGAAGCGGTCTCTGGCAATTTAATTACCTCTAATGCTCTTGCTTTGTGAGCTAGTCTTTTAATAAAACCTCTTTCCTCTAAAGCACTAATCAATCTATGAATACCTGATTTAGATTTTAAATTTAGAGATTGCTTCATCTCTTCATATGAGGGAGATACGCCTGAACTTCTCAACTTCTTGTTGATAAATAAAAGTAGGTTTTTTTGTTTTTTTGTTAGCATAAGAACAAATATCGTACAAATAATGTTCTATAAAAGTTCTTTTAAATTAACAATACTAAAAAAAACAAGTAAAATAGGGCTTTATTTAGCTATAAAACAGAAAAAATAGAATTTTTATCTAAATTTTTCAAAAGTGATTCACCAATTAAAAAAGTGTTAATTGATGTTTTGTTATTTAGTTCTAACAAATCTTCTTTATTTTTAATTCCGCTTTCAGATATTAAAGGACCTTTATGATTTTTTATAACATCATAAATATCATAAGTTGTATTTATATCAGTTTTAAGAGTTTTTAAATTTCTATTGTTTATTCCAATTAATGCATCTTTAAAATTCAAAGCTTTTTTTGCTTCTTCCACTGTATGAACTTCAACTATAACAGACATATTGTATTTCAAAGCCTCATCGTATAATTCAGAAGCAAGATTATCTGAAACCCCGGCTAAAATAATTAAAATAGCATCTGCGCCATAGCTTTTTGCCAAAGGTATTTGAAATTTATCGATAAAAAAATCTTTACACAATACAGGTAAATTAATTTTATCTTTTATTTTACTGATGTGAATTAAATTTCCTAAAAAATAATCTTCTTCGGTTAAAACTGAAAGACAAGTTGCTTTATTATTTAAATAAATTTGAGCGATATCTACTGGGTTATAATCATCTATTATTATACCTGCCGAAGGACTTGCTTTTTTAATTTCAGCAATAATTGAAGTTTTATTATTTTTTATATTATTTTCTATTTTCTCTTTAAAATTGATATACTTGTTATTTTTATGAATTAATTCATCCAAAGTTTTAAGATCTAAGGATTTTTTTAATTTTTCAACTTTTTCAATTTTTTTTTTAATTATATTTTGAAGTATATTTTCAGACATTTTGAATTTTTTCTAGATGTGAAAAAGTTTTTCCAGAAAGGATAAATTCTCTTGTGTGATTATAAGCTTGAGAAAATTCAGAGAATTTTTCTCCAACAATTAGACCTGCTGCAGCATTTAAACAAACAGCTTTTGAAAAATCATTATCTTCACCTTTAAATATTTGAATCATCTTTTCAGCATTAAATCTTGCATCATCTCCTACCAAATTTTTAAAATTATCTCCGTTTACTCCTAATGAATTTGGATCTATTTCAATTTCAGATATATGACCATCTTTTAATTGAACAACATTGGTTTTTGCATACGGAGATATTTCATCTAAACCATCTTCACTATTTACTATCCAAGCAAATTTTAAATTTAAATTTTTAAGTCCTTCTGCAAATATTTTAAGTAATTTTTTATCAAAAACGCCGATAACTTGTCTTTCTACAAGAGCTGGATTACTTAATGGGCCAATCATATTAAAAATTGTTCTTTTTCCAATTTTTTTTCTGACGGGTCCAACAAATCTCATTGCACTATGGTAATTTGGTGCAAACATAAAGCCAAAATTATTAGCATTAATTTCTTTTTCGATATCTTGTGGTTCTAAATTAATTTTAATTTTAAGAGCTTCCAAAACATCACCAGACCCACACTTTGAAGAAACAGCTTTATTTCCATGTTTGGCTACTTTTGTGCCCATACTAGCTAAAAGTAGCGCAGAAGCTGTTGAAATATTAAGCGTGTTCATACCATCGCCACCTGTTCCACAAGTATCAATACAATCATTTACATTCACTCTTTTTGATTTTTCTCTTAATACAAAAACACCACCAGCTATTTCATCGGCAACTTCCCCTTTTTCAGTCAACAGTGTTAGAAAGCTAAAAATTTGTTCATCACTGGCTTTTCCAGTCATTAAAATTTCAAATGCAGACTTGCTTTCTTCAAAAGTTAAATTTTTTTTATTTTTTAATTTGTCTAAAATTTGATCCATAAATTTAATAATTTATAAAGTTTTTTAGTATTTTCATCCCAAATTTAGTTTTAATACTTTCAGGATGAAATTGTACACCATGAATATTGAATTTTTTATGTTGAACACCCATTATTACTCCATCTTCAGTCTCTGCTGTTATTGTTAGGTCTTGAGAAAGTGTTTTTTTATCAATTACTAAACTATGGTATCTGGTAGCTTCAAAAGTACTTGGAAGATTTTTAAGGATACCAATTTTTTTTGATTTTATTTTACTTGTTTTTCCATGCATTAGTTTCTTTGCTTGGATAATCTTTGAACCAAAAACTTGACCAATAATTTGATGTCCTAGACAAACTCCCAAAAAAGGTAGTTCATTATGTAAAGACTTTAAAATATTAATACAGTTTCCGGATTGATTCGGATTACCTGGACCAGGTGAAATTACTATTTTATCATATTTCTTTTTTTTAATTTCCTTTGAATTAATTTTATCGTTTCTAACAACATCAACGGTTGTGTTTAATGAGGAGATATAGTGATACAAATTGAAAGTAAAACTATCGTAATTATCTATTAATAATATTTTCATTATCTCAAAGCATTAATTAAAGCTTTAGCTTTATTAACGGTTTCTTCGTATTCATTTTTAGGTTTACTATCTGCAACTATACCTGCACCAGCCTGAACATAGAATTTTTTATTTTTAGCAACAGCCGTTCTTAACGCTATACAAGTGTCAAATTCCCCATTTGCAGCAAAATATCCAATTCCACCAGCGTAAACTTTTCTTTTTGATGTTTCTAATTCATCTATAATTTCCATAGCTCGGATTTTTGGAGCTCCAGAGACAGTTCCCGCAGGAAAACCAGCTAAGAGTGATTTAAATTTTGAAAATTTTTTATTATATTCCCCAACTACATTTGAAACTATATGCATAACATGAGAATATCTTTCAATAATGAAGCTTTCTGTAACTTTTACTGAATCTATCTTTGAGACTTTACCAGCATCATTTCTACCTAAATCAAGAAGCATCAAATGCTCCGAAAGTTCCTTTTTATCTTTAAGTAAGTCTTTTTCATAAAAAAGATCTTCTTTTTTATTTTTACCTCTTGGTCTAGTTCCTGCAATTGGTCTTACAGTAATTTTATTATCTCTTAACCTTACAAGAATTTCAGGACTTGCACCAATTATTTGAAAATCCTCAAAATTGAAGAAAAACATAAAAGGTGAGGGGTTAGTTACTCTAAGTTTTTTATAAATGTCTATAGGCTTTTTTATTAATTTTGCCTCAAATCTCTGGCTTAAAACTACCTGAAAAATATCACCTAATTTTATGTATTTTTTCGCTTTTTTTACCATAGTAAGAAATTTATTTTTTGAAGTGTTAGATTTCACTTTTATAATCTTCGATTTTTGAATTATTTTTTTATCAATATTTTTAATTAATGATTGAATTTGTAATTTGAATAATTCTGATTTTACTTCGTTAAACTTATTTTCATAATTAGTAATCTTTTCATCTTTAAAGATATTTGAAATAAAATATATTTCCTTTTTTAAATTGTCATGAATGACTAAAGTTCTTGGACGAAGAAGTCTCACATCGGGTAAATTGAGATCATTTTTACAATTATCCGGAATTTTTTCTATATATCTGATAGAATCATAAGAAAAATACCCAGAGATCAATGAGCAAATGTTAGGTAAATTTTTAGGAGTTTCAAACTTGAAATCTTCAATGATTTTTTCAATTAATTTTTCTGGTTTCTCATTTAATTTTCTTTTTTTATTTTTTTGAATTAGATAAGAATTATTATTATTAAATTCCCAAATTTTATCGGGATTTTTACCGAATATTGTATATCTACCTTTGATTTTACCTTTTTCTACAGATTCAAATATAAAACTATTTTTTTCCTCTAGGAAATTATCTATTAAGTTTAATATTTCCTCATCATTTTTTACTTTCTTTTTAATAAAGATGATTTGATTTTTTTTGCTTCTGTGTCGAAACTTAAAATCTTTGAAGCTTCGATTAATAATCATTTGAAATAATTCTTAACTCTATCAAGTGTTTTTTGATTTAGCTGGACCTGGTATTTAGTATTCATTAATTGATCATAAGTTTGTAAAATATTCCTTCTATTATTTGTGTTTTCCCTTTTTACAAATTCTATATAATTTTCATCTGATTTATTAAATTGATTATTATTTGAACCAGTAATTTTAACTAAATAAATTTTATTCTCACTATTATTAACTAAAGTAAATGAATTTACGGGTAATGAATAAAGCATTTTTACAGAATTTATTTCAAAAATCTCATCATCATTAATAGAATTTATTGATATATTTTTTTTATTGAAATTACTAAGCTTCTCAAATTTTGCATTATCAAACTTATTATTTTGAATGTCCTCTAAAAGTTTTCTATTATAATCAAACTTTCCTTTTTGATAAATTAACTCAGCAATTTCATCTTTAATTATTTCATTATTTAAATCTGGAGCTCGATCATATTCTTTTACAATGTTATACAGTAAAAAATTATCGCCACTTTCAATCAGATCTAATTTCGTATCTTTTTTGGAATAAATTAAATCCTCATAATTTTCTTTTTTTGAACTTGGGGCAAATTCAGTCACTTCTATAACTCTAACATCTATATTTTCTAATATAATTTCAAACGTATCTCCTTGAGATATTTGATTTTCTATTTCATCAATTTTATTGAAAAATTCTTGATTGAACTCTTCTACACCAATTAAATTATTAGGATTTAAAGCTACGTACTTAAAATCAACATATTCTCTTTTTAATTGATCTTTATTTTCCTCTATAAATAAATTTATTTCATCATCTGTATAATCGGATTTGATTTTATATAGATTTTCTAATTCAAAGTATTCAATTTCTAATGACTTATTATTTTCTTTATATTTTTCATCAATTAAAAATTCAGGTGTAATAGTTCCAGCCCCAATAAAATCAAATAAGTGTTTTTGCAGCTCTCTATTTTTCAATTGTAACTCAAACATAGCAGCAGACATATTATTTGATAATAAAAATTTCTCATATTTTACTCTTTGAAATTTACCATTTTCATCATGAAAATTTTTATTCTCTTTTATATTTTTTAATATTGTTTTTTCATTAATCAAAAGATTGAAGTCTTGAATTTCTAAATCTATTATTGTTGTAGAAATTAATCCTGACAAAAGTTCTTCAATAATATTATCTTCCAAATTGTCTCTTATAACTTCTTGAGAAATTCCACTTTGGTTCACATAGTCAATAAAATCTTGTGTTGTAATGTTTGTTTTATTAATTTTTGCAATATTATTTTGATTGTTTGTACTAAAGCCACCTCCAAAACCACCAAAGCCAAAAGCAATGATGATTATGATAATTAACACCAGTCCACCTAATTGTTTCCAGCCTAAGTTTTTTATTTTTTCAATCATTACGTTATAAATTTATTGATCTGTAAAAAACAAATCTATAGATTAAAAAGTCAATTATGACAAATAAATATATGTATTTTGTAGCTAATTGGAAAATGTTTGGTGACTTAAGAACTCTAAATTCACTTGATAAAGTAATAAAGTTTTCAAAAAATAATAAAAAAAATAAGTTTAAAATAGTTTATTGTCCACCAAATACATTAATTCGCCCATTATCGAAAAGACTTAAAAAAACAAAAATAGAGGTTGGTGCTCAAAACTGTCATCACAGTTATGACTATGGAGCGTACACAGGCCAAGTAAATTCTACCATGCTTAAAAATGTTGGAGCAAAGTATATTATTTTGGGACACTCAGAAAATAGGCAGTTAGGAGAAACAGACAATCTAATTAATTTAAAAATTAAAAGTGTAATTAAATCAGGTCTGAAAATTATATTTTGTATTGGTGAAACTTTGAAAGAGAGAAGACAAAAGAAAACTAATCAAATTTTAAAAAGACAAATTGAAAAAGGATTAAAATCTATAAAGAATAAATCAAAAATTATTATAGCCTATGAGCCAATATGGTCTATTGGCACTGGTGTAATACCAAATGAGACAGCTTTAACACAAACTATTTCATTTATTAAAAGTAGATTTGTAAAAAAATATCCTAAAATTTTATATGGCGGATCTGTAAATAGTAATAACGTAAGTATATTAAAAAAAATTCCCAACATTGATGGTTTTTTGATTGGAGGTGCATCTCAAAATCCAAAAAAATTTATTGATATAATCAAAAAAACCATTAATTAGACCTTCATGGAAACTTTATTATTAGTAATTAACATCATACTTGCAGTTATTTTAGTTCTTTTAGTTCTATTACAAAAGTCAGAAGGTGGTGCTCTTGGTATTGGAGTTTCTCAAGAAAATTTTATGTTATCTAGATCAGCAGGAAGCTTCATGACAAAAGCCACTGCGATTGTAGCAACACTTTTTATTATCTGTAGTTTGGCTCTGACAATAATTTCAAGAGCAGAACTCACTCCTACAGGCTCAGTATTAGATACTGTCGAGGAAAAAACTGAAGATACACCTTCAATTCCTGAAAATAATTAATTAATCCTTTTCAATTCTTTTTTTATTCGCTATAAGATACTTCCATGGCGCGATATATATTTGTCACTGGCGGCGTGGTTTCTTCCCTTGGTAAAGGTTTATCTTCAGCATCACTAGCTTATTTATTACAATCGAGAGGTTTTAAAGTTAGATTAAGAAAATTAGATCCTTATCTAAATGTTGATCCAGGAACAATGAGTCCGTTTCAACATGGAGAAGTTTTTGTAACAGACGATGGCGCTGAAACAGATTTAGATTTAGGCCACTATGAAAGATTTTCAGGAGTAACTGCAAAGAAAACAGATAATATTACTACAGGAAAAATCTATAGTGATGTTCTTAGAAAAGAGAGGAAAGGTCAGTATTTAGGTAAAACAGTTCAAGTTATTCCTCACATCACAGATAGGATTAAAGAATTTATAAAACACGATACTTCTAAAGAAGATTTTGTGATTTGTGAAATAGGAGGAATAGTTGGGGATATAGAAAGCCTACCATTTGTAGAGGCAATTAGGCAATTTTCTAACGATATTGGTAAAACAAATGCATTATTTATTCATCTAACATTAGTGCCATACTTAAAAGCATCCGATGAAATAAAAACAAAACCAACTCAACATTCAGTTAAAGAATTAAGAAGCATTGGTATTCAACCAGATATAATAATTTGTAGATCTGAAAGACCTATTCCTTTAAATCATAGAAAAAAAATATCTTTGTTTTGTAATGTTGATATTAAAAATGTAATTGAAACTGTTGATGTTAAAACCATTTATGAGGCACCAATAAGCTTTGCTAAAGAAAAATTGGATGTTCAAGTTTTAAATTATTTCAAAATAAAATCTAAAAAATCAAATAATTTAACTCCTTGGAAGAAAATAACTAAAATCACTCTTAATACTAAAAGACATGTTAACATCGCAATTATTGGAAAATACGTTGAATTAAAGGATGCTTATAAATCTTTAGATGAAGCACTTACTCATGGAGGAATATCTAATAATCTTAAAGTTAATTTGATTAGAATAGATTCTGAAAAACTAAAAGTTTCAGAAATAAAAAATAAACTTAAAAATGTTTCAGGAATTTTAATTCCAGGTGGATTTGGTAAAAGGGGAACTGAAGGTAAAATTGAAGCGATAAGATATGCAAGAACAAATAAAATTCCATTCCTTGGAATTTGTTATGGAATGCAAATGGCAATAATTGAATTTGCTAGAAATCAATTAAAGATTAAAAAAGCAACTTCTTCTGAGTTTGATAAAAGTGGCGTTCATATTATTGGTTTGATGCATGAGTGGGAGAAAAGTGGCAGAAAAGTTAAAGGAACAGATAAAGATTTAGGGGGTACCATGAGACTTGGTTCTTATGATGCTATCTTAAAAGATAAATCTAAAATAAGGGATATTTACAAGTCTAGATTAATTAAAGAAAGACATAGACATAGATATGAAGTGGATATTTCATATAAAGAAAAATTTGAGAAGAAAGGATTAATATTTTCAGGTTTATCCCCAGATCATAAGCTACCAGAGATAATTGAACTTAAAAATCATCCTTGGTTTATAGGAGTTCAGTTTCATCCTGAATTTAAATCTAGACCTTTGAACCCACATCCTTTATTCTCTTCTTTTATCAAAGCAGCAAAAAATCATAGATGAGTGCGATTAAAGTAAATTGTGAAAATATAGAAATTTCAAACAATAATAAGATTTGTATTATTGCAGGCCCTTGTCAGTTAGAGACAGAGCAACATGCAATGGATATGGCTGGAAAAATTAAGGAAATTACTTCAAAATTTGGCCTTGGATTTATTTACAAAACTTCATTTGATAAAGCGAATAGAACAAGTTTAAAAGGTAAAAGGGGAGCAGGATTAGATGCATCACTTCCTGTATTTGATAAAATTAAAAAAGAATTGAATGTTCCTATTTTAACAGACATACATAATTCTGAACAATGTGAAATTGTTTCAAAACATGTTGATGTTTTACAAATCCCAGCTTTTTTATGTAGACAAACAGACTTGTTAATTGCTGCAGCTAAAACAAATAAAATTATTAATGTAAAAAAAGGTCAGTTTTTAGCACCGTGGGATATGGTTAATGTAACTAAAAAAATTTCAGAGTCTGGAAATGATAAAATATTAGTAACTGAAAGAGGTGCAAGCTTTGGTTACAACACTTTAGTTTCTGATATGAGATCTTTACCTATTATGGCAAAGAATGGTTATCCAGTAATTTTTGATGCAACTCATTCCGTTCAACAACCAGGTGGCCAAGGAGAAACCTCTGGTGGTCAAAGAGAATTTGTTGAATATTTAGCAAGAGCTGCAGTTGCGGTTGGAGTTGCTGGTGTATTTATTGAAACGCATCAAGATCCTGATAATGCTCCATCAGATGGACCAAACATGGTACCATTGAATAAATTAGAGAATCTATTAAAACAATTACACGATATAGATAATCTAATTAAAAAATAGTGAGTAAAATTTTAAAAGTAAAAGCACGTCAAGTTTTTGACAGCAGAGGAAATCCAACTGTAGAGGCAGAGGTTTATATTAAAAATAATAGTGCATCCGCTATTTGTCCTTCAGGTGCTTCCACAGGAACTTTTGAAGCTTTTGAAAAAAGAGATAAAAATAATAAACGGTATTTAGGAAAAAGTGTTTTAAATGCAGTTAACTTAGTTAACACAAAGATTTCAAAAAAATTAAAAGGACAAAGTATCCATAATCAAGAAAGAATTGATGCTTTGTTAATTAACTTGGATGGTACAAGACAAAAAACTAACTTAGGAGCTAATTCGATGTTAGCTGTTTCTATGGCTGTTAAAAAACTGTCTGCAAAAGCAAAAAAATTACCTTTGTATAAAACTTTTTCTCAAAAAAATAACTTTCAATTACCTTATCCATTAATGAACATTATTAATGGTGGAGCGCATGCAAATAATGGTCTTAGAATTCAGGAGTTTATGATCAGACCTGATCGTGCAAAAAGTTTTTCTGAGGCGATGCGGATTTGTTTTGTTGTCATTAAAAACTTAAGCAAATTAATTAAAGACAAAGGTTTATCAACTTCAGTAGGTGATGAAGGTGGGTTTGCACCTATGATCAGTAGTAATAATCAAGCTTTAGATTTAATTGTGAGTGCAATTAAAAAATCAGGATTTATTAATGGGAAAGACGTTTCTATTTGCCTAGATGTGGCTGCTAATGAATTATATAAAAAGAACAAATACTCTATTCATTCAAAAAGTTATATTTCAGTAGATAAATCTATTAAGGAATATCAAAAAATTATTCAAAAATATAAAATTAAGTCTATTGAAGACCCATTTGCCGAAAATGATTGGTTGGCATGGAGTAAATTAATGAAGTCAATAAAAAAAGTTCAGATCGTTGGAGATGATTTATACGTAACAAACCTGGAAAGGTTAAAGAAAGGTTTTTTAAATATTTCCTCAAATTCTATTTTAATAAAATTAAATCAAATTGGCACTGTTTCAGAAACTCTAGATGTAATCAAATTTGCTCAAACCATTGGATATAAAACAATTATATCTCACCGATCAGGTGACAGTGAGGATACTTTTATTGCTGATTTAGCGGTCGGTACTAATTCAAATCAAATTAAAACTGGATCTTTAGCTAGATCTGAAAGGGTTGCAAAATATAATCAATTAATCCGTATTGAAGAAGAACTTGGAAAAAAAGCGAGGATGAATAAGATCAATTAATGCTTCGATTAATTAAAAGAAATTATTTTTTATTAATTTCTGTTTTTCTTATTTTCTATTTTGGTTTTAACTTAGTATCTGGAGAAAGGGGCCTTTTTTCATATATAGAAAAAAAGGATCTTTTGTCTAACTTGAAAAAAGAAGAATTAACCCTAACTAGTAAAATAGAAGATATGGATCATAAAAATTCACTTCTAAGCACAAATTTAGATCTTGATTATATTGAGACTTTAATTAGAGAACGATTTTTGTTTGGTAAAAAAAATGAGACAATTTATATAATTAAAAAAGATGAAAAGTAGACATCCAGAAAAAGAAAACAAACCGGTTAATCCAATTAAAAAAAAACCAGAATGGATTAGATCAAAACTTACAAATAGTAAGGAATTTTTTTTAACTAAAACAATAGTTAATAACAATAATCTTGTAACCGTATGTCAAGAAGCAAACTGCCCAAATATAACTGATTGTTGGAGCAAGCGACATGCAACTTTTATGATTATGGGAGACACATGTACAAGAGCTTGTGCTTTTTGTGATGTTAAAACTGGTGTACCAGGAAAATTAGATCAACTTGAACCAGTTAAGATTGCTGAAGCAGTAAAAAAATTAAATTTAAAACACGTTGTAATTACCTCAGTTGATAGAGATGATTTATATGATGGTGGATCAGAACATTTTTTTGAAGTGATTAAACAAACTAGAAAATCAAACCCAAATACTACTATTGAAGTTCTTACACCTGATTTTTTAAGAAAAGGAGATGCATATAAAAAAGTTTTAGATGCTAAACCAGATGTTTTTAATCATAATATTGAAACTGTTCCTAGTCTATATTTAAAAGTTCGACCTGGATCTAGATATTTTGCATCTTTAGAACTTTTGAAAAATGCAAAGAAAGTTAACAAAAATATTTTTACCAAATCAGGAATAATGGTTGGCTTAGGTGAGACCAGAGATGAAATTTTACAAGTTATGGATGATTTAAGAGCAGCAGATGTTGATTTCATAACTATAGGTCAATATTTACAACCATCAACAAAACATTATCCATTAGATAGATACTACACACCAAAAGAATTTGAGGATTTGGGAACTATTGCAAAAGCTAAAGGATTTTTGTTAGTGTCTTCATCCCCTTTAACTAGATCTTCATATCATGCAGATGAAGATTTTGTAAAACTTCAACAAAACAGATTAAAAAATAATTAATGCCAAAAGCATCAGTTAAGCGATTAATTGATAATAGAAAAGATAAGCTAATTGAGTTTGTTTTAGATATTGAAAAATACCCAGAATTTATTCCTTTCTGTGATAATTCAAAAGTTTATGAGAGAATTGATAAGGGTGATACAATAAATATAATCGCAGATCTTACAATAGGTAAGGGGCCGTTTAAGGATACATTTAAAAGTGACGTTAAATTAAATAAAAAAAATAATCATATTCATGTTGTTAATTTAGGAGGACCATTAAATCATTTAGAAAATAATTGGAAATTTTTTGAGATAGGAAATGATACAGATGGTTACAAAACTGAAGTTATGTTTGATATTGATTTTGAAATAGAAAACAAGTTTTTAAATATTTTGATGACTAAATCTTTTCAATTTGGTTTGGAAAAAATAGCAGATGCTTTTCAAAAAAGAGCTGAAAGCATTAAATAATTTTACTAATTATTTTAATTACAGTTTGAACTGTTGATTTTTGAATTGAATTACGGTTTTTTGATTTAAATTTATTTTCTTTAATAAGCAAAGTTTTACCTGTTTTGATACCAACATAAACAAGGCCAACTGGTTTTTCTTTTGATCCACCTCCTGGTCCAGCAATTCCTGTTATGGAGACGTTGATTTTACTCTTTGAAATTTTAGATAAATTTTGGACCATTGCCTTACAACACTCATGACTGACCGCACCACATTTTCTTATAATATTTTTATTAATCTTTAATATCTTTATTTTAGCTTGATTAGAATAAGTAGTTAGACCCATCTCAAAGTACTTTGATGAGTTAGCTAATTTAGTTAAATTATGAGCCAATAATCCACCTGTGCAAGACTCGGCTACAGATATAGTTAATTTTTTTTTAATTAATTTTTTATGAAGTAGTTGAATGCTCATTAGAATTTTAAACTTATCAAGTATATTAAAATCATGGAATATAGTCCTGCCATTATATCATCCATAATGATTCCAAAATAGTTCTTATAGTTTTTATCAAAGTAACTTACTGGAAAAGGTTTTAGAATGTCAAAAAATCTAAAAAATACAAAAGACATAAAATAATAAATTTCAATTGAAATACTTATTTGATTAGTTTGATTTAAATATAAAAGTAAAATTAAAGGCATGGATTGCCCTAAAACTTCATCTATTACTATTTGCCTTGGATCTTTATTTTTAAATTCAGTTTCAGAATCTTTTACTGCATAAAATGAATAAAAGAATAAAAGAATAAAAAAAATAATTGAAAACTTAAGATCTGTATATCCTAAAATTTCATAAGCAATATAAATAAAAACAGTTGTTACAGCAGAAGTTACAGTACCAGGAATTTTGGTTAAATATCCATAACCAAAGAAAGTAGATAATAAAACATTTATTTTTTTCATTGTGTTATTGAGCAAATAACTTCACAAGCTATTGCTTTTTCCTTTCCAATTAATCCAAGTTTTTCTACTGTTTTACCTTTTAGGTTAATTAATTCTTTATCAATATTTAATAAACCAGATAGAGATTTGATTATTTTATCACGATACCTTGAAACTTTTGGCTGTTCACATATTAAATTTATATCTAAATTATTTATATAAAACTCATTACTATTTAATATCTCAACAATAGGTTTTAGTATTTTAGGAGATCTAATATTTTTATATTTTTTTTGATTATCTGGAAAAAAAGTACCAATATCTTTTTTTCTCATAGCGCCAAGGAGAGAATCTATAATTGAATGAATAATTACATCCCCATCGGAATGTCCTTTAAGTCCTGAGTGATAAGGAATTTTTATGCCACCTAAAAACAGTTTTTTATCTTTTATTAACCTATGAATATCAAATCCAATACCAAAGTAAGTTTTTTTAGTTTTGATATCTTCTTTGAATGTAATTTTATTATTTAAATTTTCTCCTTTAATAAATTTAATTTTTAGATTATTTTCAATAAATATTGTTGCTTCATCAGTAATTTTATTTTTTTGTTTATTTGAAAGATTATATAAATCTTTAAATTTAAAAGCTTGAGGGGTTTGAGTTAAAATTGAATTATTTCGATTTAAGTTAAAAAGTTGGTTTTTTATTTTGTATTTAATGGAATCTCTTGAACGTATATAAGGTATTACCGCTTTATTGTTTTTAAGTGATTTAATTAGCTTATTTAAAAGCTTGATAGTGAAATTTGGTCTAGCGGCATCGTGAATTAGAACATTATTGGGTTTAAATTTTTTGATATATTTTAAAGCTATTAAAGAAGAATCAGATCTTTCCTTTCCACCTTTTATAATGGATACATTTTTAGGAAATTTTTCTTTAATACTTTTTTTATTATTTACGACTAATATAATTTTTTTAAACAGCTTTGATTTCATTGCCTTTTCTAAAGAATGTTTAAAAAGAGCCTTATTTTTATAAATATTAAATTGTTTTGGTTTTTTTGAATTAAATCTTTTGCTTTGTCCTGATGCTAGTATTATAAAATAATTATTCATTTATATGGTATTTTTTATATTCAAATGTACGAATTTATTAAAAAAAATATATATCTAATAATATTATTTATTATCACATTATCGATAGGTTTTTTAACCTTTTTAACTTTTATAGATAAAGGATTTATTGAATTATCAGATCAAAACTTACAAATTTTATTAGTTCTAAACATTGTTCTGTTAATAGCACTTTTTGTTTTTATTTTTATTGAGATTAGGAGCGCGATTAAAAATGATATCGATAAAGATGGTTTAAAGTCAAATAAAAAATATATTACATACTTTGGTTTATTTACCTTAATACCATCAGTATTAATTTCAATTTTTTCACTCTTTTTGTTTTCTTTTGCTTTAGAAAAGTATTTTGACAAAAAGGTTACAACTGTTGTTAATAATTCATATGAATTAGCAAGAAATTATGTAGATGAAATAAGAAACAAAATACAATCTGATATTGTTTTGATAGCTTTCGATACTAGTAAAAGCAAAAAATTTTTGAATGATAATTTAAATGAATATAGAAGGTTTTTAAGCACGCAGAAATTGATAAGAGATGTTGATGAAATTCATATTATAGATCTTAATAAAAAACTTTTATTTTCAACTTTGAATGATGATCAACAATACATACCTCCAGTTGATAAAGCTTTGAACTTAGTTTTAGACGATGATCGTCCATTAAAAATTATTAACGCACCAGAAAATATTTCTGCAGCAATAATGAGATTGCAAAATTTTGAGGATAGATTTTTATATGTTGTAAAATATTTAGATAAAGATATTTCAAAGTATTTAACAGAATCACAAGAAGCTATTAATTTTTACTACACAGTAGAGGAAAAAAGTACTGGAATTAAAATCTCTTTTGCTATTATTTATATTATAGTTGTTAGTGTTTTATTATTTGTCTCTATATCCATCGCTATAAGATTTTCATCTAGATTTTTTAGATCTATAAATAATTTAATTCTTGCATCAACTTCAATTGGACAAGGAAATTTTAATGCAAAAGTCCCTGAAGTTAAAACAGATAAAGATTTAGAAATGTTAAATAAAAATTTTAATTTGATGATAGATAGATTAAAAAATCAACAAGAAAAACTAATTATTAATGAAAGACATGAAGCGTGGGGAAGTTTAGCTAGAAAACTTGCTCATGAAATTAAAAATCCCCTTACTCCAATTCAACTAACTATAGATCGATTGAAAAATAAATATTCTAACCAATTAAATGAAAGCGAAACAGAAAATTTTAAAGAAAATTTAAAAATTATTAATAATCAAATAAAGCAAATTGAAAAACTAGTTAATGAATTTTCTGATTTTGCAAGAATGCCCAAACCTATTTTCAGAGAGAATGACTTAGTGAACTTAATTTATGAAAATATTAAATTACTAAAAGAATTAGATAATTCAATTGATATTATTTTTAATAAAAATTCTGATAAAATTTTGATAGAGAGTGATAAAGAACAATTAAGTAGAGTCTTTTTAAATTTAATAAAAAATTCAATAGAAAGTATTAATCAAAAAGCTCAAAACTTTAGTAATTTCAATAAAAAAATCACTATTGAACTTATTCAATATGATAGCCACATTAAAGCAACTATTGAAGATAATGGTGTTGGTTTTGGTGAACTAAAAGATAATATTAAAGACATACTTAACCCTTATTTTACAACTAAGAAAAATGGTACTGGTTTAGGATTATCAATAGTAAATAAGATAGTAAATGATCATAATGGTAAAATTGATTTTATACCAATTAAAAATGGTGCAAAAATACATATTACATTTTTAAGATAATGAGTGAAGAAATATTAATTGTTGATGACAATGCTGACATCAGAAGTCTCATAAGTGACTTGATACTTGATGCAGGATATAAAACTCGAGTTGCAGCTAATTACAATCAAGCTCTTGGAGAAATTGATAAAAAATTACCTGATGTTGCTATTCTAGATGTAAAGTTAGATAAAGGAGATAATGATGGAATTGAACTTCTAACACATATTAAATCAAAAAATAAAGATATTCCTGTCATAATTATTTCAGGTCATGCAAATATTGAAATGGCAATAAAATCACTTCAAAGCGGAGCATTTGAATTTATTGAAAAACCATTTGATCAAGATAGACTTATAAACTTTATCAAAAGAGCAGTTGAAAACTTTAACTTAAAAAAACAAAACAAAGAATACGAAAGCAAATTATTTTCATCATATGAATTAATTGGGAATAGTAAAAATATTATAAATATAATTGACCAAATAAAAAAAATTTCAGTAACGGAAAGTAGAGTATTTATTAGTGGACCATCTGGATCTGGAAAAGAATTAGTTGCAAGAAAAATTCATAAGTCATCTAAAAGAGAGAAATATCCTTTTATAGTTTTAAATGGTGCTTTATTAGATTTTAATAAATATGAATTAGAATTATTTGGAGAAGAAAAAGCAAACGGATCTATTTCTTATGGAGCTCTGGAAAAAGCAAATAGAGGTACACTTTTAATAGATCAGGTTTCTGAAATCCCTTTAGATATACAATCTAAAATTCTTAGAGTTTTAACTGACCAAAAATTTAAAAGGGTTAATGGAAATAATGATATCAGTGTTGATGTTAGATTGATATGTTCTTCAAGTAAAGATTTAAAAAAAGAAATTGAAATAGGAAATTTTAGAGAAGATTTATTTCATAGGATAAATGTTTTTGAGATAAATATTCAGCCTTTGAATCAAAGAATTTCTGATATTCCACTATTGATAAATTATTTTTCAAAAAAGATATCTGAAAACTATAATATTAGACAGTTAGACATAGACCAAAACAATAGCTATATTCTAAATCACGATTGGCATGGTAATGTTAGAGAGTTAAGAAATTTGATTGAAAGAATAGCTATATTACAACCAGACTCAAAAGATAAAATTTCAAATATAATCAAAGAATCTCTAAAAAACATAAATTTTGAAGACCAAAAAGCTGAAAAAAATCTGTCTGTACCTTTAAAAGAGGCTAGAGAAAAATTTGAAAAAGAGTATTTAACTATCCAATTAAAAAAATTTAATGGAAATATATCAAAAACAGCAAACTTTGTTGGTATGGAAAGAAGTGCTTTGCATCGAAAATTGAAAGGCTTGGGCATCAAAGAATTTAATTAGATGAATATAATCATATGTGGAGCTGGAAGAGTAGGATTCACCATAGCTAAACAGCTAAGTGAACAAGGTCATTCTATAACTGTTATTGATCCATCTAGTGAAGATATTCAAAAAATTGATGATGCTTTGGATGTTAAAGCCATAGTAGGAAAAGGTACGTATCCCTCAATACTAGAAAAAGCTAATGCTGCAGAGACTGACATGATCATAGCAGTTACTAGAAATGATGAAATTAATATGCTTATTTGTCAAATAGCTTTTTCAATTTTTAAAATTCCAAAAAAAATTGCAAGAATAAGATCTCAAGATTATCTAAATCCAAAATTTACAAGAGTTTATAATAAAGAAAATTTACCAATAGACGTAATTATTTCACCAGAGATTGAAATTGCTAAATCAATACAAAGAAAACTTGAGGCCCCAGGAGCATTAGATAGCGTTCCTTTTGCTGATAATAAAATTAGATTATTAGAAATTTTAATTAATGAAAATTGTAAGTTAATTAATATTAAACTAAATGATTTAACTAAAAAATATCCTAATTTAGATGCAAACATTATTGGAATAATAAGAGATGAAAAATTTTTAATTCCAAAGAAAAATGATGATGTTAAAAAAAATGATAAAATTTATGTGATAATTAATTCATCACAAATGTCAGACACTTTAGAAGCTTTTGGACATGAAGAGAAAGTGTCTAAAAATATTTTAATTGTAGGTGGAGGCAACATAGGTTTTAATTTAGCTAAAAATATTGAAGAAACACTTGATGCAGCAAGAGTTAAAATTATTGAAAAAAATAAAGAAAGAGCTGAATTTCTTGCTAGTGAATTAAATAATACAATTATCATTAATGGTGATGCCTTAGACGAAGAGATTCTTGTGGAGGCTAATTTACAAGAAGCCGAAACAGTTCTTGCATTAACTAATGATGATGAGGACAATTTAATGGTAAGTGTTCTTGTTGAAAAATTTGCAAAAGATGAAAAAGATATTGATGA
>CACGGJ010000012.1 GCA_902572515.1 uncultured Pelagibacteraceae bacterium | reverse complement strand
TGCATGAACTTGATAAAGCTGCAAGTTAACATCGTGAGGATATAAAGTTTTAATGCATTTAAATATTGCATCCACTGGACCATCTCCAGTTTCTGTTGCTTTTTTAACATCACCGTAAACATCTAAAGTCATTTCTGCTTTTTGTGGTTCACCTGTGCCTGCAAAAACTTTTAATGATTTTAAGCTAATAGCATTAACTTTGTTATCAGTAATTAAACTATCATCTACTAACGCAATAATATCTTCGTCATAAACATGCTTTTTCTTATCTGCTAAAACTTTGAATTTTGCAAATGCATTTCCTACAACATCATCTGTAAGATCAGGATAACCTAAGCTGTTCATCTTATCCTTAAATGCATGTCGTCCAGAATGTTTTCCCATCACCAATGATGTTTGTTTTACCCCTACACTTTCAGGTGTCATTATTTCGTAAGTTTGTCTATTTTTTAACATTCCATCCTGATGAATTCCTGCTTCATGAGCAAAAGCATTTTTTCCAACGATAGCTTTATTATATTGAACAGGAAATCCTGTTGCGTTTGAAACAATTTTTGAGGCTTTGCTTAAAAGTGTTGTGTTAATTCCAGTTTCATATGGCATTAAATCAGGTCTTGTTTTAATTGCCATAACAACTTCCTCAAGAGCAGCATTTCCTGCTCTTTCTCCTAATCCATTTATTGTACACTCAATTTGTCTTGCTCCAGCTTGAACTCCAGCTAATGAGTTAGCTACTGCTAAACCTAAATCATTATGACAATGAGTTGATAAAATTGCTTTATCAATATTTGGAACTTTATTTAATAAAGTTTCTATAATTGTAGTAAATTCAGATGGTATTGTGTAACCAACTGTATCAGGAATATTAATTGTTGTAGCTCCATTCTTAATTGCAAGCTCTACAGTTTTACACATGTAGTCCATATCGGTTCTTGTTCCATCTTCGCATGACCACTCAACGTCATCAGTAAACTTTCTTGCGTAAGCAACATGTTTTCCAATTGATTCATAAACATCTTCTGGAGACATATTTAATTTATGCTTCATGTGTAAAGGGCTTGTAGAAATAAATGTATGTATTCTAAATCTTGGTGCATGTTTTAGAGCTTCATAAGCTCTATCAATATCTTTTACTGAGTGTCTTGAAAGTCCTGCAGGAATAGAGTTTTTTAAAATTTTACTTACTTCTGAAACAGCTTCAAAATCCCCTGGTGATGCTATAGGAAAACCTGCTTCAATTATATCTATACCTAACTCATCAAACACTCTAGCGATTTGAATTTTTTCTTCTAAACTCATAGACGCGCCTGGCGATTGCTCACCATCACGCATAGTAGTATCAAATATAAAGACTCTATCTTTATTGCTCATAACTAAAATTTTTAGAAAATCTATAATACAATCTATGAGAGAGATTGCAAAATAATTAGTTAAATAATCACTTTTAATCGACCATTTTAGGCTTACGAAAAATTAATTATAAATAGACTCGATTTTAGGCATTAACTGTAAAAGTTCTCTTGTGTATTCATGGCCAGGTTTTAAAAATAAATCCTCAGTGTTTGAAACCTCACACAATTTGCCATCTTTTAAGACTCCAATTCTATCGCACATTTGTCTAACTACCGGTAGGTCATGGCTAATAAATAAAATTGTTAAATTTAATTGTTCTTGTAGATCTTTAAGTAAATTTAATATTTGGGCCTGAATACTTACATCCAAAGCAGAGGTAGGTTCGTCACAAACCAAAAGTCTTGGTTGTGTAGCAAGCGCTCTTGCAATTGATATTCTCTGTCTCTGTCCTCCTGAAAATTCATGTGGATATCGATCTGCAGATTTTTGAGTTAATTCTACAGACTCAAGTAAATCATAAATATAATTATTTAAATCTATATTTGATATTGATGGGTTGTGAAGTGTGATTGGTTCTGCAATTATATCTTTTACTTTTAATCTTCCATTTAGTGAAGAATAAGGATCTTGAAATATCATTTGAATTTGTTTTCTAAATTTCATTAATTCGGATCTTTTTTTTATTTTTGTAATGCAAACGTTATCAAAGAAGATATCTCCAGAAGTAGGTTTAAATAAATTTACAATCATTTTTGCAATTGTAGATTTTCCACTTCCACTTTCTCCTACTAAGCCAAAAGACTCACCTTCTTTTATGTCAAAAGAAACATCATTAACAGCCATCACAGAATTCTTAGAACTTTCTGTAAAAAAATTATCATCAAAGCTTTTATTAAGATTTTTTACTTCTACTAAATCTTGATTTATAATTTCTTTCTTTGACCATCTATTTAATATTTTGATATTATTTTCTTTTTTGTCACTATTTTCTTTTTCAACTATTACAAATCTTGAAATTTTTTTGTTAGTTGGTGGAACTGAACTTACTAAACTTTTAGTATAATTTTCTTGTGGTTTGGTTAATATTTTTTTGGTTTCACCAATTTCAACTAAATTGCCACTTTTCATAACTGCAACTCGGTCTGCAGTTTCAGCTATAACCCCCATGTCATGAGTAATTAAGATGACTGCAAGGTTTCTTTCTTTTGTTAATTTTTTAATTAGTTCTAAAATCTGAGATTGTATTGATACATCTAATGCTGTTGTTGGTTCATCTGCAATTAACAATTCTGGCTCACAACATAGGGCTAAAGAAATTACAACTCGCTGTCGCATTCCACCTGAGAATTGGTGAGGATAATTATCGAATCTAACCTCTGCATCTTTTATACCAACCTCTTTTAATAAATTTATAGATTTATTTTTTGCTTCATCTCTACTTAATTTAAGATGAGTTTGAATTGTTTCAATTAACTGTTCACCTATTGTAAGAATTGGGTTAAGTGAAGTTTGAGGATCTTGAAATATCAATCCAATTTTACTTCCCCTATATTTAACAATACTTTCAGAATTTTCATGAATGTTAAGATCACCTAAAATAACTGAGCCACTAGATACCTTACCTGGTTCATCAATTAAATTTATAATAGCGTTTCCTACTGTACTTTTTCCTGATCCAGACTCTCCAACTAATCCTAAAATTTCTCCTTTGTTAACCTCAATATTTATATTCTTAGCAGCGTAAACTGTTTCTTTTCTCATTTGGTAATCAACACTTAAATTATTTATTTTTAAAAATGTCATTTTTTTAATTTTGGATTTAAAGTATCTCTCATCCAATCTCCTAATAAATTAATTGAAAATGCTAAAATAACTAAGAAAATTGCTGGAAAAAAAGTTATCCACCATTCTCCTGAAAATAAAAAGTCATTACCAAGTCGTATCAATGTTCCTAGAGAAGGTGTTGTTGGAGGTACGCCAACTCCTAAAAAACTTAAAGTAGACTCAGCTAAAATAGCAAGTGCTAGACCAATAGTTCCAATTACCAAGACTGGTCTTAAAATATTTGGTAAGATATGTTTAAACATAATAATTATATTTGAAACCCCAATTATTGTTGATGCTGAAACATAGTCTTTATTTTTTTCAACTAATGTGGCAGCTCTAGAAACTCTTGCAAATTGTGGCCACTCTGAAATTCCAATAGCAAATATTAAAACATAAATTGCCATTTCATCATGCATTTCTCTTGAGATTAATCCTCTTGCTATTCCGTCAACCAACAATGCCATCAAAATACTTGGTACTGTTAACTGTACATCTGTTAATCTCATTACTATCATTTCATATTTTCCACCAAAAAATCCAGCTGTTAATCCCAATCCTACTCCAAGAATTAAACTAAAGATTATTGCAGAAAAACCAACAATCAGAGAAATTCTACATCCGTATAAAATTGTAGACAACATATCTCTTCCTTGTCCATCGGTACCTAAAATAAATTTAGCTAGACCATCTTCTGTCCATGATGGTGGTGTGAATGCATCCATAAGTGATAGGGAAGATGGATCAAAAGGATTGTAAGGTGTAATGAGCTCAACAAAAAAAGAACAGAAAAAAATTATAAACAAAACAGTTGATGATACAATTGCAGTAGGAGATTTAATAAAGCTATGATAAATATCACTATCTTTTATTCTTTCCCAAGTACTCAAAGAATTGTTATCCACTTGCAGTATCTCCTTTAACTCTTATTCTTGGATCAATTAAATAATAAAGAATATCAACTATAAAATTTATCATTACAAAAACAAAAGCTATAAATACTAAATATGCTGACATGATGGGTATATCTACGAATTGAACTGCTTGAATAAATAAGAAACCCATTCCAGGCCATTGAAAAACAGTTTCAGTAATAATTGAAAATGCAATTAGTGTTCCAATATTTATTCCTGCAATAGTTATTACAGGTATCAAGCCATTTTTTAATGCATGTTTATATTTAATACTATTTTCACTAATACCACGAGCACGTGCAAATTTAATATAATCTGTTTGAAGTATTTCCATCATCTCTGCTCGCACAAGTCTGATGATGTATGTCATTTGGAAAAGGCTTAATGTTACTGAAGGAAGTATAATTGCCTTAAGTCCAGAGACTGTTAAAAATCCTGTAGTCCAAAAACCTAAATCAACAACTTCTCCTCTTCCAAAAGAAGGTAATATTCCCAAGATTACTGCAAACAAATATATAAATAATATACCAATTACAAATGTGGGGAGTGAAACTCCCAGTAAAGAGATAGCTAAGACAAAATCACTTAAAAAACCTTTTCGATTTATGCCTGTATAAACTCCTAGCAATGTACCAGTTATTAGTGCAATTAGTGCAGAAATAACAACAAGTTCAATAGTAGCAGGTAATCTTTCCACTATTAATTCTGAAACAGGTCTTCTTAATTGATATGAAATTCCAAACTCACCTTTAGAAGCATTAACTATAAATCTTGAAAATTGAACATGAATTGGATCCATTAAACCCAGTGTTTCTCTCAATTCTGCTCTTTCCTCATCAGAAGTTTCTTCTCCAACCATGTTATTAATTGGATCTCCAACAAAATTAAATAAAGAGAAAGACACAAAGGCGACAACCAACATCACCAAAGCAGATTGAAACAGCCTTTTAAAAAAATATTTTATCAATTTGTGAAGGTTTAAACTTACAAGCCCTTTAAAAATTTAAAGGGCTTGTAATAATTTTTAATTAGTTAAAACTAGCAGTTCTGAATAACGGTTCGTTATTCGGTCTGATAGGAACATTAACATTGCTTTTAGATGCCCAAGAAATTACTTGGTGATGCAAAGGAAGATAAGAAATATCATCTTTTACAATTTTCCAAGCTTTTGCAATTGCAGCATTTCTTTTATCTAGATCAACTTCACCTTCCATAACTCGAATTGCAGCATCAACATCAGCGTTACTAAAGTTAACTTTGTTCCAGCTAGCACCAGTTTCATATAAATAATGGAAAACATAGTGACTATCTAAAGTTGGAACACCCCATCCTAGCATATAAAAATCACCTTGATCATCTTTAAGCTCTTTGAAGTGTTTACTTTTAGTTTGAGCAAATAAGTTAACGTTAACTCCAATTTTACCCAACATTCCAACAACAGCAGTACATATTGCCTCATCGTTTACATATCTGTCATTAGGACATCTAAGTTCAACGTCAAAACCATTAGGATAACCCGCATCAGCTAAAAGTTTTTTTGCAGCATTAACATCGTAAGGTAATCTTTTATCAAGATCAGCTGTATATCCATTTACACCTGGAAAAGTTATAATTCCTGCTGGTTCACTTAAACCTCGCATAACTTTTTTCTTGATCGCTTCTATATCAATTGCTTGATAAAGAGCTTGTCTTACTTCTTTTTTCTTGAATGGATTATCACCTGTATTTCCAGTTCTTAATTTGTCAGCTGCTTGATCCATACCTAAGAAAATTGTTCTCATTTGAGCTGTACTTTCAACTTTATGACCTGATGAAGATCCAATTCTTTTTAAATCTTGAACTGGAGCATCAGTAACTATATCAATTTCACCTGATAATAAAGCTGCAACTCTTGTAGCTGCATTTTTTATAGGCATTAATTCAATTTGAGTTACTTTTTTATCCTTCATTTCACCCCACCAATGTTTATTTCTTTTGAACACTGTTTTTGTATTTGGTTCTCTCAAAGTAATTTTGAAAGGACCAGTTCCCAATGCATTGGTAGCTGAGAATGTTTCTTGTCCTGCATCCCAGTTTTGTGGTGACATTGCAAAGTTTTTTTCTGACCATGCTTTAGACATTATAAAAATGTTTGATAGCTGGTTTAAAAGAATAGGGTTTGGTTTACTTGTTGTAATTTTTACAGCATAATCCCCAACTGCCTCAACATTAGCTACAGTGCTAATGTATTCTTTAAAGTCGGATGTTCTTTGCTTAGCTCTTAATATACTAAAAACAACATCTGCAGATGTCATTCCAGTACCATCAGAAAACTTTGCATCTTTTCTTAAATCAAACATCCAAGTATTTGGATCTGTAGTTCTCCATTTTGTTGCTAAAGCAGGACCTATTTTCATATCCAAACCTCTTTGAACTAAAGCCTCATAAACTTGTCTTGAAACTTGTGTAGTTGGACCTTCGTTTTGTGCATGTGGATCTAGTGTTAAACTGTCTCCTTGCATAGACCATTTAATTGTTTTTGCCCATGCTGAAGAAAATCCAAATACTAGAACTAATGACAATAGTATTCTTACTATATTTTTAGTCTTCATATTCCCCTCGTTTTTTAAATTTATTTAAAAAAGTATAAGTGAAATAATTGAATTATAGTAGCAATAATTTACTGATAAAATTTAACTTTTATCACTATCGACTAATTTTTTCTTACCAATCCAAGGCATCATAGCTCTTAGTTCTGCACCTACTTTTTCAACTGGATGCTCAGCTAATTTTGCTCTTGTAGCAAGAAAATTCTTTTGACCATTTTTACATTCATCCATCCACTCTTTTGTGAATTTTCCAGATTGAATTTCAGCCAAAACTTCTTTCATCCTTTTCTTGGTTTCCTCTTTATTAACTACTCTTGGTCCTGATTGATATTCACCATATTCAGCCGTATTAGAAATGGAATAATTCATATTTGCAATTCCACCTTCATAAATTAAATCAACAATTAATTTAACTTCATGAACTGTCTCAAAATATGCCATCTCTGGTTCATATCCAGCTTCAACTAAAGTTTCATAACCATTTTTAATTAGCTCAACTAAACCTCCACATAGTACTGTTTGTTCACCAAATAAATCTGTTTCAACTTCGTCTTTGAATGTAGTTTCAATAATTCCTGATCTTCCTCCACCAACTGCTGAAGCATAAGATAAAGCTAAGTCTCTTGCCTTTCCTGAACCATCTTGATGAACAGCAAATAAACAAGGCACTCCACCTCCTTTTTCATATTCGCTTCTAACTAAGTGACCAGGTCCTTTCGGAGCAACCATAAAAACATCTAGATCTTTTCTAGCTTTAATTAAATCATAATGAACATTTAACCCATGAGCAAAGGCAATACTTGTTCCCTCTCTTACTCTTTGTTCAATATGATTTTTATAAATTTCTGCTTGCAGCTCATCTGGTGTAAGTATCATTACTACATCAGCCCACTCTGCAGCATCAGACAAATTCATTACTTTTAAACCTTTTGACTCTGCTTTTGCTGCGCTCGACGAACCTTCTCTCAAAGCTACAACAATATCTTTTACTCCACTATCTTTTAAATTTAATGCGTGAGCGTGCCCTTGACTTCCATAACCGAAAATTGCAACTTTTTTACTCTTAATCAGATTTACATCTGCATCTTTTTCGTAAAACATTTTCATATCTTCTCTCCTGTTAAATTAATTAAATATTTTAGCACCTCTGGTCATAGCTACTGCCCCTGTTCTAGAAGTACTTATAAGTCCCAAAGGCTTTAATTTTTTATTCATTACATCAATTTCTCTTCTTAGAGCAGTTATTTGAATTACTGCTGAAGATTTTGTTTCATCTAATATTACGGGATTAAATTTTTTACAAGCATTTAAGCATTTTTCAATTTTATTTCTTTTGCCTACTACTTTAAATAAAGCCATTTCCTTAAATATTACGTCTTTATCTTCTCTTTTAAACTCAGCTACTTTATGAACGGGCACTAATTTAGTTAATTGAAGTCTTATTTGGTCAATTACTTGAGGTGTACCAGTGGTAACAATTGTTATCCTTGAAATATTTTTAACCGCATCAACTTCTGCAACTGCCAATGATTCAATATTGTATCCTCGCCCAGAAAATAAACCCACTACCCTTGCCAAAACTCCAGCCTCATTATCTACCCAAACAACAAATATATATGTATCTGATTTTTGTTTCTTTGTAGGGATACTATAAGCTGATTTTGATTTCGGCATTATGACTATACTAAGGCTTTGCCTTTTCCTTTTATTTTATTTTCCTCTTGATCTTTTGGACCCAAGATCATTTGGTTATGAGGTTTTCCAGATGGTATCATTGGGAAGCAATTCTCGTTAGGATCCACATGACAATCAAATATAACTGGTCCATCATAATCAATCATTTCTTGAATTTTATCATCAAGATCAGCTGGACTTTCTGCTTTAATTCCTTTGCATCCATAGGCTTCTGCCATTTTCATAAAATCAGGTAATGCTTCAGAATAACTTTCAGAATAATTTTTTTCGTGCAGTAATTCTTGCCATTGTCTTACCATTCCCATGTACTGATTATTTAAAATAAATATTTTTATAGGAAGATTATATTGAACTGCCGTAGACATTTCTTGCATAGTCATTAAAACTGAAGCTTCTCCAGCAATATCAATTACTAATTTTTCAGGATGAGCAATTTGAACACCAACTGCTGCTGGTAATCCATACCCCATGGTTCCTAAACCACCAGATGTCATCCATCTATTTGGTTTATTAAATTTATAATGCTGAGCAGCCCACATTTGATGCTGTCCAACTTCGGTAGTAACATAAGTATCTTTATTCTTTGTTAATTCATAAAGTCTTTGAACGGCATGTTGAGGCTTTATACTTTCATCGCTATTTACAAAATTAAGAGAATCTTTTTCTCTCCATTTTTCGATTTGTTCCCACCACTTAGCTATATTTGATTTGTTTGATTTGCTATGACCATTTTTTCTTTTAGCAATTGTCTTATTAATTTTACTGATAACACTCGTAACATCTCCAACTATTGCAAGATCCACCTTAATAATTTTATTAATTGATGATGGATCTATATCAATATGAACCTTTTTTGAATTTGGTGAAAACTCATCTATTTTTCCGGTAATACGATCATCAAATCTTGCACCAATATTAATTAAAAGATCACAATCATGCATAGCATTATTTGCTTCATAAGTACCATGCATACCAAGCATTCCTAAAAATTGATTATCGTCTCCAGGGTACGCACCTAATCCTTGAAGTGTAGAAGTTATAGGAAAACCGGTTAGCTCAACAAATTCTCTTAAAGCCTGACTTGCTTTTGGACCTGAGTTAATTACTCCTCCACCACTATAAATGATTGGTTTTTTGGCCTTGCTTAATAATTTTACTAATTCATCAATTTGATCTTGAGAAAATTTATTGTGGGATTTTCCATTTAAATTTTTTTCTTTATTCGGTTTTTTATATTTTGTTTTTGCAAACTGAATATCTTTTGGAATATCAATTAATACTGGTCCTGGTCTTCCAGTTGTTGCAACTCTAAAAGCCTCATGAATAACCTTAGAAAGATCATTAATATCTTTAACTAACCAATTGTGTTTAGTACATGGTCTTGTAATTCCTGTGGTGTCACATTCTTGAAAAGCATCTGTTCCAATTAAATGTGTTGGAACCTGACCAGAAATACAAACTAGTGGGACAGAGTCCATATAGGCATCAGTTAATGCTGTAACAACATTAGTAGCTCCAGGACCTGATGTAACTAAAACTACACCTGGTTTTCCTGATGATCTTGCATAACCTTCAGCTGCATGACCAGCACCTTGCTCGTGTCTAACTAGAATATGTTTTATAGAAGGATGATTTTTTAATTCATCATAAATTGGTAATACTGCGCCACCTGGATAACCAAAGATATGTTCTACCTTTTGATCTTCAAGACACTTAAATACAATTTCTGCTCCAGTTAATAATTTTGGCATTAGGCAATCTAGCTGAAGTTGTGCTCATTGGTCAAGTTTAAGAATGAAAATTTTAAATTTTTTTCAAAAAATTATTCATGTCTTGTGGCTTCAGTTTCATCCAACTGATCATGCTACCTCTGGCCCAAGTACTTTGTCTTTTGGCGTATTGTCTAGTTTTTATGGCTATTTTTTCTTTAGTATCATTCAAATCTTTTTGTTTTTTTAAATATTCTCTAATTTCATTAACTCCAATGGCCTTGTTTGCGCTTTTATCTTTTCTAATTCTAAGCTTTATGAAACCTTTTACTTCTTTTATTGCTCCATTTTCTATCATCTTACTTGTTCTTACATTAATTCGCTCAATTAACTCTTGTCTAGGGTAATCAATATAAACTTTAAAAAAATCATCTTCCACGAAGTTTGATTTTGTGTTTTTAAACCATTCAGTTAGAGATTTTTTTGTAAACTTTTTAACTTCATAAGCTCTAATAGATCTTTGAGTGTCTGTAGGGTTTATTTTTCCACTTGAGGACGGATCTAATTTTAATAGTTTTTCATAAAACTTCTTTTGTCCAAGTTTTTTCTGCAAATCTCTAATTTGTTTCCTTAATTTTAATGAAATATTTGGTATTTTAACTAAACCATCAGTTAAAGCTTTAAAGTATAAACCTGTCCCTCCAACAAGAATTGGAGTTTTTTTTCTTCTTTGAACTTCCTTAATTTTTTTAATTACTAGCTTAAGCCAATCACCTGTGGAGAAGTTTTTTGATACATTATGAAAACCATATAAGTGATGTTTTATTTTCTGATATTTTTTTGGATCTGGTCTAGCTGACAAAATTTTAAGCTCTTTGTATACTTGCATGCTATCTGCATTAATAATCTCTCCATCTAATTTTTTTGCAACTTTAATTGCAAAACTTGATTTTCCTGATGCTGTGGGTCCAGATATTAATATTATCTTGGATTTTAAATCCATTACTAGTCTAGCTTAACACCAATGTATCGTCTTTGATTTTGATTATTATAGATTGCAAGTAAAACTGTCTTTTGATTTGAATTAATGACTTCTTTAGTAATATCTCTTAAGTCATTAGCTGATCTAATTTTCTTCTTCTGAGCTTCAATAATAATACTATTAAGCTCAATTGAATTTGCTACAGGGCTGTTGTTTGCAATTTTTGTTATCACAAGTCCTGTAGTCTGGTTTGGCAAATTTCTATTTTTAATATCTTCCTTAGTTAATGGTCTTACTGCAATTCTTAAACTTTCAATTATTTCTTCATTATTCTGTTTTTGAGTTTCTTGATTTTTACTTATTTTAAAATCATCTGAAGTTTCTAATCTTCCTAAAATAACATTTTTAATGATCTCTTTTTTATCTCTCCAAACTTTAACTTCAACTTTTTTTCCAACTTCTGTCCGTGCTACAATAGCTGGAAGTTCTTTCATTTGGTTTATTTTTTCTCCATTAAATTCTAAAATAATATCGCCAGCTTGTATTCCTGCTTTTTCTGATGGACTATTTTCTGCAACACTAGCAACTAATGCTCCCCTTGCTTTGTCTAATTTTTCAACCTCAGCAATTTCTTTTGTTACATCTTGAATTCTAACTCCTAACCATCCTCTTTTTGTTTCGCCAAATTCAATTAATTGTTTAATTACTATTTGTGCACTGTTGGATGGTATAGAAAATCCAATTCCAATAGAACCATTACGTCCAAGAATTGCTGTATTAATTCCTATTACATTTCCTTCCATATCAAACAAAGGTCCACCTGAATTACCAGAGTTTATAGAAGCATCTGTTTGAATAAAATCTTCATATCTTGATAAACCAATTGATCTATTTCTAGCTGAAATAATTCCTGCAGTAACGGTGCCTCCTAAACCAAATGGATTTCCAATTGCCAAAACCCAATCGCCAATTCTAGCTTTGTCGGAATCTCCAAAGGCCACAGGGATAAACTTCTCATCTGTTTCTAGTTGTAAAACAGCAATGTCCATTAGGGGGTCAGCACCCAAAACCTTTGCTTTAAATTCTTGATCTCCATTTACTCTAACAATGATGTCGTCAGCATCCTGAATTACATGATTATTTGTAACTACAATTCCTTTATCATCTATTATAAATCCAGAGCCTAATGCAGCTGATTGTCTTTCTTGAGGTGTCCCAAATTCTTTAAACATATCCTCAAAAGGAGACCCTGGAGGGAATTGAAAAGGAAAAGGATTAGCATTTGTTGTGATAGTAGTTCTTGTGGAAATGTTTACAACAGATGGCATTAATTTTTCAGCAAGATCTGCAAATGAAGCAGGAACTGGTTTAGAGTTTGCATTTAATGAAAAAGTGAATGATAAAATTATTGTTAAAAATATAATTTTAATTTTTTTCATATTAGCTCTTAATGTAATAAATAATTATAAAACCTATTACTGCAAAAATAAGTCCACCTGATCTAAGCTGACTATCCTTAACAAGTTCTAATTTTTTCAACATACTTTTCATTTTTGCTGGAAATAAGGCGTATAAAATTCCTTCAATAAATAAGAAAAGACCAAAAGCTATAACTAGCTCGCGCATTTAAGAGTTATTGTTGAATTTCGGGTTTTATATTTCCAAAAAATTTAAAAAATTCACTATCAGGTGATAAAATTAAAGAAGTTTCACCACCAATAAGAGCTTTTTCATATGCCTGCATAGCTCTATAGAAAGCAAAAAACTCAGGATCTTGACCAAAGGCATCGGCAAATATTCTATTTCTTTGTCCATCACCTTCACCTTTCATGATCTCCGATTGTTTTTGAGCATCTGCTAAGATTACTGTAACTTCCTTATCTGCTGTTGAAGTAATAGTTACTGCCATCTCTGCACCTTTTGCTCTAAATTCTTTAGCTTCTCTTTCCCTTTCAGTCTGCATTCTTCTATAAATTGCATCGCTGTTGGCTTGAGGTAAATCTGCTCTTTTAATTCTAACATCAACAATATTAATTCCAAAATTTTGCGCTTCATTATTTACACCTTCTTTAATTAACGCCATTTGCTTGGATCTATCTTTAGATAATAATGTTTGTAATTCCTCTTGACCTAATACATTTCTAATTCTTGAATTTATAATTGTCGATAATCTTGATCTCGCAACTCTTTCATTTCCAACTGAAATATAAAACTTTAGTGGATCAACGATTTGAAATCTTGCAAATGCATCAACAATTAAACGTTTCTGATCTGACGCAATAACCTCTTCGGGCGGAGCATCTAAGTTTAAAATTCTTTTATCTAAATAAACAACGTTCTGAATGAACGGAATTTTAAAGTTTAATCCTGGCTTCATTATAATTCTTTTTGGATCACCAAACTGAAGAATAATTGCTTGGTTAACCTCTTTAACTATAATTACTGATAAAAAAGCCACAACTCCAATTGCAACTAATACTCCTGCTAATATTTTTCCAGCTTTCATTTTAATTTGTCGCTTTCTTTTTTAATTCAGGCAAAGGTAAGTATGGAACTACTCCTGAGCCTGCATTTTTTTCTATAATTACTTTATCTATGTCAGCTAAAACTTTCTCCATTGTTTCTAAATACATTCTCTCTTGAGTGACTGCTTTTGCATTTTTATACTCATTATAGATCGCTATAAATCTACTTGCTTCACCTTCTGCTTTTGCAACAACTTCTTTTTTGTATGCTTCTGCTGCTTGTAAAATTTTTTGTGCTTCCCCTCGTGCTCTTGGAATAACATCGTTTGCATAGGCTTCGGCCTCGTTTTTTGATCTTTCCATGTCTGCCCTTGCAGCCTGTACATCCCTAAATGCATCAATTACTTGATCAGGTGGATCAGCTTTTTGCGTTTGCACCTGTGTAATTTGAATTCCACTTTCATAATCATCTAAAATAGTTTGAATAATTTCTTGAGTTTCAAGCTCAATTTTAGATCTTCCTTCTGTTAAAATTGGTTGAATATCACTTTTTGCAATCACTTCTCTCATTGCAGTTTCAGCAGCTGCTTTTACTGTCCCTTCTGGATCTTGAATTTTGAATAAAAAATTACCAGCGTCTTTAATTACCCAAAATACTGAGAAGTCAATGTTAACAATATTTTCATCTCCAGTTAACATCAGACTTTCTTGTGGTACATCAGCAACTCCTCCACCTGTAGAGAAACCACTATCTCTCTCAGATCTAAAACCAATGTCCATTCGGTTAACTTTAGTGACTTTTGGAGTCTGCACAGTCTCAACAGGAAAGGGTATATGATAATTCAAACCAGGCTGTGTGGTTTTTACAAACTTACCAAATCTTAATACCACCCCTTGTTCATCGGGTAATACTCTATAAAGTCCGCTAGCTAACCATACAAAAACTAAAACTAATAAAATTAGACTTATTGATTTTCCTCCTGAAGTTTTACCACCAGGTAAAAATCTTTTAATTTTATCTTGAAGATCTCTGATTAATTCATCGACGTTTGGTGGTCTCGGACCTCTACCTGACCCATTACCACTGCCACCTCCACCAGGAGGTGCTCCCCAAGGACTTTGACCTTTAAAATCGTCTGACATATGCCAAAGTATATAGTGTCTTTATTACAAAAAACAAGTAATGATACTTTTATGACTGATAAAAAACCTGAACTTAGTGCCGCAATCAAAAGTAAGTTAGAGCCTAAAAAATTCACTAAAAACCCTATTCTTGGAACTAAGTTTACAATTGCAATCTCTAGTGCAAAAGGTGGTGTTGGAAAATCTACATTTGCAACAAATCTTGCTCTAGCTTTGAAAAAAGTTGGATGCAAGGTTGGTCTCTTAGATGCAGACATTTATGGTCCATCAATTCCTAAAATGTTTGATATTAATGAAAAACCAAAAAGCGATGGTCAAAAATTAGATCCAATTACAAAATATGATATTCAGTGTATGTCTATTGGTTTTTTAGCTGACCAACAAACTCCAATGATATGGCGTGGTCCTATGGTAACAAGTGCAATTAAAACTTTTACTCAGAAAGTAAATTGGAAAGATTTAGATTTTATTATCGTTGATATGCCTCCAGGAACTGGTGACACTCAACTTACATTTTCACAAGAAATAAAAATGGATGGTGCAATAATTGTGAGCACACCTCAAGAAGTGGCTCTTTTAGATGTTAAGAGAGGAATAAAAATGTTTGATAAACTTGGAGTTAAAATCTTAGGTTTAGTTGATAACATGAGTTTTTTCATTGGAGACGATGGGAAAAAATATAAAATTTTTGGAGAAGGTGGGGTTAAGAAAACTGCAGAGGAATTTCAAAAAGAATTTCTGGGTGAGATTCCAATTAATCCAGAAGTTGGTACAACAGGAGACGAAGGCAAGCCAATTGTAGAGGCTAGACCTGAACATGAAATTTCTAAAATATATTTAAATTTTGCTGAAAAAATTAAATCAACTTATCTTTAAGATCAAAAGCAGTCATTAATTCATTCCACTCTCTTTTAGATAAACCAGAACTTTCAATATCCACATTTTCACCTTTGATAAATTTTTGAATAATTAATTTTCCTTTTGCAGAAACCTCAGTACCTCCAACTCTATAATCCATAAAAGCATCATAAGTTGTGGGGACCCATTTTTTTACAGTATCCAGCATTATGTCGGCATAAACTCTAATTTCATATTGAGCATGACTATCAGCTCTTAATCTTAAAAAATTCATCAAATTTAATAAATCAGTTTTCCAATACCATTGTGTATAGGTATTTAGTGTTAAATTCATTCTTGCAAGTTCTCTAGCTAAGCCTTTTTTATTTTCATCAATAGTTGATCCATCAAATCTTTCATTAAGCATGGTCTCATAATTATCATAAGTTCTCTCTGCATCACTTTTTAAAAGTTCCAAAACTTCCTCCGCCTGTTTCCCTTCTAAGACATCTCCTCTACCCTGTCGGTTACTAGTTGATTGAGCAGCTAAATTTTCTTGTGATGGCAAATAAAATTCTTTATCTAAAATTGAATATCTAGCAGAATATTCATTAACATTTGCAGTTCTATGTCTAATCCATTGTCTTGCAATAAATATTGGAAGCTTAACATGATATTTAATTTCACACATTTCGAATGGAGTGCTGTGCCAATGCCTCATCAAATATTTTATTAAACCTTTGTCTGTTGAAACTTGTTTGGTTCCTTTTCCGTACGATACTCTAGCTGATTGAACTATGGATGTGTCATCGCCCATATAATCAACAACTCTTACAAAACCATGATCTAAAGCTGGAATTGCTTCATATAGGATTTTTTCAAGCTCAGGAGCTGTAACTCTTTTTGTTTGATTGCTTTGAGATTGTTGATTTTTAATTTCTTCTTGTTGTTCTTTAGTTAATTTCATGATTGTTATTGAATCTGTTGTAATTACTTTTATATTAATAATGTTGGTTTTCCAACTACGACGATAAACGAATTTCGTAATAACCATTGCGGACGTGGGGGCAGTACCCACCACCTCCACCATTACAACTTATGGGGGTGAACTAGATTCGACGGGTGACTAAAGGCTATTCTTTCGTTCGGGATTGTTCCACCGTAACGGGCTAATTTATAATTGCTAACGAAAGTTACGCACTTGCTGCCTAATTAACTTAGTTAATTAAGCAAACGGGGTCTGGGGCACCTGGCAACAGAACGCCCCTACTTTTTTTTATTTGTTTTTCCGTAATTTTTTTTTAATTTATATTTTTTTACAATCTACAACAAATGTGGAAGCTAAGAAAAAACCTCTCCAGTCTAGAGGGTTTTCTATTTTCCAAGAAATTTTTCTGTAGTATAATTTATCAAAATTTTCAAATAAGGGAGGGAGAGCATGAAAATGATAAAAATATATTCCTTCAACTTTTAATCCTAATTTAGCCATTTCGCCAGGAAGAGTAATTGGGTTATGTGGAACATGGTTATTGACACCTTTTTCATCAATATTTTTAAATTTAAATTTTTTTCTATCTGAAAAATTTTTAGTCAAAATGTTATATTTTTTCTTCCAATTTTTTTTAAGTGACTTGACTTCATAAAGTTCGTCTAAAAAAATTTTAGAATAATTATTTAATGTAGCAATATCAAACAATCTGTTTCTTAGAGAAAAAATTAATCTTCCATTTTTTCTTAATTTTTTTCTTTGATTTAAAAGTGTTTTATTAACATTTTTTGAATAATAAAAAGCACCCATTCCCAAAATACAATCTACAGAATTGTTTTTAATTTTTTTTGGATTTTCAAAATCATCAGCAAATATTAAATCACTAGATAATCTAGACCTTTTTAAATTTTTATGCGCCTCTGAAACCATATTGGCAGCTTTATCGTAACCAATAATGTCAAATCCTCTTTTTTTGATGTCAATTAAAGGCATTCCTGCACCACAACCAGCGTCTACAATTTTTTTTGGTTTATGCTTTTTTAGAAGATTTACAAAAATTTCTTCTCTTTTTACATTCGCAGGATATTTTACATCAAATGTTAATTTTTTATACATTTGGGAATATTCATTTACAGAATTTTTTTTATTGAAATGCTTAAAAGAGTCAATTTTTTTCATAGTCAAATTTTTTAATTAAGATTATTTTATTAGTTTATTTTTCTCTAATAATAAATAAATTTTTTTAACTATTTTATTATTCAACATAATTAGTTTTGAAATTTTTTCTAGAGAGTTTGTTCCATCTGAGTATTGAAGAAAATTCATATAATTTTTAATTGGCTTTTTTGTTCCTTTTACTGATAATGATGGATAAAGGTTTCTTTTAGTCATCTGTGGTTCACATAAAAACTTAAACTCTGGATAAATTCTTTTCAACATGATTTCAATTGATTTTTTTGCAACTTTAAAACCTCCAAGACAGCCTTTAACTGTAACCAAATCAAAATTATCTAAAGAAGTATGGTACTCTGGATATTCGTGATATTTTGTTCTAAAAATTGATGATATCTTCAAATCTACACCTGGTGAATTATATTGTCTTTCATCAGATCCCCTTTTCAAAAAAGAATAAACTTTATAATTCTTTATTTTTAATAATCTATAAGCCTCAATAATTGCTTCATCTGATGGTGAATTTTTGTATTTTGAAAACATACAAGAATGTTGTCTTTCATCTCCTATACAAGAAAGATTATAACCACCAATTACATTTTTTTTTAAATATTTTAGATTTTTACTTAAATAAGAAATTGAACCAATTGTTTCAGGTATAAAAATAAATCTTAAAGTTTTATTTAATTTCTTTTTTCTAAAATGGTTTATTAAACTCATAGAAACAATGGGTCCAGATAACTCATTATTTGCCATTGAAGGATGACAAATATATGTAGAAATTAAAATTTCTTTTTTTGATTTCCCTTTCAAAATTAACTCTCCATAATTTAAGTCTCCATTTTTTTTGAAACTTGAATTTATTACAACTTTAAATTTATCTTTTGATGAATATTTTTTTTGAAATTTTTTAAACTGATTGTATGAAATACAAAATCCCCAACTTTTTTTATAATATGATGTGATATAAGGAATTGCATCTGGTTGATTTTTTAAAAAATATAACTTTTCAAACAATTCTTTCTTAAATATTTTTTTTTTAATTGGCATTGAATATCCAACTAAATGTAGATTATTTTTTTTAAAATCTACAATCTTATTATTATATTTATCTAAGATATAACCATCTAAGACATTCCACTCTGGAGGAGTTTTCCAGTCAAATACTCTTGTTCCAGATTTTATCTTTTTAATTTTAAGGTTTTTAAACTCACTTTGAATAATCTTTAATGTTTTTCTAACACCTTGTCCCGTAAGGCTTCTTGTTAATGGAAATAAATTTTTTTTAGCAATATTATAATATTTATTTAAACCCATATAAATTATTTATTTTTTAAGTTCTGCTTGGGCAGCAGCTAATCTAGCAATAGGAACTCTATAAGGTGAACAAGAAACATAATTCAATCCTGCTTTAGAACAAAAAGATATACTACGTGGATCTCCCCCATGCTCTCCACAGATTCCTAATTTAAGATTTTTGTTTTGTTTTAATCCTTTTTCTACTGCTATTTCAACCAAATCTGAAACTCCATCATCTATTGAGACAAAAGGATCAACAGAAAATATTTTGTTTTCTAAATAATCATTTAAAAATTTTCCACTATCATCCCTACTAATCCCAAAAGTGGTTTGAGTTAAATCATTTGTTCCAAAACTAAAAAATTCAGCATGCTTTGCAATATCCTTTGCTTTAATTGCTGCTCTGGGTAATTCAATCATCGTACCTACTAAAAATTCTATTTTCAATTTATGTTCTTGTTGAACTTGACTTGCAGTTTTAATTACTAAATCTTTCATTATTTTTATCTCGGCTTCAGTAGATACTAAAGGTATCATTATTTCAGGAAATGCTGATTTAATTTTATTTTTTTTAAGTTGTATTAATGCTTCAAATATTGCTTTACACTGCATTTCATAAATTTCAGGAAATGATATTCCAAGTCGACATCCTCTATGACCTAGCATAGGATTTTGCTCATGAAGCTCTTCAATCCTTGACACAACCTCTTTAAGTGGAAGATTAACTATGTTAGCAACCTCATTAATTTCCTTTTCTGTGCGTGGTAAAAATTCATGCAATGGTGGGTCCAACAATCTTACTGTTACTGGTAATCCACTCATAATTTTAAAAATATCAATAAAATCTTTTCTTTGATGCGGCAATAGCTTTTCTAGTGCTAATGCTCTGTCTTCTTTTGTTTTTGATAATATCATTTCTCTCACAGACAGAATTCTTTCTTCATCAAAAAACATATGTTCAGTTCTACATAGTCCAATACCCTCAGCACCAAAATCTTTTGCTGTTTTAGTATCTTTTGGTGTCTCTGAATTTGTTCTTACTTTTAATTTTCTAAAATTATCAGCCCAATACATTAGCTTAGAAAAATCACCAGATATTTCTGGTTTCACAGTTGAAACACTTCCAGCAATAATTCTTCCAGTTGAACCATCTATAGTAATTATGTCTCCCTCTTTAATCTCCATTGAAGAAGTTTTAAAAGATTTATTTTCATAGTTTATATCAATTTCACTTGATCCTGATACGCATGGTCTGCCCATACCTCTAGCTACAACAGCTGCATGACTTGTCATTCCTCCTCTGGCTGTCAAAATTCCTTTTGCAGCATGCATTCCTTGTATGTCTTCTGGGGAGGTCTCTACTCTTACCAAAATTGTATCTTGCATCATTGCAGTTAATCTTTCAGCCTCTTCTGATGTAAATACAACTTTACCACTGGCTGCACCTGGCGATGCAGGCAATCCATTTGCGATTACATTTATTGAGCTTTTTTCGTCCAAAGTAGGGTGCAAAAGTGTATCCAGAGAATTTGGGTCAATTCTTAACACAGCTTCTTTTTTTGAAATTAATTTTTCTTTAACCATATCAACTGCAATCTTGACTGCCGATTTTGCTGTCCTTTTTCCTGATCTTGTTTGAAGCATCCATAATTTATTATTTTCAACGGTAAACTCTACGTCTTGCATATCTTTGTAGTGCATCTCTAATTTTTTCAAAATTTTTTGAAGTTCTTTAAAAACTTGAGGCATAGCTTCTTCCATTGATAATTCTTTTACTTTAGCATCTCTCCTAGCTTTTTTTGTTATGTATTGAGGAGTCCTTGTACCCGCTACAACATCTTCGCCTTGCGCATTAATTAAATACTCACCATATATTTCATTTGATCCATCTGATGGATTTCTGGTAAACACAACTCCTGTTGCGCAATCATCACCCATATTTCCAAAAACCATTGATTGAACATTTACAGCAGTTCCCCACTCAGCTGGGATTTGATTTAATTTTCTATAAACTTTTGCTCTATTACTTTCCCACGATAAAAATACTGAACTTATTGCTCCTAGCAATTGTTCATGAACATCTTGAGGAAAATCTTTTTTTGCCTTTTCTCTTACTGTTCTTTTAAAATCTTCAATTAATCCATCCCAATCACTTTCATCTAAATCTGTATCTAACAAAACACCTTTAGTAAGTTTATAATTTTCAATTAATTCCTCAAAATGATAACCTTCTACGCCCATTACCACATTGCCGTACATTTGAATGAATCTTCTATAACTATCTTTAGCAAATCTTCCATTTGAAGTTTTGATTGCTAAAGCTTTAACTGTTTTATCGTTCAGACCCAGATTTAAAATAGTATCCATCATGCCTGGCATTGATACTCTTGCGCCTGAACGTACAGACAACAAAAGTGGATTTTTTAAGTCTCCAAATTTTTTAGAAACATCTTTTTCAATTAATTTTAATTCTTTTTTAATTTGAGAAATTAAATTTTTATTTAATTTTTTTTTATCCTTATAAAAAATTTCACAAACTTTTGTAGATATTGTAAAACCAGGAGGTACTGGGAGACCCATTCTTCCCATTTCAGAAAGATTAGCACCTTTTCCTCCTAAAAAGTTTTTAGGATTTTTAATTTTTTTACTATCCTTAGAATTAAAGTTTAATATAAGTTTTTTCATTAATGGGAGTCGATTAGGGAAAAATTAACATAATTGTTGAACGTTTTACACATCATTTGGATTAGTTCCAGCCTATTCTTCTTTATGACCGGATCATTTTCATTAACAATTACATTGTCAAAAAAGTCAAAAACCTCTTTTTTAACGTTAGCTAAATTGTTCAATGTTTGAACATAATTTTCATCTTTATTAATACCTGAGAAATATTTCCTTAATTCACTAATTTTTTTAAATAGGTTTTTTTCTAACTCAGTTTTAAAAATACCAGGGTCAGTTGTATTTGATAATTCTATTTTATTATTTTTTAATTCACCGTCTAAAATATTTGAGGCTCTTTTATAGCTTGCAACAATATCTAAACCATTAGGTTTGTTAATAATTTTATTTAAATGTTTAGCTTTATTAAAAATAATAACAGATTGATCTAATTTAAAAGAACTGGTTGATGCTTGAATTATATCATTTCTAATATTTTCTTCCTTCATGTGATATTTTAATCTATCCATTAAAAAATCTGATAATTCATTTTGTAAAGATTGGTTATTAATTTCAAAACCTTGATCTAAATACAAGCTTGAAGAATAATTAATTAAATCTTTTATTTTAAAATCTTTTTTATTTTCAACTATTATTCTTATTACCCCCAATGCTAATCTTCTTAGAGCATACGGATCTTTAGAACTTGTAGGCTTTTGGTTTAAACCAAAAAAACCAACTAAAGTATCTATCTTATCAGCCAAAGAAAGGGCTATGCTAAATGGTTTTTTTGGAACTCTTGAACCTGAGCCTGTGGGTAAATATTGCTCACTTATTGCCAAAGCTAAATCTTTATCAAAACCTTGTGCGTTAGCAAAATAACCTCCCATTACACCTTGGAGTTCTGGAAATTCACCTACTAGTTCTGATAATAAATCAACTTTACAAATTGATGCTGACAATTCAACTTTTTCTTTACTGATTAAAAGTTCATCAGATATCATTCCACCCAATTTTCTCATTCTTTGAGCTTTATCGAAATAACTTCCCAATCCTTTAAAATAATTCATTGATTTTAATTCAGTAACTTTTTTGACCATATTTTGAGATTTGTCTTTTTTCCAAAAAAATTCTGCATCCCTTAATCTTGCTTCAACTACTCTTTCATTTCCTAATTTAATTAATCCCTTTTTGTCTTTTTTGTTTGCAACCACTAAAAACTCATTGGTAATATTTTCTTTATTATCAAATATAGGAAAATATTTTTGATGGTATTGCATGGTAATAATTAATATTTCTTTTGGAATATTTAAAAATTTTTTATCAAATTCACAAAGAAGGATATTTGGTTGATCTGTTAAATCTACAACTTCATTAAGTAATCTAGGATTATGTTGGATCTTAATATTTTTATTTTTTAATATATTATTAAATTTTTTTTCTATTAATTTTTTTCTTTCATTGTGATCAACGATAATATCAATTTTTTTAAAAAAACTTTTATAATTTTTAAATTCTAAGAAAGACTTTTTATTTTCCTCAAATTCTTTATCAATAAAAGTAGAGTTAGAAGATGTTAGGTGATGAAAATTAAAATTTAACTTTTTTTTGTCAAATACAGCTAGAATTGACTTTAAAGGTCTACCCCAATTTAGGTCAAAAGTTCCCCAATACATTGATTTTTTCCATTGAATTTTATTTAATAATATTGGGATAAATTCCTCTAATAATTCATGTGTGTGCAATTTTTTTGATTTTGTCTTGAAAAAATAAAATTCTCCTTTGTCTGTTTTCTTTTGGTAGAGATCCTTTTTTAAGACTTTATTTGATCTAACAAACCCCTCGAGTGCTACCTCTGGTGACTTAATATTTGGACCTTTAATCTCCTCAGATTTTAGTACAACATTCTTTTGAACACCTTCAAATAATACCACTAGTCTGTTTGGTGTTGAATATGAAGAGCTTTTTTTAAATAAAATTGATTTTTCTAAAAATAAATCATTAAAACTTTTAAGTAAGTCTTCCCTTAAATTTTGTTGAAGATTTGAAGGAATTTCTTCACTAAATAATTCTAAAAAAAACTCTGACATTATTTTTGACTATCTAACCAAACGCCAGCCGCAGATTTTGTAATATCTCTTATTCTAGCAATATAACCAGCTCTTTGTGCGACACTGATTGCACCTCTTGCATCTAGAATATTAAACACATGACTGGCTTTTAAACATTGATCATATGCCGGTAATGAAATTTTTTTTTCTACCAAATCTTTTGCCTCTGACTCATGCATTTCAAACATTTTCAAAAGTGTTTCTACATTCGCATGTTCAAAATTGTATGCTGAAAATTCTTTTTCGGCTTGATGAAAAACTTCTTGATATTTTACACCTTCATCATTCCACAATAAATCATAAACATTTTTTTCTTTTTGGGTGAACATACAAATTCTTTCTAAGCCATAAGTGATTTCAACTGATACAGGTTTACAATCAAATCCAGCCATTTGTTGAAAATAGGTGAATTGAGTAATTTCCATTCCATCACACCAAACTTCCCATCCCAATCCTGCGGCACCTAATGTTGGACTTTCCCAATCATCTTCAACAAACCTTATATCATGATCGTTATGATCTATTCCTATAGTAGACAAACTATTTAAATAAAGTTTTTTTATATTTTCAGGAGAAGGTTTGATTAAAACTTGAAATTGATAATAGTGTTGTAACCTGTTTGGATTATCTCCATATCTTCCATCTGTGGGTCTTCTTGATGGTTGTACGTAAGCTGCTTTCCATGGTTTAGTTCCTAGTGATCTTAGGGTAGTAGCTGGATGAAAAGTTCCTGCACCAACCTCCATATCGTAAGGCTGAAGAATAACGCACCCCTTTTTACTCCAAAATTTCTGAAGATTTAAAATTGTATCTTGGAATGTTTGAATTTTTTTTTTTTCTTTTTTTGCTTTAGAAACCATATCTTTGCCAAATTGATCTTTCATCTAAAATGCTTGCTATTTGATCTACTTGATTGCTAGATGAAGAAAGTTTTTGACTTAACCATCCCTTTGATTTTTCAAATTTTTTAATAATTACATCCTCACCAAATTTATCTTTTAATATTTCATGTGCGTTACCTATTCCGTCAATCAATCCTAAATTTTTTGCTTTACTGCCTGACCAAAACTCACCTGAAAAAAGTTCTACATCAGATTTGTTTAATTTTGATCCCCTACTTTTCTCAACAACATCTATAAAATCTTTATGAAGATCCAATTGAATATTTTTTAATCTTTCAATATCCTCGTTTTTTTCTTCTAAAAATGGATCAAGTGTGCTTTTATTTTTGCCAGCAGTATGAACTCTTCTTTCAACCCCAATTTTTTTTATTAACTCTGTAAATCCAAAAGAAGAATATATCACTCCTATGGATCCAATTATTGAACTTGAATTTGCATAAATTTCGTCCCCAGCACAAGAAATTAAATAGCCTCCAGAAGCTGCTACATCTTCAGCGAATACAATAACTTCTTTTTTGTGTTTTTTTGCTTGTTGTCTAATAAAGCTGTAGATTAAATGAGATTGAACTGGTGATCCTCCTGGAGAATTGATTGATATAGCAACACATGCCGCTTTTTTTAGAGAAAAAGCCTTTTTAATTAGTTCCTCTTGACCTGCAAAATCAATACCTTGTTTAAATTTTCCTGCATTACCAATAACCCCACTTAATTTTAAGTGAGCAACAATTTTTTTCTTTTTAAAAAAAGAGAACATAGGTAAGTCTTATAGAATTATTTATTGAATATAAAGACTACTTATAATTGAAGAAACTGGTGCGTCAATTGATAAGTAATATATATAAACAAATTATACTAATTTAAAAATCTTATGGGAACAGTTGTACAGCTTAAAAATCAAATAAATGATTCATATTTTCAGCTTAAAGACTCGGTTGAAGAAAAACTGGTTTTAACTGAAGAAAAAATAAAATCAAAGTTATCTAGTGACGTACAGCTGGTTCAAAAAATGACAGATTATCATATAGAAACTGGAGGAAAAAGACTAAGAGCTTTACTAACATTGGGTAGTGCAAAATTATGCGGTTACTCTAAAGGCTCTAGAGATATAAATTTAGCTGCATGTGTTGAATTAATTCACAGCGCAACATTAATGCATGATGATGTAATTGATGAAGGCACTGTTAGAAGAGGAAAAGAAACTTTAAACAAAGTTTGGGATAATCATTCGTCAGTTTTAATTGGAGATTATCTATTGAGTAGATGTTTTGAAATGATGGTAGAAGACGGAAACCTAGAAGTTTTAAAATTATTATCGTCAACTTCATCTAAAATTGCTCAAGGAGAAGTTCTACAACTTCAACACAAAGGTGAAGTTGATATGCTGGAAGAAACATATTTAAAAATAATCTCAGCAAAAACTGCTGAGTTATTTGCAGCAGCAACTAAAGTTGGCGCAATTTTATCTGATGCAGAAAATAAAGAAAAAGATGCTTTAGAATTTTATGGAAGAAACTTGGGATTAACTTTTCAAATAGCAGACGACACACTAGACTATAATTCTGAGCTCAAACTATTTGGTAAAAAAATTGGTCAAGATTTTTTTGAAGGAAAAATTACCTTACCAATAATTTTACTTTTTCAAAAATTAGGAAATGATGAAAAGAGAATTTTATCAAATATGTTTAAAAAAGAGTTAAGAACAAAAGATGACTTTAATGAAATTATTGCTCTTATAAATAAGTATAAAATAATTCAGGAATGCTATCAAAAAGCACAGCACTATATAAATTTAGCCTCAAATTCTCTAAGTGTATTTAAAGATTCTGAAGAAAAAAATATTCTTAAAAGATTAACATCATTTAGTTTATCAAGAAATTTTTAAGGACTTAATAAAGACTTTATCCACTTCCCGGAGTTATCTTTATTGTATTTTAATCTCTCGTGGATTCTGTTCTCACCATCTAACCAAAATTCAATACTATTTGGAGATAAAACCCATCCAGACCAGTGACTTGGTCTTGGTACATCTAATTTGTTGCTATATTTTTTTTTGTAATCTTTTATAGATTTTAACAATTGTTCTCGCGAATTTAACTCTTCACTTTGCTTAGAAGCCCATGCTCCTATTCGACTTTCATACGCTCTAGATGAATAATATTCATCTGCAACCTGATCAGAAACCAATGACACCTTTCCATTAATTCTTATTTGTCTTAGGAGACTTTTCCAATGGAAACACATCGCAGCATATGGATTTTCTTTTAATTCATTTCCCTTTTGACTATTTAAATTTGTATAAAATACAAATCCATCTTTATTGAAATCCTTAAGTAAAACCATTCTAACTGAAGGAACATTTTTTTTATTTGACGTGGCCAAAGCAACAGCGTTTGGATCATTTGGCTCAGTTTTCTTTGCTTCCTCCATCCATTCATGAAATAATAGAATTGGATCATCTATATCAAGAAAGCAACTATTAAGACCTAAAGAGTTTTTTTGATTCATAATTTAAACAAAATAATCTATATAATATAAATAATGTCATTTAATACTTTTGGAAAGCTATTTCGTTTCACAACTTGGGGAGAGTCTCATGGGCCTGCAATTGGTTGTATTGTTGATGGTTGCCCTCCAAACATAAATCTTAAAGAGCAAGATATTCAAATAGAATTAGAAAAAAGAAAACCAGGACAATCTAAATTTACAACTCAGCGAAAAGAGGATGACAAAGTTCAAATATTGTCAGGAGTATTTGAGGGAAAAACTACAGGAACACCTATTTCACTTATAATCTACAATAAAGATATGAGATCCAAAGATTATAGTAATATTAAAGATAAGTTCAGACCAGGTCATGCAGATTTTACTTATTTCAAAAAATATGGAATTAGAGACTATAGAGGTGGTGGCAGATCTTCTGCTAGAGAAACCGCAGCACGAGTTGCGGCCGGTGCAATAGCAAAAGTAGTACTTCAAAAAAAATTAGGTAAAAAATTTAAAGTAATTGGTGCAGTAACTCAGCTAGGAATTCTTGGATGTGATACAAATCAATGGAACGATAAGGTAATTTCAAAAAATCCATTTTTTTGTCCTGATAAATCAATGATTAAATTATGGGAAAAATATTTGCTTGGTGTAAGAAAATCAGGATCCTCATGTGGAGCAGTGATTGAAATAAGAGCAAGAGGTATTCCAGTTGGTTTAGGTGCTCCAATTTATTCAAAATTGGATACTGACATAGCTTCAGGTCTAATGAGTATTAATGCAGTTAAAGGCGTAAATATTGGTGCAGGAATGAACTCAGCACAATTAAGTGGAGAACAAAATTCAGATGAAATTTCCTCAAAAGGAAATAAATTAAAATTCAATTCAAATAAAGCAGGTGGAATTCTTGGTGGAATTTCTACGGGCCAAGAAATTGTTGCATCTTTTGCTGTCAAACCAACATCGTCAATTTTAACTAGTAGAAAAACTATAAATAAATTTGGGAAAAATACTTCAATATCTGTTAAAGGTAGACACGATCCTTGTGTAGGAATTAGAGCTGTGCCAATTGGTGAGGCTATGATGAACTGTGTTTTACTTGACCACTACTTAATGAATAAAGCCCAATGTAGTTAGCTTAAATTAATTTTTCACAACTCTTATTGTCTCTTTTTGAAACAAAATATTATTAATTTTCTTAGAAATTTGAGAACTATTTAATCCAGCTTTATCGTACATTTTTTTTGGATCATCTTGTTCAATAAATTCATCTGGTAAAGTCATTGATCTAAATTTTAAACCTTTGTCAAATACTCCTCTTTCAGCTAATAAATTTTTAACGTGAGAACCGAAACCACCTATTGAACCTTCCTCAACAGTTATCATAAGCTCATGTTCCTTAGCAGATTTTAGTATAAGTTCTTCGTCTAAAGGCTTAGCAAATCTAGCGTCTATTAAAGTTGTTGAAACTCCTTTTGCTTTTAATTCCTCTGCAGCTAACTTGCACTCTTCAAGTCGAGTACCGAGGTTTAAAATACAAACTTGTGTCCCTTGTTGAACAACTCTCCCTTTACCAATTTCAATTTTTTCGTCTATTGAAGGGAGATCAACACCTACTCCAGTTCCTCTTGGATATCTAATTGCAGAAGGTCTATCATTTATATCTACTGAGGTATTAATCATTTTAACTAATTCAGCTTCATCACTTGCTGCCATTACTACAAAGTTAGGCAAAGTTGATAAGTAAGTTATATCAAATGAACCAGCATGTGTTGAGCCATCAGCACCAACTAATCCCGCTCTATCTATCGCGAATCTGACTGGTAAACTTTGAATGGCAACATCGTGGACAACTTGATCATATGCTCTCTGTAAAAATGTAGAATAAATTGCAGCATATGGTTTGTATCCTTCGGTTGCTAGACCGGCTGCAAAAGTTACAGCATGTTGTTCTGCTATTCCTACATCAAACATTCTATTTGGAAACTCCTTTCCAAAAATATCCATACCAGTCCCTCCTGGCATCGCTGCTGTTATTCCTACTATTTTGCTATCTTTTTTGGCATGTTTAACTAACGTGTTTGCAAATACTTTTGTATAAGCTGGAAGGTTTGATTTGCTCTTTACTTGTTCGCCAGTCTCAACATTAAATTTTGACACTCCATGATAATGATCATTTGCTTTTTCTGCATAAGAATAACCTTTCCCTTTTTGAGTTTTGATATGAATCATTATAGGGCCCTCATGTCTTGACTCTTTTGCGTTTTTTAAAATTGGAACTAAGCTTGATAAATCATGACCATCTATAGGACCTGCATAATAAAAACCAAGTGAACTAAACAATGTACCTCCAGTAACCGCTGAACGGAAAAAATCCTCTGCTTTTCCTGCTTTGGCACTAAATCTTTTTGAAAATGCAGATGTAATTAATTTCAAAGTTTCCCTAAGACTAAAATATATTTTACCTGTAAATAATTTTGCCAAATAAGTTCTCATTGCTCCAACTGGTTTTGCAATTGACATGTCGTTATCATTTAAAATAACAATCATTTTTGTCTTAGATGCTCCAGCATTATTCATAGCTTCGTAAGCCATACCTGCACTAATTGCTCCATCACCTATGACGGCTATTACATTGGAAGACTTATTTTCTAATTTATTTGCCTCAGCAATTCCTAATGCTGATGAAATTGATGTTGAACTGTGGGCTGCTCCAAATGGGTCATACTCACTTTCAGATCTTTTTGTAAAACCTGATAAACCATCACCCTGTCGTAAAGTTCTAATCTTATCTTTTCTTCCAGTTAAAATTTTATGAGGGTAAGATTGATGACCAACATCCCATATTAATTTATCATTTGGTGTGTCAAAAACATAATGAAGTGCGACTGTCAATTCAACCACTCCCAAACCAGCACCAAGGTGACCTCCTGTTTCTGAAACAGCACTTATCATTTCGTCCCTCACCTCATCTGCTACTTTTTGTAAATTATCTTCAGAAACTTTTCTTAAATCAGATGGAAAGTTTATATCATTTAAAAATTGATAATTTTTTTTCATTTTTTTCTATTCAATATATATTTCAATGTTTCATTTATTTTTTTAGATTTTGAACCGTATTTTCTTAAATTCTTATTAATATCTTTTATTATCTTATCACAATACTTAACTGAGTCATCATAGCCTATTAAATTTATAAGTGTTGCCTTACCTTTTTTTTGATCTTTTCCTGTTTTTTTCCCAGCTTCCTTAGATTTGCTTTTCAAATCAATTAAATCATCAGCTATTTGGAATAAAAGACCAATTTTTGATCCAATATTTTCAAAAAATTTAATTTCTTGGATAGTTTTTTTCTTAATTATTGCTGGAGCCGCACAACAAAAACTAAATAACATTCCTGTTTTCTTTATTTCCATTTCTAATATTTTATTCCTTGATATTTTTTTTTTCTCATAGCTCAAATCTAAATATTGACCACCAGCTATTCCTAAATGACCTGAACATTCTGATAATTTTTTGATTAAGTTAATTTTTATCTTTTCATTTAATTTCAATTTAGGACTTGATAAAATTTCAAAAGCTAAAGTTAGTAATGAATTTCCCGCTAGAACTGCTGTAGACTCACCAAATTTAATATGAGTTGAAGGCTTCCCCCTTCTTATATCATCATCATCCATGCAGGGTAGATCGTCATGAATAAGTGAATAAGCATGAATACATTCAACAGCTGACCCAACTATTATCAATGTTTTATAATCAATTGAAAATAATGACCCTAAGTCAATTAAGATTTTAGATCTTATTTTTTTTCCACCTGGAAATAAGCCATACTTCATGGGTGACATTAACTGAGAATATTTCTGTGAATTAATATATTTTTTAAGAAATATATTTGTATCTTTAGCTATTTTATTAAGCTGTTTTTTCATTTTTTTTAGTTATATCTTTGATCTTTTTATTTGTCTCCTCTCCAATAGATTTAAAATTTTTATGAAATTTCTTTTCAATGATATTATTTAATTTTAGAAGTTCTTGATAACTATCAACTGAATTGTTTAAATCGTTTTCCTTCTCTAGAGACTCTATAATCTTATTTGCTTTTTCTGTAAGCTCCTCAACTGAGTACTGATCATAATCAAGTGGTAATATTTTATCTTTCATATAATAATAATTACTAATACATGAAATTTATTCAATCAAATATCAAAAAAGCAAAAAAATATTTAGATAATAACCATTGTGTTGCTGTACCAACAGAAACTGTTTATGGACTGGCTGCAAATGCGTACTCGAATAGTGCTGTTAAGAAAATATTTAGTCTTAAAAAAAGACCATTAAACAATCCACTTATTGTCCATTATTATGATATTCAAAGACTTAGGGAGGACTGTGACATCAATGATAATTTAGTAAAACTTTACAAAAAATTTTCTCCAGGTCCAATAACTTATGTGTTGAAATTAAAAAATAACTCAAAAATATCTAAGTTTGTCACCAATAATAAAAAAAGTATTGCTGTACGTTTTCCTAAACATAAATTGTTCAGAAATTTATTAAAAAATTTAGATTATCCAGTAGCTGCGCCTAGTGCAAATATATCATCAAGATTAAGCTCGGTTAAACCATCTGATGTAAAAGAAGAATTTGGTTCAAAAATTAAATATATTTTAAATGGAGGAAAAAGTAAAATTGGAGTTGAATCCACAATATTAAATCTTTTAGAAAAACCATCACTTTTAAGATATGGAGGCCTAGATATTAAAAAAATTGAAAATGTTTTAAAAAAAAAATTATTAATTAATACAAATTCAAAAAAAAAATTATCACCTGGTTTGTTTCCGCTGCATTACTCACCTGGGATACCTTTAAGAGTCAATGTTAAAAAACCAAAAAAAGATGAGGCTTATTTATTAATAAAAAAAAGAAAATCAAAATTAAAAAACTATTATTATTTATCAAAAGTAGAAAATATGAATGAGGCTGCAAAAAATTTATATTCAACTTTAAGAAAAATTAAAAATGATGGTTTTAAAAAGATTGCAGTTGAAACGATACCAAACAAAAGTCTTGGCAAAACAATTAACGATAGATTAAAGAGGGCCTCTAAATATTAATGACAAATTCTATTGAAGTAATCAATCTATCAAAAAAATATAAAGATAAAGATGCAGTGGCTAATATAAATTTTAAAATTAATGAAAATGAAATGGTTGGTTTGTTAGGACCTAATGGATGTGGAAAAACTACAACTATTGGAATGATTTTAGGGTTATTAAAACCAAGTAGTGGTGAGGTTCTAATCAACGGAGAAAGTATTGAAAAAAATAAAATTTCGCTTCTTCATAAAATGAATTTTATTTCACCATATATTGAATTGCCTAAAAAACTCAAAGTTAAACAAAATTTAATTGTTTATGGAAAATTATATAACATTCAAAATTTAAATGACAGAATAGATCACCTTGCAAATAAACTTAGATTAAAAGACCTTTTAAACAAAATTACTGGAGAACTTTCTTCTGGACAAAAAAACAGGGTAAGTCTTGCTAAAGCTTTAATAAATGATCCTACGGTACTTTTGTTGGATGAACCCACTGCTTCATTAGATCCTGAAACTGGTGATTTTGTAAGATCGTTTTTAGAGGATTATAAAAAGGAAAAAAAAATATCAGTTTTGCTCGCCTCTCATAATATGGAAGAAGTAAAAAGATTATGTAGTTCTGTTTTAATGATGAAAGATGGTTTAATAGTGGATAGAGGAACTCCTGAAGAATTAATAACAAAATATGGAAGAAGAAATTTAGAAGAAGTATTTTTAGAAATTGCGAGAAAATAAAAATGAATTTAATTAGAATTTACGGTCTTTTTTTAAGACACTTTTATTTAATAACTAGATCATTTCCAAGAATATTAGATTTAATTTATTGGCCTTCAATTCAAATTACTCTTTGGGGATTTATTTCTAATTTTTTTGCAGCTCATAGCTCTTATTACAGTGGTGCAGTAGGAGTAATTCTTTCATGTGCAATTCTTTATGATTTTTTATTTAGAACTAGTATTGGCTTTAATATGTTGTTTTTGGAGGAAATTTGGAGCAGAAATTTTACAAATCTATTTATTGCACCGATGAAAATTAGTGAGATAATTGTTTCTCTAGTTTTTACTGCTTTAATAAGAGCATTAATTGGTTTGATCCCAGCTATACTATTAACTTCTCCTTTGTTTGGTATATCTTTGCTAAAACTTGGTCTTCCTTTAGCATTTCTTTTCTTGAGTCTATATTTATTTGGAATAACACTTGGTCTTTTTGTTTCAGCAGGATTGTTAAGATTTGGACCATCTTTTGAGAATATTGCATGGTCTACCATGTTTTTATTAGCACCTTTCGGCTGTATTTACTATCCAGTTGAAACACTACCAGGAATCTTCCAATCAATCGCTTTCGCACTTCCATTAGTTTATATTTTTGAGGAGACTAGAAATATTTTGGTCAATGGAATGGTAAATTATGAAAATATCATTAATGCAATCTATCTGAACGGGTTTTATTTAATTTTGTCTATATTTGTATTTTATTACTCTTTCGACAAAGCAAGAGATAAAGGAACTTTAATAAATATAGGTGAATAAATTGGTGCGCCTGCTAGGAGTCGAACCCAGAA
>CACGGJ010000011.1 GCA_902572515.1 uncultured Pelagibacteraceae bacterium | reverse complement strand
AAGTCCATGAAAATTTTTGAACTTTTAACCTATTCTACGAAGGTTTGTTCATTGAATTAAAAAATTCAGCATTATTTTTTGTATCTTTTAGTTTTGAATTAATAAATTCTATAGCATCCATGGTGCCCATTGGAGCAATTATTCTTCTTAGCACATTCATTTTTTGTAAATCATTTTTATCAAATAATAATTCTTCTCTTCTAGTTCCTGATTTTGTTATATCAATCGCGGGGTAAATTCTTTTATCAGCAATTTTTCTATCTAAAATTGTTTCACTATTACCAGTTCCTTTAAATTCCTCAAAAATTACTTCATCCATTCTACTTCCTGTATCAATCAAGGCTGTAGATATAATTGTTAATGAGCCACCTTCTTCAATATTTCTTGCAGCACCAAAAAATCTTTTAGGTCTCTGCAATGCATTTGCGTCAACACCTCCTGTTAGAACTTTACCTGAGCTTGGTATAACCGCGTTATATGCTCTTCCTAATCTCGTTATTGAGTCTAATAATATAATAACATCTTTTTTGTGTTCAGTTAGTCTTTTGGCTTTTTCAATAACCATTTCCGCTACTGCTACGTGTCTTTGAGCTGGTTCATCAAAAGTAGAGCTTATTACTTCTCCTTTTACAGTTCTTTGCATGTCAGTTACTTCTTCTGGTCGCTCATCAATCAGCAATACCATAAGGTAACACTCTGGATAATTTTTAGCTATTGAGTTTGCGATACTTTGCAAAATCATTGTTTTTCCAGCTTTAGGTGGAGAAATAATTATCGATCTTTGTCCTTTGCCGATTGGACTAACTAGATCAATTAGCCTTGGAGTTAAATCTTGTTTTTTTTCAACCTTTGTAGTTTCAACTTCCATCACCAATTGTTTATCTGGATATAACGGCGTTAAGTTGTCAAAAGCAATTTTATGTCTGGCTTTTTCTGGTTCTTCAAAATTAATCTTGCTAACTTGCAATAATGCAAAATATCTCTCTCCTTCTTTAGGGGCCCTTACTGGTCCCTCAACGGTATCTCCTGTTCTTAACCCAAATTTTCTAATTTGACTTGGACTAACATAAATGTCGTCTGGTCCTGGCAGATAATTTGACTCCATAGCCCTAAGAAAACCAAAACCATCTTGTAATAACTGCAGGACACCTACGCCAGTAATTTCCTCTTTTTCAGCAACTTTTTTAAGGATTGCAAAAAGTATTTCTTGTTTTCTTAGTGTGCTAGCGTTTTCTATACCAAGCTCTTCTGCTTGAGTAATTAGCTGTTCAGATGATTTTAGTTTTAGTTCTTGTATGTTCATGATTAATTTTTTGATAAGGACTTATCAGATGTTGATAATATATATACTACTGTTGATATTTCAACCCTAGATTGGCTTAAAAATAGCTAAAAAAACAACGATAATTAAGATAACCGTGGGTATTTCATTAATAATTCTAAAAAATTTTGCAGATCTTGTGTTTGTAGAATTTTTTAGAGCAACAAGACATTTCCCTAAATAATCATTGTAAGCTGATAATAAAATTATTAGGACTATTTTTATCTGAAACCATAATTGAGAGAAAATATCTATTCCATTGAGATAAATTAATACTAATCCAAAAACCCAAGTAAAAATCATTGCGGGACGCATAATGTAGTAAAATAACCTTCTTTCCATAACTTCAAAAATATCTGTTGTTTCTTTTTTCTCTTTATTTTCAACATGGTAAACAAAAATTCTAGGAAGATACAAAAGACCAGCCATCCAAGAAATGACTGCAATCAAATGCAAAGATTTAAGTAATAAATACGAATTCATATATCAAATATTTTTTTCGATTAAGGACTTAAGTAAATCGATATGATCATTATTATCATTTAAACAGGGGATCATATCAAAATTTTCCCCACCCGAATTTAAAAAACTTTCTTTGGCTTGAATTTGTATTTCTTCTAAAGTCTCTACACAATCTGATGCAAATCCTGGACAGATTGTAAGAACTTTTTTAACGCCCTCTTTGGGTAAATTTTCTAAAGTCTTATCAGTATATGGTTGAAGCCATTCTTGTGGGCCAAATCTCGACTGAAAGGTAGTTTTAATTTTAATTGAAGTGAATTTTTCTGAAATAAGTCTTGTCGTTTTATGACAATAACAATGGTAAGGATCGCCTCTATCAAAATATTTTTTTGGTATCCCGTGATAAGAGGCTATAATTAGGTCTGGTTTCCAATTAATTTCATTTATTTTTTTATTGATCGAATTAACGAGGGCATCAATGTAAAGTGGGTTAGATTCGTAGTGAGGAATAATTTTTAAAGAAGGTTGCCACCTCATTTTCATTAAAGTCCTGTATACCTCGTCGCAAACTGTTGCTGTTGTAGCTGCTGCATATTGGGGATAAAGAGGAAGTATCACCAAATTTTCACAACCCATTTTATGCAATTTATGAATTTTACTATTGATGCTCGGATTTCCATATCTCATAGCAAACTCTATGATAATATTTTCTTTTGATAGTGAATTTGAAATTTTCTCACTTTGCTTTTTTGTATAATAAAGAAGTGGCGATATATTTTCATCTTTCATCCAAATCTCTTTATAAGCTTTAGCAGTTTTAGAGGGTCTAAAATTTAAAATGAACAAATTCAAAATTATTTGCCAAATTAAAGGATTTACTTCAATTACTCTTCTGTCAGAGAGAAATTCTTTTAAATATTTTCTTATATCAAACCAATTAGTAGAATCAGGTGTGCCCAAATTAACTATAAGTACTCCTGTGTTACCGTATTTAATGGGTGGGTGATTTTTTTCAATCATTTAAAATCTTTTACAATTTTAATTAAATTTTCAACCATTTCTGGATCTGTTTCAGGCAAAATACCATGACCGAGATTAAATATATACGGATGATCTCGAAAAATTTCTAAATAATTAAAGGCTTCTTTTTTCAATGTTTCTTTATCAGTTAATAAAATTTTTGGGTCTAAGCCTCCTTGTATGGGTATGCTTATATCTCTAAGTATTTTTTTTGGATCAACATTATAGTCAATACTAACAGCATCAGGTTTAACAATATCACAAAACTCTTTATAATTTTTAATTTCTCTAGGAAAGCATATAACCGGCACATTTAAAGATTTTACATAATTTACTAAATTTAAGGTTGGAGAATAAACATAGTTGGGTAAATCTTTTTCCTCTAATAAACCTGCCCAACTATCAAAAATTTGAATTACATTAGCACCGTTATCAATTTGATTTTTTACATGAACTTTTAAAAATTTTTCAATAATTAATAATATTCTGTTTATTAAAAACTCGTCTTTAAAAAAATCTTTTTTTAAATTTTTTTTAGGTGATTGTTGATTAATCATATAAACTAATAATGTCCATGGAGCACCAGTAAATCCAATAGTGTTTTTATTTTTTAGAGTAGAGTCTGAGCTAACTTTTTTTAATGCTTTATACACACGGTGTATTTTCTCTACAAAGTCAATTTCATCAGTCTTAGCAATTTCATTTAGATTTAATTCCCCTAATTTTGGTCCAAAGTTTTTTTCAAATTCTACTTTTTGACCTAATCCATAAGGAAGCATTAAGATATCTGAAAATATTATTGCAGCATCCAAATCAAATCTTTTTAATGGTTGAAGAGTTATTTCCGAAGATAAATCATCATTTAAACACAAATTAATAAAATTAGGATTTTTTTTTCTTATTTCTCTAAATTCTGGTAAATATCTACCAGCCTGTCTCATAATCCATATAGGATTGAACGAAGTATCTTTGTTAGTTATTACTTTGGTTAAAGGTTTCATAAATAAGTATTATTAATTATTGTAGTTGTAATATATCTTGTGAATAAAGGTGATTAATTTTTATAAACATTATATTCACAATTTACCAACAAGTTATTTAAATAAAATTGTTTAAAATGAAGCTTTTTTAACCATATTAATTTTTGTGGATTGTTTTACCCTATTTATTATTAATGTTAATAAATAGCAGTTTTTACAAGGTTAATTTAAAAAATTTTAAATTGTGTAATTTAATTAAAATATTACAAATTTATTAACAATTTATTCATGAGTAATACATATCAAATATATTTAATCTCTGACTCAACGGGTGAGACCTTAGATAGAATATTTTTAGCTCTGAAGGCTCAATTTTTGAATATAGAATATAAGGTTCATTCTTACTCTTTTACAAGAACAGAAAATCAAATTTTAAAAATTCTAGAGGATGCAAAAAAAAATGAAAATTCAATAATTTTATATACAATCGTGGACAACAACTTAGCCAAATACCTTGCGAACGCGAGTGAGGATAAAAATATTCCATGTTTTGGTGTTTTGGGAAATTTGATTTTAAACTTTTCAAAAATTCTTAATCAGAAGGCAACTCACGAGCCAAGCGGTCAACATATATTGAATGAAGAGTATTATGACAGAATTGAAGCAATTCAATTTACGATGAATCATGATGACGGAAATTTAATAAATGAAGTACATAAATCAGACATTATTCTTGTTGGAGTAAGCAGAACAAGCAAGACACCCACATCTATTTATTTGGCCAATAAAGGATTTAAGACATCAAACATTCCTCTAGTAAACGAAAATTCATTGCCTGAAAATCTTAAAAAAAATCCAAAAATGGCTTGTGTAGTAGGACTAAGTACTGAACCTGAAAGACTGGCTGATTTGAGAAAAAATAGAATGAATTCTTTAAAAGAGACAGAGAATATACAATACACAGATTTAGAAAATATAAAAAAAGAGGTATTAGAAGCTAAAAAAACATTTCAAAAATATAAATGGCCCCTTATAGATGTAACAAGGAAGTCAGTTGAAGAAACCGCTGCTTCAATAATTAAAATTCATGAAATATATTTAAATAATGCAAAATAAAATCATTCTTGCGTCTAAAAGCAAAGTTAGAAAAGATATTTTAAATAAAAACGATATAGAGTGTGTTGTTGAGCTATCAAACGTAGACGAAGATCCTGTTAAAGACAGTCTGTTAAAAGAACAAGCAAGCTCAGAAATAATTTCAAAAAACCTAGCCGAATTGAAAGCAAACAAAGTTAGTATGAAAAATAATGATAAAATAGTTTTAGGAGCAGATAGCGTGATAGATTTGGAGGGGGAATTAATATCTAAGCCAGAAAACAGAGAAGAGGCAATTCAAATATTAAGAAAACTTAATGGTAAATCACATTTATTAATTAGTTCTGTTTGCATATCAAAAAATGGATCAATGATTTGGAACTATACTGATAAGGCAAAATTAACTATGAAAAATTTTACTGAAGATGAGCTAAAGAATTATTTAAACAAAATATCTGATGAAGCACTATATGCTTATAATGTTTATCAAATTGAAGGTGAGGGCAGACATTTGTTCTCAAAAATTGAAGGAAACGAGAATACAATTATGGGCCTTCCTATTGACAAAATTAAAGATTATTTAAAAAATTATGAATAAATATTTGGTAATTGGTAATCCAATAGCACATTCTTTATCTCCACTGTTGCATAATTATTGGTTTAAAAAATATAGATTTTTTGACTCAATTTATGAAAAAAAAAAAGTAGAGAAAAAGGATTTAAAAAAAATTGTTGAGCAAATTAAGAATGATGAAGTTAAAGGAGTTAATGTAACCGTTCCTTTTAAAAGGGAAATCTTTAATTTTATAGATACAGCCCCGTATGAAGTTCAATTTACTAAGTCCGTAAATACATTAGTAAAAGAAAATGAAAAGGTTGTTGGATATAATACAGATCAACAGGGCTTTGAAATAAGCTTGGAAGAAAATGACTGGGATTGTAAAGATAAAAAAATTTTAATTATCGGAGCAGGAGGTGTCACACCTTCAATTTTGTCCACTTTAATAAAAGTGGATGGAGCAGAAAAGATTTATTTGTCTAACAGAACACGGAGTAAGGCGGAAGAGTTAAAAAAATTCTGGGATAAAGCCCTTGGCATTTATCAAATGAAAAAAGATACAATCGAAATTATAGATTGGGAAAAAAAAAGTGAATTATGTGATTTAATAATAAATACAACCAGCGTGGGTCTGACAAAAGATGAAAAATTAAATTTTGATTTTAGTGATTATAAAAACAAAAAAGATGTCTTGTTTTATGATTTAATTTACAATCCTAAAGAAACAAATTTTCTTAAAGATGCTAGAATTAGAGGAAACAGGACAATGAATGGTAAAATGATGTTTTTATGGCAAGCTCATTTAGCTTTTAAAATGTGGACAGGCGTCAGTCCAACTATTGATGAAGAAGTAATTAAATTATTAGATTGATGATAAGAATAGGAATTTTAGGAGATATAGGTTCGGGAAAAAGCTATGTAGCAAAGAATTTTGGATATCCAGTATTTAATGCAGATAGTGAAGTATCAAAAATTTATAAAAAAAATAAAAAAATTTTTAATATATTAAAAAAAAAATTACCAAGATATATATCTAAATTTCCAATAGATAAAAACGAAATAAGTATAGCAATATTAAGTAACAAAAATAACTTAAAAAAAATTATTAATATTGTTCACTTAGAAGTTCGAAAACAAATGAAATTATTTTTAAAAAAAAATAAAAATAAAAAATTTGTAGTGTTAGACATTCCTCTGCTGTTAGAAAACAAACTTAACAAAAAAGGAGATATCTTAGTATTTATAGATTCTAAAAAATCAGATGTTTTAAAAAAATTAATGAAAAGAAAAAATTTTAATAGCAAACTTTTTAAAAAATTCAAAAAAATTCAATTACCAATTGATTATAAAAAAACAAAAGCAAATTTTATAATTAAGAACGATTTTACAAAAACATCTGTTAAAATAAGTATAAAAAAAGTTTTAGAAGAAATTAATAAATGAAAGAAATCGTTTTAGATACTGAAACTACCGGCATATCAGTTAAAGAAGGACATAGAATTGTTGAAATAGGCTGTATAGAGCTAGACGACTTGGTGCCAACACAAAACAAATTTCATTGTTACTTAAACCCAGGCAGAAAAGTATCAGAAAAAGCTTTATCAATTCATGGGTATACAGATGAATTTTTGTTAGATAAAAAAAAATTTAAAGAAATTAAAGAGGAATTTTTAAATTTTATAAAGAACAAAAGGTTAATCATTCATAATGCTGAATTTGATATTGCGCACCTGAATAATGAGCTTGGTTTAATTGGTAAAAAAAATTTAGATAATGAAATAGTAGATACACTCATTTTAGCAAGAAATAAATTTCCTGGTTCGTCGGTAAGTCTCGATGCTTTGTGTAAAAGATACGGGGTTGATAATTCTAGAAGAAAAAATCACACAGCCCTGATGGATTGTGATTTGTTAGCAAAAGTTTATATTAATTTAATTGATCAAAAAGAACCAACTTTAGATTTTCAAATTCAAAATGAAAGCACTATTGATAGAAACTATGGAGATAAATCGTACTATAAAAAAATTATTAAACCAAATGCAAAGGAACTTAGTGATCATAGAGAATATTTAAAAAGCAAATTAAAAAAAAATTATTTTTAATTTAGTCTTTCATTGTATAATTTTTCGAAGTCAACCTTCTTTTCAAACTTTACATTAGGATAGCCTGAACCATGAAGAAGGTTAAGCAAAGCTTTTTCTAAGTCTGGGTATATTTCTATTTGCACATCGCATAAAATAATTTTTTCCATTTCTTTTTTTTCTTTAATTTCTTCAACTGTTTGAATTATTGTTGCAAAGATAATTTCAAAATACGATTTTTTTTCATTTTCGCTTTTATCCTCAAACTTAAGGGTGGTGTTTATTTCTATAAGTTTATTTTTTAACGGGCGTGAATTTATATCAATACTTAACTGGTATTTTGAAATATATTCTTTAACAAATAAGTATGTTTCAACATCTTTTGTTTCGCTAGATAAATCTTTAATATATTTTCCTAAAACTTTATATTTTTTTGTCATTATCATCTTCTATATCTTCAAATTCTCCATCAATAAAATTATTTCTTTCCTGTTTTTTTGGAGGGAATTTTTTTGAAAACCTTTCAAATATTATTTTTCTGCTTAAAGGAAAAATTAGTAGAAAACCCATAACATCAGTTGCAAATCCCGGGACTATTAACAATAGGGCCGCAAATGCAATTGCTGCACCTGACAAAACCTCATATGTAGGAGTTTCATTTTTGCTCAATTGAGCAAAACCTGATTTAAGAGTATTTAGACCCTCGTATTTTGCATAATAAACACCAACTATTGCAGTGGTAAAAATTAGTAAAATTGTTGATAATGCACCTATTTTGGATCCAATCTTAATTAAAAGATAAATTTCAATAATTGGAACTAATATTATCGCTAATAAAAATGAGTTCATTTGTCCTTAATCTAAATTGCTGGTTGAAATTAATCAACAGAGTAATTACTATAAATTTCTATGAGTTATAGTTTTGAATACATAGACATCATTTTGTTAGCAATGATTGCTGGCTTCATATTTCTGAGGCTAAGAGGAATACTTGGTAAAAGAACGGGTTTTGAAGGTAAAGCACCTTCTCAGTTTAAAGAAGTATTAAAAACAATAAATCAAGAACAGACAAAAAAAATTAATGGGAAATTCGATGATGAAGCTCAGAAAGAGTTTTTAAAAGGGGCTAAGATCGCATATGAAACAGTTATTACTGATTTTAGCGACAATGATAATAAAATAACTACCAGTAGATCACTCTTGAACAATGAAATATATAATCAGTTTAATAAAGCGCTTAAAGAAAGAAGCTCAAGAGGACACTATGCTGAAATTACATTTATTGGAGTAAATTCTGCGATAATAAAAGAGCATAAAAAAATTGGAAAAATTTTAAATGTAACCGTGAATTTTATAGCTGAAGTAATTACTTGTATTAGGGATAAGGACAAAAAAATTGTGTCTGGTGACCCAGAAAAAGTAAAGAAGATTTATGATACGTGGGTATTTTCGAGAGACACAACATCTTCAAACCCAAATTGGCAGCTTGTTAATATTTTAACATAATTGAACGATAATATTTCAAATAAAAATACAAAGGATTGGGAGAATTTTGTTAAAAGTAATGAAAAATTACCTGATAAAGACTCAAAAGTTCAAATTAAACGAATAATTAAAACAAGATCAATAGATTTGCATGGTTATTCTTTAGATGAAGCAAATAAAGCTATTGAAAGTTTTATAAATAAAGCATTTTTGGAAAATGTTAACAAACTAATTGTTGTTACTGGAAAAGGTCTTCATTCTGAAAACGAGAAAGATCCATATGTTTCAAAAGATCTAGGTATTTTGAAATATTCAGTTCCAGAGTTTATCTCAAATAGTGGTAGTTTGATGAGTATGATTAACGAAATAACAGATGCCAGAATCGAAGATGGTGGAAGCGGAGCTTTTTATATTTATTTAAAAAAAAATAAATTATAAAATAAATTTTGAAAGATCTGTATCTTTCACCAAAGTGTCTAAATTTCTATTAATATATTCTTTATCAATAACTATCTTTTCCCCAGCCCTGTCAGTGGCATTAAAACTTATTTCATCTAATATTTTTTCAATTATAGTATGCAATCTTCTAGCTCCAATATTCTCAACTGTAGCATTTACCTCTGAAGCTATATTGGCAATGGCATCAATACCATCATCTGAAAATTCAAGGTCAACATTTTCTGTTTTCAAAAGAGCCACATACTGTTTTATCAAGCTAAAATCTGGCTCTCTTAAAATTCTTTTGAAATCTTCACTAGTTAATGCTTCTAACTCAACTCTAATTGGTAATCTTCCTTGTAGTTCAGGCAATAAATCAGACGGTTTTGCAAGCTGAAATGCTCCTGAAGCAATAAATAAAATGTGATCTGTTTTAATTGGACCATGTTTAGTATTTACAGTAGTTCCCTCTATTAAAGGCAGCAAATCTCTTTGGACACCTTCTCTAGAAACATCCCCACCAACCCTATCTGTTCTTGCAGAGATTTTGTCGATTTCATCTAGAAAAACTATTCCATTGTTTTCGGTTGAAAGTTTAGCTGCTTTAATAATCTTATCTTGTTCTATTAATTTATCCGACTCATCATTAATTAAAATTTCGTGAGATTCTTTTACAGTCATTTTTTTCTTTTTTTCTTTATTCCCCATCGACTTGCCAATCATTTCACCAATATTAATCATACCAACATTGGCACCAGGCATACCTGGGATTTCAAAAGAGGCTCCACTAGAACCAGTATCGCTTACAGCTATTTCAATTTCATTATCATCTAGATCACCATTTCTTAATCTTTTTCTAAAGCTTTCTCTTGTAGCTAAACTTGCTTTTTTTCCAACCAAAGCATCCAAAACTTTTTCTTCCGCAGCTTTTTGAGCTTGAGCAAAAACTTCTTTTCTTTTTTTCACTTTTTCCATTGAGATAGCAATTTCTATTAAATCTCTTACTATCTGTTCAACATCTCTTCCAACATATCCTACTTCTGTAAATCTTGTAGCTTCTACCTTAACAAAAGGGGCCTCAGCAAGTTTTGACAACCTTCTAGAAATTTCTGTTTTTCCTACCCCCGTTGGTCCGATCATCAAAATATTTTTTGGCAAAACTTCATTTTTCATTTCACCTTTAAGAGCTTGACGTCTCCATCTATTTCTTAGTGCAACAGCAACAGCTCTTTTTGCTTTGTTTTGTCCAACAACAAATCTGTCTAATTCTGAAACTATTTCTCTTGGTGATAAAGAGCTAACCAAAGAAGCTTCTTCTTTTTGATTTTTGTCTTTCGGATGAAGTTGCGTTACGTTTGAATTATCCATTATATTTTTTCAATTTTAACATTATCGTTTGTGAAAACACATATATCAGCAGCAACTTTAATTGCTTTTTTAGCAACTTCTTCGGCAGACATATTACCTTCCATTAAAACTTTTCCAGCAGCTAGAGCATAATTACCTCCAGAGCCTATGCCAATTACATCTCCTTCAGGCTCAAGTACATCCCCAGTTCCAGAAATAATGTAGCTATTTTTTTTATCACCTACTGCCATTAGTGCCTCTAATCTTCGTAAATATTTATCTGTTCGCCAATCTTTAGCTAACTCAACAGCAGCTCTAGATAAGTTACCTGCATGTTTTTCTAATTTACCTTCTAATCTCTCAAATAAGGTTAATGCATCTGCAGTAGATCCTGCAAACCCAGCAACCACATCTCTTTTTTCAATTTTTCTGACTTTTGAAGCTGTGCTTTTTACAACAGTATTTCCCATACTTACTTGTCCATCACCAGCAACCACTACTTCATTATTTTTTCTAACTAGCACAATTGTTGTCATACTTAATAAATGGTGACTATTTTTGATACTTCAAGTGTTCAGACTGATATTGATATAGCGGGATTATGTATGTATACCATTAAAAATATATGGCTAGAAAAGGAAAAGTATCTCGAAAAACAAAAGAAACCAGCATTAATGTTGAAGTAAATATTGATGGCAAAGGTAAGTACCAAATTGACACTGGTATAGGTTTCCTAGATCATATGCTCGAACAATTATCAAAACATTCTTTAATTGATCTAAAAGTAAAAGCAAAAGGGGATACTCATATCGATCTTCACCACACAACAGAAGATACGGGTATTGCAATCGGAGAAGCTTTAAAAAAAGCGGCAAAAAAATTTGTTGGCATAAAAAGATATGCTCACACAGTTATTCCAATGGATGAAACTTTAACAAGAGTAGCAATTGATGTTTCAAACAGACCTTACTTGATTTGGAAAGTAAAATTAAAAGTTGAAAAACTTGGAGAAATGGACACGGAACTATTTAAAGAATGGTTCCAGGCATTTTCTCAATCTGCAGGCATTACAATGCACGTTGAAAATATTTATGGTGATAATAGTCACCATATAATTGAGTCTTGTTATAAAGCATTAGCAAGATCATTAAGAGCTGCATTAGAGATGGATCCAAGAAATAAAAAAAGCATTCCATCCACTAAAGGCTCATTATAAGTTTAATGAACGTCACAATTGTTGATTATAATTCGGGCAATATAAGCTCGGTAATAAACTCCTTTAAAGAGGTTGCTAAAGATAAAGTAAATATCGAAGTAACTTCAGATTTAAATAAAATTAAATCTTCAGATAAAGTTGTTTTACCAGGACAGGGTTCGTTTAAAAGTTGTGTTGATTCACTTAATAATATTAGTGGTTTAGTTGATATATTGAATGAGTTTGCAATAAATAACAAAAAACCTCTTCTTGGAATTTGTGTTGGATTACAAATGTTTGCTGATATTGGTTTTGAAGAAACAGAAACCAAGGGGCTTGGTTGGATATCAGGTAAAGTATCAAAAATAGATAATCAAAATGGAAAATATAAACTCCCTCATATTGGCTGGAACCAAATTAACATTGTTAAAGATAGCAAAATTTTTAAAGATATAGAAAATAATTCACACATGTATTTTGTTCACAGTTATGAATTTGTGCCAGAGGATAAAAATGTAGTTTCAGCAACAACAGATTATTCTTCAAATATTGTTTGCTCTGTTGAAAAAGAAAATATCTTTGGAACACAATTTCACCCTGAAAAGAGTGATAAAATTGGACTTAAAATAATTGATAATTTTATAAATTTGTAAATGAAAATATTCCCAGCCATAGATATTAAAGATAAAAAATGCGTGAGGTTAGTTAAAGGAGACTTCGATAATAAAACTGAATATGAAATATCCCCAATTGAACAAGCAGGCAAATATAAAGAACATGGCTTCAAGAATTTACATATAGTTGATTTGGATGGAGCTTTAACTGGTGAAACAGTTAATTTAGATATTATTCAAGAAATAGTTTCTAAATTTGATCTTCAAATTGAAGTTGGTGGAGGAGTAAGAAATTTTGAAAGCATTCAGAAATATACTGATGCTGGTGTTGAAAAAGTTATTTTAGGAAGTGCAGCTATACGAGATAAAAACTTTTTAAAAGAAGCTTGTGAAAAATTTCCAAACAGGATTGCTTTAGGTTTAGATGCTAAAGATGGCTATTTATCTGTCTCTGGGTGGAAAGAAAATTCCAACAAATTAACTTTAGATTATTTAAAAGAGGTGAATGATTTTGGTGCAAGTAGATTGATTTACACAGATATCAATAAAGATGGCATGAAGCAAAGTCCTAATTTTGAGGAGACAGCAAAAGTTGCTAACATCTCTAATTGTCCAGTAATTATATCTGGAGGAGTTTCTTCAATAGACGACATTAAAAAGGCCAAAGAATTAAATAATAATAACATTGAAGGCATTATAGTCGGAAAAGCTATCTATGATGGTGATATTGAATTAGACGAATTAGTGAAAGAATTAGATGCTTAAAAATAGAATTATACCATGTTTAGACGTTAAAAATGGACGCGTTGTAAAAGGAATTAACTTTGTTGATCTGCAGGACGCAGGAGATCCTGTCGAACAAGCTAAAATTTATTCAGACGGTGGAGCAGATGAAATTTGCTTTTTAGATATTACTGCATCAAATGAAAATAGAGATACTATTTATGATGTAGTAGATAAAACGTCGAAGAAATGCTTTGTTCCTCTGACGGTTGGAGGAGGTGTTAGAAGTGTTGAGGATATTAATAAACTACTGAGCTGTGGTGCAGACAAAGTATCAATCAATACTGCTGCAGTTCAAAATCCGGAAGTAGTTGTAGAAAGTTCAAAAAAATTTGGGTCACAATGCATTGTTGTTGCAATTGATGCTAAAAAAAATGGAGATAAATGGGAAATTTTCACTCACGGTGGCAGAAACAATACAGGAAATGATGCAATAGAATTTGCTAAAAAAATGGAAGATAGCGGGGCAGGAGAGCTACTAGTTACTTCTATGGATCGAGATGGTACTCAAGTTGGTTATGATATTGACCTAATGTTTAAGATATCTTCTATGGTGAATATTCCAGTTATTGCCTCAGGTGGAGTTGGAAATCTAGATCATTTAGTAGATGGAATTAAATTAGGAAATGCAAGTGCAGTTTTAGCAGCTTCAATATTTCACTATGGCAAACATTCTGTAAAAGAAGCTAAGGAATATTTGGATTCAAAAGGAATTCCTGTTAGAATTTAATATGCTTAATACCTTAGAAAACTTAATAAAACTTGCAAGAGAGAGAAAATTTTCACCTGTTGAAGGTTCATATACTAATAAGCTGCTTGCAGATAAATCATTAAGTAAAGCAAAAGTTTTAGAAGAAGTTGATGAATTAATTGAAGCTGTAGAGAAAAATTCTAATAAAATTCATGAAGCTGCGGATGTATTTTACCATTTGCTAATGTATTTAGAGGCTAATGATGTAAAAATTGAAGAGGTAATGTCAGAGCTGGAAAAAAGAAAAAAATGAATTACGACGATAACAACATTTTTGCAAAAATTTTACGTGGAGAGATCCCTTGTAATAAAATTTATGAGGACGATTTTGTTTTATCATTTCATGACATTAATCCACAAAAAAAAATTCATGCACTAGTTATTCCCAAAGGAAAATATGTTGACTTAGATGATTTTAGTTTAAATGCTTCTTCTGAGGAAATGGTTGGTTTGTTAAAAGGTATTAATATAGTTGCTAAAAAGCTTGGTATTTCAAGTGAAGTAGGCAAAGGCTATAGAGCTTTAGCAAACATTAGTGATCACGGTGGTCAAGAGGTGCCTCACTTGCATTTCCATTTATTTGGAGGAGAACGAGTTGGGAAAATGGTGGAGTGACAGAAGAAGTTAAAAGAAATTACTTAGAAATTAATTCACTTCAAGATCTAATCGAAGGAAACACACCCTCTGAAGATTATTCTTTAAGTTTAATTGATCCAATTAGTTTTCAGCTTAATAAATTTTTTTATAAAAATATTGGTAAAAAACACAAGTGGGTAGATAGACTTACTTGGTCAGAAGAAAAATGGATTAAATATGTTTCCTCTAAAAATGTTAATTCATATGTTTTAAAACATAGGGGTGATCTAGTAGGATTTTTTGAATTAATTTTTCATCCAGAAAATAATGAAACAGAAATTGCCTATTTTGGAATTTTAGAGGAATATCAAAATAAAAAATTAGGATCTTTTTTATTGTCAGAAGCTATTAAAAAATCCTTTGTTAATAATACCAAACGAGTTTGGGTACATACTTGTTCTTTAGATCATAAAAATGCTTTGAATAACTATATCTCAAGAGGCATGAAAATATTTAAAACCGAAATATTAAATATTTAATTTTGAGTAGGTATATTAAATAAATTCTTAGACAGCACCCTATTTTTTCTAATAGATGAAAGAAAGGTAATATTAAAATTTTGATACATATCTGTGTTTTGCCAACCAATCAAATCATACGTTTTTTTGTCAAAAAATACACTTATCTCGTTATTATTTTCTAAAATTGTAAAATTAATTAGATTATTGTCGATTGTTCTTTCTTTTAAAGATTTAATTTTATTGATTAGAATATTTTTATCCAAAATAACATTTAAGGGAGTTTTTTCTAAAGGATACCGATAATAGCTCGAAATAGTTTTAACAACTAAAGATTTTCCATTTGAAACTAAAATTTTATTATTACTTCTTGCATATTCACAAAATATTTTCTTTGGATATTCTATCGTACAATTACCATTCTCTATTTTACCATTAACATTTTGTTCAAATTTAAAATCTAAATTTTTTGTATTCTTAAGGTTTTGAATAATTTTCTCTTTTATTTCTGCATTTGAATAAAATGTTAAAAAAAAGAAGATTATAATTAAATACAATTTTAACATTACAGAACATCTCTTTTACCAACGTGATTGGCCTTACTAACAATTCCGTCTGCTTCCATCATATCAATTATTCTTGCAGCTCTGTTGTAACCGATTTGGAGTTTCCTTTGTAAAAAAGAAGTGGAAGCTTTTCCCTCTGATCTTATAATTTCCAAAGCTTGTTGATAGAGTTCGTCTTTATCACCTAGATTTTGGTTATCACCCATCTCTTTTTCATCTGCAAAATTTAAAATTTCGTCGACATAATCAGGCTCGGCCTGTGTTCTTAAAAAATTGTTAATTTGTTCAATTTCACCGTCTGAAACGAAAGGAGCATGAATTCTTACTATTCGATTAGCAGAAGACATATATAGCATATCTCCTTTTCCTAATAATTGCTCTGCTCCTTGCTCACCTAAAATTGTTCTACTATCTATTTTTGAAGTAACCTGAAATGATATTCTTGTTGGAAAATTTGCTTTAATTGTTCCTGTAATTACATCAACACTAGGTCTTTGAGTGGCCATAATAATGTGAATCCCTGCTGCTCTTGCCATTTGTGATAATTTTTGTATATAGCTTTCAATTTCTTTACCTGCTACCAACATTAAATCCGACATTTCATCAACTACAACAACGATATAGGGCATTGGAAGTTTATGTTTTGTATTATAGCCATCGATATTTCTGACTCCTTCTTTAGTCATCAGTCTATATCTACTCTCCATTTCCTTAACTACCCAACCAAGAACAGACGCAGCCTTTTTAGCCTCTGTTATTACTGGACACAATAAATGTGGAATTCCTTCATATGTTGAAAGTTCAAGCATTTTTGGATCTATCAAAATAAATTTACATTTATCAGGTGTATGTCGATAAAGAAGAGATAAAATAATGGTATTGATACAGACAGATTTACCCGACCCCGTTGTACCTGCGATAAGTAGATGAGGCATTGATGATAAGTCTCCAACTATAGGTTTACCAGAAATACTTTTTCCTAATGCGATCGGTAATTTGATATCTCTTTTTTTGAAATCAGAATTATTTAAAATTTCACTTAAATAAACATTTTCTCTAATATTGTTTGGTAGTTCGATACCAACAGTATTGCTTCCTGGTATTGTAGCTATTCTTGCAGACTCTGAGCTTGTATTTCTTGCAATGTCATTAGATAAATTAATTATTTTTGAAACCTTTACACCAGCTGCTGGCTCAAATTCATTTAAAGTTACCACAGGTCCATGGCTAACTTTTTTGATATTGCCATTAACACCAAAATCTAAGAGAATTTTTTCTAAAAATTCAGGATCGTGTGCTTCGCTTTTCTCAAGATTATCCCTTTCTTTTTTTGAAGGAATTTTTAATAAATCCAAGTCTGGTAATTTAAATTTAGTTTTATTTTGGCTTTTATTATCAGTCTTTATAAAAGGCAAATCCTCTTGAATAAGATTTTTTATTTCTTCCTGAGGGATATATTCACTGATTATTTCGCTTTTTTCAGTATAATTTTTTCTTTGTCTTTTAGTAAAAACTCGATTTATATTTTTTAATAATTCATAAAATTTTATTGGATGAAAATTAATACTTACCAAAAATAAAAAAATATTTAGAGCGATTAAAAAATAATAAAAAATTACATCATTAATTAATATTATAGAATTCAAAAATGTTTGATTTAAATAATCACCTATGAATCCTCCATTACCATTTATATAGAGAGTAAAATCATCTGAATAAAAATGTGAAAAAAATAAAGTTCCAAGTATACAATAAATAATTGCAAAGAATATATTTTCAATTATTAAAAAAAATTCCTTGCATCTAATAATGTTGATGCCAGTTACAATTAAAGTAAATGAAAATAAATATGAAGTTAGTCCTATTGATTGAAAAAATAAATCTGAAACAAAACTTCCATGGAAACCCAAAATATTTTCAATTTTTGTGTTTTCTGGAAAAATGAAATTAGGGTCATCTGGTGAATATGTAAGTAGTGATAATAATAATAAAATTCCAGCAAAAAAAACAGTTAGCCCAAAAATTTCTGCTACCCTTTTGATAGTAAAATTAGCGAATAAATTAGCTGTTTTTTTTATATCCATATTTATGAATCAATTTTACCACTTTGTATCATCTAATTTTTGTTGTTAAAATTAAAAATAATATGAGAGTTTGTATACTTGGTTCAGGTTTAACTGCTTTAACTTTAGCAAAAGCTTTAGTTAATCAAAATATTTTTGTTGATTTAATTTCATCGAATAAAAATTATAAAATTAATCACTCTAGAACGATCGGTATTTCAAAAAGTAACTTTAATTATTTTAATAGAAATATAATAAATTTAGAAAAAATTAGCTGGAAATTAAAAAAAATTGAAATTTATACTGATAAAAATGAAAAAATATTAAATTTTGAAAATAGCAATCAACTTTTTTCGATAATAAAAAACCATCAGTTATATGAAGTTTTAAATAAAAATTTATCTAAAAATAATTTTTTTAAAAAAATAAAATTAAAAAAAAAAATATCAAAATTAGAAAAATATAATTTAATAGTTAATACAGAATACAATAATTCATTTGTAAAAAAATATTTTAGTAAAAAAATTGAAAAAGCTTATAACAGTTCTGCTTACACAACTGTCATTAGTCATGAAAAAATTTCAAACGAAATTGCTGTTCAAATATTTACTAAAATTGGTCCACTAGCTTTTTTACCATTATCAAAAAATAAAACTTCAATTGTTTATTCAATATATAATTTAAAAGATGTTAATAGAGAAAAAATAATAAAATTAATAGGTAAACATAATTTAAAATATAAAATAAAAAAAATTGAGAAGATTGAAAATTTTGAATTAAAATCATTTACTTTGAGATCTTATTTTCATAACAATATTTTAGCTTTTGGTGATTTGCTTCATAGAATTCACCCACTTGCTGGTCAGGGCTTTAATATGACAATTAGAGATATAAATCTTTTTATTAGTATTATTAAAAAAAAATTAGACTTAGGTTTGCCTCTTGATAAATCTGTAAATTATGAATTTGAAAAAAATATAAAACATAAAAATTATATTTTTTCAAATGGTATTGATTTTGTTCAAGAATTTTTTAATTTTGAGAGAAAATTTAATAACAATATTTTAAGCAAATCTGTAAAAATTTTAGGAAAAAACCGTTCTATAAATAAATTATTTACAAGTGTGGCTGATAAAGGAATAAACTTCTAAATTATTGAATTGTTGTGTTGTCAAAATTATCAAAAGTATAAGTGCTTAAAATCTGGGAAATTTTTTCTTTTCTATTATCTAAATTTTCAGCTTCTAACAGAACTTGTTTTTCCTCTAAAGAAAACGGTGATGCCATAGCAAGTGCATTAATTGTTTCATCAAGACTTTGCTTTTCTAAGGCCTTCCAATTAATTATAAACCCTCTCTTTTCAAATAATGATTTTAAATCTTTAAAAATCAATTCAAGATCAGAAAATTTTAAGTTTTCTTTTTTGTTTTCTAGGTCTTGATAGAAACCTTCAAAATCTATTTTTAAGATTCTATATTTATTTTCTGTATCCAATTCTGTAATTTTTCTAAATCTAATTAAACCTTTAATTTCAATCAAAAACCTCCCATCTTCTGTTTCTCTAAAACTGGTGATTCTTCCAAGACAACCAACTTCATGTAATTCAGGTTTAATTTGTTTAATATTTGAGGTTTTTGGCTGAATCATTCCAATTAATTTATTCGATTTCATACTATCGTTTATCATATCTATATAACGTGGTTCGAATATATTTAATGGTACAGTAGTTTTTGGAAATATTATAAAATTACTAAGAGGAAACACAGGGATTTCATTTGGAAGATCTTCTTTTTTCATAATTTAAATTATACCACATATAATTTTTTAATAATATTGAACTTTGTCACAAACCTAAAATAATAAATTTATTTTCTAATTATTTTGTCTCTTGCTTAATATTAAAAAAGGCACTAGTTTTAATACTTATAGAACAAGCGGGCATAGCTCAGTGGTAGAGCGTCTCGTTGCCAACGAGAAGGTCGAGGGTTCGACCCCCTTTGCCCGCTCCAAAAAAAAATTATGAGTGATCTAGCAAATAAAAAATGTGTCCCTTGTGAAGGAAATATTCCTCCATTTAATGCGGAGGAGATACATAAATATCTTAAAAAAGTTGATGGCTGGGAAGTTTTAGAAGATAAAATTGACGGCTTTCATTTAATCAAGAATTTCAAATTTGATAACTTTTTAAAAAGTCAGGAATTTGTTAATAAAGTTGGACAAATAGCTGAAGCTGAAGGTCATCATCCTGATCTTTGGTTTGGGTGGGGTTATGCGAGAATTAAAATATTTACGCATGCGATAAAGGGTCTGGCTGAGAGTGATTTTATTCTTGCTGCAAAAATAGATAAAATATCTAATGTCTGAAGTGTCTTGTCTTTGAAAAAAGAAGCACTGTGTCAGTTTCGTTTGCAAAATTAATTATTTCTTTATCTCTTATTGATCCAGATGGTTGAATAACAGCTCTGACACCTGATTGGACTAATTTTTCGATACCATCTACAAAAGGAAAAAATGCGTCTGAGGCTGCCACCAAATTATCAGTCTGAAGATTAAATTTTTTCATTTTATTTATTGCTATTTGGCAACTATCTAGTCTACTTGGTTGACCAGAACCAATACCCACAGTAGCTTGATTAGATGCTAATACTATTGCATTTGATTTTACATACCTACATACATTAAAAGCAAAAATAAGATCTTTAAGTTGTTTAGATGTTGGTTTTCGTTTTGATACAACTTTAAAATTTTTTTTTGCAAATATATTTAAGTCCTCTGATTGTATCATTATATCTTGATTAAATGATACAAACTTGAAAAGTTCTCCTGATGTGTAATTTGTTCCATCAATCAATCTTAAGTTTTTTTTAGCATTTAATATTTTGATTGCATTGCTATCAAAACCATTTGCAATTATTACCTCTAAAAATAACTTATTTAATTCAACAGCTAAACCACTTTTAATTTTAAAATTACAAGAAACTATTCCACCAAAAGCACTTACAGGATCACAAGAAAGAGCGGACTTATAACTCTCTAAATGATCATTTTTAGCAGAAACTCCACAAGGGTTTGCGTGCTTAACTATAACTGTTCCCTTTCCTTTTGGGAAAGATCTTGAAATAGTTAGGGCGCTAAATATGTCATTATAATTGTTATAACTAAGCTGTTTTCCATGAATTTGTTTTAAGTTCATATTTGAACTACCTGAATAAATTGCGCTTAATTGGTGAGGATTTTCACCGTATCTAAGTTGCTCTATCAGATTTCCATGAAAAATTTTTTTCTTGGGGAAAATAGTATTTGTTTTTTTGTTAAAATAGTTTGAAATCACAGAGTCATAATACGCAGTCTCAGCAAACGCTATTCTTGATAGTTTTTCTCTAAAATTTAAAGAAGTAGATCCCTTGAATTTTTTTAGTTCTTGAATTAATTCCTTATACTGATCTGAAGAAGTTATTACAGCTACATCATTGTAGTTTTTTGCTGCCGATCTAACCATAGTAGGACCACCTACATCTATATTTTCAATAATTTTTTGATGATTATTTGTTTTTTTAAGAGTTTTTTCAAATGGATAAAAATTAACAATGACTAAATCAATATTCTCAAAATTATTATCTTTAAGATCTTTTAAGTGAGATTTTTTTTCTCTTTTATTTAAAATTCCTGCATGGATTTTTGGATGAAGAGTTTTTACTCTACCCTCCAAAATCTCAGGAGAATTAGTAAAATTAGATACCTCTAAACAGTTAAATTTTAATCTTTTTATTTCTTTATAAGTTCCACCTGAGCTAATTATTTTAATTTTGTTCTTTTTTAAAATATTTAGCAATGGTTTTAAGTTATTTTTATCAGATACAGAGATGAGAGCTGTTTTGATTTTTTTCCTCATTATAATTTATTTATCTCCCACTTTATTATCTGTTCTTTTTCATTATTCATACCTGAGATAAAAATATTTTGGTTTTCTTTATATGAATTTTTATTACCGAAATATAAACCATTATCAATATTAATATCAAAGTTATCACAACTAAATTTCCAACCTTCCTCATCTAATTCAATTAGTATTGATTTGTTATCTTGTGTTTTCATTACTTTTGAGTTTGGATCAAGATGAAATCTAATATCAAATTTAATTTCTTTACTTGGATTTTTTCTTAATAACTTATCATAGCCAATAAATTTCATTTGTTCTGGGTAGAACTCAATCTCTCTTTCATAAATAGTTCCAAATTTAGTTAAATATCCATCATGTGTACCTGATATTTTCCAATAATTATTTTCAAAAACTACATTTTTTTTTGATACTTTCAGACCCTTATCAACAATCAAATTTTTTTGATACTTAATAAAATTACAAGAGGAAAAATCCTCAATGCTTAAAGCACAATGTAAAGCTGTACTTCTTGACAATTTATTAAATTTATTATTTTTATCTGAATAGTAACCAGCATTAGAAATTAATTTTTTATCATTAGAAAATATTTCAAATGATAAAGCTCCTGCTTGATAGTCGTTAGAAAATATTTTGTTAGGGCTAGATCCAATATCAGCAGCAAGAATTATTTTTTTATTTTTAAGTATTGCATAACCTCCTAGTTCATTAATTTGATTTTTAAAAGTGTAACCAAACCTTTTCAAGTATTGATCAAATTCATAATTATCAGAAGAATAGTTACCATTAAAAAAAATATCTTGTTTAACATTTTGCCAAATGAAAGCGTAACTTGAGCCCAAATAGTAAATAGTTTCATCAATATATTCAGGGATCAAACTCTGAGATTCTTTAAACCACTCTCTAATTATTATAAAATATTTTAAATAAAATATTAATTGTCTGATATTTCTTGATTTTGTAAAACCCTGATTGTCGATTGAGGATTTAATTATATTTTTTAATAAATTTAATCCGTAAGTAAGATATTGTCTTTCATTCTTATAAGCTAAGCCAGTCAAAATTATTGCAGCACATCCAACCATCTTATTTTCTACTTCTTTTGGATTTTTTATTTCATTTAATAAATGATTAGTTTGCTTCTGTATCATGTGATCAAAAGTAGTTCTGTATTCTTGATCACCACCTTCATACGTTAGTTGATGATTTGATAACCATGAAATAATTCTTTTTGCTGTTAAATCAAATTCCCAACTTCTTTTTTGATATTTAGTGTTATTTGAAATCCAATTTTTTATAACTGTTTGTGTAGTTTTTTTGGAGGATTTTAAATCTAAGCTGAAAAACCAAAAAAAATTATTTAATTTTTCATAATCTTTAGGACTTAATTTGTTTTGCCAAATTGACTCGATAGCAAAATCTTCAATTTTATATTTTTTATTTTGGTATTTAATTATAGATGAAAGTAAATGAGGACTAGGTTTGTATTCAAAACTATTTTCAAAAGTTTTTGATATTTTTTGTTCGTAAAAATTTGAATTTTGATAAATTGATTTAAAACTTTCTTTTATATTAAAATAAAATTGACCTAAAATGCCTAAGGAATTTGTATTAATCATTAACTTATTTTAATTTTAATAAATTAATATTTTTCTTTATATCTCCACCATTACTTTTGAATACTGTAGTACCTGAAACAAGAATGTTTGCACCAGCGTCAATAGCACTTTTGCAATTATCAAAATTGATCCCACCATCAATTTCTATGTCAAAATCTATCTTTTTTTGTTCTTTTATTTTCTTTAGATCTTTGATTTTATCTAAAACTTCTGGCATAAATTTTTGACCTCCAAATCCAGGATTTACACTCATAATTAATACTAAATCTATTTGATCTAATAAATCTAAAATCAAATCAATTTTAGATTTAGGATTAAGAGAAACTCCAACTTTTTTATTTTTTTCTTTTATTTTTTTAATTGAATTTTCTAAATTATCAGTAGCTTCAGGGTGAATAGTAATTATATCTGCTCCAGCATCAGCGTAAGCATCTATGTATTTATGTACTGGTGAAATCATTAAATGAACATCAAATTTTAATGAACAGTGTTTTCGAAGGGCTTTAATTACAGGTGGTCCTATTGTTAAATTAGGAACAAAATGACCGTCCATAACATCCACATGAATCATATCAGCTCCACCATCTTCGAGTTTTTTAATTTCTGAACCTAATTGACTAAAGTCAGCTGATAAAATTGATGGTGAGATTTGTATATTTTTCATTGATTGCTAGGTTAACTAGTATCAATTTTAAAAATTAAAATGAATTAAAAAATTGATAAATTTGTCTAGAAATCTCACTCTCTAGAGGAAATGACAACATTCCCATCACTGAATAGCCTAAGATCCAAGGCATTAGATAAAATCTAATCATGTAGAAAAACCAAGCAACGTATAAAGGCACCAGTGGCCCAATAATAAATGAGGGTGTTATTGGTTTAAATAACTTAATCAATGGATTTGTATATTTTACGAATACTCTCATGAAAAAAAACTGTGAGTCTTCTCTTTGAAAAATATTCATCGCTACTCTTCCGATAAGAGTCCACATTATAATCCCAAGCAAATAATCTACAAAATATATTAAAGGATGAAAATTTGCTGACATTCAAAATTTATATTGGAAAATGTAATGAAATAAAAGGGGCGAAATTAATCGCCCCTTTAAAAAGATTATTTAGTGTGATTTACCAAGGATTGTTTTACCACTTGGAACACGCACATCATCAACCATTTTTTGTGTAGCTTTATCTGGTTCTGTAGTCATCAAACTAACTACCACCATTAAAACTAAACTAACAGCTGATCCGAAGATACCAAATGTTAACTGTGTAATTCCTAGGAATCCACTTCCACCAGTTCGCACCCAAACTAAGTACCAAGTACCAGCAGCTAGACCTCCTAGCATACCAGCAATCGCACCTTGTCTGTTAGCTCTCTTCCACCATACACCAAGTACAAGTGGGAAGAACAATCCAGACATCGCAAAGTCAAATGCCCAGATAACCGAACCTAAGATTCCTTGAATCTCCATTGCGGCAATAGTTGCTCCAGCAAAACCAATTACTACAAGTAATACCCTTGCAACAAGAAGTCGTTTTGCAGTTTCCGCTTTTGGATCAATGATCTTATAGTAAACATCATGTGATATAGCGTTTGCAATTGCTAGAATCAAACCATCAGCAGTAGACATGGCAGCTGCCATACCTCCTGCAGCAACTAGACCTGAAATTACATAAGGTAATCCAGCTATCTCTGGTGTTGCTAATACAACGGCTTTACCACCCATGAAGAACTCATTTAATTCAAGAGTTCCATTTCCGTTAAAGTCGCTGATAAACATTAGGTTTGCTTGGTTCCAGTTTTGGTACCAATCTATCGCTTCCACTTCTGCAAATGTCTTACCGATAATACCAGTTGGTAAATTCGGGTCGATCAATGATAACTTAGATAATGTAGCTAACATTGGAGCAGAAGAATAAAGTAGGAAAATAAAGAATAATGACCAACCTACTGATTTTCTAGCTGCTTTTACACTTGGAGTAGTAAAGTATCTCATCATCACGTGCGGTAATGAAGCTGTTCCCATCATCATCGCTAATGCTAATGAAATAAATGCCCAAGGTGTAGCGTTCACTGCAGAGTGAGCTTTAGTTATTCCTGCTAAGCCTTTAGGTACTGATTTTAGATCAGCAGCTGCGTTTTTAACAAAACCAAACTGTTGTTCTAATTCACCAATTCTAGCTACCTCGTCAGCTAACATAAAGTGAGGGAAGAAACCCGCACCCATTTTGTTACTGATCCAGAATACTGGAAGTAGGTAAGCTATAATTAGTACAATATATTGTGCAACCTGTGTCCAAGTTACCCCTCTCATACCACCTAACATTGAACATAATAAAATACTTATTAGTCCAACATAAACTGCGTATTGGAATGGGATATCAAGTGCAACAGATGCAATAGTACCCGTAGCGTTAATTTGTGCAGTCACATAAGTAAATGAAGCAACAGTTAAAACTACAACTGCGCTAAATCTAGCTAAATTACCACCGTATCTAGTACCTATAAAATCTGGAACTGTATAACAGCCAAATTTTCTTAAGTATGGTGCTAATAAAGATGCAACAAGCACGTAACCACCAGTCCAACCTACAAGTAGAGCCATATAGCCGTAACCTTTAAAGTAAATACCACCCGCCATAGCAACGAATGAAGCACCAGACATCCAGTCTGCTGCTGTCGCCATTCCGTTGAAGACTGTTGGTACCTGCCTACCAGCTACGTAATATGCATCTGCTTGGGCTGTTCTTGATAGCCAACCGATTAATGCATAGATGAATACAGTAAATGCAACAAAAGCGATACCGATCGCTTTAGCTGTCATACCCATCTGTTCAGCAATTGCCATGATGATTATGAAACCTATAAATCCTCCAGTATAGATTCCATAAACCTTAGGCAAATTATCTATGAAATTACCTTTCATTATTCGTCCTCTCTTTCGCTAAAGCCGAACTCTTCATCGATTTTTTCTTGTCTGTTCGCAAACCAGAAAATTAGGATTACGAAAGCACCAAGAGATCCCTGACACGTAAACCAATATGTCCATGGATAACCGAAAGGTCCTGTGACCTCGTTCATTTCAGCTCCAAAGAGAAAGATGCCAATTGAGAAAACAAACCAAATTGCCAATGTTATAAATAACAATGACCTGGTTTTTTCCCAGTGTTTTTGTTGATTTGACATTTATACCTCTCTTTTTAGTTATAACTGGGTAAAACCATAACCATTATGAGAGCTTTGAAAACCCTAAAAATTGATCATATTAGGTACTTATTTACTTACTTTTTTAAGATATAATTGGCGCACTTACAGATTTACATGGGAAAATATAAATTAACTTGGAGAGACATAAAACTTGATGATTTTAAAACATATTTATTCGCTATGTTTAAGGCGTTTATTCCAAAGAAAAAAATAAAAACTTTAGATGAATTAGAGCAGTTTATTCAAACTAAATCTGCATGGGCTACTCAAGTTACTTTATATAATTATCTAAAAACTAGAATGGGAACAAGATACGTTCTTCATTTTGATAATGATGAATTTATGTCATCAGTAAATCTTGCTAAATGGAATATTTACTCAGTTGCATTACAAGATTTAACTTTTTTTACTTTTTCCTATTTGAAAGTAAATTTCAATTATCAGGATATTCACAAAGCTAACGAAATTTTTAATAAAATTTTAGATGATGAAATTTCTAATAAGATGCCATTAAATATTATTGATGAAGCCAGGAAAAGTTTTGATGAAAGATTGGATAAAATAAATTGGGATGTTTATTATCAGGATTTACCTTTTAATCCTAGTGCACTCTCTTTATATAAATGGGCTCCGATTGCAGATGAATTAAAAATTTTAGATCGAAAGATTGTTTTAAATTCGATGATTTTAAAATGGGATGTTGTTAAACAAGAGTTTAAAGATTTAATTCAGTTTTAAATATTTTTTCTATTTTCAACCAAACTATCAACTACACTTGGATCTGCCAGAGTAGTTGTATCTCCTAATTGACCATGTTCATTGGCAGCAATCTTTCTTAGAATTCTTCTCATTATTTTTCCTGATCTTGTTTTAGGAAGACCTGGTGTAAAATGAATCAGATCTGGGGTTGCAAGAGGTCCAATTTGTTTTCTAACCCAAAGTTTAAGATCCCTTTCAAGTTCGCCTGTTTCGTTTTCTCCTGCATTTAATGTTACATAACAATATAAACCATTACCTTTTATATCGTGAGGGTAACCAACTACAGCAGCTTCAGCTACTTTTGGATGAGCAACAAAAGCACTTTCAATTTCAGCTGTTCCCAGGTTATGACCTGAAACAATAATTACATCATCTACACGACCAGTGATCCAGTAATAACCATCTTTATCTCTTCGACATCCATCACCAGTGAAATATTTTCCGTTAAATTGAGAAAAATAAGTATCAATAAATCTTTGATGATCTCCATATACCGTTCTCATTTGGCCGGGCCATGATTGAGCTATACATAATCTTCCTTCACCAGCTCCTTTAATTTCTTTACCATTTTTATCAACAAGTACTGGCTTAATTCCATAGAAAGGTTTTGTTGCAGATCCAGGTTTTAAAGGAATGGCACCTGTTTGAGGAGCAATCATTATTCCTCCAGTTTCTGTCTGCCACCATGTATCTACAATTGGGCATTTAGAATTACCTACAGTTTTATAATACCACATCCAAGCCTCTGGATTTATTGGTTCTCCCACCGTTCCTAAGAGTTTAAGTGATTTTCGAGAAGTTTTCTTAACTGGTTTATCTCCTTCACGCATTAAAGCTCTTATTGCAGTTGGTGCTGTATAAAAAGTATTTACTTTATATTTATCGACTATTTGCCACCATCTAGAACTATCAGGATAATTTGGAATTCCTTCAAACATGATAGTTGTAGCACCATTCGAAAGTGGTCCATAAATAATGTAACTATGTCCAGTTACCCAGCCAATATCAGCAGTACACCAATAAATATCTTTTGGTTTGTAGTTAAAAATATATTGATGAGTCATTGATGCATAAACCATATAACCACCAGTAGTATGAAGAACTCCTTTAGGTTTCCCTGTTGAACCCGAAGTATATAAAATAAACAAAGGATCCTCAGCATTCATTTCTTCAGGTTCACAATGATTAGGAACATCTTTAATTAAATCATGATACCAAACATCTCTATTTTGATCCCAGTTGATATAATTACCTGTTCGTTTAACAACAATACATTTCTTAACATTTGGACAACTCATTAGAGCTTCATCAACTGTATATTTCAGTGGTATAGTTTTTCCACCCCGCACTCCTTCATCAGCAGTGATTATATATTCAGATTCACAATCATTCACTCTTCCGGAAATCGAATCTGCTGAAAAACCTCCAAAAATAATTGAATGAACTGCACCAATTCTCACACAGGCCAGCATTAAAATTGCTAACTCTGGTATCATAGTTAAATAAATTGTTACACGGTCACCTTTTTTAATTCCTAATTTTTTTAAACCATTCGCTGCTTTAGAAACTTTTTGATGAAGTTGTTTATAAGAAATTTTTTGACTATCTTTTGGATCATCTCCAACCCAAATAATAGCAGTTTTATCTTTTTTATCCTTTAAATGTCTATCAATGCAATTTGCAGAAGCATTTAAAGTACCATCTTCAAACCATTTAATTTTTACTTCTTTTGTACTGTATTTTACGTCTTTAATTTTTTTATATGGTTTTATCCAAGTAATTCTTTTTCCCTCTTTTCTCCAAAATTCGTCATTGCTTTTTATAGATTGAGAATATTTTTGTTGGTATTTACTTTTATTTGCTAAGCTACTTTTAACCCATTCTGGTTTTGTTTTAATAACAACTTCAGGAGGTGTATTTCCGTTTTCTTTTTTTGCTTTAATTCTTTTTTTTGCTTTTTTTGAAGATCTTTTTCTAACTTTAGATCTTCTCTTCACCTTTTTTGAGGTTTTTTTTCTAACTTTAGACTTTTTTTTTCTTACCTTGCTTTTCTTCTTCTTTTTTTTTGGCATAGGACAATTTTTTTTTTAAATTTTACTCATGTTATTTATAATTTTCCAGCTTTTATAATCAACAGGCATTACAGAAAGCCTACTTTGCTTTATCAGAGCTAAATGGCTTAAATCCTTATTTTTTTTAATACTTTCGAGCGTTATAGGCTTTGAAAATTTAGACTTAAATTGAACAGTAACGGCAACAAATCTCCCTGTTTTGTCTGTTTTATCTATATACGATTCTTTAATAACTTTTACTATTCCAACTATCTCTTTTCCTATGTTTGAATGATAAAAAAAACAAAGATCTCCTTTACTCATACTTTTTAAATTTTTTGCAGCTTGATAATTTCTGACACCGTCCCAAGGTGCACCTTTAATTCCAGTTTTTTTTTGTTGGTCAATTGACCAAACATCTGGTTCAGATTTAAGTAACCAATATTTCATTACAATTGAACTCCAGCACCTTTGAGAAAAGCTGCATCCTCATCTAAAGGCCATCTAGGTTTTGCTGGATAATCTAAATCATCAAATTGATTTATTTTAAATTTTTCCAAACCAACCATTGCAATCATTGCTGCATTATCTCCACAAAACTCTATCGGTGGAAAAATACTTTTATAATTATTTTCTTCACATAGATTAGTTAACATAGACCTAATTTTTTTATTTGCCGCAACCCCTCCAGCAACAACGAAAATTTTTTCATTTAATTCATTTATTTTTTCAAATTCAGTAAAGGCAATCTTTGTTTTTTTATATAAAATTTCCTCAATTGTTTTTTGAAAAGATGCTGCAAGGTCATATTTATCTTGTTCTGATTTAATTGTTTTGCTTATCTTCAATACGGCGGTTTTTAGACCTGCGAAAGAAAGATTGCATCCTCCTTTGCTGAAAATTGGTTTTGGTAAATCATACCTTTCTGGATCACCTTTTTTAGCTAAAATTTCTATTTGAGGTCCTCCTGGAAACTCTATACCTAAAAGTTTTGCTGTTTTGTCAAAGGCCTCACCTAATGCATCATCAATAGTTGTTCCTAATCTTTTATATTTACCAAGGTTCTGAACACTTAAATATTGTGAGTGCCCACCTGAAATTAAAAGAAGTAAATATGGATAATTTAAATTTATATTTAGTTTTGGACTTAAAGCATGTCCCTCTAAATGATTAACAGCAATAAAAGGTTTATTCGTTGCTGTTGCGAAAGCTTTACCAAAACTTAACCCAACTGATAAACAAACAATTAATCCAGGACCAGCGGTAGAAGCAACTGCATCTATTTCTTCAATTTTTCTTCCACTCTCATCAATAGCTTTTTTGACAATCCAATCAATTTTTTCAATGTGTGAACGTGCTGCTAGTTCAGGAACTACACCACCAAACTCCTTATGAACCTCCACTTGGCTAGAAACAAGGTTGGATAAAACTACTGGGTATCCTTCTTCATTTTCAGTTATTAAAGAAGCTGCTGTTTCATCACAACTAGACTCTATTCCAAGAATTAAGGGTTTTTTGCTCATTCAAATAGTTTTTAATAATTGTACAATCTTTATACAAGTAAGAAATAATTTTTTATGAGAAAAAAAATAATAATTGGATCTAGGGGTAGCAAGCTTGCCTTACTTTATGCTCAACAAGCTAAAGATAAGATTATTGAAAATACCGACCTTGGTAATGAAGATATTTTAATTAAATCAATTACAACTAAAGGTGACGAAGTACAGGATATAAGATTATCTGAGCTTGGTGGCAAAGGTTTGTTTTCTAGTAATATTGAAAAAGAACTTCAGTTAAAAAATATTGATATTGCAGTCCATGCACTGAAAGATATGCCTGCTAATGAAACAAAAGGATTAATAACAGACTCTTTCCTTGAAAGAAATGACCCTAGAGAAATTTTAATTACAAAGAACAAAAAAAAACTTAAAGACTTAGATCAAAAGTCAATTGTTGGCACCTCATCATACAGAAGAGAATTTCAAATAAAAAAAATTAGACAAGATTTGAACTGTAAACTAATTAGAGGAAATGTAGATACTAGAATTAGAAAATTGAATGAAGGGATGTATGATGCAATTATTTTGTCTTATGCTGGTATCAAATTTTTAAAATTTGAAAATGAAATATCAGAAATTTTTTCAGCTGAAGAAATAATTCCTAGTGCAGGACAGGGCGTAATTGCTCTTCAGTGCAGGGAGAATGATGATGAGACAATTTCTATTTTAAATAAAATTAATCATGAGGAAACACATAAAAGAGCTCACCTTGAGAGAAATATTTTAAAAGTTTTAGATGGAGATTGTGAAACAGCAATTGGTGCTCATTCAGTGGTTGATGGAGACAAGATTATAGTGGAGGCTGAACTTTTTTCTTTAGATGGTAAACAAAGGTTTTATGAAAAAAAAGTTGGTAATTTGAATGAGTTTAAAGAAATTGGTAAAGAGGTTGGAATACTTTTAAAAACAAAATCAAATAATTTATATAAAAGATAATATGCATATTTTGTTAACTAGACCACTGGAGGATTGTTCTGAAATGATATTAAAATTTCAATCATTAGGACATCAAGTTTCTCATCTTCCATTAATAAGAATTGAAAAGGTTCATTATGAAGAAATTAACTTTTCTGAATATGGTGGAATTGTTTTTACTAGTGCAAATGCAGTAAAATTTTTAAACACAGTAAAATTAGATAAAAATGTTAAATGCTTTTGTGTTGGAAATGCTACAGAAAACAAAGCAAGAAGTGTTGGTTTTCAAAATACAATTGCGGCTGAAGGAAATGTTACAAACTTAAAGGAATTAATTATACAAAGTTATGAGTCCAAAAATAAAGAATTACTTTACGTTAGTGGTGAAACAATATCGGTTGATTTAGATCAACAGTTATTAAGCGAAGGTTTTAAGGTAAAAAGAATTATTAATTACAGGGTAGATCATAATCAAAAATTTGATGAGAAATTTGTTAATGAATTAAAATTAAATATGCCTGATATGGTCTATGTTTACTCTCAAAATAGTGCGTCAAGTTTCTTAAATTTCATAAAGATTTACCAAACCGAGAATTTATGGATGAATACAAATTTGATGTGTATAGGCGAAAAAACCTCGTCAATACTGAATGAAATCAAATGGAAAAAGATTTTTCTTTTTAACCCTGGAGAAGAAGAGTTTTTGTTATATAAAATTTAGAAATGGAATTAATTAATAATTTTTCGGAAATATTTTTATCAGTATGGAATAAAGGAATTCTTGGTGTTGATATCTTTCAAATCTTAATTGGTATTGGAATATTTTTACTATTCTTAATTTTTAGAGGTCTAATAAGCAAATTAGTTATTAAAAAATTAGAAATTATCTCAAAAAGAACAACGAATAAATTAGATGATACTTTTGTTCAATCACTTGTAGGTCCAGCAAGATTTTTACCAATTGTATTAGGATTTTTTATTGCAAGCTACTACATGACTTTCTCACTAGAAGGAAGAGAAGTGGTAGATACAATTAATAGAACGTTGATCACTATTTTAATTTTTTGGGTAATTCACCAAATCATAGAACCAATCTCATACATACTTAGTGGTTTAGACAAATTGTTAACAAGAGAACTTATTGGCTGGATAATTAAATCGCTAAAAATTTTAATTTTTATTTTAGGTTTAGCAGCAGTTTTAGAATTGTGGGGAATTAAAATAGGTCCAATCATTGCAGGTCTTGGATTGTTTGGTGTTGCTGTAGCATTAGGGGCACAAGATTTATTCAAAAATTTAATATCAGGAATTTTAGTTTTAGTTGAAAAGAGATTTAAAATTGGAGACTGGATAGCTGTCGAGGGTATTATCGAAGGTGTAGTAGAAAAGATTGGATTTAGATCAACAACAATTAGAAAGTTTGACAAATCTCTTGCTATTATTCCAAATTTTCAATTTGCCGAAAACGCAGTTGTAAATGTAAGTGAAACTTCAAATTGGTTAATCAGTTGGATTATTACACTTCAATATGACACTACGGTAGATCAGTTAAAAAAAATTAGAGATGAAATCGAAAGTCATATTAATTCAAGCGAAGATTATAATACCTCAATTGGTGTTGCGGTAAGAGTTGATAAATTTTCTGATAGTTCAATAGATATGTATGTAAGATGCTTTACAAAAACAGGAAGTTGGAATAATTGGCTTGATGTAAAAGAAAGATTAGCAATTGCGATTAAGGAAATTGTAGAAAAAAATGGTGCTTCATTTGCTTTCCCAAGTCAGTCGATTTACGTTGAGAAAAAATGATAGCTATTTTTTATTTAGTTTTACAAATTTTAAAATTGTACTCTTATGTTGTAATCGCCAATGTTATTGTAAGTTGGTTAATAACTTTTAACATTCTTAATACTCAAAATAGGTTTGTGTATGCAATTTTAGAGTTGAGTTACAAATTAACTGAGCCTTTCCTGAATAAAATTAGACGTTTTTTGCCAAATTTAGGTTCACTAGATATTTCTCCAATCATTCTTCTTTTATTGATTTGGTTTATCGAAATGTGTATGAAACTGTACATCGCACCAATGATTTTTTAAGAGAGAAATATGATTTTAATTGATGGAAAAAAAGCAGCAGCAGAATTAAGAGCAGAGTTAAAGGAAGAAGTTGCAGAGTTAAAATCAAAACATAATAAAGTACCAGGTTTAACAGTAATACTGATTGGTGATTTAACACCTAGTCAGATTTATGTAAGAAATAAAGAGAAGTCAGCAAATGAGGTGGGATTAAAATCTGAAGTAATTAAATATCCAGACTCAGTTGAAGAAAAGACTGTTCTAGAAAAAATTCAAGAACTAAACAGCGATGAAACTGTTTCAGGAATTTTAGTTCAACTTCCTTTACCTAAGCATATTGATAAGCAGAAGGTAATAGAAGCTATTGTTCCCTCAAAGGACGTAGATGGATTTCATCCAATGAATGTAGGCAATCTTTCATCTGGTTATGAAAGTTCGATACCTTGTACTCCCCTTGGATGTTATTTGTTGATAAAAAAGATTGAACCTAATTTAAGTGGTAAAAAAGCTGTGGTTGTGGGTAGATCAAATTTAAATGGGAAACCAATGACACAACTTCTTTTAAAAGAAAATTGTACCGTAACTATAACTCATTCAAAAACTAAAGATTTAAAAGCTGAATGTTTAGAGGCAGATATAATTGTTGCAGCTGTAGGTATACCCGAACTTGTTAGAGGAGATTGGGTTAAAAAAGATGCTATTGTTATTGATGTTGGTATAAATAAAACTGACAACGGTATAGTTGGTGATGTTCATTTTGATGAAGTTTCAAAAAATGCAAAAGCACTTACACCAGTTCCAGGCGGTGTAGGTCCAATGACAATTGCCTGTTTATTAAAAAATACTATTGAGTGTTTTAAAAGATCACAATTATAATATTTGACATTATTTAATGTTAAGCAATCTTAAAAAAAAAATTCATATATTTCATAATATTTATTTAAAACATAAACACTTTATTAAAAAAAAATCTTATTCTATGGATGGTGAAGATTTTTTTATAGTTGAATATTTTAGAAAAAAAAATAATGGTTTTTATATAGATGTAGGTTGTTATCACCCAATACATAGAAACAACACATATCTTTTACATAATAATGGATGGTCAGGTATTAATATAGATATTCACCAGTTTAGCATTGATTTATTTAACTATTTAAGACCAGATGATATTAACTTAAATTGTGCAGTTTCAGATACAAATGGAGTGACCAAAATGTTTTATCAAAAAGCGTTAAGTCAACTTAGCACAATTGATGAATTTCAGGCAAAAATAGCTTTTCAAGGTAATATTAAAAAATCTATAATAAAATCTTTAACATTAGATACTATTTTAGAAAAAACAAAATTAACTGATAAAAAAATAGACTTACTAGATATAGATGTTGAGGGTGCTGATTTGAGAGTACTAAAAGGATTTACTATTGAAAAATTTAAACCAGAATTAATTTGTATAGAAATTCATGAAAAGGAAATAAAAAATAGTGGGGTATACAAATATTTGAGTAATTTTAGTTATGAACTAGTCTGGTCAGGTGTATTTAGTCACATCTTTAAATCTAAATCTTAATCTTCAAGATAATATTGATAAGCTAGTATTATGAGAAAACCTAAAAGACCCTATAGATTTGGAATAATTTTTTTATTACTTACAGTGCCACCTATTGGGGCAACACAATTAGGTTGGTATTTGCATGACAAGCAAACTGGTTTTGATTATGGTATGATTGTAGGTACTGTATCAGTAATATACGCTGCATATTTAATGTATGAAAAAAACTGGCGTGAAGAAGATGAAGATTAAATTATGGAAAAAATAATTTTTTTTGGATTGGTTATTCCTATTATGGCTTATGTTTTATACTTAGGTGGAATGGCAATTATGAATGGTTTTAAGTCTAAGGAAGCAAATAGAGCTGAGAAAGAGGAAGCTGAAAGTGAGGGTAGGGAGACAAGCGAAACTTCTGATGAACAAAGTAGCAATTTAAGTGATGAACTTACTAAATTGAATGATTTAAAAGAAAAAGGAATTATTTCTCAAGAGGAATTTGAAAAGGCGAAAAATAAACTATTAAATAATTAAATAGTTTAATCATGTTTAATGGTTTTAAAAAAAAATTTGTTAAAGTAAGCAAGGGTAAAATTTTTTGTAGATTTAAAGGTAACGGTCCCCCCTTATTATTACTTCATGGATATCCCCAAACACATGTGATGTGGCACAAGACTGCCCCTGAGCTTAGTAAATATTTCACTATAATAGTTGCTGACCTTAGAGGATATGGAGATAGTTTAGTTTTACCTGGTGGTACTAATCATAAAAATTATTCTAAAAGAGAAATGGCTAAAGATATGGTTCAATTGATGAGTAAATTAAATTTTAAAAAATTTTTTGTTGCTGGACATGATAGAGGCGGGAGAGTTGCACATAGAATGGCAAAAGATCATAGAAATAAGATTATGGCTTTAAGTGTATTAGATATTTGTCCAACTCTAGATATGTATGAGCATACTGATATGAAATTTGCAAAAGGATATTTTCACTGGTTTTATTTAATACAGCCAGCACCTTTACCAGAGAAAATGATAATGGCAGATCCTAAAAGATGGTTAAAAAGTCGTTTTAATAGGTCATCAAAACGTGCGATTGGAAAAGTTGAAGATGAATATTTTAGAGCCTTTAAACAAAAAAAAAGAATTCATGCAACATGTGAAGATTATAGAGCTGCGGCTACTATAGATTTAGAGCATGACAAAAAAGATAGAAAAAAAAAATTAAACATTCCTATACAAGTTTTGTGGGGTAAAAAGGGAGTTGTTGGAACGCAATTTAAATCAGTTAAAATTTGGCAAAAATACACAAACAAAAAAGTTTATGGAGCAGAAATTAATTCAGATCATTTCATTCCAGAGGAGAGTCCTAAACAAACGATTAATCACTTAAAAAAATTTTTTTTAAAAAATGTTAAAAATAATTCCAAATAAAAAAAATATTGGAGCTGAAATAATTGTAAATTTAAAAGATATTACGAATAAAGATATTTTAAAAATTAAGAAAGCACTGAATAAATATGGAATGTTATATTTTAAGGAACAAAAATTAACTTCTAAACTTTACATTAAGTTTGCTAAATATTTTGGAAAATTAGCCAACTATCCAAGACTAAAAGGTTTAAATAAAAAATTTCCTCAAATTACTGTGGTGCAAAGAAAATCAACTGATAAAGGACCAAGTTTTGGTGAACAATTTCATACCGACTCAATTTATACAAAAAAACCACCAAGATTTACAATGTTGCTTTCTAAACTTGTGCCAAAAAAAGGAAAAGCTAATACAGAATTTTGTTCTCAATATCTTGCTTATAAAGAATTACCAAGTCCAATAAAAAGAAAATTCAAAAATATTAAAGGTAAATATTCCTCTGAGGGTCCAATCTCGATTACAACAAAAGAAAGAGTAAAAGAAAAAGGAAAAAATATTAAAGAACTTAAATCTTCACATAAAATAATTAGGAAAATCAGCACAAATTGTTCTATTTATTGCAGTCCAGGACATTTTGTTGGTTTTAGCGCAAAGATAAAAAATCAAGAAAAGTTAAAAAAATTTTTATTTAACCATCAAATTAAGAAGAAGTTTCAATTTTCATTGCCTTGGGAAAAAAATCAATTGGCTATATGGGATAATAGATCTATGCTTCATCAGGCAACACCCTTTAAGGGAAATAGAATAATGCATAGAATAACAATTAAATAATTTATGTTCACAATTTTTTTAGGACTAACTCCATTTATATTTATTACTTTTTTAGGGTTTGTATTTGGTAAGTTAAAAGTTTTAGACCTTAGTCATGCTAAAATTTTAAATCTTTTTTTGTTCTATATTGCAGTTCCGGCATTAATAATTAAACTAATAGCGCAAAATGAAATTGGACAAGTAGATTTCAAACAAATTTTCTCTTATTTAATTATGCAATCGATATGTGGAATTATCGCTTACTTAATTACTTCAAAATATTTTAAAAGATCAATCCCAGAGTCAATTATTTGGGCTTTAACAGTTGCATTATCAAACCATGTGACTTTGCTTTTGCCAATAACAGAAATATATTTTCAACAAGATGTAATTACACAAGTTGCAAGTATCATATTAATGGATGGAATAATTTTATTATCTGTAATTGCTTTTTTTCTCGAATTATCTACAAAAAAAAATGTAAATTTATTTAATTTTATTAAAAATTTATTTTTAAACCCATTTATTCTTTCAATAATTATAGGTCTATTATTTTTATTATTAAATTTTAATATTGATCAAACACCGATTGAATACACTTTGTCTAAACTTGCAGCATGTGTTTCACCAGTTGGATTGTTTGCAATTGGCATAACTCTTTCATTTTATACTAAAAATGTAATTAACAAATTATCTGTTTCTATTTCAGTTTTAAAATTAGTCATTTCCCCGATTATTTTAATGTTAATTGGATTAGTGTTTTTTAATGTAGGATTGCCTGCTGAAATACCAGGCGCTTTCTTTGTGAGTGTTGCACCTTGTGGAGTTACTTCTATAGTTTTATGTGCCGCTTATAATGTAAGTCCCGAAAATATAATAAAAGCAATTTTTGTATCTACTATTGCATCTATAGGGACTATATTTTTTGCAATTGAGTATTTAACTTTATAATAATTTATCTAGAGGACTAACTTCTCCAATTTTAAAAATAATTGCATTTTCTTTATTAAAACCATATTTTTCAGCACTTTTTTTAAATCTAATTGGGGGTTCCATAATTGGCTCCAATGACAAAACAAATGTTCCCCAATGCATCCCTAATACTTTTTT
>CACGGJ010000010.1 GCA_902572515.1 uncultured Pelagibacteraceae bacterium | reverse complement strand
TAATTTTATTATTTTTGATATCAAAAATTCCTATTTTTCCTTTGAATGAATCTTTTCTCTTAAAAATTTTATTTAGATTTTCTGCTTTTGAGTTTAACGATAAATAATATACTAAGCCAACAAGATCATAACTCAATAAAGATAAATGAGTAGGATCTTCATTAAATGCGTTAAAGTATTTTATTTTGTAGTTATCAAAATTTTCTTTATTTATTGAGGGATAATATAATGGTTGAATATCAGTTTCTTTTAACAAACTTTCATCAAACCATTGATTTAAAGTTATAAAATATTTATTTTTAGGAATTACATCAGTGTATAAAAGTGATGTAGTTACACTTTTTAAACTTTCGTCAAAATCTGCAATTACTACAGCATCAAAATTTAAACCACCTAAAGTGTATTTTTTTTCCAGTCTTTTTATTTTTTTTTCTTTATTTAGATCATTTGAATTTTTTATCCTATTTATTTCATCCTCTAAATTTTGCTTTCTAATTCTATAGTTTGTGATTTCCTCTATTTGTTTTGTTAGTTTTGTAGGTTCTGTATTATATTCATAATCTTTATAAATTTTAATTTTTGAATTTTTCATTCCATTTTTAATTTCAAATTCATAATCTCGGATTGGTGTTAAAAAAACTGTTCTTTGTATTTGATTAGTTTCTAAAAATTTTTTTATCGTATTAAATTGTGATGTAGAATTAATTCCAGCTGATATTACATTTTTTGGAAGATCTAAAGTCTTATTTGTTAATGATAAAAAAGTTAAATCCTTCATTTCATCTAAATAAGTTAAACTTTCATAGAACACAGGACCTATAACAACTTTTATACCCATTTCACTTAATTCAAATGCTGATTTTAAAGTTTGGTTAGCTTTAGTTGCTGTATCTTTAGGAAAAATTTCTATTAAATTATTATCAATATCTTTAACAGCAAGGGCAACTGCTTTAATAATGGACTCACCAATTTCCTTATTTTCTCCTGTCATAGGTACTAATAATCCTATTTTGATTTTTTCTTGAGCATGTACAGCTTGAAAAAACAGAAAGTGAAAATATAAAAAAATAAAATAAAGAATTTTAATTAATTTAATCATTTTGATGCTAATATAATATTTTTTAAGCTAAATTATGATCATAAAACCACAATTTAAATTAAAAGAATACGAAAATGGTCTTTATTTGGTATCAACTCCTTTAGGAAATCTAAAAGATATAACTTTGAGAGCAATTGAAGTTTTGCAGCAGTCTCATTATATTTTATGTGAAGATACTCGTGTTTCAAAAAACCTTTTAGATAAATATCAAATAAAATCAAAATTGATTTCAAATCATAAATTTAATGAGAAAAAAAATGTAGTTAAAATTATTGAATATTTAAAATTTGGAAAAATAATTTCTTTGATATCAGATGCTGGTACACCTGTTATTTCTGATCCTGGTTCAATATTAGTTAATGAGTGCATTAATAATGAGATAAGAATTTTTCCTATTCCAGGACCCTCAGCTATAGCAGCAGCTGTTTCAATTAGTGGTTTTTCAGATAAATTTTTGTTTTGTGGTTTTTTCCCAGATAAAAAACAGCATTTGTCAAATGAATTAAAAAAATTTTCAAAATTCGAAAATTGCTTAGTTTTTTTTATTTCTCCGAAAAAAATTAACAAAATCATACCTAAAATAAAAAAGAATTTTGCAGGAAGAAAGATAGTTTTTTGCAGGGAAATAACAAAAATTTATGAAGAATTTATTAGAAAAAATGTAGATGAATTGGAATTATTTGAAAAAGAACCAAAAGGTGAGCTTACAGTTGTTATTTCTGAAAAAAAAATAAATAAAAAATTATCTGAAAAATTAACTGAATCAGATATTAATATAATTAAAAAAATGATTAATAAATTATCTACTAAAGAAATTACTGAAATTTTAAGTCAGAGTACTAACGTGCCTAAAAAAGAAATATACAATTATTGTTTAAAATTAAAAAATGAAAAATAAATTATTAATTTTAATATTCGTAAGTTTAATTTCAACTGGATGTGTTGGAGTTGGTTCCAAAGGCCTTTTTGGAACTGGTGTTTCTGTTGCTTTAGATCCTAGAACGGTAGGTACTCAAATAGATGATTCAATAATGCAGAAAACAATAAGTGCAAAAATTTTAACTAGGGATAAAAAACATATTATTTCAGTTAAAACAAAAGTTTTGGATGGTAGAATTTTTATTACTGGAAAAGTAGATAATCCCGAAGAAAAATTGATTATTACAAAGTTAGCTTGGGAAACAAAAGGCGCTCGTTCAGTTAGGAACGATATAAAAATTAAAGAGGAATTTAAATTTAAACAATCTGCTAAAGATCTATTAATTACATCTCAGCTTAGAACAGCTTTGATTTTAAATAAAAATATTAAGTCTACTAATTATCAAATCGATACATATAAAAAAAAAATTTATATTTATGGTATTGCACTTACGCTTGAGGAAAAAGATTTAGCAATTAGTGAAGCTAAAGAAATACTTGATGTAGAAGATGTAATTGCAAGTATTATTCTTGTCGAAGATTTGAGAATTCAAAGAGATTAATTATTTTTTGTAATCAATTACTTGAGAAGAATAAGCGGCAATAGATGCTAAATTAAGTATTTCTGAAGTTGATGATCTTAAAGGTGCAATTTCTATTGGAAGTCCAAGTCCAATTAATAATGGTCCAATAACTTTTGTTTCGCCAATTGTCTTTATTAACTTATATGAAATCGCAGCACTATGTTGTCCAGGCATGATTAAAATATTTGCTTTACCAACTATCTTTGAAAAAGGATAAAGCTCCTCATACTCTGGATTAAGAGCAACATCTGGCTGCATATCTCCATCAAATTCAAAGTCTACTTTTCTTTCTTTTAATATTTCAACAGCATTTCGAATATGTTTTGTTCTACTCGTAAGAGGTTGTCCAAATGTAGAGTGAGATACAAAAGCAACTTTAGGATTAAATCCAAAAAGTCTTACAACCCTTGCTGTTGATATTGCTATTTCAGCCATTTGTTCAGATGTTGGATATTCATGAACACTTGTATCACCAACAAAAATAGTTCTTCCTTTATGAACTATCATGTTTAATCCAAACATAATTTCTCCTTTCCGAACATCTACAACTTGTTTAATTTTTTCTAAAGAAGCTCCAAAACGTCTAGTGTTTCCTGTAACTGCACCATCTGCGTCTCCACATGCAACCATGCTTGTAGCCCAGACAACTCTATCGTTTCTGATCATTCGGTCACAATCTCTCTCTAATAAGCCTTGTTCTCTCTGTAACTTTTCAAATAAATGTTTAACGTATCTTTTTCTTTTTTCCTCATCTTTTGAATTAACAATTTCAATATCAAAATTTTCACTGTAACCAATATTTTTAATTTGTTCTTTAATTTTACTTTCTTTACCAACTAGGATTGGAATACCTAATTTTGAATTTTTAAATGCTATAGCGGCTTTTAAAGTATTTTCATCTTCACCATCTGCAAAAACAATTCTTTTCTGATTTTTTTTAATAAATGAGTTTATACCTTGCATGATGGTTACTGTTGGGTCCAGTCTTTGTTTTAGTTGATCTTTATAGACTTCAAAATCATCTATATTTTTCCTAGCCACCCCAGTATCTATAGCTGCTTTTGCTACGGCTGCTGGTATTACACTAATTAATCTTGGATCAAATGTAGATGGAATAATATAATCTTTTCCATAATGAGGTCTTTCTCCACCCATAGCTGCAACCACTTCATCGGGAACATCTTCTCTTGCAAGCTTAGCTATTGCATTAGCTGCAGCAACTTTCATTTCTTCATTTATCGTTTTGGATCTAACATCTAAAGCTCCCCTAAATATATAAGGAAATCCAATTAGATTATTCACTTGATTGGGGTAATCTGACCTCCCTGTAGCAACAATTGCATCATTTCTAACTTCTTCGATTTCCTCTGGGGTAATTTCTGGATCAGGATTAGCACAAGCAAATATAACTGGGTTTTTTGCCATAGATTTAACCATCTCTTTTTTTAGAACACCCTTTGCAGACAATCCTAAAAAAACATCTGCGCCTTTAATAGCATCCTTTAAAGTTCTATGTTTAGTTTTAACTGCGTATCTGGATTTCCATTGATCAATTCCTTCTGTTCTTCCCTCGTAAATAACACCCTTTCTGTCTAACATTATTATATTTTCAGATTTTACTCCTGAGTTTTTAAACAATTCTGTACAAGCTTGTGCTGAAGCTCCAGCACCATTAACTACAACTTTAATTTTTTTTATTGATTTACCACAAATATCTAAGGCATTAATTAATGCTGCGGTTGTTATAATTGCTGTTCCATGTTGATCATCGTGAAAAACAGGAATATCTAAAATTTCTTTTAATTTTTGTTCTATTATAAAACAATCTGGGGCCGCTATGTCTTCTAAATTTATTCCACCAAAGCTGGGTGCAAAATTTTTAATTGAATTTATAATCTCGTCTGAATCTTTACAATCAATCTCTAAATCTATTGAATCGATATCTGCAAATCTTTTAAATAAAACGGCTTTTCCTTCCATTACAGGCTTTGATGCAAGAGCACCTAAATTTCCCATCCCCAATATTGCCGAACCATTACTTATTACAGCAACAAGGTTTCCTTTACTCGTGTAATCATAAGCTGCTTCTGGGTTTTCACTTATCTTTTTTACAGGAGCAGCAACACCTGGAGAATATGCTAAAGCAAGATCACGCTTAGTTATCATATTTTTTGAAGAAATAATCTCAATCTTGCCAGGTTTTTTGTCTTTATGAAAATCTAAAGCTTCTTTATCCGTATAATGATCGATTTTTGTTTTTTTCATTTCTGATAACAATAAGTGTACAATTGGGGTAAAATTAAGACTAATATGATTTATGAACTTACTTAAGTCAACAGGCACATTTGGTTTTTATACTATCATTAGTAGATTGCTGGGTTATTTAAGAGATATTTTAATAGCAATTTTTCTAGGAACAGGGATGTTGGCGGATGCCTTTTTTGTAGCATTTAGAATTCCAAATACTTTTAGAAGATTGTTTGCCGAAGGCACCTTTAATGCTGCATTCGTTCCAAGTTATTCATCAGAAATTACTAAGGGAAAAAAACAATCAAACAAATTTGCTAATGATATTTTTAATCTTCTTTTTTTAGGATTGTTATTTTTAACAATAATTATTGAAATTTTTATGCCTGTGTTTGTTTCAATTATTGCCCCAGGATTTGTTGGTGATTTTGAAAAAATGGAGGTAGCTATAAATTTAACAAGAATTACTTTTCCTTTTTTATTTTTTATTTGTCTAGCTTCATTTTTTTCCGCAATTTTAAATTCTCATAATAAGTTTGCAGCTGCAGCTGCGGCCCCAATAATTTTAAATATTGTTTTAATTTTAGTATTAATTTTTTCTAGGTCTTTAGGTGACCATTTAGTTTATTATTTATCTTATGGTGTTTCTTTAGCTGGTTTCTTGCAGTTAATGTTTTTATACAAATATGTTTCAAAATATTACTCACTTAAATTTAGTTTTGAATTTAAAGTAAGTAACAAAGTTAAATTTTTTTTTAAAAAACTTTTACCGAGTATTTTCTCATCAGGTGTCACTCAAATTAATATTTTGATTGGAACAATAATCGCATCTTTTCAAGCAAGTGCAGTTTCTTATTTATATTATGCAGATAGAATTTACCAAATTAATCTAGCTATAGCTGGTATCGCGATTGGAGTTGTAATACTTCCACAGCTTTCAAAACATATTCAATCTAGAAAAAAAAATAAGATTTTGCTTATACAAAATAAAGCCCTAGAATTAAGTTTATTTTTAAGTCTTCCAGCAACTATTGCTTTAATCATAGGATCAGAGCAAATTATTTCAGCTTTATTTGGTTACGGATCTTTCAATGAAAATTCAGTGAACAACTCAAGCTTAGCTTTATATTATTTTGCATTAGGGCTTCCTGCTTTTGCATTGATAAAAGTATTTTCAAGTTTTTTTTTTGCAAACCATGATACCAAAACTCCATTTTATATTTCTTTAATATCAGTATTACTTAATATTTTTATTAGTGTTTATTATTTTAGTGAAATTGGTTTTATTATCATTCCAATAGCTACATCTATTTCATCTTGGTTTAATTCTATATTGTTATTTATATTCTTAAAAAATCGAAAATTATTTTATTTTAACCAAATATTTTTTATTAAATTTATTAAAATAACTTTTGCATCAATAACGATGGGTTTATTTTTTAACTTTATGTTAAATTTTTTCCAAAACGAATTGGCATTTAATCAATCAATTAAATCTATTTATTTAGTTTTATCTGTTATATTAGGATTATTGTTTTATTTGATTGTGTGTTATTTCATCAAAGCTTTTCAAATGAATGATATTAAATTAAAGTATTAATTTTATGGGTAAAAAAATATTCTCTGGTGTTCAGCCTACAGGTAATCTTCATCTTGGAAATTATTTAGGTGCCATAAAAAACTTTGTAGACTTAAATAACGACAAAGATAATAAATGTATTTTTTGTGTAGTTGATCTACATGCCATTACTGTAAAGCAAGATCCTAAAGAATTAAAAAATAATATCCGAGAAACTGTAGCAACTTTTGTAGCAAGCGGAATAGATCCAAAAAAAAGTATAATTTTTAATCAATCTAGTGTGGCTGCTCATGCAGAAGGAGCATGGATATTAAGCTGTGTTGCTAGAATGGGTTGGTTAAATAGAATGACCCAATTCAAAGAAAAAGCTGGTAAAGATAAAGAGAAAGCCAGCGTAGGACTGTACTCTTATCCAGTTTTAATGGCAGCTGATATTCTTTTATATGATGCTACTCATGTTCCAGTAGGTGATGATCAAAAGCAACATTTGGAGTTATGTAGAGATATAGCTCAAAAATTTAATAACGATTTTAAAGTAGAAAATTTTCTTCAAGTTCCTGAACCTTTAATTCAAAAAGAATTTTCAAGAATAATGAGTTTAAAAGATGGTTCCAAAAAAATGAGTAAATCAGAGTTATCAGATTTAAGTAGAATAAATTTAACAGATGACAAAGATCAAATAATAAACAAAATTAAAAAAGCGAAAACGGATCCATTGCCTTTGCCACAAAGCATGAAGGAACTCGATGAAAGGTTGGAAGCTAAGAATCTTATAGGAATTTATTCAAGTTTGACAAATTCTTCATTAGAAAATTCAATAAAAAATTTTGCAGGTAAAAACTTTTCAGAATTTAAAGAAAAATTAACAGAAGAACTTGTAAATAAAATTGAACCTATTTCTAATGAGATAAAAAAACTTTTAGGAGATAAAAGTTATTTAGATGAAATTCTTCTAGATGGAGTTGAAAAAGCTAGTTTGATTGCATCTAAAAAGATTGAAAGAATTAAAGAAATAGTAGGTTTTTAATTAAAAATTTATTATCAAGTTTTAATTTTCAAAATATTCATTATATATAATTTATGTTCGTTCAAACAGAAGTAACACCGAATCCTAATTCTTTGAAATTTCTTCCTGGGAAGAAAGTTTCAAACAGTGGTCCATATGAAATTACAAATAAAGAAGATATGCAAAATGAATTGGTGAGAAATATTTTGTCAATAAACGGTGTCGAGGGTATTTTTTTGGGTCAAGATTTTATCTCAGTAAATAAAAAAGAAAACATTAAGTGGGACGAAATAAAACATATTGTAATTTCTTTAATAAATGATTTTTACGCTGATGGTAATGAGTTTGTAATTGATGAAAATCTAAAAAAAGAAGATCTGGATTTGACTGAAATTGAAAAAAAAATTGTAAAAATTCTAGAACAAAAGATAAGGCCTGCTGTTGCTAGAGATGGAGGTGATATAAAATTTAAGGAATTTAAAGATGGAATTGTAAAGGTTCAACTTCAAGGGAGTTGTTCAGGCTGTCCTAGTTCAACTATGACTTTAAAACAGGGTGTTCAAAATCTTTTATGTCATTATTTGCCAGAAGTAAAAGAGGTTGTTGCCATACAATAATTAATTATGAAAAAATTTAAAAAATCAGGTTTCTTAAAAAATAAAAGCCTTAATATAATTTCACGGTTTTTTCTAAGTTCTTTTATTGTAATTTCATTCTTTTACGTTTCGCCAATAATTATTAATTTTAAAGATAAGAATTTTAATAACAATGAATTTACAAAAAATTCTAAAAACATTTTAAATAATACTCTAAACAAAGATCAATTAATTGAGGAAGACTCAACAGCAGATACTGATGAAAGATATTTATTATATGATATTTTAGAAGAGAATAATTCTGAAATAAATCTAGTCAGATATACAACATCTGAGATTGATTTTTTATTTAAAGAAGTAAATTATAATTTAGAAGATGTAAGAGATACAAAATTAGTAAAACCAATAGATATTGGTCTTCTGCCAAATGAAATTAAAAATATTGGAAATACTAAAAAGAGAAAAGAAATGTTTATAAAAATTGTTCTCCCTTTAATAGTTAAGGAAAACAATAAAATTAGAGTTGATAGAAAAAGATTATTCACAATTTTAAATAAAAATAGCAACACTGATATTGAAAAAAAATGGTTAGAAAAAAAGTATAAACAATACGGTGTAAGAAAAAACGATTTATCTACTTTAAAAGTAAGAATGGATGAAATACCAGTTTCACTTGCAATAGCACAAGCTGCTAAAGAAACTGGCTGGGGTACTTCAAGATTTGCTTTAAAGGGAAACGCTCTGTTTGGACAATGGACTTGGTCTGGAGAAGGATTAAAACCTAAAAATGCTGATGAAGGCAAAGATCATAAAGTTATGAAATTTCATAGTTTGCAGCTATCTGTAAGAGCATATTTAAGAAACTTAAATACACACTCAACATATAAAAATTTAAGAAAAGCTAGAACAGAGCTAAGAATTCAAAATAAACCCTTAGATAGTTTCATTTTGTCTAAACATTTAGATAGATATGCAGAAACAGGAAGTCAATATATAGAGGTCTTACAAAAAATTATTGAACAGAATAATTTAAAAGATTTTGATGAGGCTAGGCTCCTACCTTCAAGCAAAGATTTAGAAAGTTTGATTTAATTTTCTTTTATAGGAAATTGAACACCAAACCATCTCCATTTTCCATTATCATTAAGAGAACAATTAATTCTTCCTCTTCTTGGTTTGAATGGTTCTCTAAATTCAATCGTTAGTGAGTTATTTACAAAATTTGTTTTTGATTTTTCCCAAATATCACCTTCATTAGAGTAACAATTTATATTAGATAAATTTTTTTGCTCCTTGAAAAATTCAACCTTGAAATTTGGTGGGTTAGTGTTTTCGAATAGTTGTTTTTCCTCAGGTAATATTTTTTTATATTCGAGTGGAAAATAATTTATTATTGATTTAAATCTTTTTAATTCTCCATATTTTTCATTAATTGGAAATCTTGGTAGTTCAAACTTATCTTTATTTAAATCAATTACTCCAGAATGTTGCCCAAACGCATATTTAAAATTTTTTGAAATATAGTCTTTCATAAATTTAGAGTATTCACCAAAGGGATATGAGAATAGATTAGGGACATAACCAAGCTCTTTCATAAAGATTTTATTAGCTGTTTCAATATCTAAAATAAACTCTTCATTCTTTACATCTATGAGATATTCATGAGTATGAGAATGATGTCCTATGTATGCAAAATCATTTCTTTCAACTTCTTTAATTTGTTCCCAAGTCATATAACCTTTATTTCCTACTGGCTTAGTTGATACAAACAAAATGAAAGGAATTTTATGTTCTTTCAGATAAGGCCATGCTTCAGTATAAAAAGATTCAAAAGCATCATCGATAGTTATAAGAATTTCTTTTTTTGATTTTGGTTTTTTAAACTGTTCATCAAAATTATTTGGATTAAGAAAATTAAAATCTGATTTCTTAACAATATCTATATGTTCCTCAAATATATCCATTTTAATATTAGTAGAAGGGTACTTATTCTCATTAAAACGGTGATACATTATTGACAGAATTCCCTCATCATTAGAATAGTATTTGATATTATTTTCATCTGATTTAGAACTGATATTAGAAAATAAAGTAATTATGAATAAACTGATAATTGATGTAGCCAGTGAAAAAATTTTTTTAATGATCATAACTAATAATGATATTTATAATATTACTAAAGAGAATACTAAAATTAATTATGAAAAATTAACTTTAATTATTAATGATTTTTTAAATTCTCATCAATTAAACTTGAAAGACATCAATACAATTTACTTAAATAGAGGGCCTGGAAGTTTTGCAGGTATAAGAAATTCTCTTTCTATAGTTAAAGCGTTTAAATTGACTAATAATATTGACTATTATTGTTACAGTGTTGAAGACTTTAAAGGTGAAAAAAACATAAAATACGAAAATATCCCTGATTTGTGCGATAAATTTAATATTAAAAAAAATTTGATTAACCCTATTTATTTAAGTTAAAATTATTTTATGTCAGAAACAATAGAGCAAAAATGTTTAGCAAAAGGAGTTAAATTAACTGATCAAAGAAGAGTAATTGCACAAGTAATGTCAGAGTCTTCCGACCATCCGGATGTAGATGAACTTTATAATAGAGTGTCTAAAATTGATCCAAAAATAAGTATCGCAACTGTTTATAGAACGGTAAAATTATTTGAAGAATCTGGAATATTAACAAAGCATGAGTTTAAAGGTGGAAAAGCAAGATATGAGGAGCTTAATGAAGGCCATCACGATCATTTAATAGATGTGAAAACCGGTGAAATTATAGAATTTGTAGACGAAGAAATTGAAAAGCTGCAAAAAAAAGTTGCAGAAAAATATGGATATAAATTAGTAGACCATAAATTAGAATTATATGGGGTTAAGAAAAAATCCTAATAATTATGAGTCAGAAAATATTTATTAAAACTTTTGGATGTCAAATGAATGAGTATGACTCAAATAGAATATACGATTCAGTAAAAAAAATTGGTTATGAAAAAACAGAGAAATATGAAGAAGCAAACTGTTATCTTTTGAATACATGTCACATCAGAGATAAGGCAAAAGAAAAAGTTTATCATGAAATAGGTAGAGTTAAAAAAATTTTTAGATCTAAAAAAAAGCCATTGGTAATTATTGCAGGGTGTGTAGCTCAAGCAGAAAATCAGGAAATGCTTAAAAGAGAACCTTACATAGATTTAGTTATTGGTCCTCAAGCTTATCACAAAATAAATGACACAATATTAAATTATAACAAAAAAAAGAAAAAGATTGAAGAAACTGAATTTGATGCAGTTTCTAAATTTAAATTTTTGAGTAAAATTAAAAATGAAACTGGAAAAGTTTCATCCTTCTTAACTATTCAGGAAGGATGTGATAAGTTTTGTCATTTTTGCGTGGTCCCATATACAAGAGGACCAGAATATTCTCGACCATTTAAACAAATTTTGGATGAAGCAAAATATTTAGCTGATAATGGTGCAAAAGAAATAATTTTACTTGGTCAAAATGTGAATGCTTATGATAACCAAGGATATAGATTATCAGATTTGATTTTAAATATTGAAAAATTATCTGAAATTAAGAGAGTTAGATATACAACATCTCACCCAAAAGATATGACTGAGGATTTAATTGAAGTATATAAAACCTCTGGAAAGTTAATGCCACTTGTGCATTTACCGGTTCAAAGTGGATCTAATAAAATTTTAAAGTTGATGAATAGAAAACATACTATTGAGGAATATTTAAGCACTTTTGATAAATTAAAAGAAATTAATTCAAATATAGAATTTTCAAGTGATTTTATAATAGGTTATCCTGGTGAAGAGGATCAGGATTTTAAGGATACTATTAGATTAATTGAAAGAATTAAATTTATTAACTCTTATTCATTTATTTTTAGTCCAAGACCTGGAACAGTCGCCGAAAATTTAGACCTAATTGGAAAAAAAATTTCTATTGAAAGATTAGAAAAAATTCAAACTATCTTATTCAAAAATCAAATCGAAATGAACAAGTCATTGGAGGGTAAAGTTATTGATGTTTTGGTTGAAAATTTAACCGATGATAAAAGCAAAGCTTTTGGTAGATCTGAGTATATGACATCTGTAATTTTTAATGGTAAAAAGAATGATATTGGAAAAATAGTTCAAGTGAGAATTAAAGATAGTAATAGAAATACTTTATTCGGTGAAGTAATAACTAATTCGGATCAGAAGGTTGCATAGAATTTGAGTGGAATAACTAAAAAAAATATCGATCAGTCTTTAAAATTTGTTTATTCAGATAACAATTCTTTAAGTGTTATATTTCATGACAATAACTTGTTGATGGGTGTTGTTGGGGAATTTAATAAAAATTTACAAGAATTAGAAAAAATAACAAATTGCAGCTTATATTCAAGGGGAAATTCAATTTTAATTAAATCAACACCTGAAAATAATGAAAAAATTAAAAACGCTATTCAATTTTTAGCTAATCAGTTTATTAATAATGGAAGTATAGAGAATAAAGATATACTTTCATCAGTTGATAACTTTATGATTAATGAAAAAGTAAAAAATAATAATGTTACAGACATCATTAAAACTCCCAAGAAATCTATAATTCCTAGATCTGAAAAACAAAAAAGCTATGTGAGAGCTTTGAGGGAGAGTGATATTGTAATTTCAGCTGGACCGGCAGGAACAGGGAAAACTTTTTTGGCAGTAGCCGTAGGCTTAACTATGCTTTTAGAAAAAAAGATTGAGAGAATTATTCTTTCAAGACCAGCTGTAGAAGCGGGTGAGCGTTTGGGATTTTTGCCAGGTGATATGAAGGAAAAAGTAGATCCTTATCTTAGACCTTTATATGACTCTTTATATGATCTCTTCGACTTTGAAAAAATACAGCGAATGATTGAGATCGGAGATATAGAGATTGCGCCTTTAGCTTTTATGAGAGGTAGAACTCTTAAAAATTCCTTTGCAATTTTAGACGAAGCACAAAATGCTACAGATACTCAGATTAAAATGTTTCTAACACGTATTGGAGAAAATTCAAAAATAGTTGTTAATGGAGATCCTTCTCAAATTGATTTACCAAATAAAAGCATGTCAGGATTAGTCCGATCAAAAGAGTTGCTTGGGCATTTAAAGGAAATATCCATAGTTGATTTTGATCATTCAGATGTAGTTAGACATCCACTTGTTTCTAAAATAGTTAAAGCATACTCAAATAATGATTAGTATTAATGTCTTCTCTGAGGAGAAGGCTTGGTCAAAAAGGCTTAAAAATAAGGATATTTTTTTTAAAAAAATATGTAAAGCTTTTCCAAAAAAATATAAATTTTTAAATAAAAAAGTAACCTTCACACTATTACTTTCAAATAATAAGAATATTAAAAAATTAAACAAGGTTTTTAGAAAAAAAAATAAATCTACAGATATTTTATCTTTTCCATTAGATAAAAAAATAAAAATTAAAAAAAATACTTATCTTGGAGATGTTATCATTAGCTATAACCATCTAGACAAACCAAGATCGCAAGATTCAAAATCTTTTAAAGAAAAAGTTACTAAAATATTTATACATGGTTTTCTTCATCTTTTGGGCTTTGATCATAAAAAAAATAAAGATTATTCCAAAATGTTAAAAGAGGAAAATCTAATATTTAAATCCGTACAATCAAAAATAATTTAAATTGAAAAATAAATTTTATATTGAATTAATTTATTTAATTTTATTAGGGGTGCTTACCTCCTTAAGTTTACCTCCATTTAATTATGTTATAATAAATTTTTTAACTTTTAGTTTATTCTTTATATTTTTAATAAAAAAAATTGAGTTTTATAAAAATAAAAAAATATTTTTCCTTTATGGTTGGTTTTTTGGGTTTGGTTATTTTGTAAGTAATTTATATTGGATCTCAATATCATTAACGTTTGATCAAAGTTTTAAGTTTTTAATACCATTTACAATAATATTAATACCCGGTTTATTAGCCTTGTTTTATGCTTTAGTTGCTTATTTATTTGCAGTTTTAAAACCAAATAAAAGTTTGAGCTCATTTTTTCTTTTTTCTTTAATATTTGGAATAGTAGAGTTTCTACGAGGATCAATATTAACCGGTTTTCCTTGGAATTTAATTGCTTATAGTTTCTCTAATCAAATCGAAATTTTAAACATTGCATCAGTCATAGGCACATACAGCTTTAATCTTTTCTGTATTTCATTATTTACAAGCCCATCAATATTTTTTTTAAGAGAAAATAAAAAAGATATTAGTATTTGTATTGCATTTCTTATTACAACGTTATCATTTTATGTACTTGGTTCACAAAATTTAGAAAAATTTAACAATCAAGAGGTAAAAAATCTTGACTATAAAATAAGAATTTTGAGTTCAAATATAAGTATAGACAGATTTTATAACAATGTTGATCCTATAACTGCAATAGAAGAACTAATTGAAATTAGCTCTCCCAAAAAAAGTGAAAAAATAATTTTTATTTGGCCAGAGGGTATAATTCCAGGTATTTCACAAGACCAATTAAAAGAATACAAGTGGTTATTTGAAAATAAATTTAACGAAAATCATTTGTTAGTAATTGGTATCAATAGTAAAGAAGGTGAGAATAAAACTATTAAACATTTTAACTCATTATCTATTTTTGATTATGATCTTAATGTAATAAATTCATATAAAAAAATAAAACTTGTTCCTTTTGGAGAATTTTTACCTTTTGAAAAATTATTAAAAAGTATTGGCTTAAAAACAATTACTAATGAATACCAATCATATTCAAAAGGTGAGGAAAGAAACATAATTAATCTGAAATATAATAATTTATCAGTGAAAATATTACCCCTTATTTGTTATGAGATAATTTATTCAGGTAAAATTTTTACAAACAGTAACTTTGATTACATTGTAAATATTTCTGAAGATGGTTGGTTTGGTAAATCTATTGGTCCGAAGCAACATTTTACTCATAGTATTTTTAGAGCAATAGAGAGTGGGAAATATGTTTTAAGGTCTGCAAATAATGGGGCAACAGCAATTATTAATCCGATGGGGGTTATTGAGCAAAAAGTAGATATAAATAAATCTGGATATATAGATTTAAGTGAGTCAAGGAAAATAGAGAAGACTCTATTTGCAAAATTTGGAAATAAAATTTTTGGATTTATAATTTTGTTGTATATTTTTTTAATATTTTCATTTAAGAAACGTAAAAATGAGTAATTTAAAAAATTTTCTTTTCACTAGCGAGTCTGTCTCTGAGGGCCACCCAGATAAAGTGTCTGATAGGATTTCAGATATGGTTGTTGATAGTTTTATTTCTGGAGATCCATATTCTAGAGTTGCATGCGAAACACTAACAACGACAAATAAAGTTGTTTTAGCTGGTGAAGTAAGAGGTCCAGAAATTAAAAAAGATGAATTAATTGAAAAAGTAAGAAATTGTATAAAAGATATTGGTTATGACCAAGAAGGATTTACTTGGAAAGAAGCTACAAAAATTGAAAGTCACTTACATTCCCAATCAGCTGATATTGCCATGGGTGTAGATTCCTCTGGCAACAAAGATGAAGGAGCTGGAGATCAAGGTATTATGTTTGGATACGCATGTAATGAAACAGATGTTTTAATGCCAGCACCTATACATTATTCTCATAAAATTTTAAGATTAATGGCTGAAGATAGAAAATCTGGAAAATTAAAAAATATTGAACCAGATTCAAAAAGCCAGGTAACATTTGAATATATTAATGGAAAACCTTCAAAAGTAAAATCAGTAGTAATATCTTCACAACATTCGCCAGATGTTAATCAATCACAAGTCAGAGATTTACTTAGACCTTATATGTTAAAATCAATTCCTAAGAATTTTCTTGATGGTTTTAATGAGGATGAGTTTTATGTAAATCCTACAGGAAATTTTGTAATTGGTGGTCCAGATGGAGATTGTGGTTTGACAGGTAGAAAAATTATTGTTGATACTTATGGTGGAGCCGCACCTCATGGTGGTGGTGCTTTTTCAGGAAAAGATCCAACAAAAGTTGATAGATCAGCGGCTTATGCGGCAAGATATATTGCTAAAAATGTTGTTGGTTCTAAAATTTCTGAAAAGTGTTTAATTCAGTTAGCTTATGCAATTGGCGTTTCAAAACCATTATCTATTTATGTTGATTTATTTGATAATGATCTAGATAAAAATAAATTTGTAGTAGAAAAGATTAAAGAAAATTTTGATTTGAGCCCTAGAGGTATCAGAGAAATGTTAAATTTAAATAAACCAATATATGAAAAAACAGCCGCCTATGGTCATTTTGGTAGAGCACCTGAAGAAAATGGTTCATTTTCATGGGAAAAAACTGATAAAACAAACGTTTTTTCTAAATAGTTTCTGTTGAATTAAAAAAAAACTTTACTATATTGCAACTACATTATTGAACTTTACAAAATGGGCTTTAGCCCATTTTTTTTTGGAGCAAACAAAATTATGTTAAATAAAAGAGCAGATAAACTTGAATTATTGAGAATTGCTGAAGCTGTAGCTTTAGAAAAATCAATTGATAAAGAACTAATTATAAGTTCTATGGAAACAGGTATTGCTAAAGCTGCAAAATCAAAATTTGGACAGGAAAATGAAATTAAAGTTTCTATAAATAGAGACAATGGAGATATTGAGCTTTTTAGAAAATTGGTTATTTCTGAAAATCCTGAAAATGCAAATACAGAAATAAAATTAGAGGACGCAATTAATTTAAATGAATTAAACAAAGACAAGTCTGTTGGTGACGAGGTTTTACAACCACTTCCATCATTTGATTTTGGAAGAATAGCCGCACAAACCGCAAAACAGGTAATTAGTTTTAATGTAAGAGAAGCTGAGAGAGAAAGACAATTTAATGATTTTATCGATAAAAAAGACACAATTTTGAGTGGAATTGTTAAAAGATTAGAATTTGGAAATGTAATTGTTGACCTAGGAAGAACCGAAGCAATAATTCAAAAAAATGAATTGATCCCACGTGAAAACATTAAAGCAGGCGATCGTATAAAAGCTTATTGTTATGATGTTAGAAGAGAACCTAGAGGGCAACAAATATTTCTATCTAGAGCTCATCCTAAGTTTATGGAAAAACTTTTTGTGCAAGAAGTTCCTGAAATCTATGATGGTTTAATTGAAATTAAATCTTCTTCAAGAGATCCTGGAAGTAGAGCTAAAATATGTGTTAAAGCAGTTGATACATCTCTAGATCCAGTGGGTGCTTGTGTAGGTATGAGAGGTTCAAGAGTTCAAGCTGTTGTAAATGAACTTCAGGGAGAGAAAATTGATATAGTTAATTGGTCAGAAGACCCTGCTATTTTGGTTTCAAATGCCTTATCTCCTGCTGAAGTACAAAGAGTTAACGTTGATAGTGAAAGAAAAAAACTTGATGTAATTCTTACCGAAGAAAATTTAAGCAAAGCAATTGGAAGAAGAGGTCAAAATGTAAGACTTGCGACGAAACTCTTAAATTATGAAATTAATATAATGACAGATGCAGAAGACTCTGAACGAAGACAATTAGAATTTAAAGAAAAAACAGAGAACTTTGTAAAAAATTTAGAATTAGATGAAACGTTGGGTCAGTTACTTGTTGCTGAAGGTTTTTCAACTATTGATGATATCAAAGATAGTTCAGCTGAAAATTTAATGAAAATAGAAGGTATAGAAGAAGATACTGCTAAAGCATTGATAGAAAGAGCTAAAGAGTTTCATGAAAAGGATCAAGAGGATATTTCTCAGAGAATTAAAGAATTAGGTCTAGAAGATGCCTTGATTAATTTAAAGGGATTAACACCAGGAATGTTAGTCACACTTGGTGAACAAAAAATTTTAAGTTTAGAAGATTTTGCAGACTTAGCATCTGATGAATTAATTGGTGTTTATGATGTGGTAAAAGGCGAGAGAGTGAAAATCCAAGGTTATCTTGAAGATTTTGCTTTATCTAAAGAAGAAGCTGATGAACTAATTATGTCTGCTAGAAACATCGTTTATAAAGATTGAGTGATGAGGTATGGAAAAAAAAACAAAATTAACAATTTCGGGCACGGCCAAAAAATCAATCAAGAATATTGAGATTGCTAAAACTCAGGGGAAAAATTCTGTAGTAATTGAAAAACAAACTGGAAAATTCTCAAGTAGAGGTGGATCGTTTAGATCTAGCGCGGATAAACCAAAAGTAACCTCAACGTTCAACAGAGGAACTCCTTTAAAACCTCCATTCAAACCTAAATCACCACCTATAACAAATGATTTTGAGAAGAGAAAATTGGCAGAACAAAGAGCCACTAAAAGACTTAAAGGGGACAGTGAAAACAAAGATAGAAAAACTTTAAAAGCAGGCACAAAGAAGAGAGAATTAAAGTTAACTGTATCAAGAGCTTTAAGTGATGAGATTGATGCAAAACAAAGAAGTCTAGCATCAGTCAAGAGAGCAAGACAAAAAGAAATTAAAAATGCTACAAAAGACGATTCTAATGAAAATTTAAAGCCGATTAAAAGAGATGTTAATATTCCTGAAGCAATCACAGTAAGAGAACTTGCAAATAGAATGGCTGAACAATCAAGCAATGTAATTAAGCACTTATTTAGTATGGGTGTTACTGTAACTATAAATCAAACATTAGCAGCAGATACTGCAGAATATTTAGTTAAAGAATTTGGTCATAATCCAATAAGAGAAGAGAAAGCTGAAGAAATAATTCAAAAAATAAAAGCTTCTAGAACTGAAAATTTAAAAAATCGACCACCGATAGTTACTGTTATGGGCCATGTTGATCATGGTAAGACCTCAGTACTAGATGTGCTCAGAAGTGCAAATGTAGTTTCAGGAGAATTTGGCGGAATAACTCAACATATTGGAGCTTATCAAATTGAAAGCCAAAATAATAAATTAACATTTATTGATACGCCAGGCCATGCTGCATTTACAGAGATGAGAGCGAGAGGATCAAAATTAACTGATGTGGTTGTTTTAGTGGTTGCTGCAGATGATGGAGTCAAACCTCAAACTGTTGAATCTATTAAACATGCTAAAGCTGCAAATGTTCCAATAGTTGTAGCTATAAACAAATGTGATTTACCAGATGCAGATCCACAGAAAATTAAAAATCAACTGCTAGAACATGAACTAATTGCAGAAGATTTGTCTGGAGATACTTTAATGGTTGAAATTTCAACTAAATCAAAGCAAAACTTAGATAAATTAGTTGAGTCTATAATTCTTCAAGCTGAGATTTTAGATCTTAAAACAGACTATGAGTCTAAAGCTACAGGTATAGTTTTAGAATCCAAAATTGATGTTGGTAGAGGTCCTGTTGCAAATATAATTGTTACTACTGGAACACTCAAAAGAGGTGATTTTTTTGTAAGTGGTTTAAAATGGGGAAAAGTTAGAGCTATAATTAACGACAAAGGTCAAAATGTTGATGAAGCCTCACCTTCAACTCCAGTTGAAATTTTAGGAATAAATGGTGCAGCAAAAGCTGGAGATGATTTTATTGTTCTTAATACAGAAAAAGAAGCCAAGACACTGAGTGAAAATAGAGCACAAGAGAGTAAGGATGGAAAAAATCCACTATCTTTTGCAACTCAAGACTCAGCTTTTTCAGATAAATCTACAGAGGAACTAAATTTAATTATTAAATCTGATGTTCACGGATCATCTGAAGCGATCAAAAATGCAATTAGTCAAATTAAGCATGATGAGGTCAAACCTAAAATAATTTTAGCAGATATTGGAATGGTAACAGAAACAGACGTTACATTAGCAAAAGCTTCAAATGCAGTATTAATAGCTTTCAATGTTAAACCGAGCAAAGAGGCCAAAAAACTTGCTGAAAATGAGAAGATTAAAATATCCTCATACAATATTATTTATGAGGTTTTGGATTACATTAAACAAAGAATGTCAGGATTATTGGCGCCCGATGTACAAGAAAAAATTACTGGTACTGCACAAATTTTAGAAATATTTAAAGTTTCGGGTGCAGGTAAAGTTGCTGGCTTAAAAGTAACTGATGGAGAAATTAATAGTACTTCAGATGTAAGAATTATAAGAGATGGTACTATTATATATACTGGAAAAGTTTCAACAATATTTAGAGAAAAAAACCAAGTTAAACAGGTAATGGATGGTCAAGAATGTGGAATAACTGTCAAAGATTATATGGATTTTCAAAAAAATGACACAATAGAAGCATTTAGTGTTACATCTACTGAGAGGTCAATTTAATGGCGGATAGAATAGGAAAAACAGTGTCACAAAGACAGTTAAGAGTAGGTGAAATGATTAAGCAGTCTTTAAGCATGATTTTTATAAGAAATGAGGCTAAGGTGCCAAATTTAGAAACAAACACTATAACAGTTACTGAGGTTAGAATGAGTCCTGATTTAAAAATTGCTAAAGCATATGTTCTTCCATTGGGTGGAAAAGATGCTGAGGAAACAATTAGTGTTCTTAAGGAATACTCATTTTTAATTAGAAAAATTTTATCACAAAAAGTGGTTATGAAATTTTTACCAAAATTACTTTTTAGAAAAGATGAATCTTTTGAGTACGCAGAAAAAATAGAAAACTTAATAAAACAAACAAATAAATAGGAAGAAAGAGGCATGAACAAAAAGGCACAAGAATTAGCAATGCACGATAAAGATACTGGATCTTCAGAGATACAGATCGCTTTGTTAACAGAGAAAATTGAAACTCTCTCTAAACATATTAAGCAATTCAAAAAGGATAAGCATTCATCTGTTGGATTGTTGAGAGCGGTAAATAGAAGAAAGAAATTGTTAGAATACCTAAAGAAAAATAAAATGGATTCTTACAAAAATGTACTGTCGAAATTGAATTTAAGAAAATAGAAGTCAAGATAGATAGAACGGAATGGAACGAAACGAAACGAAATGGAAATGAAATGTTTAAAGTATACAAGAAGGAAATTGAAGTAGCGGGAAAGAAGATAAGTTTAGAAACAGGTAAAGTAGCAAGACAGGCAGACGGTGCAATAATCGCAACATGTGGAGAGACAGTCGTACTAGCAACAGTAGTAGGAGCAAAAAAAGTAAATCCTGATATGGATTATTTTCCATTATCTGTAAATTACCAAGAAAAATATTATGCAGCTGGAAAAATTCCAGGTGGATATTTTAAAAGAGAAGCAAGACCTACTGAGAGCGAAACATTAATCTCTAGATTAATTGACAGACCAATCAGACCTTTGTTTCCAGATGAATTTAAAAATGAAGTACAGTTATTACCAACGGTAATTTCATACGATAAAGAAAATGAGCCAGATATTTTATCAATCACTGCATCTTCAGCAGCTTTGGCTATATCAGGAATGCCATTTATGGGTCCTGTAGGTGCTTCTAGAGTTGGTTTTATAGATGGAAAATATGTTTTAAACCCATCTAAATCAGAGTTAGAAAAATCAAAATTAGATTTAGTTGTAGCAGGTACAAAAGATGCTGTGCTTATGGTTGAGTCTGAAGCAAGTGGTTTAACAGAGGAAGAAATGTTAAATGCTGTTAAATTTGGTCACGAAGGTTTTGTTCCAGTGATTGAAATGATTGAGGAACTTGCAAAAGAATGTAGAAAACCTGAGTGGACAGTTGAGAAAAAAGATTTATCTGAAGTTAAGAAAAAACTTGAGGAAATTTTTACAGAAGATCTTAAAAAAGCTTTTGCAACTAGAGATAAACAAGATAGATCAAATCAAATTTCAAAAATTACTGATGAAGCTAAAAAGCTTTATGAGGAAGATGAAAACTACACAGATCTTGATGTTAACAGTCAGTTAAAAAATCTTGAAAAATCAATTGTTAGAACAGACATTCTAAAAAATAAAAATAGAATTGATGGTAGAGGTTTATCAGATGTAAGACCTATCGAATGTGAAGTGGGTGTTTTACCAAGAGCACATGGTTCTGCATTGTTTACTAGAGGTGAAACTCAAGCAATAGTAGTTGCAACATTAGGAACATCTGATGATGAACAGAGAATTGAAAGCTTAGATGGTCTTCAAAGAGAACGATTTATGCTTCACTATAATTTTCCTCCTTTTTCAGTAGGAGAAACTGGAAGAATTGGAACAGGCAGAAGAGAAATTGGTCATGGAAAATTAGCTTGGAGAGCAATCAATTCTTCATTACCAACAAAAGAAGCATTTCCATATACTTTTAGAGTAGTTTCAGAGATTACTGAGTCTAATGGCTCTTCTTCAATGGCTACCGTTTGTGGAACATCTTTAGCGTTAATGGATGCTGGAGTACCAATAAAAGAGCCAGTTGCAGGTATTGCAATGGGATTAATTAAAGAAGGTGATGATTTTAGTGTTCTATCAGATATTTTAGGTGATGAAGATCACCTTGGTGACATGGACTTTAAAGTTGCTGGAACTAAAGATGGAATTACCTCTCTTCAAATGGATATCAAAATTACAGGTATTACATTTGAAATTATGGAGCAGGCGTTAAGCCAAGCTAAAGATGGAAGAGTTCACATCTTAGGTGAAATGAATAAAGCATTATCAGCTTCAAGATCTGATGTTGGAAAACACACTCCAAAAATGGAACAGGTCAATGTAGATAAAAAAGACATTGCTGCCGTAATTGGAAAAGGTGGTGCAACAATCAGAGAGATAGTTGAAAAATCAGGTGCGAAAGTAGATGTAAATGACGAAGGTGTGGTAACAGTTGCTGCTCCAGATGAAGAGTCTAGAAACATCGCAATGCAAATGATTAAAGACATCACTGCAAAAGCTGAATTAAACAAAATTTATTCAGGTAAAGTAATGAAGATTATGGAGTTTGGTGCATTTGTTAATTTCTTAGGAAAACAGGATGGACTAGTTCATATCTCAGAACTAGCAGATAAAAGAGTAGCTAAAGTTACTGACGTTGTCAAAGAAGGTGACGAAGTAAAAGTTAAAGTGATTGGTTTCGATAGAGGTAAAGTTAAACTTTCTATGAAACAAGCTATGGAATAATTTTTTGAAGATAATTTTTGATATTGGCTGCAATATAGGACAAAATTTCAATTATTTCTTTAATAAAGCTGATATTGTAGTTGGTATTGATGCAAATAAAGAACTTTGCGACAAATTGATAGCAGACTATGAACCTCTTATAAAGAATAGAAAGTTGTTTATTGAAAATGTTGCATTAACCAACGATGAAAAAATAAAAGAAACAGATTTTTTTATCTTAAAAACAAACAATCTTGAAAGCACCTTACATCCTAAAAAAAATATAAAACAATACGAAAAAGTAACTGTTAAATCTCAAAAATTAAGCTCCTTAATAAAAAAATACTTAGAAATGTTTAAGATTTCTGAGGTTGAGTACATAAAAATAGATATTGAAGGTTGCGACTTTTTTGTTTTAAAAGATTTATTTGAAAATAAAATTTTTCCAATAAATCTAAGTGCTGAGTGTCATTCTGAGGAGGTAATAAAACAGATATTATTTTCACCTTATAAATCTTTTAAATTTTTAAAAGGAGGTGATTTAAAAAAACTTAATGATGTAGAAATTTTAGATAAAAATTCTATAAAAAAAATAATTGATTTTAAAACTTATTCCTCAGGCCCTTATGGGTCAGATATTCCTGGTGGATTTTATGATAAAGACTCAATTTTACCGTTTTTTTTAAATAATGGATTGGGATGGATAGATATTCACTGTAATCTTAATGAACAAATTTACCTTCCTGCGATAAAATATAATCTCAATACACACAGACAGGGACTACGTTATCACTTAAGAAATCTCTATCCATCCCTAATTAAAATGCTGAAAAAGAGATTCTTAAATTTATTTAAAAAATGATTTTATCTCGATAGATAATATTTTGAGTAAATTTCAAAATGTATTAAGATATGTTCTTTGGATCAGGCATCCCAACTTTATTATATCCAGCATCTACGTAGTGAATTTCACCAGTAACTCCGTTTGCAAGATCACTAAGTAGGTATAATGCTGAATTTCCAACATCATGAATATCCACATTTCTCTTTAGAAAAGAATGATCTTCATTCCATTTGTACAGGAATTTTGCATCACCAATTGCAGATGCAGCTAATGTTTTGATAGGGCCTGCACTTATTGCATTTACTCTCATACCTCTGGCTCCTAAATCTCTTGCTAAATACTTAACACTTGCCTCAAGAGCTGATTTACAAACACCCATTACGTTATAATTTGGAATTGCTTTAGTAGACTCGTAAGTTAAAGTTAATAAACTTCCACCTTGTTTCATTACCTTTGAAGCTTCTTTTGCCACTTCAGTAAATGAAAAACAAGAAATTAACATACTTCTTAAAAAATTTTCTCTTGAAGTATTTAAGTACTCGCCTGATAACTCTGATTTATCTGAAAAAGCAACTGCATGAACGACAAAATCAATTTCACCCCATTGGGATTTGATATCTTCAAATAATTTTACAACTTCTTCTTTTTTTTCAACATCACAACTAAATGTAACGTTTGAATTTAATTTTTCTGCTAAAGGAACTACTCTTTTTTTAAGAGCGTCACCTAAATATGTAAATGCTAGCTCAGCTCCGGCCTCTGCAAGTTTTTGAGAAATACCCCAGGCAATAGATCGTTCATTAGCGACACCCATGATTAATCCTTTTTTACCTTTCATTAAACTCATAAATTAAACCTTTTCAAAAATTAAAGCAGCGTTAGTTCCACCGAAACCAAAACTATTAGACATTACTGTATTTAAAGTTGCACCAGTTTCAGTTTTTGAAACTATTGGAAATTTTTTAGCTTCTTCATCCATCTCACTAATGTTTGCAGAGCCAGCAATGAAATTATTTTTCATCATTATTAAACAATAGATTGCTTCATGAACCGAAGCAGCACCTAGTGGATGTCCTGATAAAGATTTTGTTGAACTAATTTTTGGAATATTGTCTCCAAAAGTATTTTTAACAGCATTTAGTTCTGTAATATCTCCAACTGGAGTAGAAGTTCCATGTGTATTAATATAATCAATTTTATTTTTAGCAGTAGACATTGCCATTTGCATACATCTTACAGCTCCTTCACCAGATGGAGCTACCATATCGTATCCATCTGAAGTTGCTCCATAACCAGTTAATTCTGCGTATATTTTAGCACCTCTCGCTTTAGCATGTTCGTATTCCTCAAGCACTAGCACACCTGCACCACCTGCAATTACAAAACCATCTCTTGTTTTGTCATATGCTCTTGATGCTGTTTCAGGTGCATCATTATATTTTGATGATAAAGCAGTCATTGCATCAAACATTGCCGTCATTGCCCAATGAACTTCTTCACTTCCACCTGCAAAAACAACATCTTGTTTGCCCATTTGAATTAATTCCATTGAATTACCAATACAGTGTCCACTTGTTGCACATGCAGAACTCATAGTGTAGTTGGTTCCTTTAATTTTAAATGGTACTGCAAGTGTTGCTGAGGCAGTACTAGCCATTGTTCTTGGAACAATAAAGGGCCCCATTAGTTTTGGAGTTTTAGCTCTAGTTTTGTCTGCTGCAAGTATTACGTTTTCAATTGATGGGCCACCGGAACCCATTACAATCCCAGTTTTAAAATTACTCACTTCATTTTCTTCTAACCCTGAGTCTTCAATAGCCTCCTTCATAGCTATATAATTATAAGCTGAACCTGAACCCATAAATCTTATTGTTTTCCTATCGATATGATCCTCTAGTTTAATATTTGGTTTACCATGAACATGACTTTTTAAATTATGCTCTTTGTATTCTTCTGCAAAAGAGATTCCTGATTTTGAATTTAATAAAGACTGATGAACTTCTTCTTGATTGTTTCCTAAACAAGAGACAACTCCTAAACCTGTAATAACTACTCTTCTCATTATTTAAATAACCCTACTTTTAAACTTTCAGCTGAATATATTTTTTTATTATCTGCAAGAACAATTCCATTTGCAAGCCCAACAGTTGTTCCTCCTGGAGACATAATTTTCTTCATATCTATTTCATATCTTACATTTTTTACACTCTGTAAAACTTCGCCAGTAAATTTTACAGTACCAACTCCTAAAGCTCTTCCTTTTCCAGGATTTCCTAGCCAACCTAGAAAAAATCCTACCAGTTGCCACATTGCATCTAAACCTAAGCATCCTGGCATAACCGGATCTTTTTTAAAATGACAATCAAAAAACCAAAGATCATCTTTAATATCTAATTCAGCTTTTAAAGAGCCCTTATTAAATGTACCATTATTTTCATTGATTTCAGTTATTCTGTCAAACATAAGCATTGGCGGGAGTGGTAATTTTGCATTACCAGGACCAAAAAGATCACCATTCCCACAAGTTATTAGATCATCATAGGAGTATGAGTTTTTTTTCATATTCGAGCACCCTTAATACTTGATTTAATCCTAATATAATATAATAAAACACTATATATTTATTCATACTTTAGAATAATTATAAAAAACAATGCCAAAAAACTGCAATTTTATTGAAAAATTAAGAGAAGTTGGGCTTAGGCCGACCAAACAAAGAATAAAAATGTGTGAAGTTTTGTATAATAGAGAAAAAACTTTCCATTTCACAATTAATGATCTTGTTAAAATGATATCTGAAAAAATGAATGAAAAGATATCTCTAGCCACAGTTTATAACACAGTTCATGCATTTGAAAAAAAAGGATATTTAAAAGAAATTTCGATCGATAGTCACAAAAGTTATTTTGATACAAACACATCAGCACACCATCATTTTTTTGATGAAGATACGCATGAGCTAATTGATTGCGATGAGAGCGATATAGACAAAATAAATATTAGAAAAAATATTACAGGAAAAAAAATAAATTCTGTTGAAGTGTTGGTTAGAGTTGCGAGTGATAATCAAACTCAAAAATAATTTAATTAAATCATACACTTAAAATCTACATTATAATAATTCTAAACTATTGACATACTATCAATATGCATTATATGGTTTGATAACATTAAAAAGGAGAAAAAATGTCTTTAAAAGGAAGTAAAACAGAAGAAAATTTAAAAGAAGCGTTTGCTGGTGAAAGTCAAGCAAACAGAAGATATCTTTATTTCGCACAAAAAGCTGACATAGAAGGTTACAATGATGTAGCTGCAGTTTTTAGATCAACAGCCGAAGGTGAAACTGGTCATGCACATGGTCATTTGGAGTATCTAGAAGAAGTTGGTGATCCAGGAACTGGTATGCCAATTGGTGAAACAAAAGCAAATTTAGCTTCGGCAGTACAAGGCGAAACTCATGAGTATACTGATATGTACCCTGGTATGGCTAAAACAGCTAGAGAAGAAGGCTTTGAAGAAATTGCTGACTGGTTTGAAACTTTAGCTAAAGCTGAAAAATCACACGCTGGTAAATTTCAAAAAACTTTAGAGTCTATTAGCTAATCAAATTTCTTAGTGGGCGTTAGTCGCCCACTAAAAACAATTAGAATTTCAAAAAACTTAATTATATGAGCAAAGAAGGAAGTTTAGGTGCACCTATAAGACACCCTATAGATTTTGAGCATCCTGATTTTTTAAATCCTGAAAAGTTAGACGCCGAAATGAGAAGAGTGTTTGATATTTGTCATGGATGCAGGAGATGTTTTAATCTTTGCGACTCTTTCCCAAAGCTATTTGACATGATTGATGAATCTAAAAATGAAGATGTTGAAAGCTTATCTAGCGATCAATTTGCCCCTGTAGTTGATGCATGTACATTGTGTGATATGTGTTTTATGACTAAATGCCCATATGTTCCACCTCATGATTTTGATTTAGATTTTCCACATTTAATGCTGCGATATAGAACAGCTCAAAAAAAATTAGGTAAATTATCAAGCGTACCAACACAATTAGCTCAAATAGACCGAAACGCTAAAATTGGTGTCATGTTCTCTAAAATAGTTAACTGGACATCAAATATTAAAAATAAATTAATTAGAAAAATCTTAGAATTAATTACTGGAATAGATAAAAGAGTTCAGTTACCAAAATATAACTCAGAAACTTTTTCTAATTTTTTCAAAAAAAATAGAGATAAGATAAATTATCAAACACCTTCTAAAGATAGAAAAGTAGTTATTTATTCAACTTGTTTTGTAAATTTTAATAAAAAAAATACGGGTGTTGCTGCATTAAAAGTTTTGAAAAAAAATGGTGTAGAGGTTCAAGAAGCTTATCCTGGTTGTTGTGGGATGCCATTTTTAGAGCAAGCAGATCTGCCAAAAGTTGTTGAACAAGCAAAAAAAGTTTCTAAGGATTTAATCGAATGGATTGATAAAGGATATAAAGTAGTAACCTTAACAGCTAGTTGTGGATTGATGTTAAAATTCGAATGGCCCTTGTTATTACCAAACGATGAAAAAATAAAAAAATTATCTTCAAATGTTATGGATATTGATGAGTATGTTGTGGACATTGCAAACAATGAGGGATTAGCAGAAGGATTAAATGAGATTGATGGAGGAGTAACCGTGCATCATGCTTGTCATGCTAGAGCACAGAATATGGGTATCAAAGCAAGAGATATGTTAAAATTGATACCAAACGTTAAAATTGATGTAGTTGAAAGATGTGCAGGTCATGGAGGAACTTTTGGAGTAATGAAAGAAACTCATGATTTAGCAAATAAAGTTGGAAGACCTACAGCTAGACAAATAAAAACTAAAAATAATAAGTATATGGCTTCTGATTGTCCCTTAGCTGGTAAACATTTAAAACAGTTAGAAGTTGATACAAATATATCTAATGATGAGGCACTACACCCTATCGAATTGATGGCAAAAAGTTATAACTTATGATCATGTCTAGAGAAAAAAGAGAAATTCAAAAAGAAGACATCATGCCTTTAGATGTTTATATAGAAAAGAGACGTGAATTAAGAAAAAGTATTGTTGATTATAAAAAAAATAGAAGAGTTGCTTTAGGGCCTTATGCTACTTTTTATTTTGAAAGTTATGAAACAATGTTAGCTCAAGTACAAGAAATGCTATACATTGAAAAAGGTGGTGATGAGCAACTTCAGGATGAGTTATCTGCGTACAATCCTTTAATACCTAACGGCAAAGAACTAACAGCAACTTTAATGTTTGAAATAGATAATCCTATCTCAAGGGCTGCGTTTCTTGGAAAAGTTGGTGGAATAGAAGAAACAGTATTTATGAAAATAAATGGTGAGAAAATTAAAGCAGTTCCCGAAGAAGATGTTGATAGAACTTCTTCTCAAGGAAAAGCTTCTTCAGTACAGTTTATTCACTTTAATTTTACTGATGATCAAATAGAAAAATTTCAATCTAATAACTCAGAAATTGAGCTTGGTATTGATCATAAAGAATATTCTCATAGCACAAAATTATCTAAGGAAAATGTAGCCTCATTATCTGATGATTTTAATTAATTTAGTCCCCAAATATTATCTGTTTTAATCCAACCTTCAAATTCTCCTGATGTAATTTTGCACCAATTTTGTTCACACTTTTCTATAATTAGTAATCTTCCTTCTTTTATTTGAGCAACTGGTTTAGCAAAAGATGTAGGTTTCTTAAATAAAACTTTATCTTTTGTAGCTATTACTGAATTACTTTTTTTTAATTGTGAAATATGAATCCATCCGCTGTTATTTTTAAAATCAATAATTCGTCTAAAATTTTCTTTTTTATCGATTTGTTTTAAAGGTAAATTTATTTTGTTGTAAACATACTTGATGTCAGATTCAAAACTTGGTCCATAGCGCACGTTCACCTTATTTTTTTTAAGAGAAACGAATATTTCTCCTGCATCACTTGAGGTAATAAAGAATATTAAAAGAGAGAATATAAAAATATTATTTATTAGATTTTTTATTTTCACTTTTTTTTGTTTTATTTAATTTAACTTTTCTAAAGTTTAAATTTAATAAATCTATAATAAGAATAAATCCATTTAAATTTTGACCAATTTTTAATATTTTTTTTAAAACTTCATTAGCTAGCATTGTTCCAATTGTTCCTGCTACAGGTCCCAATATTCCTTCATATTCACAGTTTAATGTTTCATCAGTAATAACTTCCTCTTGATAGAAGTCTCGTAAAGAAGGAATATTTTTATCTACAAAATCAAAAGTAAAAATATGACCATCAAATTTACTAATTGCTCCAGTCACAAGAAATTTTTTATATTTTAAACTTAAATCATTTATTAAAAATTTACTTTCAAAATTGTCAGTACCATCAATAATGAAGTCGTAATTTTTTATTATTTTTTCAAATTTTACTCTATCTATTTTAAAGTTATAAAGATTTATTTTTGTTTTTGGGTTTATTCTATTTAGTTTTATTTTGGCAATTATAACTTTTGAGTGATTTAAATCTTTTTCGTCATATAAACTTTGTCTATGAATATTTGATAGGCTAACGGTGTCATGATCAACAATTCCTAGTTTCCCAATGCCAGATCGGGTTAAAAAATCAGCCGCTGGACATCCCAGACCACCCATTCCAATTATTAAAACTTTTGAGTCTAGGATTTTTTTTTGTCCTAATGGACCTATGTTTTTTAAAATTATTTGTCTAGAGAATTTATCTATTTCTTTTTTGCTTAAATTTTTGCTCATTTTCCAGTAGAGCCAAAACCACCTTCTCCTCTAATTGTTTCTGGTAGATCATCAGTTTCCTCAAGATCCATTTTAATTACAGGAGTTAAAATCATTTGTGCTATTCTATCCTTATTATTTATTAAGAAATCATTTTTTCCGTGATTAAAAAGGATTACTTTTATTTCTCCCCTGTAATCACTATCAATAGTTCCAGGTGTATTTAAAACACTTATACCATTTTTTGCAGCTAAACCAGATCTTGGTCTTATTTGGATTTCAAAATCACTAGAAAATGCTAACGCAAGACCTGTTGGAACCAAACATGATGAGTTTGGTTTAAGATTAATAGGTTCTTTTACTAATGCCATTAAATCCATACCTGATGCACCTTCTGTTTTGTAAGCGGGTAATTCAACCGTAGGGTCTAACTTTTTGATAAGAACTTTTGCCATTAATTTAATTGATCAATTATTCTATCAACTATTTCATCAGAAATTCCAGATTTTTTTTTGTACGAAAGTTTTTCTTTTTTAACGTCTTTGTTTTTATAATGAATTGTTACTTCATTATAATCAGAATTAAATCCTATATCTTTATTTGATACATCATTAGAAATTATCCAGTCACAACTTTTCTTATTTAATTTTTCCTCTGCATTTTTATCAATCTCATTAGTTTCTGCTGCAAATCCAATGACAAGTTCAGGTCTCATAGAGTTATGGTTAGACACATAATGAAGTATATCTACATTCTTTTCTAAATTTAAGTTTAAGTTCTCTTGTTTCTTAATTTTATTTTCATACTTTTTGTTAATTTTAAAATCGGCTACTGCAGCAGAAAAAATTGCTACATCAACAGGTAAATTTTCTTGAGTAGCAACTAACATTTCATCTGCTGTTTCAACTTTTATAAGATTAATATCTTTAGTTATTTCAAGATTAGTTGGACCTGATATTAATGTTGTATCAAAACCTTTCTTGGATAATGATTTTGCTAATTCATATCCTTGTTTGCCACTTGATTTATTCGTAATAAAACGAACTGGATCTATGTACTCATTAGTTGGACCGGCTGTAACTAATGCTTTAAATTTTTTATTATTTTTTTGAGTTAAGAAATATTTATCAATTTCTTCAGCAATTACTGATGGGTCCGACATTTTACCCTTTCCATATTCACCACATGCCATATCACCAACCTCTGGACCTATTAGTTTATATCCAAACCCTTTTAATTTTTTTATATTTGTTTTAGTAGTTGAATGCTCCCACATTCTTACATTCATTGCTGGTGCTAAAATAATGTCTTTATCTGATGCCAAAACAACAGTGGATGCTAAATCATCAGTTGTTCCTTGAGCCAGTTTCGAAATTGTATTTGCCGTTGCAGGTGCAATTACAATTATATCTGCCCATCTTGAAAGTGAAATATGATCCATTTCAGCCTCGTTTTCTACACTAAATAAATCACTATAAACTTTACCTTGAGAAAGTGATGTTATTGAAAGCGGAGTTACAAACTCTTTTGCACTTGTTGTAAGAATTGTCTTTATTTCTGCACCATTCTTTTTAAAAAGCCTAATTGTTTCAAGACTTTTATAAGCAGATATTCCTCCACAGATAATAAATAGTATTTTTTTATTTAACAAATTTTTCATCTGCAGAATTAAAATACTATAAGGCCAAAAATTACAAGAAGTAATAAACCAATAATAGATTGATTTCTAAATGCTATCATTTCTGATTTCTTATCATTCAGAGCGGTGTAAGAATTTGAATTTTGTGGAATTTGACCACTAGCTAAAAACGTTAATGCTTGATTTGCTTTATCCATAATCTCAGGAAATTCTGGTAAACGTTTAATCACTTCAGATGTATTTTTTAAAGTTTCATTTAAATTATTAATTGGATCTTTGGTTTCTTTAAGCCAATTTTCTAGTACAGGCTTTGAAGTTGTCCAAATATTTGTGTTTGGATTTAACTTTCTTGCTACACCTTCAACAACAACCATAGTTTTTTGCAACATTAATAATTGAGGTTGAGTTTGCATATTAAACTTTTCTGTTACATCAAACAATTGTTTGAGTAATTTACCTCCTGAAATATCTTTTACTTCTTGACCAAATATAGGCTCACCAATTGATCTCAAAGCTTGAGCTAGATCATCGATTGGTACTTCTTTTGGAACTAATCCGGCCACTAAGTGAACTTCAGCTACTTTACGATAATCTCTTTGAATAAATCCAAATAAAATTTCTGCTAAAAACCTTTTACTAAGTTTGTCTAACCTGCCCATAATCCCAAAATCTATAGGTACAATTTGGCCACTATTATCAACAAAAATATTTCCTTGATGCATATCTGCATGAAAAAAACCATCTCTTACAGCATGTCTTAAAAAATGTTGGATAATATCTTCCGCTATTTTATTAGTATCTAAATTTCTTTTCTTTAGCTCCTCAGCTTCTCTTATTGAAATTCCATCTATCCAATCCAAAGTCATTACATTTTCACTAGTAAAATTCCAATAAATTTCAGGAACTTTAAATCCAGCATCATTTTTAGTGTTTTCAGCATATTCATTAGCCGCAGCAGCTTCGAATCTTAAATCCATTTCAAGATTAGTTATTTCTTTAAGTAAAAAAACAACTTCAACAAGTTTTAATCTTTTTGTTTTTTTTACAAATGACTCAATAATAAATGCAAATAACATCATTGCATCTATTTCTTCATTGAATATTTTTTTTATATTTGGTCTTAAAATTTTTATTGCTACATCTTTAATTGTTCCATTATCATTTATTTTTGCTTTATGAACTTGTGCAATTGATGCAGCAGCAACTGGTTCACTTAAATCAATTATTGAGTTAAATGCATCAACTCCAAGATCTTCTTTAATAATTTCTTTTGCTTCATGAATTGAAAAAGGGGGTAATCGATCTTGAAGTTTTTCTAGCTTTAAAGATAATTCTTCTCCGATTATATCTGGTCTAGTAGCAAGAAATTGCCCAAGTTTGATGAAAGTTGTACCCATAGATTCTAATGACTTAGATAGTCTTTCACCATCATCCTCAATTAAATTACTTTGTTTCTTTTTTTCAAATGAAATAGATAAAATTTGGAATAATATTGTTACAGCTAAAGGAGGTTTTTTAAATTTTGATGCAATTTTTAAAATATCTGATTTTGCAATTTTTCTTCCTAATTTAAATAAAGTAATAAGTTTTTTAATCATTAAATTTTCCAACCACTGTGAATTGAAACAATACCACCAGAAAGATTTCTATAAGAACATTTATGAAAATTATTTTTTTCCATCAACTCTATTAATTCATCTTGATTAATAAATTTTTCAATACTTTTGATTAAATATTCGTAAGGTTCTTTTTCTCCAACTACAAACTGACCAATAATAGGAATGAGTTTTGAATATTTTTTATATACAAAATCAAGATTTGAATTTTGAATCTTAGAAAATTCTAGACATAGATAGCGTCCACCAGGCTTTAAAACTCTATAGGCTTCTGAAAGTGCTTTATTTAAATTTTTTGTATTTCTTAGCCCAAAGCTAATAGTGTAATAATCATATGAATTGTCTGTTATTGGTAGTTTTTCTGCTGGAGAAATAACCCATTTTACATTTTTGTAATTAGATAATTTTTGCTTTCCTTGACTAACCATTCCTTTATTAGGGTCTACACAAGTAATTTCAGCCTCTTTATTTGTACTATCTAAAAATAACTTTCCAACATCCCCCGTCCCACACGCAACATCTATTAATTTTCTATTAACTCTAGGATTCATCATATTGATTAAACTTTTTTTCCAATATCTATGTACACCCATAGACATAAAGTCATTCATCAAGTCATATTTGTTGTAGACCTGATTAAACACATTTTCTACAAGTCCTTTTTTATTTTGAAGATTTTGTTGCATAAAAAAATATATATTGAATATAGTATCAAATGCCAGAATTACCAGAAGTAGAAATTGTTAGACAATCCCTTCATAAAAAGATCAAAAAAAAAAGCATAAAAAAAGTAATAATCAGAAACAGGAATTTAAGGTTTAAAATACCAAGTGATTTTGAAAGTTTTCTTAAAAATAAAAAAATAATTGAAGTTAGTAGATTTTCTAAATATTTGATTATCCATTTTCAAAATGAAGGTTACTGTTTGATCCATTTAGGAATGTCAGGAACAATTCATATTCTTGATAAGAAAAAGCCTCTAAAATTTACGAATACTAGTTTTTATCATTCACCTTTTTTACCTAAAAAACACAATCATGCAGAGTTTGTATTTGATAGCTTGAAAGTAATTTATAATGATCCAAGACGTTTTGGATTTTTTGAAATAATTAAAAATTATCAAGATCTACAGAGGAGATTTAAATCAATGGGACCTGAACCATTTAGTGATAAATTTAACTTAAATTATGTAGTTAATTATTTTAAGAAAAAAAATAAGGATATAAAAAGTTTCTTACTTGACCAAAGATTTGTTTCTGGAATAGGTAATATTTATGCAAGTGAAATTCTTTTCGCTAGTAAAATAAATCCATTTAAAAAAGCAAAAAGACTTAACAAAAATGAATGTTTAAATATTATTTTAAATTCTAAGAAAATACTTCAACAGGCAATTAATAAGGGAGGTTCAAGTATAAGAGATTTTAAAGATATTTCAGGTAACAAAGGTAACTTTCAAAAAGAGTTTAAAGTTTATCAGCAAGACGGCACTGGTTGTAAGCGTACGCAGTGCAAGGGTATTATAAAAAAAAAAATAACATCAAATAGATCAACTTTTTTTTGTATTTCTTGTCAAAAATAGTTAAATATTTAGTTGACCACTTTAAATTCTCAAGCTATACCCCTGCGCAGATGGCAAACACAAAATCAGCAATTAAGAGAATTAGAAGAATTTCTAAACAAACAGCGGTAAATAAAGCTAGAAAGAGCAGGTTTAGAAACGCTCTTAAAAAAATGAACCTTCTAATTGATGATAAAAAGAAAGATGAAGCTCTTAAATTTTTACCAAAGTTAAACTCTGAGTTGATGAAAATTGCAAAAACAGGAATAATAAAAAAGCAAAATGCTTCTAGAAATGTTTCTAGAATAACAAAAAAAATTGCTGCAATCTAAACGTTAGTTTAAATTTTTAAACAACTCCTGATATCCACATTATATATTTAAGTTTTGTCTTAAGTTACTATATTTAGATTTAGTAAATATTTGGATTATCGTCATTCAATCTATATTTGATTTAATTTTAATTCAATCAACTAATTGATTCAATTTATATTCGATTCAATTTATAATTTTAAATTTAAGTTTAATTTAGAATTTATTTTTTAAAATATAAATCACAATCATAGATTTTATTTTTTTTTAAATTTCTTTATTAACTTGTTGCAAATTTTTTTAAATAGTTCTAACTGAGATTTCCCCTTAATTTATGAATAAATTAACAAATACAAAAAATATTAATAATTTTTCTTCTGAAAGTTTCGAATGGAAGCAAGTACAAAATGAAATGAAAAATAAACTAGGCTTAGAAGTTTATGAGAGCTGGTTAAAAAAGATTTCTTTTGTTGAGGAATTCAATAATTACTTATTATTATCAGTTCCAACAAGATTTATTAGAGATTGGATTACATCAAGGTATTTAGACCAAATATTAAAAATAATTAAAGTTTATAAAAAAGACATTATTAGAATTGAGTTCAAAATAGTTGAAAAAGCTCAAGATATCGCTTTAAAAGAAAATAGTATTAAAGAGAATAATACTAATGAAAATGTTTCATTTATAAAAGACTCTTATCTTCAGTATAATCGAATTGATCCAAATAAAAGATTTGATAATTTTATTACAGGTTCAAGTAACAAATTAGCTTACGAAGCTTCTTTAAAAGTTTCAGAAAATATATCTCACTATAATCCACTTTATATTTATGGTGGTGTTGGAATGGGAAAAACTCACTTATTAAACTCAATAGGTTTAGAGCTTAAAAAAAATAATAAAGTAATGTTTATTTCTGCTGAGCGTTTCATGTATCAGTTTGTAAAATCAATTAAATCAAACGATATGGTTAAGTTTAAAGAATATTTTAGAAACACAGATATTTTATTAATCGATGATATCCAGTTTATAAGTGGAAAAGAGGCTATGCAGGAAGAGTTCTTTCATACATTTAATGCATTACTTGATAAGGGATCTCAAATAATAGTGTCAGCTGATCGAGCACCAAACAAATTATCAAGGATTCAAGAAAGAATTAAATCAAGATTTTCAGGTGGATTAGTTGTTGATATTCAAAAGCCAGACCTTGAGCTAAGAAAAAAAATAGTTGAAAAAAAAACTGAAGAATTGAATGCTTTGTATTCCGAACAATTACAAGTTTCTAGAGAAATTCAAGATTTTATAAGTAATGAAATAACTGGAAGTGTAAGAGAACTAGTTGGAGCAATAAACAGAGTTGTTTCATTTTCAAGAATCTATAACAAAGTGCCAAATCTTGCTGAAACTAAAGTAGTTTTAAAGGATTTATTAAATTTAGCAGAAAATAAGGTTACAATAGATCTAATTCAGACAATTGTTTGTAAGTTTTTCAAAATCAGCAAAAATGAAATGCTATCATCTAGAAGATCAAGATATTTAGTAAGACCTAGGCAAACAGCAATTTATTTAACTAAAATTTTAACTTCTAAATCATTACCTGAAATTGGAAGGGAATTTTCTAACAGAGACCATACAACAATAATTCATTCAGTAAAAACTATTGAAAAGATAAAAGAAAAAGATCCTGAGATGGTTGATAATATAAATAAATTAAAAAATCAGATTTTATATAATAATAAAGAAAATGAAATTTAACGTTAATCAACAGGATCTTCAGCAAGCATTAAATTATTGTCAAGGAATTATTGAAAAAAGAAGTACATTACCAATACTTTCTAATATTTTGTTAGATGCAAGCAATTCAAAACTTACTATCACTGCGACTGATCTAGATTTAATTTTTATACATCAATTAGATAATGTAGAAATTCTAAAGGAGGGTAAAACAACCACAACTTCCTCAATAATGTATGATATTATAAGAAAGTTTAACTCAGGAAAAAAAATAAATCTTTCTCTAACAGATATAAGTAAATTACAAGTAGAGTCTGAAAAATCTATTTTTAATTTGAATTGCATAAGTGCAACAGAGTTTCCACTGACAGACGAAAATTTTAATCAAAATGAATTTATAATTAAATCAAAACAATTATTGAAATTATTAAATAAGTGTAAATTTTCAGTCTCTAATGACGAAACAAGGCATTATCTAAGTGGAATTTATTTTCATCAAACAGAAGTTGAAGATAAAAATTATTTAACAGCAGTTGCAACTGATAGTCATAGAATGTCTATTTCAAAAATTCGATTAGAGGAAAAAATTGATTTTGATCCAATAATTTTACCTAAAAAAACAATTTTTCAACTTTGCTCTTTATTAGATAGCTATGATGGAGATGTGAAAGTTTCAAATGTGAAATCAAAAATAAAATTTGAATTAAATAATAGTATTTTAATTTCAAAACTTATTGATGGAAAATTTCCTAATTACATTCAAGTTATACCTAAAAATAATCAAAAAAAATTAGAAATAGACTTAAAATTATTTTTAAATTCAGTTGACAGAGTAGCATCTGTTTCATTAGATAAAAAAGATGGTGTGAAATTCAATTTATCTAAAGACACTTTAGATCTGTCAGTAAATAATACTAACAGTGGTGATGGTAAAGAAACTTTAACTGTTAAGTTTGATCATGATTTAGAGATAAGTTTTAACTCTAGATATTTGATAGATGTCGCTTCACAATTAGATGGAGATAGAGTTGAAATTTTCTTTAATGATACTGGTTCACCAGCACTGATAAAAGATCCGGGTGATTTCGATAGTATTTTTGTTGTTATGCCTATGAAAGGCTAATTAATTAAATCTAACTCTGAATAAATATTTTTTTCAAGAATTTGAATAAAATTTTCCTTAGTTAACCCAGAAGGAATTGGTTTTAGAATAGAGATTGTAATTGTTTTATTAGATTTCTTTTTACCTTTTTTAGGCCACACATATCCAGAGTTAATTGCAACTGGCTGACAAGCAACATTTAGCTCTTCATAAATTCTCGAGGCACCTTTTTTAAAAGGTGGTCTTTCATCTGGAAGAACTCTAGTTCCTTGAGGAAAAATAATCAAAGGTCTATTAGAAGTAGCCATCATTTTTGAAATATCATCAAAAAAACCCAAGTTATCTTTTGTAACTTTGTTTCTTTTTATTGAAATTGATCCTATTTTTTTTAAGTACCAACCAAAAATTGGAATTAACAATAATTCTTTTTTTAAAATAAACACAGGTGAGTTAAAGATTGTTTGTAAATAAAAAGTTTCAAACATTGATTGATGAGATGCTGCTATAAAAAATTTTTCATTATTAATAATATTCTCTTTTCCTTTGATTGAAATTTTTACTGACAGAACAAACCTTAAACAAAAACTGGCCCAATGGCCCATTAATTTACCTCCCATCAAAACTATCTGTTTAGGCAAAAAAAATGATGGTAAAAAAATTATCGAAATAAAAATGATTCCAGTGAAAAACAATATTGAAAATAAAAAGTTTCTTATCATTTTTGTCAAAAGCTAAATTATATCTTTATGCTTTTGTCTTTTTCTTATTACTTTAATTTTTGATCCTTTTATTAATAATTCTATTGGTTTAGGTCTTAAATTATAATTTGAGCTAAGTGACATTCCATAAGCTCCCACATCACATATTGCTATTAAATCTTTTTCATTCAATACTTGAAATTTTTTTAATGTAATAAATTTATCTGTACTTTCACAAATAGGACCTACAAATTCATATGGTTTTTTAGATGTTTTGTTAGATTTTGTAACAGGTAAAGTTTTATGAAATGCACCATACAAAGCAGGTCTCATTAAATCATTCATTGCGGCATCTAAAATTATAAATTTTTTACTACCACTATCTTTAATATAGATTATTTTTGACACTAATGTCCCGGTATCGCCAATAATTGATCTACCTGGCTCAAATATAATTTTAACTTTATGTTTTCTTAAAAATTTGAGAATAGCTGTGTTGTATTTTTTATAATTAAGTTTTTTATTTTTATCAGTGTAAGTAATGCCCATACCTCCACCTAAATCTATAAATTCAAATTTATGATTTGTTTTACTTAGAATTTGACTGACCGCTTTAAGCATTTTTTCATAAGGTCTATGGTCTAAAATTTGACTGCCTATATGAACACTTAGACATTTTAAATCAATATTTTTTGAATTTTTGCAATAATTTATAATTTCATAGAATGTATTTTTATTAACTCCAAATTTATTTTCTTTTTTCCCAGTGGATATTTGACTTAATGTTTTTGCATCTGTGTTGGGGTTTAGTCTCACACCAATTTTTATTCTTTTATTTTTTGATTTTGCTATTCGATTTATTTCTTTTATTTCACTTAAAGACTCAGCGTTAATAAGCAAAATTTTTTTATCAATAGCAAAGCTGATTTCACTTGTTGTTTTACCAACACCAGAAAATACTATTTTGCTTGGATTAATTCCTGCTTTTAGTGCCATCATCAGTTCTCCTACTGAAACAACATCAGCACCTAATCCAAATTTTTTAATTTCTCTAATTATATTAATATTTGTGTTGGATTTAACCGCAAAGCAGATAATTGGTGAAAAAGATCTGAAGTTTTTTTTAAAATTATTAATATTTTCTTTTAATTTAGAATAGGAGTAAGAATAAAATGGAGTTCCAAATTTATTTGCAATTTTTTGGAGATTAATTTTTTCTATTGTTAGTGTTTTGTTTATGTATTTCATTAAGCTAAGTTAACTAAAACTTTTTTTATTTCTGCTTTTTTATCTGGGTCTACATATTTAGGATCACCTTTTTTTCCACAAGAAATAACGGCACAAAATAACAATATAATTATGGTAAATTTTTTAATCATTTTTCTCTTTTATATTTCATTATCATTTTTTTAATATTATCAAAAGAAGTTCCACCATAAGATTTTTTCGAATTAATTGAATTTTTTAAATTAAATACTTTTAATACATCTTCTTTAAGTTTGGGTTCAATTTTCTTTAACTCATCTAAAGTTAATTCATTTAACTTCTTTTTTCTTTTTTCAGCCAAATTAACTACAGCAGCAGTTTTTTGGTATGCTTTTCTAAAAGACATTGAGTGATTTTTCACAAGATAGTCAGCTAAATCGGTGGCTGTAATATATCCAGAATTAGCAAGTTCTAACATTTTACTCTTATTTGGATTACAATTTTTTAGTATTTCATCGCAAATTTTTAAACAATTATTTAGATTGTCGTTTGATTTAAAAACAATCTCCTTATCGTCTTGCAGATCTTTAAAATAAGACAGTGGTAAGCCTTTTAAAATTGTAAGCATCGAAAATAAATTTCCATAAGCGCTTCCCGATTTTCCACGCAAGTACTCTAAAAGATCAGGATTTTTCTTTTGCGGCATTATAGAAGATCCGGTAACAACTTTATCAGATAAATTGATTAAGTTAAAAGCATCCGAATTCCAAATAATCAACTCTTCAGCAATTCTAGAAATATGCATAGCACACACAGATGAAGCGTATAAAAAATCTAAAACAAAATCTCTATCTGAAACTGTATCAATAGAATTATTTGTAGGTATTTTAAAACCAAGTTTTTTAGTTGTATAATTTCTATCTATATTAAATGATGTTCCTGCTAAAGCCGCAACACCTAAAGGATTTTCATTTAAACTGTCTAAATTATTAGCAAATCTCTTTTTGTCTCTATTAAACATTTCTACATAAGACATTAAATAATGTGCAAAAGAGATAGCTTGAGCATTTTTAAGATGTGTAAATCCAGGCATAATAGTTTCAACATTTTTTTCAGCCAACTTAATTGTACTCTTAATAACTTTATTAATGTTATTATTTATTTCGTTGGTTGATTTTTTCATCCAAATTTTAAAATCAGTAATTACTTGATCATTTCTTGATCTTGCAGTGTGAACGT
>CACGGJ010000009.1 GCA_902572515.1 uncultured Pelagibacteraceae bacterium | reverse complement strand
AGTTGATTCAAAAATAATAATATTATTTTTTTTTATTTTTCTACCAATTAATTTACAAGCATTTATCAAATATCTTAAATCTGGTTCTTTATTTTTGTAAATTGGTGTAGGAACTGTAACAATAAATATATCACTATTATTTAAATCATTTGTTTGATCTGTGAAATAAAGTTTTGAAAAATTGGAAATATTTTTTTTTGTAAATTGATTATTTGTGTCAATCCCTTTTTTTAAATCATTTATTCTTAATTTTTTTGAATCAAAACCAATAACTTTATAATACTTTTGAAAAGCTACTGCTAATGGCAATCCAACATAACCCATACCTATTATGGAAATTTTTTTCATTATAAAGATAATGTATATATACGATTAAACTTTGATTTCATCACTTATTTTTTTGCATAAGTCAAAAAGTTTTGAATAATTTTCAAACCTGTATAACCACTTTTTTCAGGATGGAACTGAACCCCATATAGGTTTTTAAGCTGAATAGATGTGGTAATTTTTTTTCCTCCAAAATTAATATTGGAAGTTTCTTGTTTTCTATTTTTTATTTCAGCATAATATGAGTGTATAAAATAAGTTGACGGCTTAGAATTAATTTTTTTGAATAAATTATTATTCTTATGTTTTATAATATTAAGTGTATTCCAACCAAGATTAGGTACTATTTTTTTGTTTTTAAGGCTTTTAAGCGATTTAACTTTTCCACTGATAAGATTTAAACCTTTTGTATATTTAAATTCATCGCTAGAGCTAAATAACATTTGAAAACCTAAACAAATAGCTAATATAGGTCTATTTTCTTTATGAAATTTTTTTATTGTATCTATTAACCCTTCCTTTTTTAATTTTTTCATTCCTGCAGGAAAAGATCCAACACCAGGTAAAATTAGTCCTGAAGATTTCATGATTTTGTTTTTATCATTTGTTATAATTGTTTTAAAACCTAGATGATTTATTGCTCCAACAATACTTCTAAGATTATTTATGCCTGTATCTATTATTGAAATATATTTCATAGTCTAATTTTAATACCTTTTTTTTTTAAAAATTTTTTTATAGATAAAATACTGGTTTTTTTTTGGCTAATAGTATCTTTTAAAAATCTTAAAAATTGAGTATTTCCCTCATCTTTTACCTCAAACTTAAAACTCTTATCTCTTATTAAAGAATAATGTAGTAATGATGATATAGCTACACCCGAAACTTTTTCATATTTTAGCACTTCATAAATATGCTCTTCATTGCCAGCTCCACCATGAATTATAAAAGGAACATTTATTTTATCGTAAATTAATTCTATCATTTCAAGATCGAATCCATTTCCCATTCCTTCATGTGAAATTGATGTTAAAATTATTTCACCAACACCAAGTTGTTGAGCTTCAGGTAACCAATCGACTAATTTTTTCTTTGAAACCTCTCTGCCATAATTACTTAGACATATAAACTCATTATTTGAATTTTTTGTAACTTCTATTGAAAGACAAATATTCGCTGATCCAAATCTTTTACTTGCATCAATTAAAAAATAAGGTTTTTTAATTGCCGCAGAATTAATAAAAACTTTGTCTGCCCCAGCACTTAATACTTTTTCAATATCATTTAAGCTTTTAATTCCCCCTCCAACCGAAATTGGAATAAATACATCAGATGCTGTTTTTTGAATTAAATTCAAAAAATTTTTTCTATCATAAAGACTCGCAACACAATCGTGGTATATAATTTCATCAGAAAAACCTTCATAATATTTTTTAGCAAAATAGTCAGGCTCACCCAGCACTCTCAAACCTTCTAAGTTTACTCCCTTTACTAAATTTGGACCTTTGATATCTAGCTTAGAAATAATTCTTTTCATATTATTTAAATATAAATAACTATTTACACTCTAACACAAACATTAAATATTTTTATTTTCAATTTTTTTATATAAATTTACTAAATTAGTAATTTCTGTATTTGAAAAATTTTTTATAGTCATCTTTCTAAATTTTTTTTTTTCTGAATTACTTAAATATTTTGATCTGCACCATTCAATCCCTTTAGCTAAATCTTTTGATGATTTAAACATTGCTAAATATCCATTAAATTTATGTTTAATTATATCTGCAGCAGCAGTGTTTTTAAACGCTACACAGGGTAATCCACAAATTCCAGCTTCAATATATATTTGTCCGAAACTTTCCATTAAGCTTGGCATAACCAGAATATCTGATGACGAATAAATTTTTTTTATTTGTTTATAATTAGAAATGTAGCCTAAATATTTTTTTTTGGTTGTAATATAATCAAAAAATTTAGGCTTATCTCCAACACATATTAGTTCATATTTGTCTTTATCTAAATATTTTTCTATAGCTTGATATAAATAAGGGAACCCTTTCCTGTAATTAACTGAACTAGTTGCTATAAATAATATTTTTATTTTTTTTTCTCTATCATTCTTTCTTTTTTTTATTTTAACTTCCCACTTATTTTTGTCTATTATATATGGACTAATAATTTTAATATTTTTTTTAAAAATTTTATCTCTATCTAGTTTTTTTTTTATCCAGTTTGACGGACAGACTATATTAATTTTTTTATTTGATAAAAGTTTAAATTTTTTTTCCCATAATAACTTATTGATATCTATGCCGCTTTCATATTTTGATCTTGATAGCTTATTGTAACTTGATGTGAACCGATTATTTTCAGTAAAATGTTCTCCTCCACAAAAGGGCCACATATCATGAAATGTCCATACTAAGGGAATATCTATTTTGGAAATATCTTTAATTGAAATCATTTCATTTCCAATCCAGTGTAAATGTAGAATATCTGGTTTTTTTTCAGACAAGATATCATTAATTTTTAGTACACTAAAATAATTCAGTGAATGAGCCTCTTTATTATTAACATTGGTAAAAAATTTAAATATTATTTTTTTTAAATAAACCTGAATTTTCCATTTAATAAGTGTATTTAGACTGCTAATTGAATTTTTTTTTATATATTCTGAAAAATAAAATATTTCACTTTTAATTCCCTGATCTTTTAAAGCTTCATGAAATCGTTTAACTCCAATTGCAGCGCCACCTTCTTTAGAAAAATTAATATGTAAGATTTTCATTTAAGTTTACTAGAAATAATACAAAAACATTTTAATATTACTTATTCATAATTCTTAGGAAATAATCTTTCCATTTTTTATTGATAGCTTGATATCCGACAATTGTAAGGGTTCCTCTCTATGACTTACTATTATTATAGTAACGTTTCCTTTTAATTTTTTTAACGTTTCAATGATTTTATTTTCATTTTCTTGATCTAAAGAATTAGTAGGTTCGTCAAGTATTAATATTTGAGGTTGTTTGTAGAATGCTCTTGCAATACCAATTCGCTGTACCTGCCCCCCTGAAATTTTTGCTCCATTTTCTCCAACCGTTGTATCCAATCCTTTTTCTAAGCTTTGTATATATTCATTAAGTCCAGATTTTTGTATACATTCATTCATCAATTTCTCATCAATTAATAATTTATTGCTACTAAACACTATATTTGTTTTAATAGTATCGTCTAATAAATGGGTGTTTTGACTTACAAATCCAATTTTGCTTTGCCAGGTTTTAGTTGAAAGATTTTGCTCTTTTCCATCAATTAAAATACTTCCCTTTGTTGGAGATATAAGACCAGTTAAAATATTTAAAATAGTTGATTTTCCTGCACCACTTTCTCCACGAATTCCTATGCAAGAATTTTTTTCAATTAAAAAATTTAAATCACTTAGGATTATTTTATTTGAATAGCTAAACGAAATATCTTTAAGTTCTATTTTTTCTTGAAATAAAATTGATTTACTAATTTCTCGTTTTAGATCATAAGCTTTATCTTTCTCCATTTGTGTAATTGCTTCATTTATAATATCAATAACTGGAGACATGTATTTAAATTGCTGATAAGATGAAAAAATTCCTAATAATCTTGGTAGTATTTTATATATACCTAAAACTATAACTCCAATTAGAGGTAAATATTCATAAAAGTTAATTTCATCATTAATTGCTAGGTAGTATGTTGAGGCCAAAATTCCAAAAATAAAAATTACTTCAATCAAATGCTTGGGAATTACTTCTATTATGGAAAATTTTAAGTTATAGTTTAATGACTCTTCTTTAAACTCTTTATTTCTATTAGAAAAAAATTTCTGCTTTCCTGAAAGTAGAATTTCTTTGTATGACTTTATTCCTTCCACCATGTTCTTCATGTATAGAGAATGGAAACTTTGAGAACTTGATCCATATTTTTCAATTGAAAATTTAGTAAACAAGGAATAAGACAATAAGACTGCGATCATTATAGAAATAGCAATAATAGTAATATTAAAATCAATAAACAAAACTGCAAAAAAAGCCATGGTTGCTAAAATTAAATCAGCATAAAAGCCAATCAATCTCATCATGATTCCATTTACTCCATCAACATAGTTTAAATTTCTTAACAATATTGATGAGTGATTATTAATATGAAACTCATATCTTTTATTGAGGTAACTTGAGTATACATCGTCGATTAATCTAAGATTGATCTTATTTTGAATTTTCTGAGTGACATATGTTGAGACAATCAAAAAAAAATTTTTGAATATAAATAATATAATTACCGCTATAAAAATTACTATAACTCTATTTTCTTCATTTAAAAATCCAAAATATTTTTCATTCCAACTTGGGTCTGTGATTGATTTAAAAATTGGAAGTAAAGAGCTTATGCTTACTAGTTCTAAAACCATACATAAGAATTGTAAAAAAATAATCACAAAGAAAAATATTTTTTCTTTTTTAGTAAAAAATTTAAAAAATTTTTTTGTTAATGAAAATTGTATCATTTATTGTAATATGATTTATACCAATCAACAAACCTGCTTATACCAATTTCAACATTGATTTTAGGATTATAATTAAGTTGATTTTTTATTTTTTTAATACTTGATCTAACATCGGGTACATCTCCCTTTTGTAATGGTAAATATTTTATTTTTGCTTTCATGTTTAATTTTTTTTCTAGAATATCTAAATATTTAGTTAATTTTACTTTTCTATTACTAGCAATATTATAAATTTGATAAGGGTATTTTGAAAATGAAGGATTGGGTTTTTTTGGGTTCCATTTTTTATTTACTTTTGGAATTGATTTTCCTATTTTTTCAATCCCATTAACTATATCATCAATATAGGTAAAATCTCTTGTGTGATTTCCATAATTAAATAAATTTATTTTTGTTTTATTTAGAATATTTTTTGTGAATATAAATAATGCTTGGTCAGGCCTACCCCATGGACCGTATACTGTGAAAAATCGAATACCAGAGGTTGGCAAGTTATAAAGTGAACTATATGAGTGAGCCATACTTTCGTTTGAAATTTTAGTAGCCGCATAAAGTTGAATTGGATGGGTGCAACTATTTTTTTCATCAAATGGAAAATTTTTATTAGCACCATAAACACTGCTAGAGCTAGCATAGATCAAATGTTTAATTTTTTTTGTTTTGGATAATTCTAATATGTTAAAAAACCCTATAATATTCGATTTTATATATTCACGAGGTGCCTCCAACGAATATCTCACTCCCGCTTGTGCTGCCATATGATAGATTGATTTAATTCTTTTCTTATTAAGTTTTTTTTTTAATATTGAATCATTTGTTAAGTCTATTTTTAAGAAAGTAAAATTTTTATATTTTTTTAATATTTTAAGTCTCGCTTTTTTTAGATTAACATCATAGTATGGGTTTAAATTATCAATACCTAGAACTAATTTTTTTTTTTTAAGAAGCTTTAAAGCTAAACTAAAACCTATAAAACCTGCTACACCAGTTATTAAGTCAAACTTATTTTTCATTTATTGCCAAAAGTTTATTTAAATTATTATCTCTCAATCTGTTATTCTCATAATAAGGGAACTGAACAGTTTGAATAAAATTATTTAGATTAAATTTTAACATTTTATATATTTTTTTATTAATCTTGCTAATTCAAAATCAAATTTATTATCTATATCTACAAATTTTTTACTATCCATTATAAATGCATATGGTCTTTTAATTTTCAAATTTTTTTCAAAAAGACTACTCTTAAAAATATAAATAGCACCATTTAAAAGATAATTTTTGCTTTGTTTTTGTTTTTTGTACATATAATTTTTATTTATACCTTTATCAGGCTTAATATTTATAAACCAATTCTTATCTTTAGCTTCGCAAACACTTACAACATAATCAGCCTTTTTTAAGTTGAAAAAATTTATAGAATTATTTACATCTCTATAATCTCGCAAAGGTGATGTGGGTTGCAAAATTATAATTTTTTTAATTTTTTGTTTTTTTGAAATATATTTCTTATAAATATCTCGTATCAATTGAATTGTTGTTGCATTATCTCCACTAAGTTTTCTATCTCTTAAGTAAGGAACTTTAGCTCCAAATTTTTCTGATATTTTTTTTGTTTTACTGCAATCTGTGGATACGACAACTTCAGAGATAAATTTTGATTTTAATGCTGATTTAATAGTGTAATAGATTAATGGTTTTCCCAAAAAATCCTTAATATTTTTTAGTTTTAGTCTTTTTGAGTGTTTCCTAGCAGGAATAATTGCAATCGTATCTTTCATTAATTAATAAATTTTTTTGAATGTTTGAGGTTTTCTTTATTTCCAACATCTATCCAATTATCTTTTAAAGGAAAGCTAAATATTTTTTTTCTTCTTTTAATTAATAAATTAATAAAGTCTGGCATATCCATTTTTTTTAACTTTATTAATTTTAAAACTTTTGGATTAATTATATAAATTCCTGCATTTATATTCATTACTAAATCTTTTTTTTCCTCTAAACTTGTTACTCTATTTTTATTTAAATTAACCACACCATAAGGGTTTTTATGTACTAAGTTTCTCACTACAATAGTAAAATCTGATTTCTTTTTATTATGGAAATCTAGTAAATCATCATAATTTAAATTTGACAAAACATCTCCATTACAAACAATAATTGGAGCCAAAGGCTTTTTTTTAAGAAATCTTAATGATCCAGCAGTACCGCATGGCTTGTTTTCTATAATGTATTTAATATTTATTTTAAATTTTTTTCCATTTTGAAAATATTTTATTATTTTTTTAGACAAATAGTGAACACTAATTACGAAATTTTCAAATCCATTTTTTTGTGCACCATTAATTATATGCTCAAGTATTGGTTTATTTCCAATTTTTAACATTGGTTTTGGAGTTTTTTTTGTAAATGGGAGAAGTCGCTTGCCAAACCCACCTGCCATAATAAAAAAAATATTTTTTTTTTTTTCTAAATCTTTTTTTTCTAAACTATAAAAACTTTTGATAATCTTATTTTTATCTAATAACGGTAAATACCTTATATCATTATTTTCCATTATAATTTTTGCTTCCTCATAAGAAGTTTTTTGATTAGCGTATATAGAATTTTTATTTATGACCTCTTTAAGTTTGTTGGTAATTTGAAGTTTTTTAATTAAGCTCCTTCTAATATCACCATCTGTAATAGCACCTAAAAATTTTTTTTTTTTATTTACAACAAATAAAATTTGCATTGAATTTTTATTTAGTTTTTTAAGCGCCGTTTCAATAGTGCTGTTTTCAAATATAAGAACTTTTTCAATAATTTTTTTGTTCATTTTTAAAATTTATTTATTTTTTTTAAATTAATTTTTTTAATTATTTTTATAATTTTTTCTTCAGTAAATTTTTTAAAATATATATTATTATCTCCTTTAAACTTTATATTTTTATTTACAATTCGTTTTATTAATTTGTAAATATTTTCAGATTTATTATCGACGTTGAAAATTGTTCTTGATTGCAGTCTACCTTTTTGTCTATTTCCTATATTAATTGTTGGAATATTAAATGATGGAACTTCTATAATGCCACTTGAAGAATTTCCAATTACTCCATCAATATGTCTAAGTAGGCTAAAATACAAATTTTTCCCTAAAGATTCAAAATAATAAGAATTTTTATTTTCTCTTACAAATCTTTTAATTTTTAAAATAATTTTTTTATGATCTACGTCCATATTTGGGCAAGTAAAAATTAAATTAATTTTTTTAAATTTTTTTAATGCGCTAAATAAATTTGTTAAAGTAACATATGTTGTTTGATTAAGAGTTTCGGGATGCAATGTTAAAATAAATGTTTTTTTATCAAATGATAATTTTAATTTATTTTGAACTTCTCTTTTTTTTAATTTAAATCTATTTATATTATTTAAACCTAAGGCACCAAAATTAAATATATAATTTGGATCTTCTCCCATTTTGATAAGTTTTTTTCTATAATTATGATGAGATACAAAATGTAAAGATGAAAGTTTAGATATTGCGTGTCTTATTTTATCGTCATTTGATCCTTTGGTTGTTTCTCCACCATGTAAATGGCAAATTGGAATATTGTAAATCTTGCAAATACTTGCTGCAGATAAAATTTCGAAACGATCACCTAACAAAATTATTAAATCTGGTTTAAATTTATGGGTAAGAATATAATTAAGTTTTTCTGATAGTTTTGAAAAATAATTTGATGCATGCCAGGCGCTGTCACCACCAATTTTCACTTTAACTTTAAAATCAATCCTAATTTTATCTTTAATTATTTCTTGATAAGTATTTCCAAAATTTTTATCAAAGTGTGTACCCGTAGCCATAAGTTTTGTTAAAAAACTTTTTTGCTTTTTCATTAGCAAAATAAGTTTTTTCATTAAACCATAATCAGCTCTTGTAGATGTAAGAATTAAAATTTTTTTTTTCATTAAGTTACCGGTTGATTAAAAATTCACTACTTGGAAGAGAAAATGTAGAATAATAAGTTTTCTCTGTTACCTCGAGCTTCATTTTTGGAAAATGTTTAAAATTATTCATCATATGTATTGGCTTCCAAATTTGTCTTATAAAGATTTTTTTATCCCAAAAATTTTTAATCAAGGAGTTTCTTTTTATTTTGTTAAGTTTTTTAATTCGTAAATTTGTTAACCAATAATTTGATCTCAAATTTTTAATTGGTTTTAATATTTCAAACTCATCATAATCATTAAAAATTTCGTTATATATTTTATAAATCTTTTGCTTGTTTTTAATAAATTTTTCAAGTTTACTTAGCTGAGATATGCCTAATGATGCATTGATACTGGGCATGCGGTAATTATATCCTGTATCAAAGTACTCTGTTTCAAAACCTTTTTTAATTTTACAATTCGTTGCATATTTAGTTGATAATTTAAAAAGATTTTTTGATTTTAAATATAATGCTCCACCCCCTCCTGTTGAAATAATTTTATTACCATTAAAGCTAAAAACACCACCTTCACCAAATAAACCTAAATGCTTTTTATTATAAAAACATCCAAGTCCTTCAGCAGCATCCTCGATTAATTTTATATTATATTTTTTTAGTATTTTTTGTAATTCTAAAAGGTTTGCTGAAAGTCCATTAATACAAACACTTAAAAAATATCTTATTTTTTTTTTTGTTTTTTTATTATAACATAAATTATTTTTTTGATATGTAATCCTCTTTAGATAATTATCTAATTTTTCAACATCAACATTAAGATTATTCTTATCTATTTCTATAAAATGTGGAATAGCATTATTGTAAATTATAGAATTAATAGAGGATATATAAGTTAATGATTGAACCAAAACTTCATCATTTTTTCCAATACCTAACATTTTCATCATTAAATGTAGCGCACTTGTTCCATTAATAATGCTAACAACATTGTTTGATCCAATATACTTTGAAATTTTTTTTTCAAATAAATGATTATATCTTCCGTAAGTGGAGATTTCTTTTTCAAGCAAACTTTTATTGACTATTTTATAATCAGTTTTATCTAACGATGGCTCGTGAAGGTTTAATAAATTTGCATTAAACCTTTTTTTAATTTTATTTACTAATGATGGTATAATGTTCACTTATTCGTACAAATCATTTGCATTAAACTTGTTTAAATTCTCGCTTTTATTATACCAGGATACGGTTTTTACTAGCGCTAATCTAAATTGTTTAACATTATTGTAAATTGGTTTCCATCTTAATAACTTGCTAGCTTTTTTATTTGAGCCTAATAATCTAATGACTTCACTTTTGTTTGGTCTTACTCTTTTTTTTTCAATGACTACTTTTTTAGAAAATCCCGCCACTTTAAATATTTCTTTTATCAATTGTTTAATTGAGATCTCAAAACCGCTCGAAATATTTATTATTTCACCATTAATTTTTTTAGCTTTAAGTGCACTGACAAATCCATCCACTGTGTCAGTAATAAAAGTAAAGTCTCTTTTTGTATTTATATTTCCAAGTTTAATTTTTTTACTAAAAAAAAGTTGATTTATAATTGTGGGTATTACAGCTCTTGTTGATTGTCTTGGGCCAAATGTATTAAATGGTCTTATGATTGTAATCGGTAAATCAAAAGACTTATAAAATGAAATTGAAATCTGATCAGCGGCGATTTTGGTTGCAGCGTAAGGTGATTGTGCATTTAAAGAGTGTTCTTCTGACATAGGTACTTTTTTTGCTGATCCGTAAACTTCACTTGTAGAAGTTATGAATATTTTCTTTACATTATTTTTTTTACAGGCAGTTAAAATATTAGTTGTTCCTATAATATTAGTTTCTACATATGAGTTATATGACTCATAAGAATGAGGTATAGAAATTAGCGCTGCTAAATGAAAAACTATATCGATGTTTTTTATGCTTGTTTCTATAAACTGAAGGTCTCGTATATCTCCTTTAATTATTTTTAAATTAGGTTTTTTTTTTACATCATTTAACCAGCCTATAAAACCAAAAGAGTTATAAAACGACAAAGCGGTTACATGATGTCCCAAAGATAGTAATCTTTCGGTTAAATGTGAACCTATAAACCCATCAGCACCTGTAATTAAAATCCTCATATTTTATTATACATTATTAATCATCAGTTCCATCTAAATTAACTGAATGTCTTAACTTCCAACCATTTTTTGTTTTTTTCCATAGGTGATCTGATCTGAATTCATCACATAACTTATGAAATTTATCCTTATCCAAACCAATATACTCTAGAACTTCATCTATATAAACATCGGGATACTCCCCGTCATATTTTTTAACCAAATTTTTTGCCTCTTCTCTAAGAAGATGTCCATTTCGGATTTCTTGACTTGAGTCATAAGTTGCTCTTCCTATGCCAAATTTTATAAATGTTGTATAATAATGAAGGTCATCAATTTTATCATCTATACTATTATATTTACTATATGTTCCTTGTGTTCTAAATGGTCTTGGCTTGAAACCTGTATTTTTTACTGCATAATAATATGCCTCTTGAGGTATCCATTTTAAATAGTAGCCAAGATAATGAATTTGAATTTTTTTTCTTTTAAGTTCTTTATGCTCAATTGGTAAAAAAATTTTCAAATCATTTAAATTTAAATCAAATTCTTTAACTAATTTTTTAATTTTAATACCTGCAAGATAAAGACTATTAATATTATCTGAGACAAAGTAAGAGTTATTTCTTAATGAACTTTCATTTTCAGCTATAGGATTTCCATATTCAGCTTCATTCTCCCCATAAAAAACTAAATTAATATTAAATTTTGATGCAATTTTAGGAGCTAAATTTTTTTGGCCAAGAATAAAAGTTTGAAACGGGTGGAGAAGATTTTCAATACTCAATTTTGTCAATAGTCTCATTACTTTGCCGTTAGGTCTATAAACTAAACTGTCAAATCCACCTATATTTACCCAATTATTATAATTTTTAAGTCCATAATCAGTGTAAAGAATTGGAGGCCAGGTAATCAATAATGGATTCATCCTATACTTGTATTTCAATATATGAGCTTGGTACGCACTATCTTTTCCACCGCTTCCAGGAATTAAGCAATCATACTCGCCATTGTTTTTTCTAAATTTTGAAAGAAGTTTTTCCAACTCTTTTTCTCTAGAATTCCAATTAATTTTTTGTTTGATTTTATTTTGTAGACAAGCAGAACACCAACCAGTTTTTGTCTCTATTTTTAAATAATTTGCACCTTTTCTATTTTTTTTATGATGAAATTCAGGTATTGAACTAGGGCGTTGATTTGACATAACGCAATTTTTACAAAAAACAACTTTTTTAGGAAGGTTAAATTTTACTTTCATTATATTTATCTTTATTACAAAATTTTTTAATTATATTCAAACAATCAAAATTAATTTATTTAATAAATATGCACTCTTTGTTATTTAAAATAACTTAATTTTATAACACTGCCTTCTTTTATTTTTATTTTAGAATATTTTTTTATAATTTTGTTTAATTGAAAACCTGTTAAGCCTCTTTCTGCTCTCTTTAAAATAAAATGATCTTCGCTTACTCTTATTCCTTTTTTTATATTTGTTTTTGAAATGATTTTTTTAATTGTAATTTTTTTGTTTAATTTTTCTGAGGGTTGACATTTTTTAATTTTATTGCCTAGTATCGTTTCGGTGTTTCTAATTTTTTCTTTAAATATTTTCATTTCTTTAGGATCTAACGAGAACATATGATCTGGTCCATCCATATTTTTATTCAATGTAAAATGTTTTTCAATTATTTGTGATCCTAGTGAAACTGCAATTATTGAAGATATGTCATCTAGGCTATGATCTGAAAAACCTACGGTATTTGAATATTTTTTAAGAATACTTAAAGCTTTCATATTAATACTTTTGTAATCACATGGATATGCTGAAACACAGTGTAAGAGAGCAATTTTTTTTTTATTTTTATAAAAACTAAGGCATTTTTTTATTTCATTCTCATTTGACATACCGGTTGATATAATAATCTTTTTGTCAAGCTTTGATAAATATTTATGTAAATAAGTATCGTGCAGGTCTGGAGATGCTGTTTTAAAATATTTTACACCCAGCTTATTTAGAAATTTTGCAGACTCAACATCAAAAGGAGTTGAAATAAATTCAATTCTATTTTTTTTACTAAATAAAAATAATTCTTTCTGATCTTTTTCAGATAATTCTAATTTTTTTAACATTTCAAAATGGCTTATCTTTTTTGAAAGATTTTTTTTTTGGTATGTGGTTAATTGAGTTTCTTTTAAAGATAATTTTTCCGCTTTAAAAGATTGAAACTTAACTGCATCCATGCCAATTTTTTTAGCAATTCTTATCAATTTTTTTGCAATTTTAATTGAACCGTTATGATTGACCCCTATTTCTGCTATTAGATAAGTTTTTTTTCTATTATAAAAAAAATTTGAGTGCATATTTTAAAATAATATTTAGATATATTATATTCTACTAAATATATATGAAAAAATTTGTAATTATAGGCTCTGGAAACCATGCAAGAGTAATAGCAAGCGAACTTTTAAAAAAAAAGAAGTTTTTGGGTTTCGTCGATAACAAAAAAACAAAAATATCTGAACAGTTTAAAAAATATTATTTAGGTAATATAGAATTTTTTAAATTGAAAAAATCATCCCAATATCAAGTAATTATTGGAATTGGTAGAGGTGATTTGAGAAGTAAAATTGTAAAAAAAATTAACAGAAAAAAAATTAAAATAAATTGGGGAATTTTCATTTCTGATAAAGCCCTCGTAATGCCAAATGTAAAAATAGGTGAAGGCAGTGTTGTACTCAAAGGGTGCATAATAAACAATAATTGTGAATTAGGAAAACATTGTCATTTAAATACAAGAACTATTTTGGATCATGATAATATTTTAAGCGACTATACTGGTACGGGACCTGGTGTGATAACTGGTGGAAACGTAAAAGTTGGTTTTGAAAGTTTTATTGGTATAGGAAGTATAATAAAAAATAATATCAAAATAGATACTCAAACTGTTATTGGTTCAGGTTCTGTTGTAGTAAAAAATACAAAAAAAAAATCTATCTATTTTGGTAATCCGGCTAAATTTAAGAGATTAAAAAAGGATAATGAAAATTATCTTAAATAATTTTAATATTTTCTAAAAATAAAATTTTTCTTTATATTTTTATTCTACTTAATTCTTTCATAATCATATTAAGTAAAATCATTTGAAAATCTTCAGATATTTGCATGTCATTAATTATAGTATGTATATAATTATCAGCTAACTTGATACATTTTCCTCCACTAAATCCCACAATAGCGAAGGTTCTTAGTTTTAATTTTTTTGCTTCCTTTAACGCGTTTATGATATTTTTTGAATTTCCACTTCCAGACAAAACTAACAAAAAGTCATTTTTTTCACCTTTAACCTTAATTTGTTCAGAAAAAATTTTGTCATATCCTATATCATTCGCTAGACAAGTTAAAACTGCTGTATTTGAGGTTAAAGCTTCAACTTTTAATCCTTTTTTATTAGTAATTCCTGCGCCATATATAAAATCATTTGCAATATGAATTGCGTTTGCTCCACTGCCTCCATTACCACATATAAAAAAATTTTTATTCATTTTCCAGGTCTTTTTAATTTCATTAAATAGAATATTTGTATGTTTTTCTAAATTCTTTTGTTCTAATATTTTATTTAAGTTTTTTTTATAGTTTTTAAAATTTATCATAATTTACAAATACCTTTCTATATCCTTAATCCAACTTTTTTTAAAATAAATAGATAAATCATCAACGATCAAATCGTATGATGGTTTTCCCATTATTAACTTGTCATATTTTACTTTCCATTCTTTTAATTGACTGGACGTTTTTCGAAATCCTAAAGAGTAAGCTTTTTTTATATTATCGTTTGTTCTTCCCATAAATCTACTAGTAAATAAAATAATTTTATACCCTCTGTCATGTAGTTCATTTATTTTACGTATTGCTTGTATATTTGGCTTTGAAGATAAATATTTTGAATTCTTTGTTCTACACAATACATTGTCAATATCAAAACAAATTATTTTTTTTGTTTTTTTAATTTTTTTTTTCATACTCCCCTAATTATATATACTTAATAAATATATTGCTTTGAAATTAAAAGTTATATTAAAAAAATTTTTAAAATGCATATTTACTGTCTGGAGAGATCGAATAAAATTTTATATTTTTATTAAATTTACTTAAATTCCTCATAACTTTTTTCTCTTTATTTATGCTAAGGGATAAAAAGCAAATATCTAATTTATTTTTCATGATAATTTCGCTTGGCTTTATTCTAATATTTGAGCCTGGAAAAAATAAGTTTTTTTTATTTTGATTATCATCAAAAATATAGCTTATATATGGTCTCAATTTATTTGCATGAAAGTACACAATTGACCTATGACCTGCACCAAATATACCTATCTTTTTTCTTTTATTTGTCTCTCTTCTTAAAAAAGAAATTAATTTTCTCTTTTTATTATTGCACTTTTTAACAAATAATTCTCCTAGACCAACATCTTTACTTAAATTTTTAATTTTATTCATTTTGTTTTTGTCATCTTGTTTAATTCTAAAAACTAAGGCATCTTCTTGTGGATATAGATATCTTTTACAACTTAAAATTTTATAACCTAAAATTTGGAAAGCTTTTATAAAATTTTTTTTCGTAAAATAAATTGGATGTTCTTCCCAAAGCATTGCAACATCTCCTTGATTTAAAGATTTTTGGCTATCTGGTATTTCAAATATGAACATTCCGTCTGGTTTTAAAAAAAATTCAAGATTTTTTATAAATAAATTTAAATTATATGTGTGTTCAAGAACTCTACAGGAGACTATTATATCAAATTTTCCTAAATTATAAATTTTTTTATTAAAATTTTTCTTTATTATGCTGTTTTGTATCAAGAATTGATTTGGATTTTTTTTTAATATTTTTAGATATTTTTTATTATCTAATAATTTAATATTTTTAAAATTTTTCAAGGACTCAAAAATTTTTTTGTCAAAATTCGATATTAATAAAATCTTTTTTTTTTCTTTTAATTTTTTTTTTAAATAGGATATTAATTCTCCTAAATGTTGATCAGGTTCATTGTTATTAATCCATTTTAATTTTGGTACAAACGACTGGTCGCTTCCATTCTTTTCTAATTGAATAATAGAACATCTATTGCACTTACTTAATAAGAATTTATATTTTTTGATTATTTTTTTTTTTTTAAAATCGAATGATCTTGGTATTTTCCCAAAATAATTTAACAATTTAATTTTTTTATTTTTACATACGTTACATTTCATTATATTCGTTATTTTTTTATAATTTCTATTTTTGGAAAAAATCTTAAAAAAGCTCCACCATTTTCTAAATAGTTTTGATTTTTTTGTATTATTTTATCAGCATGTATCCATGCTAAAATAATAAGGTAATCAGGTTGATTTTGATATATTAATTTTGTTGGCAAAACTTCAATTTGGTCTCCTGGAGAGTATTTATAATGCTTTTCATTATTATCATCGTATAAATGATCAATATATTCCCCAATATCAAAAAAACTTAAAAAAGTTGTACCTGATCTAGCGGCACCAAAACCTGATATTGATTTTTTTTCATCCTTAATTTTTTTAATAATTTTATTTAATTCTGTTTTTAAATTAACCAACTTTGAGTTCATTTCTTTAATAGTTTCAATGCTATCAAGTTTTTCTTTTTTTTCTAATTCAAGAAGTTCAATTACAGTTTTATCTATTTTATTGGAGCTTTTTTTTATTTTTGCATAACATATTATTGATCCACCTTGCTCTGGACCTCTCTCAATCCTTATTAAATCTAGATCAAATGAATTTAAAAATTTTTTAAGTGAAGTCACTGAGTGATAAGAAAGGTGTTCATGAAAAATTGTTCCAATTAACATTTTTTTTACTACATCAAGTAGATAGGAAACTTCGAATACGAATATTGAGTCATCATTCATCATAAATTTTATTGCCTCTAACATTCCTCTTAAATCATCAGTATGAGCAAATACATTATTAGCTGTAATAATTTTTGCTTTACCATTTGAATTGGTAATTTTTTTTACAAGATCTAAATTAAAATATCCTTTAATTGTTCTAATGCCTGATAGATTGGCCTGATCTACAATTTCGCTAGCTGGATCTACACCTAATATATTAATAAAACCTTTATTTTTGAAACATCGCAATAATGTTCCATCATTACTACCCACATCAACTATAAGATCTTGTTTGTCAATATTTTGAACTTTAAAAACTCGATCAACATAATCTTCAAAATGTTTTATTAATTTATCGTCTCTCGAAGTTTTAAAAGTAAAGTCTGCCCATAAAAAATCAGGGTTTACTACATCTAGTAATTGCACATGATAACAATTTTTACAAAAATATAGATCCAAAGATACTTTGGGAATAATTTTTGTTAAATTTTCTTTATCTACATACTTTTCAGAGATTGGGCTTTTTCCCATATTAACTGCCATCTCGATTTCTTTACTTAAGCAAAGTCTACAACTATCTCTAGTGTATGATATATAATCTTTATTATTACTTTTTTTCATAAAATTTTTTTATTTCTTTAACTACATATTTAATTTGTTTAAAATTTAAACTTTCATGGAAAGGTAGAGCAACTATTTCAGTTAAGATTTTTTTTGCGTTCTTCAAATCATATTTTTTTGAATTTTTATATATTCTTGCATCACTTACTAATGGTGAATAAAAAACCTTTGTTTCTATTCCTTTTCTTGTTAAAAATGATCTTAATTTATCTCTATTTTTAAACCTAGCTAAAAATAAATATCTACCATGTGTTTCTTTTGTTTCTAAATTTTGAGTTTGCATTATATTTTTTAAGTTGTTTGTATAATATCTAGAAATTTTTTCTCTCTGCTTTAAGACTTGATTTAAAAATTTTAATTTTTCAATTAATATACTTGCATGAATTGTATCAATTTTATGATTTAAAGAAATATCATTAGAATTATTTATATTAAAACTATTTTTATATCTAACTGTTCCAGCATGTCTTAAAAGTAACAATTTATTATATATTTTCCTATTATTAGTTGTAACTACACCTGCTTCTCCGTATGAATTCAACACTTTCATCGGATTAAAACTAAAAGCGCAAGCATCAGAGTAATAACCAGATTTTTTTCCTTTATATGAACTACAAATTGATTGGGCTGCATCTTCGATGATTTTTAATTTATATTTTTTTGCAATATTACTAATTTCTTTCATCGAGCAAAGTTTGCCCGCAACATGCATTGGTACTATAGCTTTTGTTTTTTTATTTATAGCCTGCTCTATTTTGGTTGGGTCTAGGTTAAAATTTTTGTCTACATCGACAAACACAGGCTTCGCACCTAAAGATGAAATTGCATGAGAAGTAATTATCCATGTAAATGGTGTAGTAATTACTTCGTCACCTTTGCCAATATTACTTGCTTTTAATGCTAAATAAAGAGCACTACTGCCAGACGAAACACCTACTGCATACTTAGAATTAAGAAATTTTGATATTTTTTTTTCAAAAATTTTTTGTTCAATTCCATTTAAAATTTTTCCATTTACTAATATTTTATTTATTTTATTAAGAATTTTTTGTCTGAATTTTTTGTCTTTTACTTTTAAATCTAGAAATGAAACATTCATAACAATTATCTTTCTAAAAAAGATTTATAATTTTAGCTTTAGTTTTATTTGATATATAAATTTTTTTTTCGTTGTAACCATTTACCAAAATTTCGTCTTCATTAAGATATTTTTTATTCATAACTTTTTTATCTCTAAAATATTTTTTTTTTACATACAAGTCATCTATGAAACCTAAACTTCTTGTATTTAAAATTTGATCTATAAAAGCAGAATTTATATTTGTGCCTAAAATTAATAACTCTTTTGGTTTTAATTTTAAAATTTTATTTTTTATTAGTTTAATTTTATTTAGATTATTCTCCACTATCCTATCATTTTTTTTAAAAAAGAAATTATTTTTAGGATTAATTTTTGCTACACAAATTAATTCATTTGGTATTTCTGTATTGTTTATCAAAAAAGTAGAAAATCCAGAAAAAGAAAGCAAATTACGTAGACTATTTTTAGTTGGTATAATTTTTTGATCTGCCATTAAGGTATAAAATATATTTTTACTTATATCAGGACTTATAACAACTAAATTACCATCTTTTTTTAATAATTTTTTATATCCATTTAATTCTTGGGATGGATTTTGAAAATAATTTATGGTGTGAGATAAAATAATCAGGTCAAAATTTCGATCTAAAAAATTTAATTTATTTTTTTTTATAAAAGTAATATTTTTTTTTAGGTATGGTTTAAATTTTGAGTAATTGCCAATTTCACATCCATATAAATTTGCTCTTTTATAAATTTTAGATAATTTTTCTAAAAGATATCCTTTTCCTGATCCAATTTCTAAAATATTTAAATTTGTTTTTTTCTTTAGGATATTTTTTAATATAAAATTAGATAAAATTTTAGAACGACTCGTTAAAAACCTTTTTTTATTAAGCTTTATAATCCTATCATTATTATTATTTATATAGTTTGTTTTAATAAAAATATTATTTGTAATTTTTTTATTTGTAAAAATCATATTACAATTAGAACATTTAAAAAGTATAGATCTTGAAGAAATTGTATTAAAATTTACATGTTCAAAAGTAGGTAGATTAATTTTTAATTTAATTGTCTTGTTTGCACAGATAATACATTTTTTATTTTTCATTTAACTATAAAAATCTTTATATTTTATTAAAAATTCTTTTGATATATTGCCTACAATTTGCCCGTGGAACTCTTTTTTATATGGAAATTTTTTCCAAAAATATTTTTGTTTATTTTTGGTTTCATCCCATGACTCCCAAAAGTTATTCTTTACTCTCTCAAACATTTCTTTAGTTGCACTTTCAATTTCTTCAGAACTATTTTCTTTAACTATGACTTCCTTTTTGTCAAAATCTTCTATCGTTGTTGCAAAACAAAGTTCTTTCTCTTTTAACATATCTAGATTTAATTGGTTTTTTGAATTTTTATCAAAGAAATGCTTAAAGAATACTAAAGATGTTTTTTGGAAGGTTGAAATATGACCAATTGGAACTTGATTTACATACAAAATAGGTTTTTTAAATATTTTAGATAAATTATCTATGCCTGATCCAGTTGATATCCAAAATAAACACTCAGAGCCAAGAAAAATATCTAAAAAGTCTGTTCTCGTGTTATTAGTTGCGTAATCTATAATTTTAGAATTTGCAAAACTAATTTTCTTATCAACTTTTGCTCCCATTCTGAAAACATAAATATTTTGCTCTGCTAAAAAATTACATGCAGATTTAAAATTTTCAACATCACAGTTTCTATAATCATGATAGTCATATTTTTTATTTGACAAGTATGCTCCGTCACGAACCTGTAGACATACAAATTTTGAGTTCTCGGGTAATCCTGATTTTTTCAAAAATTCAAAACCTAATTTTTTTTCCTCTGGAGATAAAGACAAAATTGGACTATTTCTAAATAATAAATTATGTTGATCTTTTGAAGTCGTATCAAAATAGTTTTCATTATTAAATAAAATTTTTTTTTGTCTTAAATATTCAAAAAAAAAACCAAAACACCATGGCATAATTAACAATTTACTACTCCACATTTTATCTAATTGTTTATTACATATATTAAGTTCTGGCTTATAAAAAAAATCAATATAACGTTCATTTGGCACATCCTTTTTAAATTTCTTTTCTAAAAGATAAATTTCAATATCTGCTAGATAATGACCTATTCTTGCATTATCTAAACGTGACCACCTAATCAATATGAAAGGTCTTATAAGCTTAATAAAAATAGCAAAAAGTACTATTAATGGAAAAAATAAAATTAAAGAAAAATACCTGCCTAATACTTTTATTTTTTTATTCAATTGAATTTTTAACATAACTATTTAAAGCAAATAAATTCGTAATCACCTTTGTACTTATTTGTTTTAAATATCCATTTCCAATCTTTTATTGAAAAAAAAGATTTACAGGTTAAAGCCCAACATTGTAAATTAAACAATTCTTGAAAATTATTATAACTTTCAACCATTATATATTTTTTTTTTCCAACTCTTTCTATTTCTTTGATACTTTTAAATAAACAATGAATAGGTAAATTATGCAATGTAGCTAGAGTTAAAACTAAATCAAATTCTTTATTTTTAAATGGAAATTTATTACAAGCATTGTGCACAAATAAATTTTTTCTTATTGAATTTTTAGCTTTTGAGATTGCATAACTTGATAGATCAAAACCGCAAATTTTAATTTTTGGTAAAAGTAATTTAATTTCGTACAAAAGATAGGCTTTACCACATCCTACATCAAGGATTCGAGAATTATTATTTAAAGAATAAGTTTTTATTAATTTTTTTGCAACATCTTTCCATCTTCCGGGAATATACTTATAACCGCCATATCCATATTTTCTATTTCCATCCCAATAATCAAATCCATATTTACTTGCAATTTTCATGCCCTTAACTTTTTGCTTTATCATTCTATCTAGATAATTTCTTTTAGATGAATGATGCAATTTATTTACAAAATATCGTCTTTTTTCCATGACTTAAATTAAATATCTTATTTTTTGTTACAAGCAATTGCAAAAATATAATGACTCATCGAGTCGTATCCAGTGTGAACCACTTCATCATTCATAGAAAACATAAAAACATTACTAAAGTACAAACTTAAAAAGCTTTTTAATTCTTTTTTTGTTTTGCAATTTATATGTCCTTCTTTTGACCATTTTGATGCATAGGCTTGGCTTTCTAAAGAAGGCATACCTATTATAAGTGTCCCGTTTTTTGTTAAACTACTACAAATATTTTTAATAAATTTTTTTTCTTTATTTTTTTCAATATGTTCAAGTACATCAAGAGAATATATTCCATCAAACTTTTGATTTAATTTTTTCTTAACAAAGTTGTGGATAATAAATTTCGTTCTAGTAAAAGATATTTTGTCAAAATCTATTTTATTCTGTAATTCAATATCGCTGATAGTTAATTTTTTACAAAACTGTTTAACAATTGGACTTTTGAAACCATCACCAGCACCTACTTCTAAAACGTTTGAAAATCCCTCAAACATTTTACCCACAAATTTATATCTACTTAACGTGAATACAAGCCGTGCTGGATCTGACTCGTAAGCCATTGAAGTACGCTTACCTAATTCTAAACTATTTTTTCGTTTGTATAAATAGTTTGTTATTTCTGAATTGTTTTTCATAAGTTGCTAAAGTTTTTTTGGAAAAAATCTTAATCCAAAAATATTTTTAAAATATGTTATTAAACAAATGTATACTCTAAGAATATACTCTAAAAATATAGCGAAAGGTATAGATGCAAATATTAATAATTTCAACAATATATATAAAATTTTCCATATGAAAAATTTTTCATCTTTTACTTTTAAAATTAAAAAATTGATTAGTCTGAAAGGATAATTTTTATTGGACCATTTATGATGATAAAAAGCATTTTTTTCGTATTTTTTGAGTTTAATTTTAAAAATCTCTCTATAAAGTTCTTTCATATAATCTAACCAAAATTTATAAGAACAATAGTCATAAAATAATAAAATTTCTCTCTTTGAAGGTAAAAAAATTAAAAAAAAGCTTATCAATGTATTAATTAATGAAAAATTAGATTCATTAGTTTTATATGAATATTTACGATTAAATTTATTTGTTAAATTATTTAACCAGTATAATTCATAAGACATAAAATCATTCTTATTATAATATAAAATATGTTTTGCTACTCCATCTTTAAGTTTAACATTTTTTTTATGTTCATAATTCCAATCTAAATTGTTGATTGTGCTTTTCAGCATATAAGATGAATAAGATAAAGATGTGTAGGAACAAAAATTTTTCATTATTTCTTTTTTTCTAGATAATAAATCTTCATGTTTAATTACTTTATGTTTTTTATTTTTAAAATTTTTAAGGTAATCTAGTGTAAATAAATCTTCAAATAAGACATTTTTATAAGATCTGGTTCTAAAAAAAATTGAGTCTGTCTTATTTAAATGAGTTTCGTTAGGCTTTTCTAACGTAGGAATTCTTTTTGGAATATTACTTTTTAATTCTCTTAACATTGTAATAGATTTTGCATTTTGAAAATCATTGTAAAAATCTTTCAAATACCAACAAACATGCATATGATATACCAAAATTTTTTTTTGTTTTAAATTTTCACCTAGGCAATTAGCATACGATAAATGAATTGCTAAAAAAAAATTTTTTGAATTTATCTCTTCATCTTCAAGATAAAATTTGAGGTTTTTAATAAATAATTTTTTTTCAATTTTTATACTTTTCTTTTTAGATTTTCCTAAATTATATAAATAATCTCCTCCTTTCATTTTTTTAGTGTCGATTATAGAAGGATGAAGTTTTAAAAAATGATCAATAATTTTAGACCACTTATCATAAAATTTTAAATGTTTATTCCAGTGAGGATAAAAATACATTAAAATATATCCAGGTGTCATTAAAATCTGGTTATGACCATCAATAAAACTTTGAAAAAGTTTACTGCCGCTACCTGGGCCTGCAAGTAGAACTAATGATTTAATTTTTTTGAATTTTTTTGGAATCAATTTATCAGTTGATGTTCAATTATTTTTAAAATTTTATTTTTGTCAATTGGTGAGCTATTAGACATGGTTTCTACAACGTGACCAGCAGCAACCGAACCTAGATATAAGGTTAGTAAATCATCAAGATTTTTTTTAAAACATAGAGAAGCTAGAGCCAACATAGCATCACCCGCCCCAATTTTGTCTATTACATTTTTAGTAAAAGCTGGTGCAGAAAAAATTTTATTTTTATTTAATAAAATCACACCATCTTTACCTTGAGTTATAATAACTTTTTGCGTTTTAAGTTTCTTTTGAAGTTTCTTTCCTAAAACTACATTGGAAGAATTGTTGTCTCTAAATTCATGTTTTAATTCATTTGCGTTAATTACTATACCACTCATCTTTGTGAATTTATCTAATGTGTGATGACTAAAATTACTCGAATTTATTTGTGAATTATACGTGTAAAACTTTTTTGAACTAATGACTAAATTTGATATTTTTTTTGTAATTAACCCATGACCATAATCACATACAATAATTATATCATGTGTTGGTATTTGTTTTTTTATAATTTTATATAATTTATACTCATCTTTTTTATTCAATTGGTCATCATTTAAAGAATAAAGGCCTAAAGTCTTTATATTGTTTACATTCTCTATAAATCTTTTTTTTAAAATAGTGGGTGAATTTTTTTTTCTTATAAAGTAAGGATTAATATTTTTTTTTAAGTTTTTTTTTATAAATGCTTCTTCACTACCGTCTTCACCTAAATAACTAACAAGAGAAATTTTTTTGCAAAAAGTTGATAAATGATTACATACAGCTAAACTACCTCCCAAATATTTCTCTGTATTAGTGGGCTTCATTGTTAACACTGGTTCTTTGCCAGATTTACCTAAAGTTTCACAATATGTATATTCATCCAAAATACTCTCACCTATCACAAGAACTTTTAAGTTATTAAAAGAATTTATGGCATAATTTAATTCTTTCTTTGTAAATTTTTTATTTAATTGTAGTAAGAATTTTTCATATTCGGTTGTACCTTTATTCAAAGTATTTATTATTTTACTAGAACTAAATGTCTGATCATCTGTAACTTTGAATTTACCTCCAAATTTTTTTAGAATTTTAATTTCTTTCTTTATTTTGTTAGTTACATCTTTATCAAAGTTTTTATAATCTGGTCCTTTGCAATAAATATTTGGTTTAATTTTTTCAATAATTGAAATTGCATCCGTAGAGTCACTATCACACACAAAATCTACCATACTCAATTCAGAAAGAATTTTTTTTCTATTATTTAAATTAAATATAGGTCTATTAAAACCTTTGTTAACATATTTATCACTTGTTACTGAAACAATTAAGATATCACCGAATTTTTTGGCAGACTTAAAATGAGATATATGTCCAGCATGAATTATATCAAATACTCCATGACATAGAACAATCTTTTTTTTTTTATTTTTTAAAGACTGAATTTTGTTAGATAAATCTTCAGATGAAATTATTTTATTCATTAAATAAATTTTTTAATTTCTTTATTCGTTAAACACTGATTTGAAACTTTTTTTATATACCAAATATTTTCAATATCTTGTATATCACTAAATTTATTGACCATGATGTTCTCTAAAACAAAAATCAGTTTTTTTTTTCTTTTTATAAATTTTTTCAAAATTTTATTCCTTAAATTATCATTTTCAGGAAGTTGGAAAAGACTATAAAAAATAATACATTTATTGTTTTTATTTACCAGTAATTGATTCAAAACGTGATAACTTTTATCCATTGCGTATTCAGTTGAACTTAATTCAAAAGTTAAATTATTATCTTTGCAAAAATTTCTTAATACTAAATTTTGAACAGATTGTGGAACTCTTTCCCCCATAAAGCTTCTGCTTGAAATATATCCTTTTGCAGTCATTTTATTTTAGGAAAACTATATTTAATTGCAGATCTAGATATCGATTTTAAAGAAATTGGCTCAAAAAATTCTCCAATTTTTTTATCTGCATATGGACTATAAACACTTTTAAATCTGCAATTCATTGACCATCTGGTTTCTTTTGTTTTATTTACTATATTTCCATGTGGTAAACACTGATTAAAAATTAAAATCTCTCCAAATTTAACATCAAGCCAATGAACATCTTTTTTTATTTTATCAAACAAATTTTGACTATTTTTAATTTTTTTACTAAATAAATTATTTTCATATTTTTTATATTTTGAAAATGGAAGTATGTACATACTCTTAGTTTTAAAACAATCAACTAGAGGCATCCACATAACTGCTTCGTAAGGTGAGTCACCTGACCAGACATCAGCATGTACATCTAATAATGACGAACTATCATTTGGAAGTTGTATACTAAGATTTATTTTTTTTTGCATTACTAGCTCATTTCCTACGATCAAATCTAAAAGAAATTTAGAACATTGAAAATAGTTTTTACGAAAAAATTTATTATTATTTAGTTCATTTATAATATTTAATCTAAAATCATTTAGATCATTTTTTTTTATGTATTTGTGAGTTTGATCAAAAATTTCAATATCTTTTAAATACTTAAACTCCTTTTTTTTTTTAATTATTTTTAGAAAAAGTTTTTTTATAAAATCTAGCGATTTATCATCTTTTATCTTTTTTATAAGATAACCATTTTTTAAAAACTCATTTGATAAGTTTAATTCTTCTTTACTTAAAAAATTTACCATTTTTTCCCTATTTTTTTATCAGCTTTAAGACTGATGAAAGTTGGACCTTTTGTTTTATAGCACTTTAAAACAGCAGATCTAGTTTCGTCACTATTTTTTGGAAAAAAAGATTTAATATTTTTAAAAAGTTTCATTAAATGTGGAGCATTAAGCTCAGCATGTGTTGGGCCAAGATTTGGATAGTCAGCAAAACCTACAAGTTTAACATTGGCTTTTTGTTGATCTATGTCCAATTTTATTTGTTCAAACGGTCTTTCAATTAAAAAAGGTGTTATTGTATAAACCCATGGTTTTAACCCTTCTAATGACATTCCAGCTGCAACTCCAATTATACTTTGTTCACAGATTCCTAAGTTAAAAAATTTTTTAGGATGATTCTTTCTAAATTCATCAAAGATCCCATATCCAATATCCCCTACAATTAAAACAATTTTTTCATCTTTTTTCGCTAAATCGTTAATTATTTTTCCAAATCTTCTTCTCATTTTATATTTAATCTCTTTTTGCCAATTTCTATTTCTTTACCCTTGAGTTGTCTAGCATGCCATACTGGATCATTTTCAAATTCTTTAATACCTTTTCCCTTGGTAGTATTTACGATAAAAGCTAGTGGCTTTTTTGAATTATTTTTTTTTGTAAAATTTTTTGTAAGAGACACGAAAGAATGTCCATCTTTTATATTTATACATTTCCAATTAAATGATTCAATTTTTTTTTTGAGATTTGATAATGGTAATACTTCCTCAATTTTTGATAATGCCTGGATTTTATTATAATCAATAATTAAAACTAAATTATCTAATTTATGTTTAGATGCTATGAGAAATGTTTCCCAGGTTGTACCCTCTTGACACTCTCCATCACTTATCATAACAAATATTCTTCCTTTTTTTCTCTGTTTCTTTTTTGCAAAAGCCATGCCAGTAGCAATTGGAAAACCATGACCTAAACTTCCAGTTGTACAATGTATTCCATTTTTTGGATCTATTTCAAGATGAGTGGTTAATTTAGGACGGAAACCTTTTTTTTTTAGCAATAAGCTTAATGGAAATGATGCGTGCGCCTTACTCAAGATAAACTTATCGTTTTTTTTTAAAATAATTTCATAAATAGTTAGCAAAATCTCTATCATTGAAAAACTTCCACCCAAATGTGCCTCTCCTTTTTTTATAAACGCATTAAAAGTTTCTTGTCTCAACTTTGTTGCTTTACTTTTTAAATTAGTAAAATTTGGTTTATTTCTCATTTTAATTTTATTGCCTGCATAGTTTTTATATTAAAAAATTTTTTATTATTTAAAGGATTAGTAAAAATTTTTTTTTGAAAAGCTAGTTTTAAATCTCTGGCTGCATTTTTTACAGTAAATCTTGGTTTAAACTTTAAAACCTTTAAAATTTTTTTAGAGGAAATATGATAAGATCTTTTATCACTTGATTTCACTTTAATTATTTTTACATCTTTGCCCATTACTTTTTTAACATCTTTGGCTAACTCTAAAACTGTTTGATTTTTGCCTCCTGCATTAAAAATTTCAAAATTGATTTTCTCCTTTGGAGCTTCTAATAATTTGAGATAAACATTAACCATGTCTTTCATATGTATATTTGGTCTAAGCTGATTTCCACCAAATACGGTTATGTGTTTTTTATGATAAGCTAAATTACTTAAGATATTAACAACAACATCAAGCCTTTGCCTTTTGCCATAGCCGCAAACAGTTGCAGGTCTAATAGTAGTTACAATGAAATTATCAGATCCATATTTATTTAATATTTTTTCACATTTTGCTTTAAACTTTGAATAGTCAGTTAAAGGCTTTAATTTCATTTTTTCTGTTACATTCTTAACTTTTTTAATTCCATAAACTGATGAAGAAGAAGCATAAATAAATCTTCTAACATTGTTTTTTTTTGAAATTTTAACTAACGGTTCAAACGCATCCAGATTGATTGATTTACCTAAACTTGGATTTAATTCAAAACTTGGATCGTTAGATATGCATGCTAAGTGAATAACTGCATCTTGATTTTTTGTAATTTTTTGAAGAAGTTTTTTATTTCTTATGTCTCCTTTAATTATTTTTAAATTTTTATTTTTTTTAAAATGGTCTTTTCCATAGATCATCAGATCAATAATTGTAACCATATAATTTTTTTTTAAAAGTTCTGGTACTAACATTGAACCAACATACCCGGCACCACCTGTTACAAGAATATTTTTTATATTTTTTTCTTTAATCATTTTCCCTCAATTTTGTTTCGTGAAAGATTGCTATTTTGCTCAAAGGGACAACTATATGTAATTTGTTTTTAAGTACAGTAAAAATTTCACCTTTTTTTTTTAATTTAATTGTTTGAGATTTAAGATTATTTTTAAATAAATTAATTTGTATAGATCCTTTAATTAATTGATAAATTTCTGAAGTTTTAGAATGTCGATGAACATTAAAAGTATTTTTAGAATTTATCAAAACAATCATACTATGTAATTCTGCTTTTTTTGATTTGTGAATACAGATTCTGCAATTTATATTGTTATTTATTTTTGAAAATTTAATCAAATTTTCATAAAAATTTTGATCAACTTTTAAATTGTTATTTTTTAAAAAAAATGCAGGAGATCTGCCTGAGGTATCAAGAGTAAAATTTTTTTTTGAAAAAAAAATAGGCTTTTTAAACATTTTTAATATTTAATTATTCTTATATTAATAGCACTAAGAAATTAAGAATCTATCTTAGATAATAAAATTTTTCTTACTGTAGGTATATCTAAATCAATTGGATTATTGTCTAATCTTTGTTGATTAATACCTTTTAAAATATTATCAATTTGGCTTGTCTTAGATATATTTAATTTCTTTAAGTCCAGTTCTAACCCCGTATTCTTTGCAAATTTTAATATTTTATTATTTAACTCGTTTATATTTTTAACTTTAAACTCATCAAATATTATTTTGTATCTATCATTCAAATCAAATTTCAAGTTAGCAGTTGAAATATTTGTAAAGTTAAATTTTAAAAAATCAGTTAATGTAATTGCAACTGCGTGACCATGACTAATCTTGTATTCAGATGTGAATGGATAGGAAACGGCATGAGGTGCTGTTGTTTTTGAAATATTAATTGCTCTTCCTGCATTTAAAGCACCAAAAGACATTTTATAAGCTGATTCAAAATTTGCATTATTTATGTGATTTTCATAAAAAGGTAATAAATATCTTAAAGCTTCAATTGAGTATTTTACACTTTCGTAATTAGATTTTTTTGATAACAACGACTCTATTGATTGTGCTATAGCATCCATACCAGCTGCTGCTGCTATTTTTTTTGGTGTTGAGAGAATTAAATTTGGATCGATTATAATGTAATCTGGTTTAATTTCTGTTCCTTCAACTGAATATTTAATATTCTCAATATAAGTAACTGCATTACTTGTTGCCTCAGCCCCTGAGCCAGCTGTTGTTGGGATAGCAATTAATTCACAAAATTTGCTTAACTTGTAATTATTTTCAGCAATGGCTTTTTCAATATTCTTGCAGTTATATAATGTATTAGCAACCTTCGACAAGTCAAGTACTGAACCACCTCCAATTGATAATATTATATTTGGTTTAAAATTATTTATTTTTAATATAAACTTTTTCAGATCAGTTATCTCTGGAAGATCACTATGTTTGAAAAAAATCTCATATTGAAATTTTGAGAGTATATTTTTTAACTCATTTTCTACACCGCAATTCGAAAAAGATTTTTTGCCAGCAAAAATCAAAATTTTTTTATAATTTTTTTCTTTAATAATATATTTAATATTTTTAAGTGAATTTTTCCCAATGTATTCGAATTTCATCTAAACTAATTTACAAAATCTCTTTTAATCTCTTGTAAATTTTTAATTCTCAAAAGATTTTTTTTCGTTTTAGGATTAATCAAAACATTTAAAAAAGAAGGCCCAGAACAACCTAAAAATGTTTTCAAAATTTTTTTGAGTGAATCTTTTTTATCAATTAAAAAATATCTTTTATAACCAATTGAAAAAACAAATTTTTCTAAATCTATTTTGTCTATTGCTGTTGGTTGTTTTCCAACAGACTCATGACATGAATTATTAAGTAAAATATACTTAAAATTTTTTGCTCCAAATTTAGAGGAAATTACTACAGAGCCCATATGCATTAAAAAAGAACCATCACCATCTAAACAAATTGTTTTTTTTTTTGAACCAAGAGAATAACCTAACGCTACCATTGATGTGTGTCCCATACCTCCAACCATGTAAAAATCATTATTACTTGTTTTATTAATTAACATTCTAGTTTGATATAATTCTCTAGATGTAAAACCTGTTGTAGAAATAATTTTCAAATTTTTGGAATTTTTTACTAACTCATCTATAAACTCTGATCTAGTTAACATTATATTTTTGGCAATTTTTTTATTATTAGTTTTTTTATTTTCAGTGCTTTCTAAATCACCACTCCTAAATATTAAGGCGACAGGCTGATTATTTTTTTTGGCTATATCTATTAATTCACTTAACTGATTTTTATAAGATCCTTTATTAAAAATTTTGTATTTAATTTTTAATAATCTTAGTTGATCTAAAGTTATTTTACCTTGAACTTTATGCTGAATTTCATCTTTAATATTTTTTGCACCACGCCAACCAATAAATAAAATCATAGGTATACCATAAATTTCTTTATGAATTATTGAAGATATTGGATTTATAATATTTCCAAGACCTGAATTCTGAAGATAAACTAGAGGTATTTTTTTAGTTGCCAAATAATAACCAGCGGCAATTGATACTGCGCCTCCTTCATTTGCACTAATAATATGTTTTTTTTTACTAAATTTTTGTAATTCATTACAAAAATTTTTTAGCAGGCTGTCTGGGACTCCTGTAAAAAACTCTACTTTCTTAACTTTAAGGGAGCTAATTATATTTCTACTTAAATTCATTAATTTGAAGGAATCATGTTCAATATTTTTTTAATTGTTATTATTTCTTTTTCAGCTTCTGATGACCTTGTATTTTTTAAGATACTTAAAGCAACTTTTTCCATCGCAGGATATGCTGCCCGTAATAAATGATTAGCATAGATTACTACTTTAAATCCATTTTCTATCAATTCTTTCTCTTTAACTTTAGAATATGTTGACGGTACAGCAACTAATGGCTTAAAAAATCTAGATTTTTTGAATTCTTTAGAAAATAAAAAAATTTCTTTTGGTGTGTCTTGTTTGCTATGAATTAAAATTAAGTCTGCACCTGCCTTAGAGTAACTTTCAGCTCTGTATAAAGCGTCATTTAAGTTTTTGCCCAAAATAAAACTTTCAATTCTAGCAACAATTAAAAAATCTTCAGATCTTCTTGCATTACAAGCTGTTTTAATTTTTAGACAAAAATTTTTAACACTGTCGTGATTTTTTTTATTTTGGACTTTAAACAACGAATTGCTTTTAAGACCTATCTTATCCTCTATTGCTATTGCAGACACTCCTAGTCTTTCCAAATTTCTTATTGTATATTGCAAATGTTCTATTCTACCACCATTATCAGCATCAAATAGCACAGGTTTGGTTGTGGCTTCCATGACATTATTTAAATTTGATATTCTTGTAGTCAGTTCCAATGATTGGTTATCTGGTTTTCCATTTGACACTGAGTCTGTTAAACTTGAGGACCAAATTCCATCAAATTCACGGTGCTCATCTTTATTTTCAAATTTTAAATTTTCGATCATCAAGCCTGTCAAAGGATTATGGCTTTCAATAAACCTTACAATTTTTTTAGAATTAATTAACCTCTTTAAACGTGAAACTCTAGTATTTGGATTAAAAAAAATTTCAGAAATACTATCTTTATCAATTTTGATTTTATTTTCATCAGTATAAGGAACTTCAATTAGTTTTCCTCCCCATTTTGACAATATCTTAATTACCTTTAATCTCGTTTTCTTTTGAATACCAGATTTCCAATCATCACCATGAATTAAGTAATTTGGTTTTATTTTTTGCAAATTTTTTGTATAGTCCCACGTTTCTTGTTTTACGATTTGATCAACACCTTTTATATTTTTCATTATTTCCAGTCTTTGTTTATAATTAATCAAAGGTAATCTTTTATATTCGCTTATTGCAGAATCTGTAAATAATCCGATTATTACTTTTCCATATTTTCTTGCTGTTTTGATTATATTTAAATGTCCACTATGTAAAATATCAGCACCCATTGGAACGTAAATTTTTTTATTTTTATTCATTTTTAAGCAAAAATATTATTAGCTAGATTTTTAAAAATTTCTGTATCAGTTTCACCATATGATGGATAATAACTTACAATGTCTTTCTCTGTTGAAGTAACGCCAGCACCATGTTGACCTCTCAATTTAGGGTTAAAAACTTGATCAAATCCTAAAAAAGATTCCTCAGATGCAAAATAGCTAGAAATTAAAAGTGGAAATTTCCAAAAAATTTTTTTCAAATCAAACGCAAAATTTTCAGGATTTTTTTCAAAAAGATCTGGATTAGCTAGATAAGAATCCAATGTTTCCCTCAATTTTTCAAGACTTTTTAATTTTTTTTTATCAATAAGATTTAAAAGAACTTCAGCATTTAATGGATTTAGTTGCAGCCATTTTTTATCTATGCTTAACATATATTCACAAACTTCAGGGTTTAAAAAGGGGAACCTAGCTTCTATTGGACCTTTGTTCATAAAAATTATTGATGCTCTTTTAAGCATATTGTTGTAAATATTATTTATGAATGCTAGCCTACTTATTTGTCTAATTTGAACCTCATGTGGTTTATTAAGTTCTTTCCAACTATCATAAGCACCCAAAAGTTCATCAACTCCATGACCACCTATTGTTACTTTAAATCCATCTTTTCTCATCCTAGGAGCTAGAAACCAATAAATTGGTAATGGATAAAAACTTAAGGCTTTCATTTTTCTCATCTCAAATGACTCAATTATATTAGGAACATCTTTAACTATTTCTTCTGTACTTGCTTCAACTTCAATTAATTTTAGTTTAATTTCGCTAAAAGACTTAGCTGCGACTCTAGCTTTTTCTAAGTCAGTTGATTTGAAATTTTTTACAGAAAACACATAAGAAGTTGGCTGATAGTCCATATTCTTAAAATCTAAATTTTTAAAAACATAAAATGTGCTTAGAACACTATCTATACCTCCTGAAAGCATTGTACAAATTGGAACATCAGACATGGTTCTGTTTCTTGCCGACTTATCTAAAAGATTATGTAATTCCAATCCTAAATCTAATATTTCTTTATCTTTTTTAATTAAGTTATTTTTTACCTCAAAAAACTTAGTTTTTTTTATATCTTTTTTGATTAAATCAAACTCTAAATAATGACCAGGCTCTAATTCAATAGGTTTTTGCAAACTAAGATTTGGAATTGCTTTAAACGCTTTAAGTTCACTAGAAAATATAAACTTTTTCTCATCATGATAGTAATAAAGTGGAATTCTTCCAGGCCAATCTCTTGTTATGAAAATTTTATTTAAATTAATATCTAGTATTGCAATTGCAAATAAAGAATCTATTTTTCTATCAAATAAAAATTTTATACCATTTTTTTCATATAGTTTTAAAAAAACCTCTGTATCTCCTAAAGATTTAAAATTTATATTTTCTTTAGATAGTTTTTTTTTATAATCACTAAAGTTATAAAATTCACCATTAAAGATTAAGGATATTTTGTTATTTTCTGAAAAATAAGGTTGATCTGATTTTTTGATATCATCATCACCAGATTTTTTTACAAGATGTCTTCTTGCAGCAAATATCACGCCATTTTCAAAACTTTTAATTGATGTTCCGTCTTCACCTCTATTAATGAGGTTAATTCCTGACTGAACCTCATCTAAATTAATTCCAAATCCTCCAAATATTCCACACATAACTTAATTTAAAAAATCCAAATTCTTTTTTATTTCACTTACGATATCTAAGGGATCTTTATTTTCAGTATTAATTACTAAATTACAATTTTTTGGGTCTTCATAAGGAATATCAACATCAACGACATTTTTTTTTTCTCCTTTTATCGCTGGCTCATACAACTTCTTTTTATCTCTTTTTATTCTTTCAGTCCTAGAACTTTTTAAGTAAATTTCAATGTAATTTTTAATTTCTTTTCTACAATAATCTCTATCTTTCTCAAATGGACTTATAACAGCTACAATTGATGAAATATTAAAATTACTCAGCCAATTAACTAAATTGATATATCTTTTGGTATTTTTTGATCTAGAAACTTTATCGTAGCCTAAATTATTTTCATAAAGATTTCTCACTTGATCACCATCTATAACAACAAAATTCATTTGTTCTTTTATTTCATCATATAAAAGCTTTGATACTGTTGTTTTTCCAGCAGCTGAAGGTCCAATTAACCAGATGCTTACATTGTCTTTATTTTTTTGTATCATAACCCCAATTGACTTTATCCTTTCTCCCTCTTTTTAGTGTCATTTTAAGATTGTAAGTATTAGTCAAATCTATTTTTTCTAAATAATTAAAGTTCTGTCCATCAGAAATTTTAATTAAAGCTCCTTTATCAGAAAATCCATGTGCCGTATAAGAAGCAACCCAAATTGAATCACCTTCTTTCATCTTAATTTTGTTTAACTTTTTATTGTCTATTGAAAAAAAATTTACCTTACCCTTGGTTACTAAATAATGAGAACAATTACTATCTATAAGGTCTAGAATTGATTTTTTAGTATTGTTTTTTACTTTAATAAAATAACCAGTTAAATCTGGATCTCTTGCTGAGCAAGCTATAGACGCAACCTCATAAGATTTAAATTTTCTTATTGTTTTAATTGAATCCTTATAATCATAATAATATTTACCTACTTTGTCTTGCTTAAACTCTCTGTCAATATAATCAGCAGGATTAGTATTAATGATATTACATATTTTTGTTAACTCTTTTAAACTTAGTTTTTTTTTATTATCTTTAAAAAAATTCTCTAACTTTTTTTTTGATATTTTAGTTTTTTTTGAAATATAATCTAAATCATAGCCTCTATTTAATATATCTTGAAATAAGAAAGTTCTATTAGGTCTTTCTATATTCAAATTTTTTTTTAAATGTTTAAATGAATTCTCATTAAACTTGTGATCAAATAAATCCTCAATGTGAGATTTTGTTGTATAAGATAAAATTCTTCCTGGTCCATCCGTTGCTCTAGAATAAGTATGCAAACAATATGAAGGTTCATAATAATTTGAACCGACTATCCAATTTGTATTAGGGTCTGGATTTATTCTAAATTTTAAAAAAGTGTCTTTATCAATTTTTTTTGCAAATCTAGCATAAATATCATTTGGCCCTAAACTCACAGTAATTGCAGGCTCCAAATGTCCATTATTTAATACCGGCAATTTATTTTTTGGACAAAGAATATCAATTAAAACTGGTGCCACATAACCTTTGGGTGAAGGCAACGTATAATAGTTATAATAATGGATGCCTCCTCTTCTAATTGGTCTTTTTGTATTTTCTATTTGTTTTTTAGAATTATAAATAAATGATGGAACCTCATCATTAATTAAAAGTTTATTTTTTGGAACTGATAAAACTTCTGAAATTTTTTCAATTGCATGGTCATCTAGATTTTCAAGGTTTTCAAAATTAATCGTATAATTTAAATGTTTTGATAATAAATCATTCAAAACATCTAAACTTGTTTTTCTTATATTTAACCAGTGATTTAACTTAATTCTGTCTATCCGATTGCTCATAATATTTTTTTTGGTATTACAATCGAGATTGTTATAGGCTTTACCTTACCTTGCAATGACAATAATGTTCACTACACAGTTCTTTTACTAAATTTTTGAGATACTTCAACCTTTAAATTTTTTTAATTGTTTGATATTTTTTAAGCAATATTTAAAAACTATTTTATTCAAAAATTTAGATGCCATTAAATTATTATCATTTAATAATAATTTTTTAATATTTTTACCATCAATACTTACAAAATTTTTATTATTTATTGATTTACATTTGCACTTTTCGACACCATGAAAAAAAACTATGTTGCAAGTTTTGCAGAACAACGGCTCTTTAGTTTTAATAATCTTGATATTTAAATCATTTAAGTGATTAAAAATAAGTTGTGAGTCATACTTTTTAAAATTATTTTTAAAACCAGCATGATCTCTTCCAATTATCATAGATTTACAATTCAAATTATTTAGATAGGTTGCTTGTAAATATGCTTCATTAGGTCCTGCCATTAATGATGGTAAGTATATTTTAACAATTCTTGATTGTTTATATATTTTTTCATTTAATTTTAGTAAATTGTAAGATTGAATAATAAAATTAGAATTAAATTTATTTTTATCACTCTCAATAATACAAATTAGCAATTTATTTTTTGAATTGAAAATTTTTTTATGAATATGCTGATGGCCTAGGTGGCTAATATTTCTAGAAGTAAAAGCTGCATATTTCGAAAAAATTTTTTTATTCTGCTTAAAATAATTATAAGCAAAATATTTATCTTTTTTTAAATAATTTTTAAAAATTTTAATTCTTCCTCCAATGAATAAATTTAATGCCTCATAAATTTTTTTTACAGATGGATGATTAGTTGAATTTGTATTAAATATTGATTTACAAAATTTTTTTTTATTTATTTTAAACAAGCTTTGAACTTGAATTTTTCCTACTCGTTTTTTTTTATAAACTAAATAATAGTCTTTATGTAAAATATTATTTTTTTTTTTCTTTGCATTTAAAAGAATTGGAATTGTCCATCTTGTTTTTTTATTAATTCTTTTATGTTGAAGAATATCATTTAATTCATTTTTTGTATTGTAACCTTTAAGAGGTTTATAAAGACCAAGTCCTAGATTAATCAAATTAATAAATTCAGAATCATCTAATTGAATAAACTGACTCATAAAAGTTCAGGATTATTTTTGAGGAAATAATATGAAATTTTTCCTGGAAATTTTTCTCCATCAGAATCGTAAATTTTTGTTATTTTTAAAAATTTTTCTTGTAAGGATGACTCGTCGTCTTTAGGTTGCCATAAATTATTTAACCTTTGATACATTTCTTTTGTTAGTTCTAATATTTCACTTTCTGAATTTTGTTCAAAGAAAATATTATTACTTTCTAAATCTAAAATCTGATCTTCAGTAAGCCAATCGCCAGTTATACCATTTTTAATAGCATCTGAGATGGACAGCAACTGATTATTTTTCTTGTTCAAACATTTCTTAAAAATAAACAAATCATGAAAATTTCTCCCACATTCTCCATAGGGTATCATGTTAGTGGAGGCAACTGGTCTGTTAAAAATTGATGCGAATTGATAGGTTGCTGAAGTACAACCTATGAAAAATTTACATTTTGCTGGTAGATATGCGTCAGCAAATTCTGCATCATCTTTACTTAAATTTTTTCTTATTTTTCCCGTATAATCAATAATCATACTATTTGTTGTCTCAAGAACTTTTTCAGGTTCATGTAAACCCATCCTAATTACAAAAATATTTTTTTTTGTTAAATATTCCGATGCCATTAAATAATTATCAATATCACAATTTCTAAAATCTTTTTTACTCCAAAAAGAATTGGGTATCGGAGGTTTGTCTGGGTTATCAGAATAAAGCTTATCTTTTGCAAAAATACACACAAAAGGTACATTCTCATCTAAACCTAAACTTTGTAGTAATTTTTTTCCTCTTTTTTCCTCTTTTAGAGAAAAAGATAATTGAGGTTTAGCTGCAGTCCAATCTCTGCCTCTTAGCCATCCAGTTATATTAAGGTCAATCCATAAGTTTGAATCATTAGAAATTTTTTTAATATTATTTAAAAAATTATAAATAGTGATATTCTTTATCAAAAAAGTCCTTCTTGATATCATTTCCAAAATTTGATTATTAACTGTCCTTCCTGATATTAAAATATGAACTGGAATTTTTTTATTTTTTTCTAAAGATTTTTTTCTTAAATAAAACTCTGTATTACCTAAAAATCTACCAATTTTATCTGAGTATAAAAGACCAATTTTAAAATCAAATAGTGGGTAAAGCAAAAATCTTATCAAAAATAAAAAAAACCAAGTAAATTTATAGATAATCTTTTGAAAAAAATTAATATTTAAATAATTTTTTTCCTCAGCTTCCCAAATTATTTCTTTTGGAGTTTTTAAATTTTTTTTTGTTCTCCTCTTTTTATCAAAAAGCTGACTCATAAAATAAATTATTTTAAAAATTTAAACCAATCTTTAGTTGCAACGTTAATTTTTTTTGGAGTCCAAACAGGAGCTTTTTGCCAATAATTAATTTCTTTTAAAAGAATTGAAATTCCTTTTTCTATATTAATTTTAGGTTTCCATTTAAGTTTTTTCATGATTTTTGTTATATCTGCAAAAGTGCAATTTGGTTCACCAGGTCTTTTTCTAATATAAACTTTTTTTCCACCTAATAGATTTGTAATTCTTTTTACACTGATTGTATTCCCGCTTCCAACGTTAAAAATCTCATTAGATATATTTGATTTATGTGCAACATTAAATGCCTCTACTACATCTGACACATAAGTAAAATCTCTTGTTTGAAGTCCTGAACCAACAATTGTAAATGGTTTTTTAGATATTTTTTGTGCTAAAAAAACTCCAAACATTGCACCATATGTCCCTGATGTTCTAGATTTTGTACCATAAACATTAAATAATCTCAGAGAAATAAAAGGAATTTTATATACCTTAGACCAATGAATAATAAGATCTTCACCCATTTTTTTTGTTAAGGCGTATGGATACATAGGTTTTATACTTTCATTTTCTTTAGTTGGATACTTATGTGGGATACCATAACAAGAGGATGAGGCTGAATACAAAAATTTTAATACTTTTGAGTTTCTGCAAGCTTCTAATACATTTAATGTCCCTTTAACGTTAGAATTGAAATATTCAGTTGGATTTTGAATACTAGGAACAATATCTGCAAGTGCTGCTAGGTGAAAAACATAACACTTACCTTTAAATTCTTTCATCCAATTACCTTTTTTGGAAATATCGCTTTTAACAAATTTAATGTTTTTTCGAAATTCTTTTAAATTTTCAATTCTACCTGTTGATAAATTGTCAATGACAACAATCTTTTTCTTTTGTTTTACAAAATGTTCAACTAAATGACTTCCTATAAACCCGGCTCCACCTGTTATTATGTACTTGATCATAATTTTTCTGTTATTGAGTATATCCTTATATTAATATTTGCTAGAATTTAAAGTTTTAAGCTGTTATTTTATCAATCACTGTTTTGGTTATATTTTTTCTGTGCTTTATTAAGTATCAGGTTTAATGAGGGATTTGGTTTAATTTCCATAAACATTTGATAAGAAAATATTGATTTTGAAAAAAATATAAAAAATGAATTAATCTTAATCAATATTTTAGAAATTGTTTCTGATTTTATAACGATTGGAAATGGACAGGGTATTCCTGTGGTTTTTTGAATTTTAAAATTTGAACCAAGAATTAAATTTTTTAGCGAACTAAAAGTAAACAATCTGGTATGTGTTCTATCTAAGATTCCTCTCTTTCCATAATTGAAAAAACCCATAAGTAACATTAATCTAATGATTATAAAAGATATGTTTCCAGTAGAGATAAGTATCTTTATTTTTTCGTTAGATGAAACTTTAATATAAAGTTTTCTCATAAATTCTTCAGGATCTTTTATATGCTCAATAACATCTAAAAGTAAAATATAATCAAGCTTGTCATATTCTAAATCGGGTAATTCTTTATCTAAGTCTATATTATAAAAACTTGAAAGTTTGAAACTTAAATTATTAATATTTTTATCAGCTCCTATTACTTTACAATTTTTATTTTTGATCAAAGAATTAGCAACACTTCCATCATTGCATCCAATATCTAAAACTAAAGAATTTTTTTTTACTAAATTGATTGCTTCTCTATGAGGACTTGCGAAATTTTCTTTGGATAAATAAATATTATGCTCGTTTGATATGTCATATTTTTTATCATAAAAAATATTATATCTTTGTATTTTTGCTTTAAATGTTTCTAGCATAATTTGATAAGCATATAATAAACCATTAACATAAGATATTTCTTCACCATAAAAAGTAGGTATCGGCATTTCTGAGATTTTTTGGCTGGCAAAAAGTAGTTGTATTATAATTTGAGTATCAAAAGAATAGCCGTTCGAGTTTAAGTGGAAAGGTATCTTTTTTAGAGAATTTATTGAGTAAATTCGATAACCTGAATGAAACTCACTTAAATTACTTTCTAAAATTTTGTTTTGAAAATAAGTTAAAATTTTGTTTCCAAAATACTTATAGAAGGGCATTCCACCTTTTAAAGCTGAACCACTTATCATCATTCGTGAGCCAAATATTGCACCTGCATTTTCTAATTGTATTTTTTCTAAAAGTGCTTCGATTAATTCTGGAGCATATTGTCCGTCTCCATGAAGCAAAACAACATAATCAAAATTGTTTTTAATTGCATAATAATAACCGATCTTTTGGTTTCCACCATATCCTTGATTAACCGGGTTTGATAAAATTGAAATTTTACAATTTTTAACAAAGTTTTTTTTTATTTCTTTTAAAATTTGAAAAGTTTTGTCATCAGATTTATCGTCGCTTATTAGAATTTCTGTTTGGTATTTGCTAAAAACACTATCTTTTATTCGATTAATTGTTTTTTCAATAAATTTTTCGTGGTTATAAGCAACTATGTAAATTAAAATTTTTTTTTTCATCTTTCAGACTTTTTTAATGGATATCATATTATCTATAAATTTTTTTTAATAAAAACGTTGCCGTAATTATCTATTTCTTTAATATCCCATTTTTTTTTATTATCATTTAAATAATCTTTGAGATGAAGTTCATATCTTAAAAATGTTTGAGTACCAACTGAGGCTTCGGGAACATTTGCTTTGTAATTTAATAAAATTATGTCAAAAGAGTCTAGAAAGTTATGAATATTATTATCTTTAATTGGTGGTAATGAAAAAATACTATAAACTTTTTTTGGATCAGCTTTTGAGAATCCACTTAACCAATTTGAGTCGGTGGTTAAAATTTTTTGATCCTCATTTATTAGTTTAAATACAGAACTTTCAGACAAAAAGTAATTTACTTTTTTTGTATTTAGCTCTTTGTGTGATTTAATTTTATAAAACTGCTTGTTCTTATAATTAACATAATAATCCTCAATATTAAACGTTAGTTGAGTCAAAACAATAATAATTAAGAAATAATTTATATTAATCCTTTTTTTCATTAAATTTATTTTCGTATTAAGTTGCATTAGTAAGAATATTAATACTGGAAATAAAGGGAATGAGTATCTATAGCTGAATGTAGTTAGTGAAAGTGCTAGTAGATAGCCCAATGTACCAAATATAATACAAAAAAATAAAATATAATTTTTTGTATTACTTTTAAAAATTTTAAAAAATCCAAGAATAATGATTAATGAAACTAATGTAAAAAAAAATAAAAAATATTTTTTTTCAATTGTTAACATGTCTTTATTAAATAATAGACTGGTAATCATTCTCAAATTATATCCAGGATCGTTTAAAATCTCATTCAATATAATTTTAGGTTTGTTAATTAAAACACATACTAATGATTTGCATTCACCATAATACTTGTCATGAGTAATATACCAATCAGCTTTATATAAATCACTTTCCTCAAATTTGGTTCTAGAATATTTCCAGTTTCCAATTTGAAAGAAACCAACCTCTAAGGGAGAATTTAAACTTATTGGAGAATATTTTGAATTATAATTGTCTACGTAATGATTGTTATAAAATTTATCAGCTTTTAAAAACGAAGGACATAATAAAAACACAAATAAAATAATC
>CACGGJ010000008.1 GCA_902572515.1 uncultured Pelagibacteraceae bacterium | reverse complement strand
GATTTTTAAAATTATGCTTTTAGCTCTTTTGACTAAGCAAATAATAAAAATTAAAAAACTTATCTAGGTGATCTTTTAGAAAGAATTCTTTGAAGAGTTCTTCTGTGCATTTTAAGTCTTCTGGCTGTTTCTGAAACATTCCTGTTACATAACTCGAAAACTCTATGTATATGTTCCCACTTAACTCTATCAGCCGACATCGGGTTTTCTGGTGGGGCTGCTTTTTTTGAAGGATCTGCCAATAATGCTTTCTCTACATCTTCCGCATCAGCAGGTTTAGCTAAATAATCTATGGCACCTTGTTTGATTGCAGCTACTGCCGTTGGAATATTTCCATAACCAGTTAACATGATGATCCTACTATCGCTATTTGAAGACTGAATTTCTTTTACAACCTCAAGTCCATTACCGTCAGCAAGCCTTAAGTCTACAACAGCAAAACCAGGTTTTTTAGTTTTTACGGATTCAACTCCCTTTTGTACACTCTCAGCTTGAAAAACCTCAAATCCTTTTTTTTCCATCGCTCTTGCTAAACGCTCACGAAAGGGATTATCGTCATCCACGATTAATAATGACTTATTTTCAAAATCACTAAGATTTTGTAGTTTTGCTTCATCTTTCATAGCCCTTATATGGGGTCTCTACAAGATATTACAATATATGAATTTTACGCATTTCTGGCTTGAATTATTTGCTTTACTTTAGTGCTGTTTACTTTATATGCCAAAAAATATTAAAGTTTTTTTTAAAAAGACTTTTTTTTATTAAATTTTTTTTGGAGGCATTTAAAATGCAAAAATTTAAATCGGTTGAGGAATTAGTTAATCAGCTGAAACCTGAAAAACCAGTATACTGTATAAGAAAAAATTCCATTAAATCTGCGGTTAAATTTTTCTCAAACAAATTTCCAGGAAAAATTTTATATGCAGTCAAAACAAATCCACATCCTGAAGTTATCAGAACAATCATCGAGAGTGGAGTTGAACAATTTGATGTTGCATCAATTGAAGAAATTAAAAATATTAGATCTTTTAGCAATACAGCTAAATGCTCTTATATGCATACTGTCAAAAGTAGAGAAAGTATAAAAGAGGCATATTTCAATTTTGGTGTTAAAACTTTTTCGTTAGATACTAGAGATGAACTGATTAAAATAATTGAAAGCACAAATAATGCTAAAGATTTAGAGTTATTTGTAAGAGTTGCTGTTTCAAATGAACATGCAGAAATTGATTTATCTAAAAAATTTGGTGCCTTAACATCAGAAGCAATAGGTTTATTAAGACTTATAAAACAACATGCTAAAAAGATAGGTTTAAGTTTTCATGTTGGTTCACAATGTATGCATCCAATTTCTTATTCAAAAGGAATTAGTGAAATTGGAAATATAATTAAAAAAACAAAAATTATTCCAGATTACATTAATGTAGGTGGAGGTTTCCCTACAATCTATCCTGACTTAATTCCACAATCTTTAGGTAGTTATTTTAATGAAATAAATAAAAGTTTAGAAAATTTAAAGCTTAGTAAACTTCCTGAAATTATTTGTGAGCCTGGCAGAGCTATTGTCGCAGAAAGTGGTTCAACAGTTGTAAGGGTTAATTTAAGAAAAAAACAAAAGCTTTATATCAATGATGGTACCTATGGTACTCTTTTTGATGCAGGTACACCAAACATTGTATTCCCATCAAAAATGATTAAAGAAAATTCTAATAAAATAATTTCAAAAAAATTAACTGCCTTTGATTTCTTTGGACCAACATGTGATAGCATGGATTATATGAAGGGTCCTTTTTTGCTTCCAAATAATATTAAAGAAAATGATTATATTGAACTTGGCCAACTTGGGGCATACGGATTGACATTCAGAACTCGGTTCAACGGTTATTACTCAAATGAAATTTACGAAGTTGAAGATAATCCAATAATGACAATGTATGATAAAGACATTAACAAAGCTAACATGGTAGCTTAATGTCAGGTCAAAAAAATCCAGGTCATAACAGCAAAAGAGATTTCTTAAAAAATCCTATTGAGCACATTGATATAACTTCTTTTGATAGTAGAAAAATTATATCCTCAATGGAAAAAATGTCATTTGTTTCTAGGGAAACAGCAAACGCTGCTAATATTTATAACGAGATGCTTAAAGATAAAGATTGCACAATTTTCCTAACTTTAGCAGGTTCTACTTCAGCAGCTGGATGTATGAATATTTATAAAGATTTAGTTAAATACAACATGGTAGATGCAATTGTTGCAACTGGCGCCTCAATAGTAGATATGGATTTTTTCGAAGCTCTTGGTTTTAAACATTATCAAGGTTCACAATTTCAAGATGATACTGAGCTGAGGGACAACTATATAGACAGAATTTACGATACTTACATAGATGAAGAAGAGCTTCAAATGTGTGATAAAATAATATGTGAAATCGCTAATAACCTAGAGGCGAGAAGCTATACTTCAAGAGAGTTCATTTATGAAATGGGAAAATATTTAAAAAATAACTCAAAGAAAAAAGACTCTTTGATTGAAACCGCCTTTGACAAGAATGTTCCTATTTTCTGCCCTGCTTTTACCGACTCGAGCGCAGGATTCGGGTTAGTTATGCATCAAGAACAAAATCCAAAAAAACATATGACCATAGACTCAGTTAGAGAATTTAGAGAACTAACAGAAATTAAAATCAAATCTAAAGGTTCTGGATTATTTATGATTGGTGGTGGTGTGCCTAAAAACTTTATTCAAGATACTGTTATTTGCGCTGAACTATTAGGAAAAGATGTAGACATGCATAAATATGCTGTTCAAATTACTGTTGCTGATAGTAGAGACGGTGCATGTAGCAGCTCTACATTAAAAGAAGCAAGCTCATGGGGCAAAGTAGATATTACGAAAGAACAGATGGTTTTTGCAGAGGCAACTAGTGTTTTGCCATTAATTGCTAGTGATGCTTATCATAAAGGTGAGTGGAAAAATAGAACAAGAAAAAACTTTACAAAAATTTTTAAATAAAATTGAAATATCTCTTAAATAAAAACGGATTTTTAGGAATTGATAATAAGTTTAGCTTTAAAGAAAAAGCTGTAATTGTTCCATTTGGATTAGAAAAAACTGTCAGTTATGGAGGAGGAACAAGAAATGGACCTAAAGAAATTATAAAAGCATCTCATCAAGTTGAACTATATGATGAAGAGCTTAACTGCGAACCTTATAAGAAAATAGGAATTAAAACTTTAAAGCCATTTAAAATAGACAAAAATATTAAAAAAGCGCTGAATAAAATCTCAAAAATTAATAAAGAGATTTTAGATAAAAAACTTTTCCCAATGACTTTAGGTGGAGAACATTCAATAACACCTGGATGTATTGTTCCTTTTACTAAAAAATATAAAAATATTTGCCTCTTGCATTTTGATGCCCATGCAGATTTACGTCAAAGCTATAATGGAGAAAAATTTTCACATGCCTCAGCAATTAGACGATGTCTGGATTATAAAAATGTTTCTTTAATTTCATTTGGGATAAGAAATATCTCAGAAAGTGAAATTCCATTTTTAAAAAAGAATTCTTCAAGAATAAATATATTTTGGGCAAAAGATAAAAAAAAATGGAATTTGTCTAAATTTAAAAAACTAATTAAAAACAAAACTGTTTATCTTACATTTGATGTAGACGGACTAGATTCAAGCATTATGCCTGCAACTGGTACACCGGAACCAGGAGGGCTTTTATGGGATGAAACATTGGATATAATAAGAATTGCAGCAAAAAACTCAAAAATTGTTGGTGCAGATATTAACGAGCTGTCTCCAATTAAAGGATTTAATTCTTATAATTTTCTTGTTGCAAAATTAGCTTATAAAATTTTGTCTTATAAATTTTTATATTAAACTTTAATTGGTTTAATAATTTTCAATAACATTCTGAATGGTATCAACATTATTATAGCAACTAAAATTTTTACCGCTAAATCTCCAAGAGATAAAGTAACCCAAGGTACCCCTGTTGCATAAAATGATATTGAGAAAAATAAAAATGTGTCGACTGTTGATCCAATCAAAGATGAAGTAAGTGGTGCAACAAACCACTGTTTTTTTCTTAATCGATCAAAAATTTGAATGTCCAACAATTGAGCAGTAATAAAAGCAACCCCTGATCCAATTGCAATTCTAACCGAGATTAAATCTGCAAAATCAGTTGAGAATAACAATGTAAATATAATTCCTATTAAAAATCCCAAATATACAATTTGCCTAGCTAATAATTTTCCATACGACCTATTTGCTAAATCTGTTATTAAAAAAGCTATCGGGTAACTAAAAGCTCCATAAGTTAAAATCTCATTTAATCCAAAATAGTTGATCGGAAACTGAACTAAATAATTAGAAGATAGTACAACAACACCCATCATTATTGACAGGGTTATAAATAATTTGTTCATTAAGCTGATTTAGCTACAGGTTTCTTTTTAAAAGGGGATTTAATTAAAACTACTTTTTTTAACTTTTTTAATCTAGGAGATAAATTTTTATTTTTTACAGTTTTTAAAAATTCATCAAAACTACCTTTTTTGTCAACTGACCTTACACCTGAATTACTTACAGTAAGTTTTAAACTTCTTCCAGTAAGCTCACTTGTAAATTTTACTTTTTTTAAGTTAGGTAAAAATCTTCTTTTAGTCTTATTATTAGCATGACTAACATTATGACCTTTCATTGGAATTTTACCGGTAAGTTCGCATTTTTTTGACATAATAACAGTGCCTATATAAGGGGAGATATTGAAGGCGTCAAGTTTAATACATTTAAGAAACAGTTTTATTTCCAACAATTTCTGTGAAATTTTTGACACCATCTCTTATTAGTAATTCTTTTAGGTCTTTTTTAATCATGCCAGCAATATTGGGTCCTTGAAATACCATGCCGGTGTACAACTGAACATAATCTGCTCCTAATAAAAACTTTTCATAAGCTGCTTTGCCTGAGTCAACGCCGCCCACTCCAATTATTTTAATTTTACCTTTAATTAAATTATAAAACTTACTTATTAAAAGATTTGATTTTTTTTCAATAGGTTTTCCAGATAAACCACCTTTTTGATATCTCTGTATATTTTGAAGTGTTTCCCGAGAAGCTTCAGAAGTATTTGAAATTATTATTGCGCTTATTTCATTTTCTAAAAGTATTTCTGAAATTAAGTCAATTTGATTTTCACTTATATCTGGTGAAATCTTTACAGCTACAGGAATTTCAGATTTTAATTGTTTTTTTTTCTCCGAGACAGATTTTAATAACTCTTTCAATTTATTCTCTTCATGAAAATTTCTAAGATTTTCAGTATTTGGTGAAGAAATATTAATTGTAATATAATCTGCAACTTCAGAAAATTTTTCTAATCCAATTAGATAATCATTCAATCTATCATTAGAATCTTTGTTTGGACCTACATTTACACCTAGTACACCTATTTTTTTATTAGATTTTATTCTGTTTAATATTGTATCTGATCCATGGTTGTTAAAACCTAACCTATTAATTAATGCTTGATCTTCTACCAATCTAAATACTCTTGGTTTTTCATTCCCATATTGTTTTAATGGTGTAACCGTACCTACTTCAACAAATCCAAAACCCAACTTAAATAAAGGGTTGTATACCTCGGCATTCTTATCGAAACCTGCTGCAATACCTATGGGATTATCAAGATTTTGATTAAATAGTTTTGTTTTTAAAATAGGATCATTTTTGTTTTCATCAAATATATTTGAAACTAAATTAAGTTTGAGTGATTGAATTGCTAAAAAATGCGCTCTTTCAGGATCTATTTTAAATATTAATGATCTTAAATTTGAATACATTATTTCAATTTACTAATTATCAACTCTCTTGTTTCGTTAACACCGAAAAAACTTATAAAAAAACCCATTCTAGGTCCATTTTCATCTCCAAATACCACTTCATAAATTAATTTAAACCAATCTCTTAAGTTTTCTGCATACCCATTCTCTTTACCTGTTGAATATATTAATGTTTGTATATCCTCAGGAGACATCTGATCATTACATTGTTCTAAAGTTTTAACTAAAGCTTGTAGAGCTAATTTTTCATTTTCAGATGGATTTTTATATTTTTTTTGAGCCTTAATAACATCATTAAAGTACTTGATTGCATAACCAACTAGTCCATCAAAAATTGGAAAGTTTTTTTCATGAATGTTAGATTTATATTTTTTAACAAACTTCCATAATAAATCTTTGTTATCAGCATTGCTTGTCTCAACTAAATTCAACAACATAGAAAAAGACATAATCATTTCTTCTTTTGGAATATTGCCATTATGAACATGCCAAACAGGATTCATTACCAATTGTTGTTCTGTTTGTTTTTTTGATTTTTCAATATTATCAAGGTACTCATCTACAGCTTTTGGCACTATTTCATTATAAAGTTTTTTAGCTCTTTTCGGATTTTGATACATGTATAAAGATAAGCTTTCAGGTGAGGCATATTTTAACCACTGGTCGATTGTAATACCATTTCCTTTAGATTTTGAAATTTTTTCACCCCTTTCATCAAGAAATAATTCATAAGCAAATCCAGATGGATGTTTTTTGCCGATTAAATTTATAATTTTAGTTGATAAAATTGCACTCTCAATAAGGTCTTTTCCATACATTTCAAAATCTATATCTAGAGCATACCATCTCATTGCCCAATCAACTTTCCATTGTAATTTACAATTTCCATCCAAAATACTAGATTCTAATTTTTTACCCTTATTATCAAAAATTATTTTAGAATTTTTTTTATCAATTTCTATAACTGGAATTTCGAGAACATGACCTGTATCTGGACAAATAGGTAAAAAAGGACAGTAAGTTTGTTGACGTTCTTTGCCTAAAGTTGGAAGTATAATATTCATTATACCATCATAATTTTCTAAAATAATTTTTAAAGTTGGGTTGAAAAAACCACCTTTGTATAAAGATGTTGAGCTTTTAAAACTGTATTTAAAATTAAAACTATTTAAAAAATCTTTTAACATTTCATTATTATGTTCTCCAAAACTTGCAAATTTTTCAAATGGATCTGGAACTTGTGTTAACGGTTTATGAAGATTTTTATTTAGCAATTCCTGATTAGGAACATTATCAGGAACTTTTCTTAAACCATCCATATCATCAGAGAAAGTAATTATTTCTGCCGGTAAATCTGTAAGTTGCTTTAAAGCATTAACCATCATTGAGGTCCTTGCAACTTCTCCAAATGTTCCAATATGAGGAAGGCCACTTGGGCCATATCCTGTTTGAAGAGTAATTTTACCTTTTTTATCAATAAATGATTTTCTCTCACGAAGCATTTTTTTTGCTTCAACGAAAGGCCAAGCACTTGTTTTGTCTAAAATTTCTTTTTTAATCACGAATATATCTTTTATAAAAATCTTAAATTGGCGATTTTATTAATTCTTATAGAGTTGAAATTTATTTACCATAAAATAATGTTCTTTCAAAATGTCTAATTATAAAACTGTTTTTTTTACACTAGGAATTTTGCAAATAATTTTGGGGATCTCAATGTTCATCCCTATAATTGCTCAATTTATTTATTCAGAAATAGATTCATCATTTTTTGGTGCATCTATTGTTACTATAATTTTTGGATCATTATTTTTTCTTTCAAATCTAGACCACGACAAAAAATTAAATTTGCAACAAGCATTTTTATTAACTGCCTTGTCATGGTTAAGCATTGCTATTTTTGGATCTTTACCATTTATATTTTCTACTATTGAGCTTTCAATTACTGATGCTTTTTTTGAAAGTATGTCTGGTATTACAACAACTGGATCAACAATTATTTCTGACTTAGAGAATGCACCAAAAGGCATTCTATTATGGAGAGCAATACTTCAATGGTTGGGGGGTATTGGTATAATTGTTATGGCAATTACCCTGATGCCTATAATGAATGTTGGTGGTATGCAATTATTTAAAATTTCTAACAACGACTCATCTGAAAAAATTCTTCCTAAATCAAAAGAAATAGCTTTAAGACTTATTTATATTTATTCAGGCCTAACTGCTCTTTGTGCATTATCATATTGGGTATTTGGAATGGGAAAATTTGATAGTTTAACTCATTCTATGACTACCATAGCTACAGGTGGATTTTCTAATTATAATCAATCTATCGGATATTTTGACAGTGTTCATATAGAAATATCATCGATGATTTTTATAATTTTAGGAAGTATTCCATTTATTGCATATATTAAATTTATTAGTGGTAATAAAAAAATATTTTTAAACGATATTCAAATCAGAACATTTATTAAAATAATAATTATAAGCATTATTATATTATCAATTTATTTATTATTTAATAATAACGGAAACTTTAGTTTAAGATCTATTTTTTTTAATACGATTTCAATATTGACTGGAACAGGTTATGTAAATGCTGAATTCGATGGTTGGGGAAGTTTTCCTATAACAATATTTCTTGCATTAATGTTTATTGGGGGCTGTGCTGGGTCAACAACTTGTGGTATTAAAATTTTTAGAATTCAAATTCTATATTTATTTATATTAAATCAATTAAAAAAAATTATATATCCCAAGGGAATATTTGTAATTAAATATGATCAAGGATCTGTTGATGATAAATTTATTGCATCAATAATTTCATTTATTTATTTTTACTTTGTTATTTTTTTTATTTTAGCTGCATTATTATCATTAACTGGTCTTGATTTTATAACTGCTATCTCTGGAGCGGCAACATCAATATCAAATGTTGGTCCTGGTTTAGGACCTATTATTGGGCCTAATGGAGATTTTTCATCTTTGCCCGATATTTCTAAATGGATCTTAACTGTAGGTATGATTTTAGGTAGACTTGAGTTGTTTGCAATATTAGTATTGTTCTTACCATCTTTTTGGAGAAATTAATTATGTCTGAAACAAAGAAACAAACATGGCTTGATTCTCTTGCAGTTTATAAAGATATTCGAATGGTAAGAATTCTTTTATTAGGTGCAATAAGTGGATTTCCATGGGTATTAATTGCAAGTAGCTTAAGTCTTTGGCTTAAAGAAGAAGGTCTTAGTAGATCAACAATTGGATGGGCAGGTTTAATTTTTGGAGTATACGCTTTCAATTATTTGTGGGCTCCCATTATAGATAGAATTCAAATTCCAATACTAACAAAAAAATTAGGTCATAGAAGAGGTTGGATAGTTTTGATGCAATTAATTATTTTGTTAAGTCTTGTTGTTTGGAGTGTGATTAATCCAACTGAAAATTTGGCTTTATTAATTACTGTAGGTTTAATTATTGCTATCGCGTCAGCAACCCAAGATATAACTGTGGATGCATTAAGAATTGAACAGATAGATGAAAATGAGGGAAAATCAATGGCTGCGGGTGCAGCCATGGCTGTTGTTGGTTGGTGGACAGGTTATAAATTAGGTGGAGTTGTTGCTTTATTTACGGCAGAATTTTTTGAAAACCTAGGGGTGACTGACTACTGGCAAGCTACTTTTTTAATTTTAGGTATTTTAATAATTTTAATGAATATTGGATTAATGTTTATTCATGAACCCATAGAGACAAACAGACAAGCAAAACAAAGAGAAACAGACAAATTAATTGAAGGAAAACTTGGATCTAGCAATATTATTACAAACTTTATCGCTTATATTACAGGAACTATAGGCGGACCTATTATTAGTTTTTTTAGAAAAAATGGTTTTGCCATTGCAGCTGGAATTTTAGGATTTGTTTTCTTGTTTAAGATAGGTGAGGCATTTATGGGAAGAATGTCTATTGTTTTTTATAAAGAAATTGGTTTCTCCAAAGGTCAAATTGCAATTTATTCAAAAGGACTTGGCTGGATAACAACAGTTGTATTTACTTTGTTAGGTGGAGTAATGGCCATGAGAGCTGGAACAATTAAAACTATGTTCTTTGCTGGTGGGTTAATGGCTATAACCAATCTTTTATTTGCAGTTTTAGCATGGACTGGAAAATCAGAAATTTTATTTGCAATTGCGGTTATAGCTGATGATATCACAGCAGCTTTTGCAACTGTAGCATTTGTTGCATTTATATCATTACTAGTTGATAGAACTTATACAGCCACACAATATGCATTGCTTGCTTCAATTGGTACTGCTGGTCGTACTACTTTAGCTTCATCCTCAGGAGCTCTAGTTGACTGGTTAAACGGAGATTGGGGGACATTTTTTGTTCTAACGACTATAATGGTGATACCATCATTAATTTGTTTGTGGTTAATTAAAAACAAAATTAAAATTGGTGCAAAATAGTTTTTATTTCATAGGTAATTTTTCGAATATTTACAAAAATCCTTCGAAAAGATCTGAGGTAACTTCACAAATTATACATGGTGAAAAATTCAAAATATTAGCAAAAAATAAAAATTGGATAAAAATTAAAACTTTATTTGATAATTATAAGGGGTTTATAAAAAATTCAAAATATATAGAAAAATTTAGCCCCAATTATAAAGTCAGTTCACTAAAAGCAAAGATTTATAAAAAACCTGGAATTGGAACTAGCAGTTGGCTTCCACTTGCATCCAAATTATCTGTATTTGGGCAAAATAAGAATTACGTAAAAATTGAAAAAAATAAATGGATTAAAAAAGCAGATATTAAAAAAATAAACCATAAAGAAAATAATTTTACAAAAATATTTAAAAAATTTCTCGATGTTAAATATGTTTGGGGTGGAAAAACATTTAAAGGTATTGATTGTTCAGCCTTATTGCAAATATTTTATTTTTATAATAATTCGTTTTATCCAAGAGACACAAAAGATCAGATCAAATATACAAAAAAGAATTCAAAGAAAATACAATTTAAAAAAGGAGATGTTATTTTTTGGAAAGGTCATGTTGCTATGTGTTTAAATTCTAAACAACTAATTCATGCTTATGGTCCAGAAAGAAAAGTAATTATTATGCCAATTATAGAAACAATTAATAGAATTGAAAAAACTGCCAAGCTAAAGGTAAAAAAAATATCTAGAATAAAATATTAATTTCTTCCAAAGTCAGGTTTATCAATATCTTGTTTCAATTTGATGATTTTTGACCTTACTTTTTTAGTCTGAATAAGTTTCTTTACGATAGACTTATTATTTTTTGAATTAATATCTTTTTTAAATTGATTTAAATTTTTAATAAATAAATCAATCGCTTTTGAAATATTATTTTTATTGTTAAAAAAAATATCTCTCCACATGATTTCATTTGATGCTGCAATCCTAGAAAAATCTCGTAATCCACCAGCGCTATATTTGATTAGCTCATAATTTTGCTTTTTCTCAAAATCTTGTGCTGATTTCACCAGATTATATGCAATTAAGTGTGGTAAATGACTAGTCATAGAAAAAATTTTGTCATGTTTTTCAGCGCTCATAACAACTACTTTTGCTCCAATTTTTTTCCAAAACTTAGTTAGAATATTTATATTATTTTTTTTAATATTTTTTTCTTTAATTATTATGCACCATCTATCAGTAAACATATTTTCTTTACCATGCTCTGGTCCACTGACCTCTGATCCAGCTATTGGGTGACTTTGAATCCAATGAATACCTTTCTTTAAAAATTTATTTATAATTTTAGAGGTTTCAATTTTTGAAGAACCAATATCTGTAATCAATGTTTTGGATGATATAAATTTATTAATTTTTAAAATAATATTTTTGTATTCACTCATTGGTGTACAAAAGATGATTAAATCGGAATTACTTGCACCTTCTTTTAATGATTTAACAATTGTTCCAGGTAATTTTAATTTTTTTATCTTAACAATATTTGATTTTGATTTTTCATAAATAAATATTTTTTTTGCTAATTTTTTTTTGCTAATACGCCTTAATAAAGATGAACCTAATAATCCACAGCCAATAATTAAAATATTTTTCATTTTTTCAATACTTGCTTAATAACACTCATAAATTTTAAGTTTTCTTTTTTAGATCCAATAGTTAACCTTAATTTATTCTTTATATGATAACCATCTTCTGTTGATCTTAATATAATTCCCTTATTTTTAAGTTTTTCATACAGAAATTTTGCTGAATATCTGCATTTTTCAAAATTAAGTAACAAAAAATTAGCTGAAACTGAATTTGAAAATATATTATATGTCTCAAGAAATTTCTTAATTTTTTCAGAATATAATAAATTATGTCTAATCGATTTATTTATGAAAGATTTATCCTTCAGTGACTCGGTGGCAGCTAATTGAGCAATACCATTTACATTAAATGGTGGTTTTATAACATTTAGCGCATCAACTATTTTTTTTGATCCATATCCCCAACCTACTCTTAGAGAAGCTAATCCAAACATTTTTGAAAAAGTTCTAAGGATGAAAACATTGTCTTTATTTTTAAACAAATCTAACCCAGATGAATAATCTTTGTTTTTCATATATTCTGCATAGGCATCATCTATAACTAGTAAAATTTTTTTATTTAATCTTTTTCTTAATTCTAAAACTTCTTTTTTCGTTAAGTAAGTTCCTGTTGGATTGTTTGGGTTAGCTATAAACACAATTTTAGTTTTTTTTGTTATTTTTTTTAAAATTTCATTTACTGAAACTTTAAAATTAATTTCTTTTGCAAATACAACTTTTGCACCAACAATTTTTGAGTAAATTCTGTACATTAAAAAACTGTACTCTGGTACCACAACCTCATCTTTTGGATTTAAAAACAACTGACAGAGCATTTGAATAACTTCATCTGAACCGGCTCCACAAATAATTTTCTCAGAATTACATTTATAAACTTTAGATATTGCTTTTCTTAAATTTTGAGATTTTCCATCTGGATATTTATCTAAATTCAGATTTTTATTTGATATTATTTTCTTTGCTTTAGGGCTCATACCTAAAGCAGACTCATTTGCAGAAAGCTTAATTACGTTCTTAAGTTTCTTAACTTTTGATTTACCTGGCTTATAAGCCTCAATTTTAAATTTTTTGAATTTTGGAGTTATCATTTTTTTAATTTATGTGCTCTTTATAGATAAAATTACAAAATTTTATAGAGAATAAGAGGATTTTTTAAAAAAATTGACATAATAAATAAGTTCTAGTAAAAAAATTATGCGCTGATTTAACTGAATTGCGAGCGCTTAAAAAAAACCGCTAAAATAGTTTTTTTTCTCACAATTCGAAACAGTCAGAAACTATGAATACTGAGAAAAATATAAAAACTTTAATTGTAAAGAAACCACTAAAATTAGACTGTGGAAAGACCATAAAAGATTTTCCGATAGCCTATGAAACTTACGGTTCACTTAATTCAAAAAAAGATAATGCAATATTAGTTTTTCATGCTCTAACAGGAGATCAATTTGTAACCGGAATAAACCCTGTAACTAACAAAGAAGGTTGGTGGAGTTATGCAGTAGGTCCTGATAAGGCTATCGATACGAATAAATATTTTGTTATTTGCTCTAACGTAATTGGTGGATGTATGGGATCATACGGACCAAGTCATAAAGATCCTGATCAAAAAATTTTTGGAACAAATTTTCCCGTTATTACAATTAATGATATGGTGAATGCTCAATATAATTTACTTGATCATTTTGGTATTGACAAACTGTTTTCTATAACTGGTGGTTCAATGGGAGGTATGCAAGTCCTTCAGTTTATTAGCAACTTTCCTCATAAATCTAAAACAGTGATACCGATAGCAACCACATCTAGTCATTCAGCACAAAATATTGCTTTTAACGAGCTAGGTAGGCAAGCTATTACAGCTGATAGTAACTGGAAAGATGGGAATTATACTTCAAACGATACTAATCCTGGAAAAGGATTGGCAGTAGCTAGAATGGCAGCTCATATTACTTATTTATCTAAAAAAGGTTTGCAGGAAAAATTTGGAAGAAAGTTACAAGAAAGAGAAGATCTTAAATTTGGATTTGACGCTGATTTTCAAATAGAAAGTTATTTAAGATATCAGGGCTCAGTTTTCGTAGATAGATTTGATGCAAATAGTTATCTTTATATTACTAGAGCTATGGATTATTTTGATTTAGCTAAACAATTCAAAGGTAATCTTTCAGAAGCATTTATAAATACAAAAGCGAAATTTTTTATAATTTCATTTACTTCAGATTGGCTTTATCCAACCCAAGAAAACAAAGATATTGTAATTGCTTTAAACTCAATAGGGGCTGATGTTGGATTTGTAGAAATTGAGTCAGATAAAGGTCACGACTCCTTTTTACTAGATGTTCCTGATTTCTTAAGTGCACTTAAAAACTTTTTAGATAAATCTTACGAAGAAAATTAATTATGAAAAATGAATTTCAGGTAATAGCAGATTTAATTGAGAAAGATAAGAAGGTCTTAGATGTAGGTTGTGCTGATGGAACTTTGATGAAATTTTTAAAGGATAATAAAAACATAAATATAAGAGGATTAGAGATTTCAAAAGAAAAAGTGCAAGAATGTATTGCAAAAGGTTTAACAGTAATTGAAGGAAATGCTGAAAAAGATTTGAAGCAATTTCCAGACAAATCATTTGATTATGTTGTTTTAAGTCAAACCCTTCAAGCTTTTCTTAATCCTGAATTAGTTTTAGATGAACTTTTAAGAGTTGGAAAAAAAGCAATAGTTACAATTCCTAATTTTGGATACTGGAAAGTAAGATTTCATTTATTATTAAGAGGTACAATGCCAATTACAAAAACATTACCAGATGAATGGTATAACACACCAAATTTACATATGTGCACAATCAAAGATTTTTTTCACTTTGTAAAATCAAAAGATATTAAAATTTTTAAATCACTTGCTTTAAATAATCTTAATTCATCAATAATAAATGAGAGTAATTTAGGGGTTAAAAATATGTTTGCAGATCTAGGTATATTTTTGATAGAAAAATAAAATGCGTATTGAAATTATACCCTGCCTTCAAGATAACTATAGCTATTTAATAATAGACGAAAGTAACAATTTTGCATGTGTTGTAGATCCCAGTGAGTCTAAACCAATAATAAATTTCCTAAATAATAAAAATATAAAATTAAAATATATTCTTAATACTCATCATCATTATGATCATATCGGAGGAAATCAAGAATTAAAAAAAAAATATGGATCAGTTGTTGTGGGTTTTAAAGGAGACTCGAAAAGAATACCTGAGATAGACATATTGTTAGAAGATAATCAAATATGGAAAGCTGAAAACTTTGAGGCTAAAATTATGCATATACCTGGACATACTTCAGGCCATATTTGTTTTAATTTTTTCAAAGAAAAAATAGTTTTTACCGGAGATACACTTTTCTCACTTGGTTGTGGAAGAATATTTGAAGGTTCTTATGAGGAAATGTTTGAATCTTTAAACAAAATTAAATTATTACCAAAAGACACAAAAATTTATTGTGGTCATGAATACACTCTTAACAATGCTAAATTTTGCAAAAAATATGATTCCGAAAACAAAAATTTGCAAAAAAAAATAGAAAAAATAGAAAAATTAAGAGAAAATGGAATTCCTACCATACCCTCAACTTTAAAAGAGGAATTGGAGTGTAATATATTTTTAAGAGCAAAAGATGTTAAAACCTTTTCAAAATTAAGAGATTTTAAGGATAATTTCTAATTAATTCGGCTTGACTAAAGACTGTCTACAACTATATTGCGGTAACTTTAAATTAAATCATACTATGTCATACGCAGTAATAAAAACAGGTGGAAAACAGTATAAAGTAAAATCTGGAGAAATTCTAAAGATTGAAAAACTACCAGACTCTAAACCTGAGACTAAAATAGAGTTTAATGAAATCTTGGCATACGGTGATGATAAATCAATTGAAATTGGAACTCCAAATGTTGAGGGCGCAAAAGTAGAGGCTGATTTAATTAAAAATAACAAAAATAGAACTATTTTAATTTTTAAAAAAAGAAGAAGACAAAATTCAAGAAGAAAAAATGGACACAGACAAGAATATTCTATGATAAGAATTAATAAAATTTTTTCAAAAGATGGTAAGGTGTTATCAGAAGCTGAAAAAATTTCTAAAACTTCAAAAAAGGAAGAAGTTAAGGAAGCAGTAAGCAAATAGTAATTAGGTAAATTATGGCAACAAAAAAAGCAGGTGGATCATCACGAAATGGACGAGATAGTGCCGGTAGAAGACTTGGTGTAAAAAAGTATGGTGGTGAAACAGTAATTCCTGGAAACATAATTGTTAGACAAAGAGGAACTAAGATTTTTCCAGGTGAAAATGTTGGTATGGGTAAAGATCATTCAATATTTTCAGTTGTTAAAGGGAAAGTTGTTTTCAAAAAATCTAAATCAGATAGAACTTTCGTTTCTGTAAAGCCCAATTAATAGTACAACCAATTAAAATAGATGTTGTATTATGAAATTTCTCGATCAAGTTAAAATTTATATTAAGGCTGGAAACGGTGGAGATGGATCTCCTAGTTTTAGAAGAGAGAAATATGTTGAGTTTGGTGGACCAGATGGTGGGGACGGTGGAAAAGGTGGATCAATTATTTTAAAGTCAGAGGAGAATTTAAATACCCTTATTGATTATCGATATCAACAACATCACAAAGCCGAACGTGGAGAAAACGGTTCCGGTCAAAATAGAACAGGAAAAGGTGGTGAAGATTTAATTTTAAAAGTTCCTTTAGGTACACAGGTATTTGAAGAGGATAACAAAACTCTTCTTTTCGATTTTAATAAAAAAGGTGAAGAATATGTTGCAGCTGCTGGTGGAAAAGGAGGTTTAGGAAACACAAGATTTAAAAGTTCTACAAATAGAGCTCCAAGAAAATTTACTAAAGGCACTATTGGAGAAGAATTTACAATATGGCTTCAATTAAAAACAATTGCTGATATCGGTATTATTGGATTGCCAAATGCTGGAAAATCAAGTTTATTAGCAGCATTAACAAACGCAAATCCAAAAATTGCAAATTACAAATTTACAACAATTAATCCAAACCTTGGCGTGGCATCTTACGATGATAAAGAGATTACTATTGCAGATATTCCAGGATTAGTTGAAGGAGCCCACGAAGGTATAGGTTTAGGGATACAATTTTTAAAACATATAGAGAGATGTAAGTCTTTACTGCACTTAATCGATGTTACCAACTTAGATCTGAATGAGTCTTATAATCAAGTAAAAAATGAATTAAAAAGCTACAGTGCAAAGTTATTAAAGAAAAAAGAATTAATTGTGCTTAATAAAATTGATTTGATTGATGAAGAAACAGCAAATGAAGTTGTAGGTCATTTTTCAAAGGGTAAAAATTGTGAGATTATGACAATGACAACTCTGGAAAAAAAATCTGTATCAAAAATTAAAGCAAAACTTTTGTCTTATGTATCTTAAAAACTCCAAAATAATTGTTGTCAAAATCGGATCATCTCTTCTAGTTGATCAAAATAAAAAAATTAGGAGACAATGGTTATCTAGTTTTGCAAAAGATATTAAAAAATTAAGAGATAAAAATCAAAAAGTAGTTATTGTTAGCTCTGGCGCTATAGCTTTGGGCTGCAAGAAAATGAATTATAACAAAAAGAATATCAAATTGGATAAGAGTCAAGCTATTGCTTCTATTGGTCAAATAGAGCTAATGAATTTATTTTCACAAACTTTTGCAAAATATAAGTTAAATATTTCTCAGATTCTGCTTACATTAGAAGATACTGAGGAAAGAAGAAGATCTCTTAATGCAAAACGAACTTTTGATAATCTTTTTGAACTTGGTTTTATTCCTGTAGTCAATGAAAATGACACTATTGCAACAAGTGAAATAAAATATGGAGATAATGATAGATTGGCATCTAGGGTTGCACAAATTACAAACGCTGATACCTTAATTTTATTATCTGATGTTGATGGTTTATATACAAAAAATCCTAAAATTTTTAAGGATGCTAAACTAATAAAGAAGATTGATGATCTAAAAAAAGATCTAAAAAAAATTTATATTAAAGGTGTAAATGAATATGGAAGTGGTGGTATGCATACAAAAATTCAAGCAGCAAAAATATGTCAACTTGCTGGTACTAGTATGGTTATTGCAAATGGACTATATTCAAATCCTATTTCAAAAATAATCGAAAAAAATAACTGCACCTGGTTTAGTCCAAAAATTTCAAAGTTAGATGCTAGAAAAAAATGGATAATAAGTTCTGTAGCACCTAAAGGAGCTTTAATAATTGATGATGGTGCTAAAAAAGCATTAAAATCTGGAAAAAGTTTGTTAGCAGCAGGTATTAAAAAAGTTTCGGGAAGATTTAACAAAGGTGATCATATTAAAGTATTAGATAAAAAAAATAATGAATGTGCTAGAGGTTTAAGTTCCTTTACTTCTGACGAGGTGACTAAAATTATGGGGCATCACTCTAATGAAATTGAAAAATTATTAGGTTATGTTGCAAAATCAGAAGTTATTCATAAAGATGATATGGTGGAAATTTAAATGATTAAATATATGAATTTAATTGGAATAAAAGCTCGAAAAGCTAGTGAGTATAAAGTTACAACTAAAGTAAAAAATAAAGTCTTAAATGATTACGCCAAATTAATTAAGAATGAAAAAAAATTTATTATTAATCAAAATTTAAAAGATATTAATTACGCAAGAAAAAAAGGGTTAAAAGAGAACTTAATCAAAAGACTTCATTTAAATGAAAATAAATTAAATGGAATTGTAAATTCTATTTTAAAAATAGCTAAATTAAGAGACCCTATAGACAACATTTTAGACAAATGGAAAAGACCAAATGGTTTGAATATAAAAAGAGTATCAATACCAATTGGAGTTATTGGTGTTATTTATGAAAGTAGACCAAATGTAACTTCAGATGTTGCTAGTCTTTGTTTTAAATCTGGAAATGTAGTGATTTTGAAAGGAGGCTCTGAGGCTATAAATTCAAACAGAGCTTTAGCTAAGTTGTTTAGAAAAGCACTTAAAAAAAATAAAGTTGATGAAAACTTTATTCAATTTATCGACTCAAAACAAAGAAAACTTGTCGATATTATGCTTTCTAAGATGAAAAAATATATCGATGTCATCATACCTCGTGGTGGAAAAAATTTAGTTAAAAAAGTTTTAGAGTTATCCAAAGTGCCTATAATTGGGCACCTAGAGGGGCTTTGTCATACTTATATAGATAAAGATGCAGAATTAAAAATGGCTAAAGAAGTTGTCTTTAATGCTAAATTAAGAAATACAAGTATTTGTGGTGCGACTGAAACTGTTCTTATTCATAAAAATATAGTCAAAAAATTTAGTAATCCTATTTTGGAGGTACTTGAAAATAGTGGTTGTAAAATAATAGGCGATAAAATTTTGAAGAGTTATTACAAAGGTAAAGTATATCCTGCAAAAGAAAAAGATTGGTCAACTGAATATTTAGCATCAATTGTGTCTGTTAAAGTTGTTAAAAATTCTGAAGAGGCAATTAAACATATCAACAAATACGGAACTATGCACACTGACTCCATCATTACAAAAAATAAAAAGACAGCAAATTATTTCTTTAAAAATGTTAAAAGCTCAATTGCAATGCATAATACCTCAACTCAATTTGCTGATGGCGGTGAATTTGGATTTGGTGGAGAAGTTGGAATTTCTACTAATATACTACCACCAAGAGGTCCTGTAGGTTTAAATCAATTGATTTCATATAAATATGAAATCACAAGTAAAGGTAAAATAAGAAATTAAATTGAATAACACAAAAATAAAAATTGGTGTATTAGGTGGATCGTTTGATCCTGCTCACAAAGGACATTTGGCAATTTCTAAAGAAGCAAAAAAAAGATTCAAACTCAAAAAAGTTATCTGGGCAATTACAAAAAAAAATCCATTTAAAATAGAGAGCAAGACATCTGTTGCTGACAGAATTAAATATTGTAAAAAAATAATTGGTACAAATTCATTTATTAAGGTTAAATTTTATGAAAAAATTATTAAATCAAATAAAACTATAAATTTAATCAATCATTTAAAAAAAGATAAAAGCATTGAAATTTATTTTTTAATGGGTGCTGACAACCTTATTAATTTTCATAAATGGCATAAATCTAAATCAATTTCACAAAAATGTAATATTCTAGTTTTCGACCGACATGGGTATAAAAAAAATTCATTAAAATCAAAGACATTTATGCAACTTAGTAAAGACAATCTTGAGTTTATTGAGTTTAATAAAGTCAACATTTCATCTTCTCAATTAAGAAAAATTTGATAATCTAAAATTAATTAATGGACAAAATTTCAGACTTAAAAGAAATTGTAATCAACACACTAGATCTCAATAAAGCTCAGGACATTGTTACTATTGATCTTAAAGACAAAAGTTCTATGGCTGATTACATGATCATAGCAAGTGGAACTTCATCTAGACATATCCAATCTTTATCCGAACAAGTTTTAGAAAAACTTAAAAATAACGGTGTAAAAGACTCAAAAATTGAAGGCAAAGAAAGTGGAGAATGGAAGCTTGTTGATGGGATTGATTTAATTGTTCATATTTTTCACCCAGAGAAAAGAAAATTTTACGAATTAGAGAAAATTTGGTCAGAACTAATTCCAAAAGAAAAAGTGATAATATGAGAAAAATTAAATTTTTATTACTAATTTTTTTTTCTATTTTTTGTTTAAATAAAACAGTTATTTCAGCTGAAATTGATATTTATAAAAAAATTGATCTTTTCGGTGAAGTTCTAGAAAAAATTAACAAAGAGTACGTCGATGAAATAGATCAGTCTGAAAGCATGGACTCTGCAATTAATGGTCTGTTGCAATCATTAGACCCTTATTCTGTGTACATGTCTCCAAAAATTTTTGAGGAAATGCAAACTGAGACTAAAGGAGAGTTTGGAGGACTTGGAATAGAAGTAAGTATGGAAGCTGGTGTAGTGAAGGTTATTTCTCCTATAGATGGTACTCCAGCATCTAGAGCTGGATTAAAAGCCGGAGACTACATTGTAAAAATTGACAATATTCAAGTTCAAGGAAAGTCATTAAGCGAAGCTGTTGATATTATGAGAGGTCCAGTAGGAACTTCCATTGAGCTTATTGTAAGAAGAAGGGGTGTTAAAAAAGCATTAACATTTAATATCGTAAGGGAAGTTATTCAGGTGCAATCAGTCAAATCTGAAATTATAAATAAAAATATTGGTTACATAAGACTCACATCATTTAATGACAATAGTAGTGATCAAATTAAAAAACAAATAAATGAGTTAAAAAAAAATAAAAAGTTAAATTCATTTATTCTAGATCTAAGAAACAATCCTGGTGGACTTTTATCTCAAGCTATTAAAATCTCTGATTTTTTTCTAGAAAATGGAGAAATAGTTTCAACAAAGAGCAGAAAAAAATCTGAAAATAGAAAGTGGTTTGCGCGAAAAGGTGATATTACAGACGGAAAGACTTTGTTAGTTTTAATTAATTATGGATCAGCGTCAGCGTCCGAAATAGTAGCTGGAGCTTTAAAGGATCATAAGAGAGCTATTATTGTTGGTGAAAATAGCTTTGGAAAAGGCTCAGTTCAATCAATAATTCCTCTTAGAAATCGTGGTGCGATACGTCTTACTGTATCAAAATACTATCTACCTTCAGGAAAATCTATTTCTGAAGTAGGTGTTAGACCTGATATCGAAGTTAATGAGGAAGGTGATGATTTTAGAATAAAAACTGATACTGATAATCAACTGAATTACGCTATTAGATTACTCAACGGATAATATGAAAAAAAAATTTAAAGATTTACCACTGAGAAGTGGAGTCGGAATAGTGTTATTGAACAACCAAAATAAAGTATTCGTGGCAAAAAGAATAGATAATCCTAAAAACTTCTGGCAAATGCCTCAGGGTGGTGTTGATGAGGGAGAAGATAATTTAAAAGCTGCATTTAGAGAACTAGAGGAAGAAACTAGTATCAAAAGCGTAAAACTTATAAAAGAATTAGATGGTACATTAACCTATGATTTACCAGATAGATTACTAGGTATTATTTGGAAAGGTAAGTACAAAGGTCAGAAGCAAAAATGGTTTTTAATGCGATTTATTGGAAATGATAATGAAATAAATATTAATACATCTAATCCAGAATTTTTAGACTGGAAGTGGATTGACTTAGATTTAATTACTGATGTTGTGGTTGATTTTAAACATCATGTTTACAAAGAACTTAAAGAAAAAGTAAAAAAATTAATTTAGAGTTTTTAAAACTTCAACTTTTTGATCTGCTAAATATTTAGATTGATCGTTAATATCGGTTTTATTAGCCTCTTCTTCTGCCAGTTTAAGCAAATCTTGTTGCTTTGATTTATCTATATCGGCAAGATTAAAAATTGTACTTGTTAAAATAGATAGATTGTTATTTTTGAACTCAACAATTCCATCTTCAACATAGTAATTTTCATCACCTGATTTTGATAAAATCTTAATTATCCCAGGTTTCAAAAAGGAAATAATAGAAATATGATCCTTCAATATTCCCATCTCTCCTTCAAAAGCAGGGACCACAACTTCTGAAACATCATCTTTTACTAAAAAAGATTTTTCAGGATTTACTATTTCAACTTTAAACTCTTCGCTCATTAAGCAGCAGCTTCTTGTTCCATTTTCTTAGCTTTTTCTATAGCTTCTTCCATTGTTCCAACCATATAAAAAGCAGCTTCAGGTAAGTGATCATATTCACCTTTACAAATTGCATCAAAACCTTTGATAGTTGAGTCAAGATCAACAAGTTTTCCTGGAGAACCAGTAAATACTTCTGCAACAAAGAATGGTTGAGATAAAAATCTCTGGATTTTTCTTGCTCTTGCTACAACTAATTTATCTTCTTCTGATAACTCATCCATACCAAGAATAGCTATAATATCTTGTAGTGATTTATATGATTGTAGAATTCGTTGAACATCTCTTGCTACTCTATAATGTTCATCTCCAACAATTCTTGGATCTAAAATTCTTGATGTAGAATCAAGTGGATCTACAGCAGGATAAATACCAATTTCTGCAATTTGTCTTGAAAGTACAGTCGTTGCATCCAAGTGAGCAAACGATGTTGCTGGAGCGGGGTCTGTTAAATCATCAGCAGGTACATAAATTGCTTGTACAGATGTGATTGACCCTTTGTTTGTAGTCGTAATTCTTTCTTGTAGGTTACCCATGTCAGTAGCTAATGTCGGTTGATATCCAACAGCAGATGGAATTCTTCCCAACAAAGCTGAAACCTCTGATCCTGCCTGAGTAAATCTAAAAATGTTATCTACAAAGAAAAGTACGTCCTGACCTTCCTGATCTCTAAAGTATTCAGCTACAGTTAAACCTGTAAGTGCAACTCTTGCTCTTGCTCCAGGAGGTTCGTTCATCTGTCCATAAACTAAAGCAGCTTTTGAACCAGCTCCTTCTTTTTTAATTACTCCAGACTCAATCATTTCATGATAAAGGTCATTTCCTTCTCTAGTTCTCTCTCCAACTCCCGCGAAAACTGAAAAACCACCATGAGCTTTTGCAACGTTATTAATTAATTCCATAATTAAAACTGTTTTTCCTACTCCTGCTCCACCAAATAATCCGATCTTTCCACCTTTTGCATACGGTGCAAGCAAATCAATTACTTTGATACCTGTTACAAGGATTTCAGTTTCTGTTGATTGGTCATTAAATTCAGGTGCAGCTCTATGAATTGGCCAACTTTCTTTGGTTTTAACTTCACCTCTTTCGTCAATTGGTTCCCCAATTACATTAATAATTCTTCCAAGAGTTTCAGGCCCAACCGGAACTTGAATAGGAGCATTTGTGTTGGTAACTTCATCACCTCTTTTTAGTCCTTCAGTAGCATCCATAGCAATTGTTCTAACAGTGGTTTCACCTAAGTGTTGTGCTACTTCTAAAACTAGTCTGTTATCACCATTTTTACATTCCAATGCTGTTAAAATTTCTGGTAGTTCACCATCAAATTTTACGTCTACTACCGCTCCAATAACTTGTGTGATTATTCCTTTGCTCATAATTATAAACTTTCTGCTCCTGATATGATTTCTATTAGTTCTTTTGTAATTGCTGCCTGACGACTTCTATTATATTCGATAGTAAGTTTGTCAACCATTTCACCTGCGTTTCGGGTTGCATTATCCATTGCACTCATTCTAGACCCTTGTTCGCTAGCTGAATTCTCTAACATTGCTTTAAATATTTGCGTAGAAATATTCTTTGGCAATAAATTGCTTAAAATTTCATCTTCATCTGGTTCAAATTCGTAACTTTCTTCTGAACTATTTTCTTCTCCCTCATTATTTAAAGGGATAATTTGCTGTGCTTGAGGAATTTGAGTAATTACATTTTTAAATTGGTTATAAAAAATTGTACAAACATCAAATTCACCTGCCTCAAATTTTTCAATTACCATTTTCCCAACTTTGTCAGCATCAAAATAATTTGCATTTTTAGACTCTTTGAAAGAAATATTTTCAATTATTTTATCACCATAAACTCTTTTTAATTGGTCGTTTCCTTTTGAGCCTACTGTAATAATTTTAAGTTCTTTACCTTCATCTAAAATTTTTGCAAAATAACTTTTAGCTTTTTTAATAATATTAGAATTAAATCCACCGCATAAACCTCTATCAGAAGTCATCACCACACAAAGATGGGTTTTTTCTTGACCAGTCCCTGACAATAACTTTGGTGCATTTTCTTTATCAGATATACCATTTGATAAATTTAAAATAACATTATTCATTTTTTCAGAATAAGGTCTTCCCTTCTCAGCGCTTTCTTGAGCTCTTCTTAATTTAGCAGCTGCAACCATTTTCATAGCTTTAGTAATTTTTTGTGTAGACTTTACACTAGCTATTCTTTTTTTTAGGTCGTCTAAACTTGCCATAAATTATTAAGATTTAAAATTTCCTTTTAATTGAGTGATTACCTCAACAAGTAATTTTTCTTTATCTTCCTCAAGTTTTCCTGAAGTTAAAATTGACTCGATAATTTCAGGCTTATCTGATTTACATTTTTCAATAATCTTGCTCTCAAATTCAGCAACGTCTTTTAAATCAATATCATCAAGATAACCTTTCACTCCACAAAATACTGAAATAACTTGTTCTGCAACAGTCATCGGTGAATATTGTTTTTGTTTTAAAAGTTCAGTTAGTTTAGAGCCTCTATTCAAAAGCTGCTGAGTAGATGCATCTAAATCAGACCCGAATTGAGCAAAAGCTGCCATTTCTCTGTATTGTGCTAACTCTAGTTTCATTGAACCAGAAACTTTTTTCATCGCTTTTGTTTGAGCTGATGAACCAACCCTAGATACTGATAAACCTACATTAATTGCAGGTCTTATACCTTGGTTAAATAGTTCTGTTTCAAGGAAAATTTGTCCGTCTGTAATTGAAATAACGTTAGTTGGAATAAACGCAGATACGTCTCCACCTTGTGTTTCAATAATTGGCAGTGCAGTAAGTGATCCACCTCCATGTTCGTCACTTAATTTAGCTGCTCTTTCAAGTAATCTACTATGAAGATAAAATACATCTCCAGGATAAGCCTCACGTCCTGGAGGTCTTCTTAATAGCAATGACATTTGTCTATAAGCAACTGCTTGTTTAGACAAATCATCATAAATTATTAACGCATGCATTCCATTATCTCTAAAATACTCTCCCATAGCACAACCTGTGTATGGTGCTAAAAATTGTAAAGGAGCAGAGTCAGATGCAGTAGCAGCAACGATTGTTGTGTACTCCATAGCTCCAGCTTCTTCTAATGTTTTTTGAATTTGTCTTACTGTTGATCTTTTTTGTCCAACTGCAACGTATATACAATACAGTTTTTGTTTTTCATCACCAGATTCATTGATTTTTTTTTGATTAATAATTGCATCTACTGCAACTGCTGTTTTACCAGTTTGTCTATCACCGATAATTAATTCCCTTTGCCCTCTTCCAATCGGAACTAGACTGTCAATTGATTTAAGACCAGTTTGCATTGGTTCACTTACTGATTGTCGTGGAATAATACCAGGAGCTTTTACTTCAACCCTGCTTTTTTTAATTCCTTTATCTAATGGTCCTTTTCCATCAATAGGATTTCCTAAACCATCCACTACTCTTCCTAATAATTCTTTTCCAACTGGAGTATCAACAATATTACCCGTTCTTTTTACTACATCCCCTTCTTTAACATTTCTATCATCACCAAAAATTACGACACCAACGTTTTCACTTTCTAAGTTTAAAGCCATACCTTTTGAACCATCTGCAAACTCTACCATTTCACCAGCTTGAACATTATCCAAACCATAAATCCTAGCAATACCGTCTCCAACTGATAAAACTTGACCAACTTCTGTGACTTCTGCTTTATCACCAAAATTTTTAATTTGTTCTTTTAATATTTTTGTAACTTCTGAAGGATTTATTTCCATTTATGCCTCTATCATTCTATTTTCGATTTGTTGTAATTTATTTTTAATTGAGGTATCGACCATAGTACTTCCTACTTGTACTACCAAACCTCCTATTAAACTTTCGTCATGTTTGTAGTTTAATTTTATTTTTGAGCTAAAATTTTTTGTTAACTCCTCTGTAATTTTTGCAATTTCTTCATTAGATAATTCTTTTGCTGATTTTAATTCTGCCTTAAGTTCACCTCTTTTTCTTGAACAAATCTCAATAAAGCTTTTAAGGATACGCTCAATAAAAAAGAAACGTCTTTTTTGAATTAAGAAACTTAAAAAATTTTTAAATAAAGACTCAAATTTATTATTTTCAGAGATTGTATTGATTACTTTTAATAAATCTTCTTGGCTTGTAGTTGGATCTTTAATCAAATTAGAAAAATCTTCACTTTGCTCAATTAAATTAAGAATAGATGAAGACTGATCTTCGATCTGACTTAAAAGATTGTTTTCCTCTGAAAGTTCAAAAAGCGCAAGAGAATACCTTTCAGCTGAAGTTATTGAAAATCCGGTGTCTTTACTCAACTTGGTTCCTCTATAATGTTGAAGATTATTTATAAATCACGCCCTAAATAGCATATGACCCTTATGTCTTCAAGTAGCGGATTCGTAAAAAAGGCCTCTTTTTTGCGGTTAATTGAAGTTAATTGGATCAACATCAACTGAAAGTTTTATTCCAGAAGAAAATTTATATTTTGGAATAATTTTTGCAAGAGAGCTTTGTAGTTTCATGGATTTTAAGCCTCTGATTAAAAATCTAATTCTAAATTTTCTCTTTAATCTAAATAATGGGGCATTCACAGGCCCTAATATTTTTCCTTCAATTTTATTTTCAATGAAATTTTTAAAATTAATAGCTTCTTTTTCTAATTTAATTTCATTATCTCCTGTTAAGATTAAAGAAATAAACCTTTGAAATGGAGGTAGTTTATTTTTTTTTCTTATCTCTAGTTCTCTTTCTAAAAAAATATCTGGATTTTTACTTGTAATTTCTGAAATCATCTTAGTATTATTTTCATAAGTTTGAAAATATACTGTTGCTGGCTTTCCTGTTCTTCCTGCACGTCCTGAAAGTTGATGATAAAGCTGCAAATTTTTTTCTGCACCTCTTAAATCATGTCCTTGAGATGAAAGATCGATATCAACAACTACAATACAATTTAAACTTGGAAAATGAAAACCTTTTGAAATTAATTGAGTTCCAACCAAAATATGCGTTTCATTATTAATAATTTTATCTATTTTTTCTTTAGAATCTTTTTTATTCATTGTGTCACTTGAAAAAATCTCTATTTTTTTTCCAGGGAATTTTCTTTTTACCTCTTCTGAAATTCTCTCAACACCAGGGCCGCTAAAAATAAATTCACAATTGCCTTCTTTTGTACAGTCCCTTTTAAGATCGGATTTGTATCCACAATAATGACATAATAAGTTATTTTTATTTTTATGATAAACTAAATTGATACTACAATTTGGACATGTAAAACTCGTAAAACACTTATTACATAAAGCATTTGGAGAAAAACCTCTTCTGTTTAAAAAAAACAAAACTTGATCTTTTTTTTCCAAATGTAAATTAACTTTTTCAATAATTTTATTTGATAGCCATGATTGTTTTTCAAGTTTGGTATTATTTAAATTAATAATTTCATAATTAGGTAAAGCTGCGTTTTGATATCTTTCATTTAATCTAGAAACCTCGTATTTACCCTTTTTAATATTTTCAAAAGTTTCTATTGAAGGAACAGCAGTAATCAAATTTATTGGAATGTTTTCAAAAGATGCTCTAGAAATTGCCATATCACGAGCATTGTAGGTTATGCCTTCATCTTGTTTAAATGATTGATCATGTTCCTCATCAACAATTATCATACCTAATTTTTTAAATGGTAAAAATAATGATGACCTTGCACCAATAATTATTTTTATTTTACCATTAGAAACGCCACTCCAAATTAATTCTTTCTTTTTTTTTGAAATACCTGAGTGCCAAACTGCGGGCTTAAAACCAAAATATTCTAAAAATTTTTGTTCAAACTGACTAGTTAAACCTATTTCTGGTAATAAAATTAATCCTTGAAAACCCTTCTCTATCAGTGGTTTTAATGCTTCAAAATAAACTAAAGTTTTTCCTGATCCGGTTGTGCCTTGTAAAACATGAACTCTAAATTTTTTATTTGAAACATTCATTTTTTTTAGAGATTTATTTTGATCACTAGACAGCTTGATTAAGTTTTGCTTAATTTTGCTATCAAATATTTGATAAAGTTGAGTTTCTTTGTTCTCTACCGCGTCACTACTTAAGAGCACTAACTTTAATGCCATACCTTTTGGGATAAGATTATATTCTGCAAACCAATTTAAAAAATTAATTGTATTTTTTTTTAATGGAGTAACGTCTAATTTCTTGATTACCTTTTTAGTCTTAAAATTTTTATTATTATTTTTTTCAAATTCGTCCCAAACAACACCAGTAATTTTTGATTTTCCAAAAGGTACAATTACATAATCTCCAACTTTAAGAGTTAAATTACTTTCATAAGTAAATGGATGATTAAAAATATTTGGTACAAGAATCGGATATTTCATATTTTTATAATATGAAAAAAAATTAAGAGTGTATTGCTCTTTTATCTACTGATAAAGCAGCTTCTTTAACTGCTTCAGAAAACGTTGGATGAGCATGACAAGTTCGGGCAATATCTTCTGCACTTGCACCAAATTCCATTGCAACACCAATCTCTGCAATTAATTCTCCTGCATGAGGTCCAATTATATGTGCACCTAATACTTTATCTGTTTGCTCATCAGCTAAAATTTTAACAAAACCTTCTGCATCATCAATGGCCTTGGCTCTTGAATTGGCCATAAACGAAAATTTCCCTACTTTATATTTTTTATTTAATTCTTTTAATTGTTCCTCAGTTTTACCGATTGATGCTACTTCTGGTGTTGTATAGACTACTCCTGGAATTGTATCATAATTTACATGTCCAGATTGACCAACTATGTTTTCTGCAACTGCTATACCTTCGTCCTCCGCTTTGTGTGCAAGCATTGGACCAACAATTACATCGCCTATTGCATAAATGTTTTCAACGTTAGTCTTAAAAATTTTATCAGTTTTAATTCTATTTCTTTCATCAAGATCTATTCCTACAGATTCTAAATTTAAACCATCTGTATTAGGTTTTCTGCCAACAGAGATTAAAACAACATCACACTCAAAATTATTTTTATTGCCATCTTTATCTACTGTTGAAACCACTGCACCTGCTGCATTTTTTTTAATTGTTTCAACTTTATTTTGCATATTAAATTTCATACCCTGTTTTTTTAAAATTTTCATAAATTCTGAAGAAATTTCTTTATCCATTCCAGGTGTAATATGATCTAAAAATTCAACAACTTGCACCTCTGCTCCAAGTCTAGACCATACAGATCCCATCTCCAATCCTATATAACCTCCTCCTACTACAACCATTTTCTTAGGTACCTTTTCTAACTTTAAGGCACCTGTTGATGAGACAATTATTTTCTCATCTATTTCTATTCCTGGTAATGAAACTGGAACTGATCCTGTTGCAATAACTGTTTTTTCTGATTGGATGACAGTTTCTTTATTTTTATCATCCTTTATTAAAATTTCATTTTTTGATTTAAAACTTCCGTGTCCTTTAAAGTAACTAACTTTGTTTTTTTTCAAAAGAAATTCAACACCTTTGGTAAGAACTGTTACAGCTTTATCTTTGCTTTTCATCATTTTGTCTAAATTTAATTTTACTTCACCAACTTCAATACCTTTGTTTGCTAAATTTTTTACTTTATGAAATTCTTCAGACAGATTAAGTAAGCTTTTTGATGGGATACAACCAACGTTTAAACAAGTACCTCCCAAAGACCCTCTAGACTCTATACATGCAGTTTTTAATCCTAATTGAGCAAGTCTAATTGCACAGACATAACCACCCGGTCCACCTCCAATAACTACAGCTTGAAATTTTTCTGACATTTAAATATCTAAAAACAACCTTCTAGGGTCTTCTAAATTTTCTTTAATCATTTTAAGGAAAGATACAGACTCTTTTCCATCAATAATTCTATGATCATATGATAATGCTAAATACATAATTGGTCTTATTTTGATTTCACCATCTACAACAATAGGTCTTTCTACTATATTATGCATTCCCAACACACCAGACTGAGGTAAATTTAGTATTGGTGTTGAAAGCATGGACCCATACACACCTCCATTACTTATTGTAAATGTTCCTCCCTGGAGATCTTCAATCGTTAGCTTTCCATCTCGCGCTTTTTCTGAAATTTCTTTAATATTTTTTTCAATATCAGCAAAGGATAATTCATCTGCATTTTTTAAAACTGGAACAACCAAGCCTTTATCTGTTCCAACAGCAAAACTAATATTGTAATAATTTTTATATATTATCTCATCACCATCAATTTCAGCATTAACTGCAGGGAAATTTTTTAAAGCAACTACACATGCTTTTACAAAGAAAGACATAAATCCTAATTTTATTCTATAACGAGATTGGAAATCCTCTTGATTTTCTTTCCTCATTTCCATTACACTACTCATATCAACTTCGTTAAATGTTGTTAAAAGAGCAGCATTCTCTTGAGCTTGCTTTAATCTTTTTGCAATAGTCTGTCTCAACCTAGTCATTTTAATTCGTTCTTCTTCACCATATTGAATTTTTCTTTCAGATGGTTTTGGATTTGCACCCATCAAACTTATTAAATCTCCTTTTAAAACTCTCCCACCTTTTCCTGAACCTTGAATTGAATTAATATCGATATTATTTTCAGTTACAATTTTTCTCACTGCTGGAGATAAAGTTGGATTAACATCTCTTTTTGGAGCAACATCTGGTTTAACTTCCTCAGTTAAAACCAAAGGTTTCTCTTTGGGTTTTTCTTCAAATACTTTTGGTTCTTTTTTATTTGCATCTAATTTTATTACATTGCTCTCTCCAGGAATAATTTCCTCTTTCTTTGTTTCTTCACTGATTTTCGGTGCAGATTTAACCGCTGTTCCACCTTCGGCTGATACAGAACCTAATAATGCTCCTACTTCAACGACTGATCCATCTTGTGAATTTATCTCTGTTAACACACCAGAAATTGGGGATGGCACTTCTAAATTTACTTTGTCTGTCTCAAGTTCTACAATTGGTTCATCTGCTTCGACTGTATCACCTGCGTTTTTCAACCATTTTGCAACAGTCGCTTCTGTTATACTTTCACCTAGAACTGGGACTACTATTTTTTCACTCATTAAAATTAATCAAATACCTTGTTAATTATTTCTTGTTGTTGAGAATTGTGCCTTTTGGCATATCCTGTTGCAGGAGTTGCGTCTGGGCTTCTTCCTATATAAGAAATTTTATTATTATTAGCCTTTAAAGTGTCTAATGTCCATTGGATATAATCTCTAACTGAAAACCAAGCACCCATATTTTTTGGTTCTTCTTGGCACCAAAAGAATTCAGCATTTTCAGCATATGGTTTTAACTCCTTAACCAAAGCTTTTGCTGGAAATGGATATAATTGTTCAATTCTATACATCACTACATCATCTCTTTTGAGCTTTTCTCTGGCATCTAACAAATCAAAATATACTTTTCCAGAACAAAGAATTACTTTTCTTATTTTAGAACTTTCTTTTAGTTTAATAAATCCTTTAGACTTAGGATCGATGGCATGATCCCACAATACTCTATGGAAAGTATTTTTTTTGTTAAAATCCTCTAAATTTGAAACACAATACTTATTTCTTAATAATGATTTTGGTGTCATTATGATTAGTGGCTTTCTAAAACTCCTATGCATTTGTCTTCTTAAAGCATGAAAATAATTTGCTGGAGTTGTGCAGTTCATTACTTGCATATTATCGTTTGAGCATAGTTGTAAAAATCTTTCTAATCTTGCTGAAGAATGTTCTGGTCCTTGTCCTTCATATCCATGAGGCAACAACATTACTATACCAGATGCTCTATTCCATTTTCTCTCACCAGATGCAATAAATTGATCAATTACTACTTGGGCTCCATTAGCAAAGTCACCGAATTGTGCTTCCCAAAGAGTAAGAGTGTTTGGCTCTACTAAACTATAACCATATTCAAAACCTAAAACTGCAAGTTCAGATAAAAAACTATCTACTACCTCAAATTGCTTTTGATTTTTAGAAATATTATTAAGAGGAACGTACCTAGAATTATCTATTTGATTTCTTAAAACAGAATGTCGTTGACTAAATGTTCCTCTTCCAGAGTCTTGTCCTACAAGTCTGACTGGATATCCCTCTTCCAGCAAAGATCCAAACGCTAAAGATTCAGCTGAAGACCAATCAATACCAGTACCTTTTTCGATACTTTCTTTTCTAGCATTAAATATTTTAGAGATAGTCTTATGAATATTTTTTTCCTCAGGAATACTATTTATTTTATCTGAAATTATTTTTAATTTATTTTCTTCAAAACCTGTTATGCCCCTTTTATCTTTACCCCTTTCAGGTTTATATCTTGACCATGTTCCTTCAAACCATTCTATTTTAGGTTTATAATCTTTTGCACTTTTATATTGTTCATCAAGTAAATCTTTAAACGATTTAACATTTTGATTTAATAATTCTTCAGTAATAGATTTTTCGTTTACTAATTTATTTCCATAAATTTTGTAAACACTGGGATGAGATCTAATTTTTTTATACATTAAAGGTTGAGTAAATGAAGGCTCATCTCCCTCATTGTGTCCAAATCTTCTATAACAAATTAAATCTACTACAACGTCTCTATTAAATTTTAATCGAAATTCTGTTGCTATTCTGGTTGCATAAACAACTGCTTCTGGATCATCACCATTAACATGAAGGATCGGTGCCTCTACCATTTTTGCAACATCAGATGGATAAGGTGAAGACCTTGCAAATCTTGGACTAGTAGTAAATCCTATCTGATTATTAACAATAATATGAATTGTTCCTCCAGTGTTGTGTCCTGGTAATCCAGACATTGCAAAACATTCTGCTACAACTCCTTGTCCAGCAAAAGCTGCATCCCCATGAATGAGAATTGGTATAACTTTATTTCTTTCACGGTCTTTGTGAAAAAATTGTTTGGCTCTTGTTTGTCCCAAAACAACTGGGTTAACAGCTTCTAAATGAGAAGGATTATCTGTTAAACTGACGTGTACTGAGTTTCCATCAAATTCTCTATCAGACGACGCTCCAAGATGATACTTTACATCTCCAGCACTATCTTCAGAATTAGTACTAAACTCACCAGCAAACTCATTAAAAATTTTTTTATAAGATTTTTGTAAAACGTTTGCCAAAACGTTAAGTCTGCCTCTATGAGACATGCCTATTTTAACTTCTTTTATATTATTTTGGCCACCAATTTTGATTATTTGTTCAAGAGCAGGTATTAAACTTTCACCACCATCTAAACCAAATCTTTTTGTTCCCACATACTTTGTAGCTAAAAATTTTTCAAATCCTTCTGCCTGTACTAATTTATTTAAAATTGCCTCTTTACCATTTTTTGTAAATTGGAGTGCATTTTTATCTTGCTCTATCCTGTCTCTAAACCACTTTCTTTCATCTGGGTTTGAGATATGCATGAACTCATAACCTATTTTTCCACAATAGGTCTTCTTCATAAACTTAAGTATTTCTCTTATATTTGCATATTTACGATTAATTATACCGTTTAGAAAAATTTTCTTATCGTAGTTTTCTTTTTTAAAACCATAAAAATCTGGGTGAAGCTCATCTAAATATTCTGACTCTCTCATTTCTAAAGGATCAAGATCTGCTAATAAATGTCCTCTTAGTCTATATGCTCTAATTAATGCTACAGCACTAATAGAGTCTTTATTTGAGTCAGCAAGTAATTGAAAATTAAATTTTTCTGAAGTGTCTAATTTGACATTATCAAAATCATTTTTATCTTGTTCTTCTATTTTTTTTTGTAATTCATCAATATCAATCTTTTTTCTAGTAGGTCCCCATGATGGGCCATTAATTTCTTTTGCTATAACATTTAATTCTTCACCAATTCCCTCAAAATAATTTGCCCAACTTTCTGGAAGATCAGCATCTTTATTAACAAACTTTAAATACATTTCCTCTATAAATGCACTATTAGATTTGTTTAAAAATGAAGTTTTTTCGAAATCAAGATTTTTTGATGAAGACATCTTTTTTATTTAATATATCCCTCTAATATTTTTTTTCAATTAGACAGTTTATCAAATAAAGTTTTTCCAATAATTGATGGTGATTTAGCAACTGTAATACCACATTCTTGCATTTTTTTTATTTTATCTTCTGCTCCACCCTTGCCACCTGATATAATAGCACCAGCATGCCCCATTCTCCTTCCTGGAGGAGCAGTAATTCCAGCTATAAATCCAACTATTGGTTTTTTAATCTTATGATTTTTTATAAAGTCAGCTGCTTCTTCTTCGGCTGTTCCTCCAATTTCACCTATCATTAAAATAGATTCTGTTTCATCATCATTTAAAAATAAATCTAAGCAATCTATAAAATTTGTTCCATTAATAGGATCACCACCTATACCAATACAAGTTGATTGACCAAGTCCATTTTCAGTTGTTTGTGCTACAGCTTCGTATGTCAATGTACCTGACCTCGATACAATTCCAACACTTCCTCTTTTGTGAATACTTCCCGGCATAATGCCAATTTTACATTCATCTGGTGTGATTATTCCTGGACAATTAGGTCCAATTAATCTGCTACTAGATCCACTTAATTTTTGTCTGACCTTAAGCATATCCTGAATTGGAATTCCCTCTGTTATACAAACAATAAGTTCAATTGATGCATCAATAGCTTCAATGATTGCTGCTGCTGCAAATTTAGCAGGTACATAAATCATAGTTGCATCTGCTCCTACTTCATTTTTTGCCTCTAAAACACTATTAAAAACCGGTCTATCTAAATGTTTTTGTCCACCTTTCTTTGGCGTAACTCCACCAACAAGATTGGTTCCATATTTTATAGCTTGCTCTGAATGAAATGTTCCGTGTGAGCCAGTAAATCCCTGACAAATTACTTTAGTATTTTTATTTACCAAAACCGACATTTTATTTTATAGCCTCAACAATTTTCTTAGCAGCATCATCTAAATTTTCTGCAGAAATTAATTTTAATCCAGAATTATCAAGAATTTCCTTCCCTTCTTTGAAATTTGTGCCTGCTAATCGAACAACTAAAGGTACACTAATATTAATTTCTTTAGCTGCATCAACTACTCCTTGAGCAAGGACATCACATCTCATTATTCCTCCAAAAATATTAATTAAAATACCTTTAACATTTTTATCTGAAAGAATTATCTTTAATGCGGCAGATACTTTTTCTTTGGATGCGCCACCACCTACATCTAAAAAATTTGCTGGCTCTTTACCATACAATTTAATTATATCCATTGTTGCCATCGCCAATCCTGCTCCATTCACCATACAGCCAATACTTCCATCTAGCTTGATATATGCAAGATCATGCTTGCTAGCTTCTATCTCGGTAGGATCTTCCTCATTTAAATCTCTTAATTCAACAATTTCTGGATGCCTGAATAAAGCATTAGAGTCGAAATTAACTTTTGCATCTAAACAAACAATTTTTTCCTCTTTTGTCAAAATTAATGGATTTACTTCAACCATGTTAGCATCGGTACTCACAAACATTTTATATATTGATTTAATTAATGTTATTGCTTGTTTTTTTGCGTCTTCATTTAAATTAAAAATATTAATTATTTTTTCACAATCTGACTCAGAAATTTTATCAGTCATATCAACTTTTGTAGTAATAATTTTATCAGGTGAACTGCTTGCAACTTCTTCAATGTCCATCCCTCCTTGGTCACTTGATATAAATGCAATTTTAGAACTTGCCCTATCAACCAGGCACGATAAGTAAAATTCTTTATCTATATTTGATGATTCTTCTACATATAATCTTTTTACCTCTCTACCTTCAGGGCCAGTTTGATGAGTAACTAGTGTTTTTCCTAGTAATTCTTTAGCTGCTACTGTTAGTTCCTCGATAGAGTTTAAAATTTTTACACCACCAGCTTTTCCTCTTCCTCCAGCATGGATTTGTGCTTTAAGCACATATTTCTCAGTTTTGAGTGCTTTTACTTTTTGAATAAGTTCATCAACATTAAGTGCAAATACTCCTTCGGGAACTACAGCTCCATATTTTTTTAATATTTGTTTAGCTTGATGCTCGTGAATATTCATTATTATTTAGATAAATCAGGATCTATTTTAGATGCAGCTTCCCATAAAGCTTTTACAGCATCTATTGAATGCATAAATTCTTTTTTTTCTTTTTCATCTAAATCAATCTCTTCAATTTTTTCTACACCATCTTTTCCAATGACAACGGGAACACCCGCATAAACATTTTTCACACCATATTCTCCATTTAATTGTACAGCGCAGGGTAATAATTTTTTCTGATCATTTAAATATGCTTCTGCCATTTGAACACCTGAAGCTGCTGGTGCATAAAAGGCTGATCCTTTTTCTAAATATTTAACTATTTCCGCACCACCATCTCGCGTTCTTTGATTAATTTCCTCAACTCTTTCTAAAGAAATCTTTCCATCTTTTACAAGATCCAGCAATGGTTTACCTGAAATTTTTGTAAATCTTGGCATAGGAACCATGGTGTCACCATGACCACCCATAACCATTGCCTCAATTTCTCTTACTGGCACATTTAGTTCTAATGATAAAAATAATTTAAATCTCGAACTATCTAAAATACCAGCCATACCAACAACTTTATTTGATGGCAAACCTGAAAATTTTTGAAATGCCATAACCATAACATCTAAAGGATTGGTGATACAGATCACAAAAGCGTTAGGAGCATTTTTCTTTACCCCCTCAGCAACTTGTTTAATAATTTTTAAATTAATTCCAAGAAGATCGTCTCGGCTCATTCCAGGTTTTCTTGGAACACCTGCTGTAATTATTATTACATCTGAATCTTTTATGTCCTCATAGTCATCAGTTCCTGAAAACCTAACATTAAATCCATCTACTGAAGAAGATTGAGCAATATCTAATGCCTTTCCTTTTGCAATACCACTAGCTACGTCAAATAAAACCACTTCATTAACTAGTTCTTTTGTTCCTATTAAATGTGCAAGAGTTCCACCTATTTGGCCTGCACCAATTAAAGATATCTTTGTCATTTATTTCCTTTATTTCATTGTTGGCATAACAAATTCCGCATTTGATCGGACACCTGAAGGCCATCTAGATGTTACAGTTTTAAGTTTAGTATAAAATTTTATTCCTTCCATACCATGCATTCCGCTATCTCCAAATAATGATCTTTTCCAACCACCAAAACTATGAAATGCCATTGGAACTGGGATCGGCACGTTAATACCAACCATACCTACTTGAATTTTACTTGCAAAAGTTCTGCCTGCATCACCGTCTCTTGTATAAATACTAACTCCATTTCCGTACTCATGGTCGTTGATTAATTTTGCAGCTTCTTCAAAAGTTTTTACTCGAACAACTGATAAGACTGGACCGAATATTTCTTCTTGGTAAATTCTCATATCTTTATTTACATGATCAAATAAACATCCACCTATATAGAAACCATTTTCATAACCTTGAAGTTTTAAACCTCTTCCATCAACCACTAGCTTTGCGCCTTCCTTGACACCTAAATCAACGTAACTTGTAACTTTTTCTAAATGTTCTTTTGTAACTAAAGGTCCCATTTCTGATGCTTTATCCATTCCAGGACCAACTTTTAAAGCTTCAGCTTTTTTTGATAATCTTGATACAAGTTCATCACCGATATCTCCAACCGCAACCGCAACTGATTGAGCCATACATCTTTCTCCAGCTGAACCATAAGCAGCACCCATTAAACCATTTACTGCACCATCTAAATCACAATCTGGCATAACAACTAAATGGTTTTTTGCTCCACCCAAAGCTTGAACTCTTTTTTCATTTTTAGCTGAATTTTCATAAATATATTTTGCAATAGGAGTAGATCCTACGAAACTAACTGCTTTGATATCTTTGTTTTCTAAAATTGCATCAACAGCTTCTTTATCTCCATTTATTACGTTAAATACTCCTTCTGGAAGACCCGCTTCAGAAAGTAGTTCTGCCAATCTTATTGAACAAGAAGGGTCTTTTTCTGATGGTTTAAGAATAAAAGTATTTCCACAAGCTATTGCTATTGGAAACATCCACATTGGTACCATAGCAGGAAAATTAAAAGGTGTGATACCTGCAACAACTCCTAATGGTTGTCTGATTGACCAACTATCAACATTGGTACCAACATTTTCTGAAAACTCACCTTTTAATAAATGTGGTATTCCACAAGCAAATTCTACCACCTCAAGTCCTCTGGTTAAAGATCCTCTTGCATCTTCATAAACTTTTCCATGTTCTGAAACTATTAACTTCGTTAATTCATCAGAATTTTTTTCAATTAATTCTTTAAATTTAAATATTATTCTAGCTCTTTGAAGAGCAGGTTTTAAAGACCAAGTTTCAAATGCTTTTTTTGCTTCCTCAACAGCACTATCTAAGTCAGATCTTGAGGCAAGTCTTACCTCTGACTCTTGCTCACCAGTTGCTGGATTAAAAACTTTTCCTTTTTTATCTGAAGATCCCGGAATTATTTTACCGTTTACGAAGTGTTCTATTAATTTCATGAATACGGTGTTTTAGATCAAAAATATCGAATAGTCTATTTAAACATTAGCTGTTGCTAACATTTTTTTTATTTCAGCTATAGCTTTTGCTGGATTCAAGCCCTTTGGACATGCATTTGTACAATTTAATATTGTGTGGCATCTATATAATTTTAATTCATCAGAAACTTTTTTTAATCTAGCTTTTCTCTCTTCATCTCTACTATCAATAATCCATCTATAAGCCTGTAGCAGGACTGCTGGACCTAAATATTTATCTCCATTCCACCAATAACTTGGGCAAGATGTAGAACAGCAAGCACACATAATGCATTCGTAAGCACCATCAAGTTTTGCTCTATCTTCTTTAGACTGATAAATTTCTGTTGTCTGTTTTGTTGAGTTATTTTTTAACCAAGGTTCAATAGATTGATATTGTTTATATAAGCCATCTAAATCACCAATCAAATCTCTTTTAACTTTTAAATGAGGTAGAGGATAAATATCGATGTCACCGTCTATCTCTGCATGAGGAGTTGTGCAGGCTAGTCCGTTTTTTCCTCCCATATTCATAGCACAAGAACCACAAACACCATGAGCACAAGACCTTCTATAGGCCAATGTAGGATCAATTTCGTTTTTAATTTTATTTAAAATATCCAGCACCTTAGATGGACAATTATCCATATCAACTTCGTATGTATCAATCCTAGGATTTTCTTCTGTCGATGGATCCCATCTATAAATATTTATTTTTCTTAAATTTTTAGATCCAGTTTTGTCTTTAAAATATTTGCCTTTTTTAACCTTTGAATTTTTAGGTAAGCTTAGCTGAACCATTAATATACTCGCTCTTGTGGTGGAAAATATTGAACTTCATTTGTTAAAGTTGATTTGTGTACTGCTCTGTAACTAATTTTTGTATTTTTTCCATCACACCAAGCAAGAGTATGTTGCATAAACTTTTCGTCATCTCTTTTTGGATAGTCATCTCTCGCGTGAGCTCCTCTGCTCTCTTTTCTATGATATGCAGATTCTACAGTAGTTACTGCTTGTCTTATTAAATTATCAAATTCTAATGTTTCAACTAAATCAGTATTAAATACTAAAGACCTATCTTTAACTGAAATTGAGTCCATACCATCATAGGTTTTTTTAATCTCATTAACGCCTTCTTTAAGATTTTTTTCTGTTCTAAAAACTGCACATTTCGACTGCATCGTTTTTTGCATTGAAAGTCTAAGTTCAGCAGTACTATTATTTCCTTGTGCATTTCTAAGTTTATCAAATCTATCTAAACATTTTTGTGTTTCTGACTCAGGAATTTCCTCATGAGGTGTTCCTGGCTTAACTAATTCAGCTGCTCTTTTTGCTGCTGCTCTTCCAAATACTACTAGATCAATTAAAGAATTAGAACCAAGTCTATTTGCTCCGTGAACAGAGACACATGCCGCTTCTCCTATAGCCATTAAACCTGGAACAGTTTTTTCTGAGCCATTTACAGTTAATACTTCTGCTTTATAGTTTGTCGGAATACCACCCATATTATAATGAACTGTTGGTACAACAGGAATTGGTTCTTTAGTTACATCTACATTTGCAAATAATCTTGCTGCATCAGTAATTCCAGGAAGCCTGCTTTCAATAATATCTTTATCTAAGTGACTTAGGTTCAAATGAACATGATCTTGATCTTTTCCAACACCTCTACCCTCATTAATCTCAATAGACATAGATCTGCTAACAACATCTCTTGATGCTAAATCTTTTGCATTTGGAGCATACCTTTCCATAAATCTTTCACCTTTAGAATTTGTAAGATAACCCCCTTCTCCTCGCGCACCTTCTGTTATTAAGGTACCGTGGCCATAAATTCCTGTTGGGTGAAATTGAACAAACTCCATATCCTGAAGCGGTAATCCAGCTCTTAAAACCATTGCATTACCATCACCAGTGCAAGTATGTGCTGATGTTGCTGAATAATAAACTTTTCCATAACCACCAGTAGCAATAATTACTGTGTGCGCTCTAAATCTATGAATTGTGCCATCATTCAAATTCCAAGCAATTAGACCTTTGCATTCTCCATTCTTCATCAACAAATCTAATGCAAAATATTCTATAAAAAATTCTGTATTATGCTTTAACGCTTGTCCATATAATGTGTGTAAAATTGCATGTCCTGTTCTATCGGCTGCTGCACAAGTTCTTTGAACTATTCCATTTCCATAATTTTTTGTCATTCCACCAAATGGTCTTTGATAAATTTTTCCTTCTTCAGTTCTGCTAAATGGAACTCCATATTTCTCTAACTCTAAAACTGCTTTAGGTGCTTCTTTACAAAGATATTCAATACTATCTTGATCACCTAACCAATCTGCACCTTTTACAGTGTCATACATGTGCCATCTCCAATCATCTTCTCCCATGTTTCCTAGTGCTGCTGATATTCCGCCTTGTGCAGCTGATGTATGACTTCTGGTAGGAAATACTTTTGAGATACAAGCTGTTTTTAAGCCAGCTTCGCTGAGCCCTACTGCCGCTCGTAAACCTGATCCACCTGCACCAAGTACAACAACATCGTACTCATGGTCTATAATATTATATGCTTTCATGTATTTAAGTTAAAAATTACAATTATTGTAATTACCGGAATTGTTATAGCAAAAAAATTTAGGACTTTGTTTGCGGCATTTTTGGTTTTTTTATCGTTAATATAGTCTTCAAAAACCTCACTTATAGTCAAAGCTGAAAAAAAATAAGCAATAACTAAAAATAATCCAATTAGGAATTTAGATGGTTGTGTTGTTAAAAAATTCACTATTTCAAAGTAACTTTTGTCATAGATATTTACTAAATTTACAATAAACCAAAGCATTAAAGGTAATAAGATTGCGGAACTAATTTTTAAGAATAACCATTTTTTTGTTACTGGAAGCATTATATTAATCCTCTGCCAATTAAATAAATTAAGATAGTTAAAACAATCGAACCAAAAATAACTAACAAACCTGTAATTTTTGTTGTTTGTAATTCAAATCCATAACCTAAATCCATAATCAAGTGTCTTACTTCACTTAACATTTGAAAACTAAATGACCAGGTTATTCCAATTAAAATAAATTTACCTAAAAAAGTTTCTAAAAAATTTTTAATAATTTGATAATTACTTTCTCCTAGAAGCATTAATGCAAACCAAATACAAATTAATGTGATTGCAAAAAAATTAATTATTCCTGTAATTCTGTGTGAAATAGATACTAATGAAGAAATATGCCATTTATAAATCTGTATGTGTGGTGATAAAGGTCTGTTTTCCATATTTTATTTTGAATTAATAATTGTTTCAGCAATTTCAACAGAATTAAGTGCAGCACCTCTCAATAGGTTGTCTGATACAATCCACAAATTTAACGAATTCTTTTTAGTTTTGTCTTCCCTAATTCTAGATATATATGTCTCATCACTCCCAGCTGCTTCAAATGGTGTGCTATAACCTCCATTTTCTCTTTTATCAATAACCTCACAACCATCTGCTTTACTTAAAACATCTCTCACTTTTTCTAAAGTATATGGTTTTTCAAATTCTATATTTACAGACTCCGAATGAGATACTAAAACAGGAATTCTTACACATGTAGCTGTAAGTTCAATTGACTCATCTAAGATTTTTTTTGTTTCATTTGTCATTTTTAATTCTTCTTTTGTATATCCATCATCAGCAAAAACATCGATATGTGGAATAACATTAAAAGCGATTTGTTTAGTAAAATTTTTTGACTGTATTTTTTTTCCATCTAAATATTGTTTAGTTTGATCAATTAATTCGTCCATTGGACTTTTACCACCACCTGAAACAGATTGGTAAGTTGAAACTACAACTCTTTTAATTTTGAATAAATTATGTAGTGGTTTAAGTGCTATAACAAGTTGTGCTGTAGAACAATTTGGATTGGCAATAATATTTTTTTTCATATTTTTAATTTCGGCTGCATTCACTTGTGGAACGATCAATGGAACATCAGGATCCATCCTAAAAAAACTTGAATTATCTATTACAATTGTGTGCTTGGCAGCCTTTTCTGCAAATTTTTCAGCAATTTTTCCTCCTGCTGCAAAAAAAGTTATATCTGCTTTTGAAAAATCATATGTCTCTAAATTTTCAACAACATACTCATTATCTCTAAAAGAGATTTTTTTTCCTGCACTTTTTTCTGAGGCAACTAAATATAGATTATCAAACTTAAAGTTTTTTTTATCAAATACTTCAAGAGTTTTTCTCCCAACATTTCCTGTTGCACCTACTATAGCTATGTTCATTTTAAAGTTGTTATACTAAATAAAAGGTAAATCGCAAACTTTACCACTACAAATATCACCATTTATGCTTGCTTTTACGTTCTGGTCTATATTCCAATGCGATTTTTTCATCATAGCAATACCAATTACTTTTTTAAAATGAGGCGAATAACAGGCTGACCTTAATTCCCCAATGATTTTGTTATTATCATCAGCCAGATCTAAAGATCCTGTTAAACTTATTTTATCCAAATCTAACTTCACACCCATTAATTTTCTTTTTATACCTTCAGATTTTATTTTCTTTAATTTTTCTTTTCCTAAAAAAATAACATCACTATCTAGGTTGACATATTTATCAAACCCACATTCATAAGGATTATCTCCGTTATCCATATCATTGCCATGAGATAACAGTCCACTTTCGATTCGTTCTATTAAATTAGGACACCCTGGTTTAATATTAAATTCTTTTCCAATTTCAAATAAATGATCATATAGTTTTAAGCCTGCTTCAGTATTTTGAACATATACTTCATAACCTCCTTGTTTAGACCATCCAGATTGTGCGATAAGGTGTTTTGCACCTCCAAATTCAAAATAATCAAAACCAAAAAATTTTAATTTTGTGATCTGTTCTCCAAATACTTTTTCCATCAATTGAAATGATTTTGGACCTTGTACAGCCATGATATCAACTTTTGGCTCTATGATTTTAACATCAAATTTATTTCCAATTGCTAATCCTTTTGCAAATAATATTACGTCCGTATCTGCAATTGAAATCCACCATTTATTTTCATTAATTCTTAAAACAACTGGATCATTAATTAATCCAGCATTATCATCATAGAGGTGCATATTTAATGTCTACAGGAAGTTCGGTAGCTTGGAACATGCCAAATAGATTAAATTTTTTAACAGTGGTTCCAATGTTTCATTGTAATGGTTGGTGTTATCCATGGACGGTTCCAATGTTAAACGGAAGGACAATTTGTTTAAGAAATATTGACATAAAAAAAATTTTTGAATTAATCGATAAATATGAAGTAACTCATTTTGGCGGTGCCCCAATAGTATTAAATATGATTACAGGAGCTCCTGAAAGTGACAAAAAAAAATTAAAACAAAAAGTTTATGTTTTGACTGCTGGAGCGCCACCACCAAGTATAATTTTTAAAAAAATGAGAGCATTAGGTTTTGAAGTTATGCATGTATACGGTTTAACGGAAACTTATGGACATGTTACTCAGTGTGCGTGGAATGATGAATGGAACAAGTTCGATGAGGAAAAACAAAATGAAATTAAGGCTAGGCAAGGTGTGAGATATCCAAATACTGAAGGTGTCGTTGTTTTGGATCCAGAAACAATGAAAGAAGTTCCTAAAGATGGAAAAACAATTGGTGAAATTATGATTAGAGGGAATGTCGTAATGAAAGGTTACTTTAAAGACAAAGATGCTACTGATAAAGCCATGAAAGATGGATGGTTTCATAGTGGTGATTTAGCTGTAATGCATCCTGATGGGTATGTAAAAATACAAGATAGATCAAAAGATATAATTATTTCTGGAGGAGAAAATATTTCTTCAATTGAAATAGAAAATACACTTTCTAAACATCCATCAGTTTCTATTGCTGCAGTTGTTGCAAAACCAGATGAAAAATGGGGAGAAGTTCCTTGTGCATTTATTGAAATGGTTAAAGATAAGCCGGTATCAGAAAAAGAATTAATTGATTTTTGTAAAGAAACTTTAGCGGGATTTAAAGTTCCTAAAAAGGTTGTGTTCTGTGATTTGCCAAAAACTTCGACAGGAAAAATACAAAAGTTTGAATTAAGAAAACAAGTTTAGGTAATTTTTGAATTTTCAATTGGAAAATAAAAATGTTTATGCGTCTGATGCAGGACAGGGTATTGATCAAAATAAAGAAACAATAGTATTTCTTCATGGAAGTGGTCTTTCGCATATTGTTTGGTCTCTAACTGAACAGTTTTTTTCAAATAATAATTTTAACGTATTATCTATTGATTTACCTGGGCATGGTAATTCTGATGGCCCTTGCTTAGATAGTATTGAAAAAATAGCTGATTGGTTGGAGAAGGTTTTTAATAAACTTAATTTAAATAATTTAATTTTAATTGGTCATTCTCAAGGTTGCTTGGAGATACTTGAATATGCTCATAAATATAAAAATAGATTAAAAAAGTTAGTTTTTATCGGAGGGTCAAATAAGATGCCAGTTCATCCAGATTTAATTGATCTAGCAAAAAATGGGGACTCTGATGCTGTTAAATTAATGATGAAGTGGGGTTATGAAGGTTCAAAAAGATTTATTGGAGGTAACCCAGTAGAAAAAATAATACAATCACCTCGAGACATAAGAGACATACTGGCGGTGGACCTTGTTGCATGTAACAATTACAAAAATGGTTCTGAAGCTGCTAAATTAATTGAATTTCCGTCAATGTTTATTTTTGGCTCTCTAGATAAAATGGTAAATCTAGAAGCTGGAAAAAAATTTTCTAGTCTAATTAACAACTCATCTACACACATAATCGAGGGTTGTGGCCATATGATTATGATTGAAAAAGCATTTGAAATGAGAGACAAAGTTTTAGAATT
>CACGGJ010000007.1 GCA_902572515.1 uncultured Pelagibacteraceae bacterium | reverse complement strand
AGTTAAACTATTGAATTTTTTTATAAAAGAAAAATCTAATCTTTTTGGTGATTATGAGGATGCAGTTGATCAAAAAGATAATATCCTGTTCCATAGCGCATTAAGTCCTTACATAAATTTAGGTTTAATAACCCCTGAATTTGTTGTCCAAAAAGTTTTAGACTTTCACAAGAAAAATAAAATTAGAATGAATTCTTTAGAGGGTTACATTCGTCAAGTGATTGGTTGGCGAGAATTTATGCGAGGAATTTATCAGTCATACTCTCAAGAAATGGAAACTGGAAATTTTTTCAAACAAAATAGAAAAATGAAAAATTCTTGGTACGATGGAACCACTGGTCTTCCACCTTTGGATTATGCAATTAAAAATGCCGTTAATCATGGTTGGTCACATCATATTGAAAGGTTAATGATCTTATCAAATATTATGAACCTTTGTGAAATCAAGCCAACAATTGTTTACAAATGGTTCATGGAAATGTTCGTAGACTCCTCAGACTGGGTAATGGTTCCCAATGTATATGGAATGGGATTGTTTAGTGATGGGGGAATTTTTGCAACCAAACCTTATATTTGTGGATCTGCATATTTTATGAAAATGATGGATTTTAAAAAAGGCGATTGGTGTAACACCATGGATGGTCTTTACTGGAGATTCATAGATCGAAACAGAAAATTCTTTTTAAAAAATCCTCGTCTATCGATGATGGTAAGAATATTTGATAAAATGAAATCTGATAGAAAAAAATTAATTTTATCTGAAGCTGATAAATTTATTAAACTAAATACAATTTGATGAAAAAAGAAAATTTACCAACAAAAATTTGTCCAGTTTGTAAAAGACCATTTACTTGGCGAAAAAAATGGAAGTTAAATTGGGATAGAGTAAAATATTGTTCCAAGAAGTGTTCTAAGCTAAGCTAAGCTTAGTGAACATAATAGTATTACAACATATAAAAATAGAAGATCCAGGTTACATTAAAGATTTAATGTTAGCTGATGGATTAAATTTAACTACCATTGAGTTAGATGAAGGTGAAAAAATACCAGATGATTTAAGTAAATTTGATGGAATGTTTTGTATGGGGGGTCCAATGGATACCTATATGGAACAAGAATATCCTTGGTTAATAGAAGAAAAGAAAGCAATTAAAGAATTTGTTGTTAATCTAAAAAAACCTTATTTAGGTTTTTGTTTAGGTTGTCAGCTTTTAGGAGAAGTGATTGGTGGAAAAGTAGTTAAATCTAAACCAGCAGAAATAGGAATTATGGATATTAATTTTTCTAATGAAAAAGACGAAGATAAATTATTTTCAAAATTTCCTAATACGATTAAAAGTTTACAATGGCACTCTTATGAGGTTCAAGGTATTGAAAATAATAAAGATGTAACTTTATTAGCCTCTTCTCCAATTACCAAGTATCAAATCTTTAAATATCAAAACCATGCTTATGGAATTCAATTTCATATAGAAATTAAAGATACCACAGTCAATGAGTGGGGATGTGTACCGGAATACAAAAAAGCTATAGAGGATCAGCTTGGTAATGGTGCTTTAGAAAAGTTTGACCAATCTGCAAAAGATAACATGAAAGATATGAATAACTATTCTACAATCCTTTATGATAATTTTAAAAAACTTTTATGAATAATAAGATCTTTGAATGGGCAGGGGTTATAACTGCAATATTATATTCCTTGTTTGTTGCTTTAAATATAGGAATAGAATTTTTTGGTTTTTGTCTATTGCTTTTGTCAGCTATTTTAATTGGAATTTGGGCTTATAGGGGTGGTCATAAAGGAATTTTGTTATTACAATTTTTTTATGCAACAGCTGGAATTATTGGGATGGTTCGTTGGTTTTAGTTAAAAGTCGAGACTATTTTGGGAATATAATTTTTAAAATTAAAAAATCCTTTATTGCAGTATTGCCAAGCCAATTGATCAAGATTTCTATATAAAAAATCTATCTTTAAATTATTCGAATTTAAAAAATCTAAATTTTCACCTACCGTTGGATATAAACCATAACAATTTTCAATATTTGTTAATTCACTTATATCTATAATTTGACAATCAATAGATTGATATTTTAATCTTTGTTCTTGGTCTTCTATTAAATGAGATTTAAATTTCACTAACTTTTCACTGAGTTTTATTACTCTATTTTCATTTTTATTAGAAACTAAGTAAATTTTCTTAAAGTTGTTTTCCTTAAAGTCAGTGATTTCAAACGAAAGATTATTTTCAAAAATTAAAAGATTCTTACTCTCAATCTTTTGTGGGTTATTGAAATCCTGTTTAATTATTTGATAAGATTTTTCAGATACTTTTGGAGGAGCATTTTCATTTAATTTTATATTTTGAAATCTATTGTTAGTGAATTTTTTAATATTCCATTCACTTGCAAGGTAATGTTTTCCTTGAGTTTGAACACCCGCAACCCATCGCCACCCAAGAGTATTTGATGCAGCATCTCCATCATAAAGATGTTGCATAAAAAATTCTGCACCTAATTGCCAAGGCAATTCTAAAGTAAAAATCCAAATACTAGCAAACCACATTCTTGTGTGATTATGCAAATAATTGTTTTCTTTAAGCTCTTTCACCCACTCATTAAAGCAATCTACTTTTGTTTTTCCTTCGATTGCTGCAATATAATCTTTATTATCTTTAAATTCGTTTTTGATTTGATTTAATTCGATAAGATAATCAGCCCAAACATTTGGTCTAAGTTCTAACCAACCTTTCCAATAAGTTCGCCATAGAACTTCTTGAATAAACTTTTCATTTTTTGAAAAAGAAAATTTACTTAGAGCTTTCTGAATGACTTCTTGTTCATTAATTATTCCATGAGTTATATATGGTGATAAGCAAGATATATTAGATCTTTTTTCAGGTCCAAAATCAAAATTTCTTAATTTTGAATATTCTCCAAGATTATTCTCAACAAAATTATTTAATTGATTTAAGGCCTTAGCCCTTGAAGCTTCAAATATCATTTTAAATTATTTTGATTTTTTTTTCTTAAGACCTAATTTTTCACTATGTCTTAATCTTAAAACAACAATTGCTCCAGCTATTAACAAAATAGCTACTGCTTCATAAACAAGTGCAGTAGGATCCATTTCTTTGCCTTGTAGAATAATAAATCGTGCAAGAGCGGTAATTGCAATAAGAAGTGGAAGGGTAATACTAATAGATTGTTGGTTCCAAAAAACCCTAACCATTGCTAGTACCTCCAAATAAAGAAACATTAAAAGCAAATCTGCTAATGTAACAGATTGATTTAAGAACATGTTTTTCATTTCAATCCCAACAGCAATAACAGTACTGATTAAGATAATAACCATTAGTGCTAACTGTAAGTTTTTTGCTATCTTATCCATTATTTATCTTTACTAAAAGGTAACCATTTTTCAATTGCAGATTTTAAGGGACCATCATAAGGGATTGAATAAGAGTTCGGGTTTGGACTTGTCAAAACCTCAATTCCTTTTGAAAATACAAATATAAATACTATTACAAATACGATGACCATGATTTTAAAAGGATCAAAATTTTTTGTTTGAAAAACACTTGCAGACTTCTCTTCTGCTCTATGGAATTGTTTAAAAGTCATATAAACGGCAAATATTAAACCTATATGAGCTAAAAAAAGTCCAGCCCATCCAAATGCGAAAGTTGTGTAAGAAAAAACATATAAACTAAAAACAGTAGTCCAAATAAAACTTAAAACTAAAAGAATTTGTAATCTAACTGTCTTAGGAAGTGCGCGTAGATCATTCTTACTATCATCAAATAAAATATTTGCAGCATCTCTCATCCAATTCTTTATTGATTCCATGATCTAAGGATATAATTTTTAGTGATTTAAACAAATGTCAATTTGTCCTAAAGCAATCTAAGTACGAAGCTTTTTCTTATGAAAATTGATAAATCTCTCAACGTTAGATTTATTAAATGATTTATTTTCTTCAAAAGATACCTTCTTCATTGAATATGCGCTGCTATTAGTAACTCTAGATTGAATTGTAATATTTCCTTTATACAATTTAAGTTTAACTGAACCATTAACTTTACTTCTTTTTAAATCTACAATTTTTTGAAGTTTAAATCTTTCTTTTGAGTACCAATAACCATTATAAATTAACTCTGCATATCTAGACATTATCTGATCTTTTTTATGCATAGTTTCTTTGTCTAAAGTAACAGACTCAATTGCTCGATGAGCATTGACTAAAAGAGTTCCACCGGGTGTTTCATATACACCTCTAGATTTGATACCTAAAAATCTATTCTCCACTAAGTCAACTCTTCCAATTCCATTTTTTCCTGCAATGTCATTGAGCTTTGTTAATAATTTAGCTGGAGACATTTTTTTTCCATTTATTCCAAAAGGATCACCGTTTTTAAAATTGATAGTAATAAACGATGATTTGTTTGGTGCCTTTTCTGGAGAAATTGTTCGCTGGAAAATAAATTCTGGTGCTGAATTTTTTGGATTTTCTAAAACCTTACCTTCAGTTGATGTATGAAATAAATTATCATCTACTGAAAAAGGAGGTGCACCTTTTTTATCTTTAGGAATAGCTATGCCATGTTTTTTTGCATAATTAATTAAGTCTGTTCTTGATTTTAATTTCCAAATTCTCCACGGGGCTATGATTTTAATTTTGGGACCAAAATAATGATACCCTAATTCAAATCTAACTTGGTCATTGCCTTTACCAGTTGCTCCATGCGAAACTGCATAGGCTTTAAATTTTTTAGCTACTCTTATCTGATCTTTTGCAATAAGAGGTCTTGCTATTGATGTCCCTAATAAATAAACACCCTCATAGATCGCGTGTCCTCTGATCATGGGATAAACATAATCCTTAACAAAAATATCTTTTAAATCTTTAATAATTATATTTTTAACACCAAATTTTTTTGCATTAGTAATAATTTTTTTTCTATCAATTTCTTGTCCAACATCTGCTGTATAACAAATTACATCTGCATCATAATTTTCTTGAAGCCATTTTAAAATTATAGAAGTATCGAGCCCTCCAGAATAAGCTAGAACAATTTTCTTTTTTGATTTCATCGAATTAACTACAAGCTTTTCTTGAAGCGTTATAAGCTTTAGTAAATCCTAGTAATGAGTAATGATCAATTGTTTGAGAACCTTGTTGATTGTATCCAGTAATCATAATTCTAGATCCTTTTCTCATCTGTTTGATCATTTTTAGTTCAACTTTATTGTCAGCAATCCACGCAAAACCTTGTTCCTTAATATCAAATTTAAATTTGTTTTTTCCTGAAGCAGCAGTTACTGAATTATTTTTGTTAAATTCATAACCTGGGGTAACACTTACTTCATTTTTTATATTGTCGTTTGGTCTGAATGCTACAAATAATTTTGCATCTCTTTTATTAGTTTTGGGTGCTTGTAAAATAGGCAATGATTGAGCAAAGCATACTTTGCCATCAGTTTCCATAACAACCATTGCTTCCCAATCTTTATATTTGCCAATTTTTTTAATTTCTTGGGCTGAAAGTTGAGTAACACCACTTATAAAAAATATTCCTAAAAATATTGTAATTTTTTTAATTATGGACATGGATTTGGATAAATTGTTTGTACTTGGTTAATTTCTTTAATGACATCATCAGATAAGTTTACATTTACACTTTCTATATTTGTTTTCAACTGCTCCATTGTAGTTGCTCCAATTATTACACTGGTCATAAAGTCTTGGATTTCACAAAATTTAATAGACATTTGACTCATATCTAGATCAAATCTTTCACTAATTTTATAATAATGTTCAACGGCATCCTCAGTATTTGGCTTTCTATACCTTGTCCAGAAATCAAAATCTCTCTCCATTCTTGATCCTTTAGGAAAATTCCTGTTTCTATACTTTCCACTTAAATATCCACTTGCAAGTGGAGAGTAAGCTAAGCAGCCAATGTTTTCTCTTATAGAAACCTCAGCTAGTCCAACTTCGTAAGATCTATTTAATAAACTATAAGGATTTTGGATTGACATCATTCTTGGCAACTTTTTATCTTTGGATAACTGAAGATAATTTAAAACTCCCCAAGGGGTCTCATTTGATAAACCGACGTATCTTATTTTTCCCTGATCAATATATTTATTTAACTCTGCAAGAACATCTTCAAATTTATTCCATTCATTTTCTTTATGAACATAACCAAGTCTTCCAAAATTATTTACATTTCTTTCTGGCCAATGAAGTTGATATAAATCAATATAATCAGTTTTAAGTCTTTTAAGACTGTCATTTAAAGCAGATTCTAAGTTTGGACCTGTAAAACTATTTTCTCCACTTCTTAAATAATCTCTTGCTGGACCAGCAACTTTTGTTGCAAGAACGATTTTGTCTCTTTTTTTAGTTTTTTTAAACCAGTTTCCAATAATTTCTTCTGTATCACCATAGGTTTCCTTTCTAGGTGGTACTGCATATAATTCAGCAGTGTCCCAAAAGTTTACTCCCTGATCTAAAGCAAAATCCATTTGTTCAAATGCTTCAAGCTCAGTATTTTGTTCTCCCCACGTCATAGTGCCGAGACAAATTGTACTCACTTTAATATCGGTATTACCTAAATTTTTGTAATTCATTAGAAATATTAAGTTAAAATTTTGTTAATCTTTTAAGGTATCTTGAATAATTAGTAAAAGAATATATATATTACCTATTATGGAATTTGATAAAAATGGAATACTAAATAGAGCAAAAGCAGCACAACAAACAGCTGCTGTAATGGATGAAGGCTTAAGAGCCTACATGCTAAAAGTTTATAACTACATGGCAACAGGTATATTGCTAACTGGAATAGTAGCACTATTAACATTTAAAATGTCTGTTGTTACTAATGATGCAGGTTCAATCGTTGGTCTAACGCAGATGGGGAATGCAATTTATTTATCAGGTCTTAAATGGCTTGTAATGTTAGCACCTCTAGGTATCGTTTTTTATATGAGTTTTGGAATTAATAAAATGAGTGCATCAAAGGCACAAACTACGTTTTGGGTTTTTGCAGCTCTGATGGGTCTATCATTATCTTCAATATTATTAGTTTATACTGGAATGAGTGTAACAAGAGTTTTCTTCATTACATCTGCAACATTTGGAGCGATGAGTATCTACGGATACACAACTAAAAGAGATCTTACAAAGTTAGGGTCTTTTTTAATGATGGGTCTAATTGGAATAATTATAGCTTCAATTGTTAATATTTTTATGAAATCTTCTATGATGTATTTTGTGATTTCAATTTTAGGTGTTTTAATATTTGTTGGTTTAACAGCTTATGACACTCAGAAAATTAAAAATATGTATGTTGCGTCAGACTCAGGTGAGTTAATGGGTAAGAAAGCTGTAATGGGCGCTTTAACTTTATATCTAGATTTTATAAATTTATTTATAATGTTATTAAGATTATTTGGGCAAAGAAGATAAATTTATTTTTGCAGTTTTTTCCAGTTGGTATTTTTTAATAAAATTCTAAGATCGTGAGAATTTTTTAATATTTTACCATTTGTATCAGTAATCAAATATTTAAGATTTTTATTTTTAGGCTTAAAATTTTTGCAAATTTTATAAAGAGCATTTTCAGTAGCATTTCTAAAAACACTAAAACCTACTTGTTTACTTGAAATACTTAAACCGTAATCTTTCCAAGAACCTTCAGAAACCATCTTAGCATATAAGTCTAATATAATTTTTAGCTCATCTTTTTCAAAAAAATGTTTTTCCTCTATTTTATTATGAGGATTATTTACTACTAATTTTAAATTACTACGCATCAATCTTATGTTTATTTATTAAAGGGATTTGAAATCCTGTAAATATTATTGTTATTGGAAGCATTCCCCACACTTTAAAATTAACCCAGAATTCTTCTGTTTGAGTTCTCCAAACAATTTCATTTAATAAAGCAAGACCAAAGAAAAAATACATCCATCGTTTATTAAGAATTTCCCACCCAATATCAGTTAGAGGAATAGATTTACCCATAATTTTTTTTAGAATAGGTTCATTGGTAAAATATTTCCCAAAAAATAATGCGAGAGCAAACATGATATTGATGATTGTGGGTTTTATATAAATAAATATAGGATCATTAAAGTAGATAGTTAATCCTCCAAAAAAAGTAATTAAAATTCCACTCAACAAAGGCATTGGAGGAATTTTTTTTTCAAAAAACCAAACCACTACTAATGCAACTAAAGTTGCAACTATTAGTGGAGGTATTGCTACAGATAAATTTTTACCACTATTGTAATAATAGAAAAAAAATATTGCTAAAGGACCGAAATCAGTAACAAATTTTAAAAAAGATTTATTCACCAAAAAGATATTAACATATTTGCCACATCACAAAACATTTATATTTTAGCATTGATTTTTATTTCTAAATACCCATACTAAGATCAATGCCAGTTCAAAAAGCTAAATTTTCAATTGGAGACATAGTTAAGCATAAACACTTTGAATTTAGAGGTGTGATTTATGATGTTGATTTTGAATTTAATAATTCTGAGGAATGGTATCAGTCTATTCCAAAAAATGTCAGACCAAGAAAAGATCAACCATTTTATCACCTATTAGCAGAAAACGATGAAATAACTTATGAAGCTTATGTTTCTGAGCAAAACTTGTTGATGGATGACTCTGATGAACCAATAAAACACCCTTTAATTGAAGAGATTTTTTCAGGAAAAAAAGGATCTAGTTATTTCAAGCTTTCTAATTAAGGCAACCATCATTCAACCACATTTAGCTCAAATCAAGGCCATACAAATTAGCTATATTTTTAGTATCTTCTGGTCAAGAGTGTTAAACGTTAATTTCAATCTTATTATCTCCCCTCTGCATTCTTGATCAGAAAACTATTTCATAATAGAAATCACCAAAAAAAATTCTAAATTAAAATATGTTTAAACTTTTTGAACCTAACAAGATTTTCAAAATCACGTCAAAAGCACCTAAGTACGTTTTATTTTTGTTTATTGTTGTATTGAGTGTTGGTTTAGTTGAAGCATTAGTCATATCGCCTGAAGATTACAAACAAAGTGATGCAGTTAGGATTATGTATGTTCATGTTCCTGCTGCTTGGATTTCACTTGGAATATTTTCTTCTATAACTTTGTTATCTATTTCTGGTTTCGTGTTTAGAAATAAAAACTTTTTTTTAATCTCTAAGAGTTTAGCTCCTTCAGGATTTATTTTTAATATTATTGCTTTAGTTACAGGATCAATTTGGGGAAAACCAACTTGGGGAACATGGTGGGCTTGGGATGCAAGAATTACATCAATGTTAATTTTAGCTTTATTCTATGCAATGTATTTAATTGTATGGAGAATTTATGATAAGGAAGAAAAAGTCTACAAGATCTCAACTTTTATAACTATTTTAGGAATTATTAATGTTCCAATTATAAAGTACTCAGTTGATTGGTGGAATACACTCCATCAACCTGCATCTATTAATATTTTGTCAAAAAGCTCAATTCATTCATCAATGCTTTACCCATTATTAATAATGACTGCGGCATTTGCTCTTTTTTCATTGTTAATTTTCTTAATGAAATATAATACAGAACTGATAAAAATTAAAAATAAAGGCTTAGATAGATTATGATAAATGAATTACTTTTTATGAATGGATATGCAGTGTATGTGTTATCTGCTTTTAGCTTTACCTTATTAAGTTTCTTAGGTTTATATTTGGTAACTAAAATGCAATTTGTTAAAGAACAAAACAAATTTGTTGCTAAATTTGGATCTCTTACTACTGAGCAAGCTAATTCTGCAAAATCACAAAGAATAAATAAAGAAATTTTAGCAAACGTAACAAATAATTAACTTTCAAACCATGTATGGTCGAAAAGTTAAATTAAGATTTCTGTTTATAATAATAATCTTAATTACTTTAATTTTAACAACATTTTTGATTTTAAAATCATTAGAAGAAAATGTTATATATTTTCAATCGCCCTCTGAAATAAAATCACTTACTGAAATAGATAAAAGCAAAATAAGAGTTGGAGGTATGGTTAAAAAAAATTCTATTTCTATAAATTCAAATGAAGTTAACTTTATAATTACAGACTTTAAAAATGAAATAAATGTTACTTATTCGGGCGCAGTACCAAATTTATTTGCTGAAGGAAAAGGGGTTGTTGCAGAAGGTTTTTTGAAAGATAGAAACTTTTTCTCTGCAACAAAAATTTTAGCTAAGCACGATGAAAAGTATATGCCACCAGAAGTAAAAGAAGCATTAGGAGAAAAATAAATTGATCTATAGTCTTATTGGATATTATTCATTAATAATAGGATTAATTATTGGATTATCATTATTTTATTTTTCATATAAAAATTTTAATAACTCAAACATATTAGATACCAAAATATTATCATTTACATTTTTACAATTATTTTTTGTTGTCATTAGTTTTTTGTGTTTGATTTTTTCTTTTGTTATTTCGGATTTTAGTAATGAAACAGTATTTAATAATTCTCACACTACCAAACCATTATTTTACAAAATAAGTGGAACCTGGGGTAATCATGAAGGCAGTTTATTATTATGGTTACTTGTTTTAACGTTATTTATTTTCTTATTTTTAGTAAGAACCAAAAATCAACCAGTAAAATACAAAATTTTAACTCTAGTTTTTCAACAAATAATAATAATTGGTTTCTTTTTATTTTTAATCAAAACATCAAATCCATTTAATTATATTTTTCCAATACCTACCGAAGGTCTTGGATTAAATCCAATTTTACAAGATCCAGCTTTAGCAATTCATCCACCTATTTTATATTTAGGCTATGTTGGTTCTTCAATTATTTTTTCATCAGTTTTGGCAGCAACAAGTTTAAAAATTATTTCTAATAGTTGGGCATCACATATAAAAAAATGGATCTTAATTTCGTGGATATTTTTAACTTTAGGAATACTGCTTGGATCGATTTGGGCTTATTACGAATTGGGCTGGGGAGGTTTTTGGTTTTGGGATCCAGTTGAGAATGTTTCTTTAATGCCGTGGCTTGCATTAACCATTCTTTTACATTGTATTTTAGTATTAGAAAAAAAATCTATTTTAACTTCATGGGTAATAATTCTTTCTATTGCAACATTTACATTAAGTATGTGTGGAACATTTTTAGTAAGATCAGGAATATTAAATTCAGTCCATACATTTGCTAATGATCCTGAAAGGGGTTTATTTATTCTTGTTTTTTTATTCATTTTGATTTTTTTATCTATTTTAATTTTTTTCTTTTTTCATAAAGATAATGACAGAAAATCTTATAGTTTTTTTTGGCTGAGCAAAGAAACTGCAATATTAATTAATAACTGGTTTATGATGTATTTCTTATCAGTTGTATTAATAGGCACCGTTTATCCAATTTTTTTAGATGTAGTTTCTTCTCAAAAAATATCTGTCGGACCACCATTTTATCATAAATTGATAATTCCATTTTTAATTCCATTTTTACTTATGATGGCGATTGGTCCAAAATTAAAATGGATCAAATCTCAACTAGAAGACAAAATATATTTAGTTTCTTTTTTGATTATCTCAATTTTATTAGCATTTTTAGTATTAAAAAATTTTAATCAAAATGTTTTAATAAATACAATTTTGATATCGAGCGCTCTTTATTTATTCTTTATGACGCTGAGAGATTTTTTTGTAAAAAAATATAAAAATATTTCACAAAATATCGCTCATTTTGGTTTTAGTTTATTAATCCTAAGTATTTTGTTTAACAATTTATTTGCAACTGAAATTATAACAAATCTTAAGGTTGGTGAAACTTTTGAAAATTCAAAAACAAAGATAGTATTTGAAAGTGTTGATCAGAAAAAAGAACAAAATTATAATGCCATTATTGCAAATTTTTTCATAAGTAATCAGAATGGTGAAGAAGATAGACTTTCGCCAGAGTTGAGAATTTATAATCAACCCGTAATTGCCACAAGTGAAGCAGATATTAAAACAACTCTTATGTCAGACAAATTTATTGTAATTAATCTGGTTCAAAATCAAGATTTTTTCAACGTAAGATATCAAGTTAAACCATTTATGTTATGGATTTGGCTATCAGTAATTTTATTATCTCTTGGAGGAATTGTTAGCTTTTTACAAAAAAGATCATGAAAAATAAAATATTACCTTTTTCAGTCATCATTATTTTTGGGATAATATTTTTTATTTTTTATAAAGGTCTAGAAGATTCAAAAATATACAGTCCAGATGTTAATATAAAAAAAGAAATACCGGTGTTTAATTCTAAAGAATTTTTTTCTGGAGAAAATGTGAAATCATCAAGTATCTTTGAGTTAGATAAGTTTTATTTATTAAATATTTGGTCATCTTGGTGTGTTCCATGTCGACAGGAGCATCCTTTTTTAATGAATTTAAATTTAGATAATGAAATAAATATTATTGGGATGAATTATAAAGATAATTTAAAAAATGCAGAAAATTTCTTAAAAGAACTAGGAAACCCTTACAAAGAAATCTTTATTGATTTAGATGGTACAATTGCAATTGAGTGGGGAGCTTATGGGGTTCCTGAATCATTTTTAATTTATGATAATGAAATTATTAAAAAATATATTGGGCCTCTTAACCAAGAATTAGTTAATGAAATTAATTTATTGATAAAATGAAAATTTTAAGATTTTTTTTAATTGTTATTATATTTTATACATCTAATGCGCTTAAAGCTGACGAACTAGATAAAAGAAATAATATAACTAAAAACCTACGTTGTTTAGTTTGTCAAGGTCAGTCAATTTATGATTCTGACTCAGAGTTTGCAAATAGCTTGAAAATTTTAGTTGATAGAAAAATTGATGAAGGATTAACCGATGCTGAAATTTATGAATATTTTAAAAATAAGTATGGGGAATGGATATTGTATGATCCTAAATTAAATAAAAACACCTATATTCTTTGGTTTATGCCTCTATTGATCTTCCTTTTAGGTGGTGCAATAATCTTTAAAAAACTTAAAAAAAAACATAATTAATCTGTTAATAAGAGTTATGAATTTAAAAAAATTAAATATATTTTTTTTTACATTATTTTTTTGCACTAAGCTTTTAGCTGCAGAAAATAGCTCTCATCAATATAATTTTTTTACAGGAAATTTTGATTTCAGTGATGACAAACAGTCAGCACTCTTAGTAGGTTTTCAACATCAAAATGAAACTTTGGAAAGAAACACTTTTATTGGAAATATTTCCCCAATAACTGGAGGATTTATAACAGAAAATTCTGCAGTGTATGTTTATACTGGATTTGAATGGAACGTAGATATGGGAGCTTTAACTTTTACGCCAAGTTTTGCACCTGGACTTTATCATAAAGGTGACGGTAAAGATTTAGGTCATGTACTTGAATTTAAATCTGAAGTGCAACTATCTTATGAGCTTTCAAAAAGTTCTAGTTTGGGAATATCTTATAATCATGTGTCTAATGCTAGTTTAGGAGACAAGAATCCTGGGGCAAATAGTTATATGTTTAATTATCTTAAAAACTTTTAAGAAACGACACCATGAATATCAATGATTGCTATAATTTTGATGATTTTAGAAAATTAGCTAAAAAAAAATTACCAGCTCCAATATTCCACTATATTGATGGAGGTGCAGATGACGAAGTTACTTTAAATAGAAATACTGATGCATTTAATGATTGTGATCTTGTTCCAAACATTTTGAATAGTGTGGGAGAGCCAGATTTATCTACTTCTGTCTTTGGAAGAAAAATTAGCATGCCATTATTTTTATCTCCAACGGCAATGCAAAGTTTATATGATCCTGAGGGTGATAAAGCTTCTGCTAGAGCAGCTGAAAAATTTGATACAATTTATAGCATGTCCACAATGGCGTCTTTTTCAATTGAAGAAGTTGCAAATGTTTCTAGTGGGCCAAAACTTTTTCAACTTTATATTCATAAAGATAAATCAATTACCGATGATTTGATTGAAAGATGCAGTAGAGCTAATTTTGATGGAATGTGTATTACAGTTGATACACTAGTTGCTGGAAATAGAGAAAGAGATCATAGAACTGGATTTACTACACCACCTAAATTTACTTTAGATAGTTTATTGAGTTTTGCAATGAGACCAGGATGGGTTTTTAAATATTTTACAAATAAAAAATTTGAATTAGCAAATATTAAAAATAAAACGGATAAAGGTACCAATATTGCAAAATCAGTTATGGATTATATTAATGAACAATATGATCCAGCAATGAATTGGAAAGATGCAGAATATTGTATTAAAAAATGGAACAAACCAATGGCACTTAAAGGAGTTATGTCGGTAGAAGATGCTAAAAGAGCAATAGACATTGGTTGTACAGCAATTATGATTTCAAATCATGGAGGAAGACAACTTGATGGATCAAGATCTCCATTTGATCAAGTTAAAGCAATTTCAGATGCAGTTGGTGATAAATTAGAAATTATTCTTGATGGTGGTGTTAGAAGAGGAACTCATGTTCTTAAAGCTTTAGCTGCTGGAGCAACAGCATGTAGTTTTGGAAAAGCGTTTCTTTTTAGTTTAGGGGCTGGTGGACAAAAAGGTGTTGAGAGGTTGTTGGAAAATATGCAAAAAGAAATTAGAAGAAATATGATTTTAATGGGTTGTAAGTCTGTTAAAGATCTTGATGCGTCAAAAATAATCTACAGGGACTAAAATAAAGGAGATTTAACAATTAATTAACAAAATTAATTATTTAATCTAAATAGACAAAAAACTATTTTTCGTTTAGTTTCCCACTTTAATTTAAAATTTTTATTATGGAACTAGCAAAATCTTTAAATAGACTTGGAACAGAAAGTGCTTTTTCAGTTTTAGCTGAGGCAAAAAAACTTGAAGCACAAGGGAAACCTATGATTCATTTAGGATTAGGTCAGCCTGATTTTAAAACTCCAAAACATGTTGTTGATGCAGCTAAAAAAGCTTTAGACGATGGTCATCATGGATATGTTCTTTCAAATGGAATTTTAGAATGTAGACAAGCAGTAACTAGATGGATAAAAAAGCGTTACAGTGCAGATGTAGATCCTGAAAGAATTTTAATTATGCCAGGTGGAAAACCGACAATGCATTATGCAATCCAATGTTTTGGTGAGCCTGGAGTTGAAATTATTCATCCAACACCTGCTTTTCCAATTTATGAGTCTATGATTAATTATACAGGCTCAACTGCTGTTCCTTATGACTTAACAGAAGATAAGGATCTTAAGTTCAGCGCAGATAAAATTTTATCTTTAATTACTGATAAAACTAGATTGTTGATTTTAATCAATCCAAATAATCCAACAGGCAGTTTTGTAGAAAAACCAGAAATAGATAAGTTAGCTGAAGGTTTAAAAAAACATCCTCACGTAACTATTTTAAGTGATGAAATTTACAGCAGACAAATTTTTGATGAAAAAGAAATGCCGACATTTTTTAATTACCCTGAATTAAGAGATAGATTAATTGTCTTAGAAGGATGGAGTAAAGCTTACTCTATGACAGGTTGGAGACTTGGTTGGAGTTTTTGGCCAGAGAATTTAGTAGAACATGTAAATAAATTATTAATCAATAGTGTATCATGTGTGAATGCTGCTGCTCAGTTTGCAGGTATCGCAGCTTTAGATGGACCGGATGACTCAATTCACGAGATGATGGAAAAATTTACATTAAGAAGAAAATTAATTCATGAGGGTTTGAATAGCTTACCAGGTGTAGAATGTAGTTTACCTGGTGGAGCATTTTATGCATTTCCTAAAGTTATTGGAACTGGAATGGATGGTAGTGAATTTTGTAAAAGAGCTATGCATGAGGCGGGTGTTGCTATAGTTCCAGGTACAGCTTTTGGAAAAACATGCAAAGATTACGTCAGATTTAGCTTTGCAGCCTCTAGAGATAACATTTCTAACGCATTGGAAAATATCAAAAAAATGCTAGGCTAAGCTATGTCTGAAATAGCTTTACCAAAAATTGATAGTTCTATTTTAAATAGAAAAAGTGAAATTGTAAAAAAACTTTCAAGTTTAACTAATATAGAAAATGTATTAAGTGAGGCTGATGAATTAAGACCATATGAAACTGATGCTTTATCAGTTTATACGCAAACACCATTAGCCGTAGTACTTCCAGAAAACACAGAAGAAGTAAGCAAGATATTAAAATATTGTCATAGTGAAAATATTAAAGTTGTACCAAGAGGTGCAGGCACTGGATTGTCCGGCGGAGCATTACCTCTTCAAGATGCTATTCTTCTTGGTTTAGGAAAATTTAATAAAATATTAGAAATTGATTACGAAAATAAATGTGTTGTGACTCAGCCAGGAGTTACAAATCTAGGTATTACTCATGCAGTTCAACACAAAGGATTTTATTATGCGCCAGACCCTTCGAGTCAGTTAGCATGTTCTATAGGTGGAAATGTTGCTGAAAATTCAGGTGGTGTTCATTCATTAAAGTATGGAACGACTACAAACAATATTTTAGGCGTACAAATGGTTATGATGGATGGAACTATTTGTAGATTTGGAGGAAAATCTTTTGACCAAGAGGGATATGATCTTATGGGTTTAATTTGTGGTTCAGAAGGATTGTTGGGAGTTGTCACCGAAGTTACAGTTAAAATTTTAAGAACACCCGAAGTTGTAAGAGCGGCTTTGATAGGTTTTCCATCTATTAAAGAAGGTGGAGATGCAGCTTCAGAAATTATTTCAAGTGGAATAGTTCCAGCAGGAATGGAAATAATGGATAAAGCCTTAATTGAGGCAACAGATAATTTTAGTAAAGCGGGATATCCACGAGACGCAGAATTATTATTAATAGTGGAACTTGATGGAACAGTTTCAGAGGTTAATGAATTAATTAAAAAAGTAGAGGCAATCTGTAAAAAAAATAATTGCTCTAGTCTTAAACTTAGTAATAGTGAGAAAGAAAGACTTTCATTCTGGGCTGGAAGAAAAGCAGCTTTTCCTGCATGTGGAGCTATGGCGCCTGATTATTATTGTATGGATGGTTCTATTCCAAGAGGTAAGCTTGCTGAAGCATTATTAGAAATAAAAAAATTATCTGAAAAATATGAATTACCAGTGGCAAATTGTTTTCATGCAGGTGATGGAAATTTACATCCACTTATTATGTTTGATGGAAATGACAAAGAACAACTTAGAAAAACTGAAGAGTTTGGTTCAGAAATATTAAAAACATGTGTGAGACTTGGTGGAGTAATTACAGGAGAGCATGGTGTTGGTATAGAAAAGCGAGAACTTATGTGTGAAATGTTTAATGATAACGATATTCAACAACAACTGAGTATCAAAAAGTCATTAGATGAAAAAAATTTATTAAATCCTGGAAAAGTTTATCCTATACTTAGAAAATGTGCAGAGGAAGGAAGGGTTCATGTCCACAAAAATAAAGATAAATTCCCAGATCTTCCAAGATTCTAATAACATCTATTATCCCAAAGATGAGTCGGAAGTTTCAGATTTAATTAGGGAACTATATAAACAAGATTCTCCAACAGAAATTATCGGTAACAATTCAAAAAGTTTTATTGGAAATAAAACGCAGTCAGCTAATACCACGTCTTTATCTAAAATCTCAGGCATTATCGATTATAGACCTGAAGAATTGTATATTAAAGTTAAAGCCTGTACACCAATTAATGAAATCGAGAAGGTCTTAAGCGAAAATAATCAAGAGCTAGCTTTTGAACCAATAGACTTTGGGTATATTAAAGAAGGCAAGTCAAATAAAGGGACAGTAGCAGGATACTTATCTTGCAATTATGCAGGTTCACGAAGATTTAAAGTTGGTAGTGTTAGAGATCATGTCCTAGGTTTTAAGGGAGTTAATGGAAAAGGAGATATAATTAAATCAGGAGGTACTGTTGTAAAAAATGTTACAGGTTATGATTTATCAAAATTAATAGCAGGCTCATTTGGTACTCTTGTTGCTTTAACCGAAATTACGTTAAAGGTTTTACCTAAGAAAGATTCTTCTAAAACAGTAATAATTTATCCTAGTAATTTAGAACAAATTTATGATTTTTTTAATAAACTATCCAGCTCAAGTAGCGAGATTTCTGGTGCCGTTTTTGTTCCTGAACAATCAAAGGATAAAGATTTTGTTGCTAAAAAAAATTCTGTTTTTAAGTTCAATGATCTTAAATCAAATATTTCATTTATAGCATTTAGAGTTGAAGGTGACAAAATTTCAATTGAAGAAAAAATTAACAATTTAAAAAAAGAACTTGAATTAAATAATTCAGAAATTTCGATTCTTGATGTTTATCAATCAGAACCATTTTGGAAAAAAGTGAATAATTTAGAGATTTTTGAAAAGACTGAGCATAATTTATTACGAATGGTGATACCACCTGCAAATGGTTCAAAACTATGCAAACATTTAGAAAACAACCATAACTATTTTGTTGATTGGTGTGGGTCGTTATTCTGGATTGAAGTTAATAATAAAAAAGAAGAAAAGATTAAAGACTTAAAAAAAATGGCAAAAGATTTTGGAGGTTATTTGACAGTAATAAAAACTTCATCTGAATATGATTACGGAGAAGCTATCTTTACTGTCGATAAAGTTCGTTTAATGATTTCTGAAAAAGTAAAACAAAGTTTTGATCCTAAAAGAATTTTAAACCCAGGGAAAATGTATAGAGGAGTTTAATGCAAACAAAATTTACAGAAGAACAGCTTAGAGATCCTGACAATTTTGCAAACGAAAAAGTTTTTAAAAAGTGTGTGCATTGTGGAATGTGTAATGCTACATGCCCTACGCATCAACTTCTAGGTGACGAGTTAGATGGTCCTAGAGGACGTATTTATCTTATTAAAGATATGTTGGAAAATAATAGGAAACCAACCGAAAAAGTTGTAAAGCATATCGATCGATGCCTCTCATGTTACAGCTGTATGACTACTTGTCCTGCAGGAGTAAATTACATGCATATAATTGATCATGGAAAAAAATATATTGAAAAAAATTATCAAAGATCTTTCTTTGATAAATTAACAAGGTATTTTTTATCTATTACTCTTCCAAATACAAAAGTTTTTCGATTATCAAGTTTATTAGTAAAATTATCAAAGCCTTTCAAATTCTTAATGCCATCAAAAATTAAGGATATGATTGAATTAATGCCTACAAATTTTCCTAAAAAAAGTTTACCAATAAAAGAAGTTTACAAATCCTCCACTAAAAAAAGAATTGCTAGAGTTGCTCTTTTAACAGGATGTGTACAAAAAGAAATATCTCCTCAAATTAATGAAGCAACAATAAGGCTATTAAATAGACACGGTGTAGAGGTAGTTGTTCCAAAAAAAATTCGTTGTTGTGGATCTTTAAATCATCATCTTGGAAAAGAGGAGGATGCGCATCAAGATTTTAAAAATAATATAAACACTTGGTATGAGGAGCATCAAAAAGGAAATTTGGATGCAATTTTATCAAATACCTCTGGTTGTGGAACAACCATGAAAGATTACGGATTTATTTTTCGTGAAGATAAAGAGCTAAGTAAAAAAGCCAAAATAATATCAGAACTTACAAAAGATATATCAGAATATATTTTTGAAAGTTTGAAACTTGATATTAAAGATAAAGGAAAAAAATATAAGGTTGCTTATCACTCTGCATGCTCAATGCAGCATGGTCAAAAGGTTCATTCGCAGCCAGTTTCATTACTTGAGAAAACTAATAATGAAATTATGGAAATTCCAGAAGGCCATATATGTTGTGGATCAGCTGGTACTTACAACATTTTGCAATCAAAAATTGCAAAACAATTATTAAAGAAAAAAGTAAATAATATTGAAAGTTTAAATCCAGATTTTATCTCTACAGGAAATATTGGTTGTATTACCCAAATCGCTCATGGTACTAAAGTTCCAATATTACATACAATTGAAGTTTTAGATTGGTACACTGGAGGACCAAAACCTGAAATTTTAAAATAAAAATTATGAAAAAGGTTTTAATTACAAGACGTTTAATAAGAGAAAGTGAAGATAAAGCATCTAAATTATTTGATGCAAAATTTAATACTAATGATGAACTTTATTCACAAAAAAAAATTATTGAAATGAGTGAAGGATTTGATGGGATATTATCATCATTAACTGAAAAATTAGACGCAGATACAATTAATCAATTACCAGACTCTGTAAAAATTATTTCAAATTTTGCAGTTGGATTTGGAAACATTGATTTAGAAGCAGCAAAGAATAGGGGTATAGCAGTAACAAATACACCAGAAGTTTTGTCAGATGCTACAGCAGAAATCGGAATTTTATTAATTTTAGGAGCGTGCAGAAGAGCTTCCGAAGGAATAGAGTCTGCAAAAGAAGGTGGATGGAAATGGTCTGCTGATTATTTAATTGGGAAACAATTAACAGGAACAAGATTAGGTATTTTAGGTATGGGTCGTATTGGCCAAAAAATTGCAAAAATTGCAAAATCTTTAGGTATGGTTATTCATTATCATAATCGTTCAAAATTAAGTGAAAATAAAGAACAAGGTGCAACATATCATGACAGTATAAAAAGTCTTTTTTCAGTCTCAGATGTTTTATCAATTTGTTGTCCAGCCACAAAAGAAACAGAGAACTTGATAAATAAAGAGACTGTTGAGTATTTTCCCAAAGGTGCTGTAATAACTAATGTTGCAAGAGGTGATATAGTTGATGATGAAGCTTTAATTGATGCATTGAATAGAAGAAAAATTTATGCAGCAGGATTAGATGTTTATAAAAATGAGCCAAATCTAAATCCTGGTTATTTAAAAATTCCAAGTGCTTTTGTTTTACCTCATCTGGGTAGTGCAACAAAAGATACAAGAATTGCAATGGGAAATTTAGCAATTGATAATTTAGATGAGTTTTTTAGAACTGGAAATTGTATTAATAAAGTAAATTAAAATGTCTCAATCGATAGCTTTCATAGGCGTTGGCAACATGGGTTGTCCAATGGCTGAAAATTTAATGAAGGCAGGTAAATCTGTAAAAGTTTTTGACGTCTCAAAAAAAATGCTTGGGATTGCAAAAGATAAAAATCTTGAAACAGCCGAAAATTTAGATGATCTAATTACAGATCATGTTGATACGGTTATTACTATGCTTCCAGAGGGCAAGCATTCTAAGGAAGTTTATTTAGGTGATAATGGAATAATAAATAAAGTTTCAAAAAATAGTTTGCTAATTGATTGTTCTACAATTGATATTCAAACTTCTATTGAAATTGGAAAAAAAGCTTCAGAAAAAGGAATAGAAATGATTGATGCGCCAGTTAGTGGTGGAGTAATGGGAGCGCAAAAAGCAACTTTAAATATAATGGTTGGTGGATCAAAAGAAGCTTTTGAAAAAGCGCTTCCTTTATTAAAAATCATGGGAAAAAATATATTTCATGCAGGTGATTTAGGTAGTGGGAATGGTGCTAAGATTTGTAACAATATGGCTCTAGGAATTGCAATGATTGCTGCTTCAGAGTCATTAATGTTAGCAAAAAGATTAAATATAGATATTAAAAAAGTTCATGAAATTATGAAAAATGCATCAGGTAACAGTTGGCCAATTTCTGTTTATCCACCTTTGCCTGGTTTAATTGATGGCACGCCTTCAAATAATAATTATCGTCCGGGTTTCTCTGCAGGAATGATGAATAAAGATCTTAAACTTGCAAACGATTGTGCGAAAAGTGTAAATGCTGAAACACCATTAGGAAAAATGGCTCTAGAAATTTATGATCAATTTTGTAAAGAAGGAAATGATACTAAAGACTTTTCAGCAATTTCTAAAGTTATAGGTGGTAATGCTTGGGACTATCCAATTGAATAAATAAATTTATTGTAAATGTTTATAAATTGTTGTTCTAGAAACACCTAATTTTCTAGAAGTCGCAGAAATATTATTTGTTTCATCGAAAGTTGATCTTATTAAAGTACATTTCTCTCTTTTGATTTTTGTATCTTCACAATTTTTACAAGTACTCCTTTTCTTTTCTTTTTTTGTTTCAACAAATTTGTTTTCCTTAAAAATTTGACTTTTGACCACAAAAACAGATGAGCCTAAATGATCAGTAATTTTTAATGTTTTATTATTTAATAAATCTGATGCAATAGATGAAAATGAATTAGTAAAAATTTTATTAAAATTTTCGTTTTTCAGATCTACTAATCCATTAAGCATAATTTTAGCATTACTGTTTGCACCTACTATTAGACCATCTCCATTAACAGCCAACAAACCAACACTTGTTGTTGACAAATATTCTTGACGAGGATGAAAGGATAAAATTAATTCATGCTCAAACTTTTTCAAAAATAATTTTGTTTCTATACTTCTAGTCGCAAGTTTCACTAAAGCCAGTGTGTGTTGTTCTCTTGACATATAGTCAGTTGAGGCATCTATAATTCCGATAGTTTTACCGTCATAATTGATTATTGGACTTGCAAAACAAGATATATTTTCATGTGCTATAAAAAAATGTTCTTTTCCAGAAACTATTGTTGGTTTCTTTAATTCAACGGATAATCCTAAACCATTTGTACCACAAACCTTTTCAGCCCATATAGATCCTGGTATAACAGTTTTACCTACATCCGTTTGAAGACAAGTTTTGTCATAAATTGTATCAAGTACTAAACCATTCTCGTCTGAATAGGCGACCATAAAATTGGTACCAGCAATTTGAGAGTATAAAAGTTCTAATTCAGGAAGAACTATTTTTCTAAGAGCCTCATTTTTTTCTTTAATCTCTTTTAATTCAATTGAAGATACTACGCTTTGTTTTGGATCCTGAAATGGATTAAGCCCCTCAGCAATACACCTCGACCAGCTATCAGAAATTTCTTTGCCCATTTCATAGGACATCATTCCTCTTTTTTTAAGAATATTTTTAAATTCTTCGCTTGTTGAAGATAAATTTCCCATTTTTAAATGATAAATAAAAATAGACTATTCAACAACTAACCACAGGTTGCATTTGTTAACTATTTGAACACTTAAAAGCGGCATTGACTCCATTGGACTTCGATTTTTTAATAAGCTTTTTAAAATTAAAAGGGAGAGAAAACGATGAAAGCACAGGTTTTGCACAAGTATGACCCAGAAATGAAAGAAAAAGTTTGGGTTACAGGTGAAGAATTGCCAGATCCTAAGATTGAGAAGGCATCAGATGTAATTGTTAAAATTGGTGCTGCAGGAGTTTGCAGAACAGATTTACATATTATTGAAGGAGTATGGAAACATATTCAAGATCCAGATGGAACTTTGTTGCCATGTGTGATGGGACATGAAAATGCAGGATGGGTAGAGGATGTTGGTAAAGACGTAACTGATTTTAAAAAAGGTGATCCAGTTATTTTACATCCATTAATTTCAGGAACAGGTGGTACTTGTTTGGACTGCAGAAGAGGTAATGATATGCATGCTGCTGCTGGAGCATTTCCTGGATTAAGTATTAAAGAAGGTGGATATTCTGAACTATTAAAAACAAGTGTTAGAAATTTAATTAAACTTCCAAAAGTTTTAGCACCTAAAGATGTTGCACCTTTTTCGGATGCAGGTCTTACAGCTTATAGAGTTGTTAAAAAGGCAACTAGACATTTATTGCCAGGTCAAAGCTGTACGATAATTGGTGCAGGAGGTTTAGGACATATTGCTATTCAATGTTTGAAAGCGATGTGTGCAGCTGACATTATTATTGTTGAGAAATCTGAAGCAGCCTTAAAACATGCAATGGAACTCGGTGGCGATCACGGAGTTTTAATTGATGGAAACGAAATTGAAAAAGTTCAAGAACTAACTAAAGGAAAAGGTTCAGAAGCTGTTATCGATTTCGTAGGTGAAAAAGGATCTACTGCCATGGGAATTCAAATGACTTCTAATGGTGGTTTTTACTACATTGTTGGATACGGAGAAGAAATTAAATCATTAGCAGTTGATTTAATTATTTCTGAAAAAACAATCGTAGGTAATTTAGTGGGAACGTGGTCTGAGTTATATGAATTGATGGAGTTAGCTGATCGAGGAAAAGTGAAGCTATCCATGCAAGAGTATAAATTAGACGATGCTAATAAAGCACTCCATGATCTTAACGACGGTAAAGTTAAGGGACGAGCTGTTTTAGTTCCGTAATTAAGTAAATGAAGAGAGAGGTAATAATGAAACTAATGAAAACTTGCTTGACGGCTATTATATCAAGTTTAATGATATTTAGTCCTATGGCATATGCTGATAAGTGGAGCGATCAATTTCCACATATCAAAGCTACAGGAGATATTCCTGGTGACTGTTCTTATGAGAAGATGTCTAAGAAAAATTACAAAGGAAAAACTCTTAAAATAAACACTCACGCAATTCCAGTAATGGGAGAGCCAACAGCCTTACATGCTGAACAGTTTGAGAAATTAACTGGTGCAAAAGTTGAAGTTACACATACACCAGCAGGTGATTTGTACTCAAAAGCAATGGTTCCTTTCCAAGCTGGACAAGCTCCTTATGATGTTGTGTTTGGATTTTCTAACTTCATCAATGACTGGAAAAGATATTTAGCACCAGTTCCTAAGAAGTATATGAACTCACCTGAGATGAAAGACGTAACTAAATCTCATATGGGTGTATCATCTTGGGATGGAACTATGTATCAATACCCAGTTGATGGTGACAGACATTATCTAAAATATAGAAAAGATGTCATCGATAATCCAGAAATGCAGAAGAAATATAAAGCTGACACAGGTAATGAGTTAAGAGTTCCAAGAACTTGGAAAGAATACGCTCAAATGGCTAAATATTTCAATGATTGGGATTGGGATGGAGATGGTGAAAAAGAATATGGTTCAGCTGAAGTTATGAAAAAAGATGACTTAATGTTTGCAGCTTTTTTCAGCAGATCAGTTGCTTATGCTAAAAACCCTAGAACTCCAGGTGGTTTCTTTTTTGATTTAGAAACTATGAAGCCAAATATCAATAACCCAGGATTTGTAGAAGCATTAACTGATTGGGTTGAAGCTACTAAATATGTTCCTCCAGGAGGAACTAACTTTGGTCTAGGTGATGAAATCGGATCATTTGGTGGTGGACAAACTTTATTCAGTTTCTCTTGGGACGATGCATTTATTGCAGCGATGCAAGATGATAGCCCAATTAAAAATAAAGTTGGTGCAGCTCCACTTCCAGGCGCTGATAGAGTTTGGAACAGAGTATCTAATAGCTGGGAAAACCAATACAACCAGGCTCCTTACATTGTTTGGGGTTGGGCTGTAGGTGTTGCTAAGAAAAGTAAAGTAAAAGATATGGCATTTGATTATCTTTGCTTCTTTTCTAATGGTGCAAACCACCAAGCTGATTTAGCTATTGGTAGATTTGGTGTTAACCCATTTAAAAACTCAGACTTTGACCCTAACATCTATATCAATAGTATGGGTTGGGATCCTGAAATTGCTAACAGTTACACTCAAACACTTTTAGATATGGAAAAGAGTAATAACAGAGTTTTCCCTCTAAGAGTTCCAGGTGTATTTGAATTTACAAGTGCTGTTGCTACAGGAACTTCAAAAGCTTTAGCAGGACAATTATCTCCTCAAGAAGCTTTAGACGAAGTTGCTAAAGAGTGGGAAGCAATTGTAAGCAGAGTAGGTAAAAAAGCAGTTCAAGATGCCTATGCTGTTGGTGTCAAAATGGAAGACAACAAGCTATAATTTAAAAATACTTTATGTGGCCATTAATTTAAATGGCCACATATTACAAAAATAATATAATCCTTTTTATATAAATGAATTTTAAGCATAAATATTTCTTTCTGTTTCCAGGTTTATTTGTGTTGATAGGAATATTAATTTTTCCAATAATTTTCGTAGTTAGATTAAGTTTGTCAGGATGGAATAGTTATAATCCTGGTTTAGATTACATAGGTTTAGAAAATTACATAAGATTATTTACTGATGACCCTAGATTCTGGGAATCATTTTTTAGATTGAGTTTTTTATCAGTTACAACAGTTATCTTACAATATGTGATTGGTTTTGCACTGGCACATATGGTTTGGAAAGATATTAAATTTAAAAGATTTTTTAGAGTTCTTTTTTTAGTTCCAATGATGACAACCCCGGTGATCATGACAGTTATTTGGAGAACTTTTTTTCATGAGTCTCTTGGACCAGTAAATGATTTGTTATCAGTTTTTGGTGTAGCTCCCAAGTGGTTGACAGACCCAGTTATCGCAAAATTTACAGTAATTATAGTTGAGGTATGGCAATGGACACCTTTTATGTTTCTGCTTTTGTTAGCAGGCTTATTATCATTGCCTAAAGAACCATTTTTGGCCGCTGCGATTGATGGTGCTAGTCCAGTCAGAAAATTTATTTATGTAACATTTCCTTTGATGGCCCCTATATCTATTGGAGCAATAATTATAAGGTTAATTGAGGCTTCAAAGATAATGGATACAGTTTACGTTTTAACTTCTGGTGGTCCAGGAACTTCAACCGAAACTTCAAGTTTTTATATTTTTATAAAAGGGCTAAGAGAATTTCAGATGGGTTATGCAGCGTCGATGTCATTTACTTACTTAATAATTATGATCATAAGTCTAACTATTATAGCAAAAGTATTAACTAAAGTTTTATTAAAAGAATAGATAATGAACAAACTATATATTTTTTTGAAATATTTTTTTATTGTCGTTTGGACAGTATTTGTTGTTGCTCCTTTTCTTTGGGCTTTAACAACATCTTTTAAAGATTTCCAGTCTGTTAATGGGGGAGTAACATATATTCCATGGGTTGACTTTGAGCCAAATTTAGAAGGTTGGAAGGTTTTAATTAAATCTCCAGCTAGGGGTGGAGTAGATATAATTGAACCATATTTTAATAGTTTGTTTGTAACTTGTACCGCAAGTTTAATTAGTATTATTCTTGGAACATTGTCTGCTTATGCATTATCAAGATACACATTTAAGGCGGGTTTTGTAAAAAATAATGACATTACTTTTTTCTTTATCTCACAAAGAATTATGCCACCGATTGTTTTATCAATTCCATTTTTTTTATTTTTAAGTTCAATAAATTTATTAGATAGTCTGACTGGGCTAATTGTTGTTTATATTGTTTTATTAATGCCAATAGCAGTTTGGATTATGGTCGACTTTTTTAATAAAGTACCAAGAGAAATTGATGAGACAGCTCTAATTGATGGTTGTAATCCTTATCAAGCATTTTTAAAAGTGGTCTTACCTAATTCAATACCTGGTTTAATTGTAGCAGGAATGTTTTGTATAATTTTTGGATGGATTGATTTTTTCTTTGCTTTTATTTTAACATTTACAGAGGTCCAGTTATTACCGGTTAAAATTGTTGCATTAAATTCGTCTGTAACTCCTTGGTGGAGCTTATCAGCATCAGCTTTAGTTTCAGTAGCACCATTAATTATTGTTGCATTTATAGTTGAACGATATTTATCAAAAGGAAATTTATCAGGAGCTATTAAATAATGGATTTAGTTGCTAATAATTTGTCTTATAAACCTGATGACCAATATCATTTAAACGAAGTGTCTTTTAATTTTAAAGAAGGAAATCTGTATACAATTCTAGGAAGAACGTTATCAGGAAAAACAACTCTACTAAAAACAATAGCTGGTCTTTTAACACCTGATAGTGGTGAAATTGAATTTGATGGTAAAAATTTTTTAAAAATTCCTGTCTGGGAAAGAAATGTAGCAATGGTTTATCAACAATTTATAAACTATCCTCATTTAAATGTTTTTGAAAACATAGCATTTCCTTTGAAACAAAGAAAAATAGATCAAAGTGTTATTAATGAAAAAGTAACGGATGCCTTAAAGTCTGTAGGCTTGTTAGGTTATGAAAAAAGAAAGATTCAAGAGCTTTCTGGAGGTCAGCAACAAAGGGTTTCCCTTGCAAGATCCTTGGTCAAAAATGCGAAAATATTATTATTGGATGAGCCCCTAGTAAACTTAGACTACAAATTGAGAGAGCAACTTAGAGAAGAGTTTAAAAATTTATTTTCTAAAGGGTTAGCAGATGAAACAATACTAATTTATTCAACCACAGACCCAAGAGAAACTATGGAATTAAATGGTGAAGTTATAGTTTTAGATGAAGGCAAGGTCTTACAAGTTGGTCCAGCAAAAGAAATATTTGAAAACCCCAACTCTTTAAAAGTTGCAGAAATTTCTAATGACCCGCCAATGAATATTATAGAAGCTAAAATTTCAGATAATCAGATTAGATTTGAAGGTATCAATCTAGAGGCTCCACAACATTTATCTAAATTAACCGAAGATGGTTTGAAAATCGGATTAAGATCTTCTGATATTGAATTAAACGAAAACGGACACGAATTTGAAGTTGAGCTTGCAGAAATTAGTGGTTCAGAAACATTGCTACATTTAAAAAGAGGAGATACAAAAATTATAGTTTCAATAGAAGAAGTTCTTAACTTCAAGATACACGATAAAGTAAAAATTAATTTTAAAATTGATAGAGCTTATGCGTTTCATGCTGGTGGAAAATTAGCATCTTCACCTTTTGGGGGTTTGAATGGCTAAAATTGATTTAAGCAACATATCTCACTCATACAATCCAAATGATCCAAATCCAGTTTATGCCTTGAATCCTTTCTCGATGACATGGGAAAATGGAGATAGATATGCAATCTTAGGTCCTTCTGGATGTGGAAAAACTACAATGCTTAATATTGTATCTGGATTAGTTAGACCTTCGGCTGGAAGAATATTATTTGATAATAAAGATGTTACAGATTTAAAAACAGAAGATAGAAATATTGCTCAAGTTTTTCAATTTCCAGTTATCTATAATACTATGACTGTTTATGAAAATTTAGCATTTCCACTGAAATGTAGAGATTTTTCTAAAAGTAAAACTGACGAAAGAGTTAATTCAGTTGCCGAAACTTTAAATTTAAAATCTTTTTTAAATTCTCCTGCAAGAAAACTAACAGCAGATCAAAAGCAATTAATATCTTTGGGAAGAGGTCTTGTAAGAGAGGACGTAGCCGCTGTTCTAATGGACGAACCTTTAACTGTTATTGATCCAGATTTAAAATTTAGATTAAGAAGAAATCTTAAAGAAATTAATGAGCAATACAAAACAACATTAGTTTATGTTACGCACGATCAAAACGAAGCGATGACTTTTGCAGATAATATAATAGTAATGAGTGAAGGAGAGGTGGTTCAAACCGGTTCTCCCAAAGAACTTTTTGAAAGACCAAATACAACATTTGTTGGATACTTTATAGGATCACCAGCTATGAATTTATTTGAAAGTGAGGCCACATCAAATGATAGTGTTAAAATAAATAATACTTTAATTAAAACCCAAACAAATCTATCCAATTTAAAAACAAAAAATATTAAATTAGGAATTAGATCTGAATTCATTAAAATCGCACAAAACCAAAATGAAAACTTAATTGATGTTAATATCGAAAAGGTTGAGGATCTTGGAAACTATAAATTAATCACTGCCAAAATGGGAGATTTTACAATAAAATCAAAAGTCACCAGAGAGACGGAAATACCAAGCCAGAATGTTAAACTTCATATTCCCGCTGAGAAATGCTGTGTATATGAAGACAATAAATTAATTTAAAACTTAAGTTCTACTAGTAATTGAAATTTTTTTTAAAATTTGTTCAATATGGGTCATTTTGGCCCATCTTTTAGAAAGACTCTAAACTGAATCTATGTTTAAATTTCTTTAGTTAATTAACTAAGAGGAGAATAAATGATTAAGAATAAAAAATCATTGAGGGGTTCTAAAACTCCTTCAAGAAGAAAGTTCTTCAAAGCAGCAGCGGCGACTGGTGCAGCAGCGACAGCAGCTGTAGCAATGCCAAACCTAGCTTTAGGAGCTGGACACATTACTCTAAAGATGCAAGCAGCTTGGCCTTCAGGCGCAAACATCTTTTTTGAAATGGCATCTGATTACGCAAAAATGGTTAGTGATATGTCAGATGGTAAACTTAAAATTGATGTTCAACCAGTTGGAGCTGTTGTTAAAACTTCTGAAATTGGACAAGCAGTAAGTTCAGGTGTAGTTGATATGGGTCACTGGGTGACTGCATATTGGTATGGTAAAAATGCTGCTGCGTCTCTTTTTGGAACTGGACCATCATACGGAATGTCATCTCAAGAAGTTATGGGATGGATGGAGTACGGTGGAGGAAGAGCATTATATGAAGAAGCAGTAAAAAGTGTTGGATTTAATTACACAGGCTTCTTCCATATGCCAATGCCAGCTCAACCATTTGGTTGGTTTAAAAAGAATGTAACAAAAGTATCTGATGTTAAAGGTATGAAGTATAGAACTGTTGGTCTAGCGACTAACGTTTTAACTGCTATGGGAATGGTCGTGAGACAATTGCCAGGTGGTGAAATCCAACCAGCAATGAAAACTGGTTTGATTGATGCTGCAGAGTTTAACAACCCTACATCAGACTCACAGTTTGGAATGCAGGATGTCTCTAAACACTATCACTTAGGAAGTTTCCACCAATCTCAGGAAATGTTTGAAATTCCAGTGAATACAAAGAGACTAAATAGCTTATCGCCTGCTCATCAAGCTATCTTGAAGAATGCTGCTTATGCTGCAAATTCAGATAACTACTTTAAAGCATTAGTTAGATATTCAACTGACTTAGCTAAATTGATGAACGAGCATAAAGTTAATGTTTACCAAACATCAGACGCTATCCTAGCAGAGCAATTAAAAGGTTGGGATAAAGTTATCGGTGAGTTTTCTGGTAAGGATGCTTTCTTTAAGAAAGTAGTAGACTCACAAAAAGCATACGCTAAGAGAACTATGAAGTATCTGTTGATGAATCAACCGAACTACAAATTAGCTTATGAAAATGAGTTTGGACCAATTGAGAAAGTTAAAATCTAATTAACTTTAGTAAATTCAAAAAAGGGGGTTTAAAAACCCCCTTTTTTTTTAGTTTAATTTAATATACTTTTTGATGATGGAATCTTTCATTAAATTTGCGGATACACTTAGCACTTCAATGGGTAAAGCATTTTCTTGGTGTATAGTGATTTTAATGGGTGGAACAGTTTATGAAGTTGTTATGGCTTATGTTTTTAATAAGCCAACTTTATGGAATTTTGATTTTAGTATGCAAATGTATGGGGCAATACTAATGATGTCGGGTGCATATTGTTTAGCGACCGAAGCCCATGTAAGAGGTGATGTAATTTATCGATTATTTAAACAAAGAACTCAAGCTTGGATAGATTTAGTCCTTTATTTTATCTTCTTTTTTCCAGGCGTCGTTGCTTTAGCATTTTACGGATATGAGTACGCTGCAATTGCTTGGAAAATAAAAGAGACAAGTTGGAGTAGTCCAGCTCAAATACAAATTTACATGGTTAAATCTATGATACCTGCTGCAGGTACATTGTTAGTTATTCAAGGAATTGCAGAAGTTTTTAGATCTATTATTTGTATCAAAACAGGACAATGGCCTATGCGAATGGTAGTTGCCGAGGAAACAGAACAAATGCTGATGAGAACATCACAACAGGAAGATAAATCAAATGTTATTTAGTCTTTCAAATCCAGAAGTTGCAATTTTAATGATGGGTATATTTCTATTTGCTGTTCTTTTAGGTTTTCCAATTGCATTTACATTAATGGCGATGGGTATTGCGTTTGGTTATTACGCTTACTACGACGCGACCATGATGGAACACATTTTTGATAATAGAATTTTTCAATTATTTGTTCAAAACACCTATACTGTTATGGATAATAATGTTCTAACAGCTGTACCTTTATTCTTGTTCATGGGTTATTTAGTTGAGAGAGCGGGAATTGTTGCAAAATTATTTTTTGCCATAAGATTAGCTGCACATAGACTTCCAGCATCTATGGCTGTTGCTGCATTAATCACTTGTACACTTTTTTCTACAGCAACAGGAATTATTGGTGCTGTAGTGACGTTGATGGGATTATTAGCTTGGCCAGCAATGGTAAAAGCTGGTTACGATAAAAAATTTGCATCAGGAATAATATGTTCCGGAGGATGTTTGGGTATTCTAATACCACCAAGCATTATGTTGATTGTTTACTCAGTTATTGCTCAATTATCACCTCTAAGACTTTTTGCAGCCGCTATCTTTCCAGGTTTACTTTTGGCAGGATTGTACATTGGCTATGCGGTTATAAGAGCGTGGCTGAATCCATCCATAGCACCTAGACCGCCACAAGAAGATATTCCACCTCGTGCAGAAATTTTAAAAGAGGTATTAGTTTCTTTTGTACCTTTATTTGGATTAATTATGTTAGTGCTTGGAACAATTTTAGCTGGAATAGCAACACCAGCAGAGGCCGCAGCAGCAGGAGCCTTTGGAGCATTGATTTTATCTTGGTTTTATAAAACCCTTAAATGGCAAAACTTTAAAGAGTCTGTTTTTTTAACTGCCAAAACAACAGCTATGATTATGTGGTTATTTATTGGATCTTGGACTTTTTCTTCAGTATTTTCTTACCTAGGTGGACATGAAGTTTTTGAACATTTTTTTACTTCTATAAATATTTCAACTTGGCAATTTCTAGTAATTACACAAATTATAATTTTCCTTTTAGGATGGCCATTAGAGTGGACTGAAATTTTAATTATTTTTGTTCCAATTTTTTTACCACTATTAGAAATTTTCGGCGTTAACCCATATTTTTTTGCAATGTTAATAGCTTTAAATTTGCAAACCTCTTTTTTAACGCCGCCAATGGCAATGTCGGCTTATTATTTAAAAGGAGTTCAAAAAACTAACGTTGAATTAATGGATATTTTTAGAGGAATTATGCCTTTCTTAGCAATCGTTATTTTTGCAATGTTTTTAATGTACATGTTTCCAGCAATAGCCTTATGGTTACCAGAAACATTATTTGCAAATTAAATGATAGATATTTTTTCCTTAAAAGTTGAAGAAATCGCTTCAAAAATAAAAGATGCTCAACTTACTTCAGTCGAAGTCTGTGAGAAGTATATTGAAAGAATAAATAAATTTGAAAAAGATGTTAAGGCTTGGGCACATTTTGATAAAAAACTTTTACTAGAAAAAGCTGCTGAGGCTGATGAATACAGAAGATCAGGAAAACCCACAGGACCTTTGCATGGCATTCCTGTAGCTGTAAAAGATATTGTTGGAACAGTTGATATGCCAACAGAATGTGGAACAGTTATTAGAAAAGGAAAATCTTACTCACAAAACGCAGAAATTATTGATTTGCTTTTAGCAGCTGGTGCAATTGTAATGGGCAAAACTGCTACAGCTGAACTAGCTTATCTTGGTCCAACTAAAACAACCAATCCACATGATCACTCTAGAACTCCAGGTGGTTCATCGAGTGGGTCTGCTGCTACAGTTGCATCGTATATGGCACCTTTATCAATAGGATCGCAAACAGGTGGTTCAGTTATAAGACCCGCATCTTATTGTGGAGTTGTAGGTTACAAACCAACCTACGGATTAATTTCAAGAAATGGAGTGCTTAAAACTTCAGAAAAATTAGATCACATAGGTGTATTTGGAAGAACTGTTGAGGATGTGGCACTCCTTGCAAAAGTATTAATTAAAAAAGATAAATTTGATAATGCAACCGTTTATTATTCAGCCGATAGTATGCTTGAAGAAACAAAAAAAGGACCACTGTTTGAGCCAAAATTTATTTTTTATAAAACAGATCATTGGAAAAATGTTGAAAAAAAATCTAGAGAAGCTTTTGAATATTTTATTAAATCTTTTAAAAATAACATCGAAATTTTCGATACACCATCTTATTTTAAAGATATTCATAAATACCATCAGATAATTCACGAAACAGATTTGGCAAACAATTTTGGATTATATTATAAAAAGTATAAAAAAAAATTATCTAAACCTATGCAGGATGCAATTATTAAAGGAAATAAACATTCAGCAAAAGAATATGCTGAAGCTATAGATTTTATGAAAAGAAGTTATGAGTCCTATGAAGAAGTATTTGAAGATTATCATGGAATATTGTCACCTTCTAGTCCTGGTGTTGCCCCTAAAGGCTTAAAGAGCACTGGCTCTGCAGAGTTTAATAAAGTGTGGTCTTATTTAGGAACTCCATGTATTTCTCTTCCGTTATTACAGGGAGAGAGTAAAATGCCACTAGGTGTTCAATTGATCGGTGCAAAATTTGATGATCATAGATTTTTAGGTGTTGCTAATTGGTTAGAAAAGGAATGTAATAATTAAATGCAAAAATTTACTGTATTTTTAGGAACTTTGCTTGCAACAGCCTTTTTAGTTGGTTTAGCAACCACGTTAACAAGATCAACCATGATTGGTTTTTTTGATGTCTTGCCTGTTTATATATTGATGGCAATTGCAATTTTCATGATGGTCTATGAAGCATTTTTTGATAAAAAATAATTTTATATAATCTAAAATTTACTACCTCAGATTGTAATACAATAGTTTACAGATATTTTAATCTAGACTTAAACGCACATTTGTAATTTAATCTTTACCGTTAATTAACAAAGAAGAGGAGAGAGTAATGATTAAAGAAAAAAAATCATTGAAGGTGTCTAGATCACCTTCAAGACGTAAGTTCTTTAAAACTGCAGCTGCAACTGGTGTTGCTGCTGTTGCTTTATCTGCTCCAGCAGTTGCCAAAGAAAGAGTCGAAGCTTCTATGGTAGCTACATGGCCCAGAGATTTTCCAGGCCTAGGAACTGGTGCACAAAGACTTGCTCAAAGATTAAGCGATATGAGTGACGGAAGAATTCAAGTTACTTATTATGCTGCTAACGAAAGGGTAAAAGCATTTGACTCATTTGACGAAGTTGCATCAGGTAACTCTCAAATGTATCACGGTGCTGATTACTACTGGGTTAAAAAACACCCTGCATTTGGATATTTTACTGCCGTTCCATTTGGTTTCACATATGCTGAAATGAATGCGTGGTTAAAATTTGCTGGTGGACAAGAGTTGTGGGATGAATTGACTGATGATTTTGGAACACAAAGTTTTGCTGCTGGTAACACTGGAGTGCAAATGGGTGGTTGGTTTAACAAAAAAATTAGATCAGCTAATGACTTTAAAGGTTTAAAAATGCGTATGCCTGGTTTAGGTGGACAAGTTCTTGGAAAACTTGGTGGTTCTCCAATTTCACTTCCTGGTGGACAAATTTATGAAAACCTTGTGTCAGGTGCAATTGACGCAACAGAATGGGTAGGACCTTGGAATGATGAAGCTATGAAGTTCCAGGAAGCTGCTAAGTATTATTACTATCCAGGAATGCATGAACCAGGATCTACACTAGCTTGTGGAGTTAACAAATCTTGGTTTACTAGTTTGTCAAAATCAGATCAGTTAATTATTAAAACTGCATGTGATTGGGCTGACACAACTACAATGGCTGAATACAATGCTAAAAACGGAGCTGCACTAGCGCGATTAGTTAACGAAAGTGGAGTTAAACTAGAGAAGTTTAACGATAAAGTTTACGATGCTTTCGCTAAAGGTGCTGCAGAAGTTTTTGATGAAGTTCAACAACATAGTGCTCTTGCTAAGAAAGTACATGCTGCCTTTGTTAAAGGTCGTAAGGAAATTGGTGCTTGGACTAACTTGTCTGACGGGCCATATGTTGCTCAAAGAAATAGAGCATTAGGAGTATAATTTAATTCTAATTATTACTAGAGGGCCCTTAAATGGGCCCTCTTTTTATATATCAATAAAAGATTTAATATGATGGAGAAAAATAACTTATCTATTTTAATAAGAATATTTAGTTATTCTATCTTAGCTTTAACTTTTGTTTTTTTAGTAAATAATGTTTTAACAGTTTGGTTTGATTGGCCAGGAGTTAAAAAACTTTTCGCTCATTATGAATTATTTGGATTTAAAAAATTAAATAAGCCTTTAGAGGGGCTTGCAATAAATTTATCATATATTCAATTACTATTTTATTTTGTATCTTTAGCAGGAGTTATATTTTTTGTTTTGAAATCCATAAAACAAACATTGCAAACAGACTCTGAGATCTTATCGAAAATTACAGCTTACGTAGTAAGGTCCTCTTTCTGGGCTGTACTAATTGTTGGAGTAGCAGACTTTTTAATCTCATTCATGGTAGTAGAAAAACTAGTTGAGCCAATTTTCGGAGAACAACTTAAAATTAATTTAGTAATACCTGCTTTTAGAATTACATATATACACTTTCCTTTAATATTGGCTTCTTTTGTGATTGGTTATTTTACAAGATCTGTAGGATTTATTTGGTTAGCAGTTTTAGTAGTTGGAAGTGAATTTTTAATTGTATTATCAAGATTTATTTTTCAATATGAACAAGCATTCCAAGGCGACTTAGTTCGTTTTTGGTATGCAGCCCTATATTTATTTGCAAGCGCTTATGCGTTAATTCATGAAGGTCACGTAAGAGTTGATGTTCTTTATACTGGTTTTAGCGAACGTAAAAAAGCATGGACTAATGCAATTGGGTCATTAATTCTAGGAATTCCTTTATGTTTGATTGTAATATTTTTAGGCATGGGGGGTAAAGCTAGTATCATCAATGGTCCTGTAATTTCATTTGAAATTACGCAGCAAGGTTCAAACGGATTATATTTACTTTATCTAATGGCAGTTTATTTAGCTGTGTTTGCAGTAAGTATGTTAACTCAATTCACTAGCTACTTTATGAGTAGCAGTCATAAACTTTTAAAGAATTAAATAATGGAACATTTATTTTTAGCTTTACTTGTAATTATAATGATTGGAGCATTAGCTTCTGGTTTTCCAGTAGCTTTTGCATTACCTGGATCAGCAATAATTTCAATCGGGCTTGCTGCTTTTTTTGGTTACTTATTTGCAGGCGATAGTAGTGCTTATTTTGCTGTTGATGGCCCTAAAGAATGGTTAACCGCCGGCATTACAAACTTTAGGAGTAACTACTGGGATGTAGAAACTGATACTTTAATTGCAATTCCTTTATTTATTTTCATGGGGATCATGCTGCAAAAATCAAAAATTGCGGAAGATCTTTTAGTTACAATGGGGCAGTTGTTTGGACCTATCCCTGGAGGTTTAGGAATATCAGTAATTTTTGTTGGGGCGTTACTTGCAGCTACCACGGGTATTGTTGGCGCAACAGTAATAGCAATGGGATTAATATCACTACCCACAATGCTTAATAATAAATATGATAAAAGTCTAGCAAGTGGAATTGTTTGTTCATCAGGAACTCTTGGACAAATTATACCTCCTTCAATTGTATTAATTATCATAGCCGATCAATTAGCTAGCGCAGCAGACGTTGCAAATACTATGCGTCAGACTGATTACAAAATTTTAACTGGTGAATTTAATATGCCTGGAGAATTTAGAGTGGGTTCTACTTCTGCAGGAGATATGTTTTTGGGGGCATTATTACCTGGTTTAGTATTGGTTGGTTTGTATATGATTTATGTATTTGTATACGCAAGATTAAATCCCAAGGCAGCTCCTCCCGTTCCATTTAAAGGAAATTTTGACTCAAAATTTTGGATTAAGGTTTTAATAGTAATTATTCCTCCCCTTGCTTTAATTTTTGCAGTTTTAGGATCTATACTTTTAGGTATTGCAACTGTTAATCAAGCTGGATCTATTGGAGCAATAGGCGCAACTATGATGGCAGGTTATCGTTTACATAAAGGAAAAAAAGATGCTTATTATCCAATTATAATTGCAATTTTATCTGTCATTCCAATTTATATTTTATCTAAGAATTATAATTTAAATATTAAAGCTGTTGAAACTAGAGATCTTACAGCAATTTTTATTACAGGATTTTTTACAATTACTTTTTTAATAGGAATTATTTGGAGTTTTTGGAGAGCATACAAAATTGAGAATGTTTTAAGAGAAGTTGTTACAGAAACATGCGTAACGACTTCAATGGTTTTTATAATTTTATTAGGAGCTGCAATGTTAACCTCTGGATTTAGAGCGTTTGGAGGAGAAGAACTAGTAAGAGATTTTCTTCAAGATTTGCCAGGGGGATTTTGGACACAGTTTATCGTTGTAATGGCAGTGATTTTTTTACTAGGTTTCTTTCTTGATTTTATTGAAATAGCTGTAGTTGTTGTCCCTATCATTGCTCCAATATTATTAGCTGAACCAGGAGCTAATGTAAGTGCAATTTGGCTTGGTGTAATGATTGGAGTGAATTTACAAACCTCATTTTTTAACACCACCATTTGGTTTTGCATTGTTTTACTTAAAAGGTGTAGCTTCAAAACTTGTTACTACTTTAAATATTTGGAAAGGCGTGGTTCCATTTATTATTTTACAATTAATAGGTCTTGGAATTGTCGGTTTCTATCCATCATTAGTAAATTACCTGCCAGCAAGAACATATTTAACATCGAACGTTGCTCCACCACCGATGAATCCAAAGCTACAATATTGCTTACAAGAGTACAAATTTGCGATTTACAATACTGAAGAACAAAGAATTACTAATGTGATAAAAGACATGCAGAAATTAACTCCCGCAAATCTTCCAATTGATAAATTAGATATTTTTGAAGAGCATTTTGATAATGCGCTTGGGACTTTTGCTATTGTTAAAAAACTTCAAAAAACTGAGGAAGAATATGAATTATTTACAAAAGATTATAGGGACTTGCATTTCAATGTAAGAAAAATTGAGAAAAAAATTAGAAAAATAGACCAGAAAATTAAAAAAACAAAAGCTGAAATTAGAAATTTAGATGATGATAACTTATCAGATAAAAATAAATTAGAATTAAATATCGAGAATTACGAGCTAGAAATTAAAGAACTTCAAAATAAAGTTCCTGAAAATTGGAAAGCTAAAAATGGAGAGTTTGAAATATTGCACAAAGCAAAAAACACAAGAACTAAAAGATATAGAAAAAACGTTGATGAAGCTTATGAAACTCTGGATCAAATAGTAATGTTTATAAACGACAATGAAAAATTAAAAGAACTTTCACCCGAAATAAAAGAATTAAAATATAATATTGATAATAAAAATTACGAAAACGCAATATCAATAATTGATAATCTCTTTGAAAAACTAGGAGAAATTTCTGGAACTGAAGAATTTGCGAATAAATTAGATGACCTAATATCTGTTATAGATAATGATGAAGTAGATGAGCAAAAATTAATTGAAGTTAGTTCAGAAACTTTTGATCTTTTCAATTTAGAAGTTTCATGGAGAGATGATGCTAATAAGAATTTGATGCCTGAATTAATTAAATATAATGATGTTATCAAACATAATATTGGACTTAGACTTCAAAACAGATTAACTAAAGAACAAGCTAAATTTGTTGCTAGGTGTAACTCAGTTCATAGAGATATATCTTTAAACTTTTAATTAATGGAAAATTATATTTTACCAAAAAAACAGGCTATTGTTGTTTTTTTTGTATTTGCATTTGGTTATTTTTTATCATGTTTGTTGCGTGCAATTACTGCAACACTTTCCCCCGTATTAACTTCAGAATTTAATTTGTTAGCAGCCGATTTAGGATTGTTAGCTGGGGGTTATTTTTTAGGTTTTGCTTGTATGCAAATACCGCTTGGATATTTGTTAGATAAATATGGACCAAAAAAAATTGTCTCTTCTTTTTTATTAATCGCATTGGTTGGAACAGGATCATTTGCTTTAGCTGAAAGTTTTTCTGGATTGTTAGTTTCACGAATTCTAATTGGTGTAGGTGTAAGTGCTTGTTTGATGGCTCCGTTAACGGGTTACAGAATATGGTATGCAGAAAATCAGCAACAAAGAGCAAACTCATGGATGTTAATGATTGCATCACTAGGTTTTTTGTCATCCACATTGCCTGTACAACTTTTATTGCCTAGTTTCGGATGGAGATGGATATTTGGAGGTATCGCTATCTTAATTTTAATTAGTATTTTTTTAATGTTAGCTTTCATTCCAAAATGGAATTTAACTAAAAATAAAGAGCTACAAGAGCCAAGTAATACTGGAACTTTATCAGAAGTTTGGAAAAATAGATTTTTTATAAGTGTAATTCCAATGGGTTTATTTAATTATGGGGGCTTAATGGCTATACAAACTTTATGGGCAGGCCCATGGATGACTAGAGTTGCTGGTTATACACCACTTCAAAGCGCTACAGGATTGTTTTGGATCAATGTAACTATGTTGCTATCTTTTTTCTTATGGGGTTATTTTTTACCAAAAATTTCAGGTATAGGTTTTACTGCAAAAAGAATACTTAAATTAGGTTTACCAATTAGTTTTTCTGTAATGTTTGTGATTATATTTCTAGGCCCAAAAGCGGGCGCATTCTACATAACTTTATTTATTTTAAGTTCAATATTTTTATCAGTTACGCAGCCAGCTGTGGGTCTTTCCTTTTCAGGTTATTCTGCTGGTAAAGCACTAACTTCATTCAATTTATTAATATTTGCAGGAACATTCATAATGCAATGGCTAATGGGCTTAGTGATAGATATTGTTAAAGGCATGGGTCATACAGAAATATTTGCGTTTAAATCAGCTTTTTCAGTTTTCTTAATCTTAAGTATTATTTCTTATATATTTTTTTTAATATTAAATAGAAAAAAATATGAAAACAAAACGTAGGAATTTTTTTTTGGAATTATTTATTGGTATTGTTGCTATTTACTTAATTGTTTTAATTTTCTTATTCTTTTTTCAAAGAAATTTAATGTATCATCCTGATGAGAATAATTATTCTGGAGATAATTTAGAAGTTAATATTGAAAAAGTTGTCATCAAAACAACTGATAATATTAATCTTTTAGGCTGGTTTCATAATAAAAATTTAAAAAGTTATAAAACAATAGTTTATTTTCACGGAAATGCAGGAACACTTGAAAACAGAATCCATAAGTTAAATCATTTTAAAGACATGGATGTTAATTTTTTAATTATTGCATGGAGAGGGTTTAGCGGTAATAAAGGAAAACCAAGTGAGGAGGGTCTTTATACAGATGGTGCTAGTGCAATAAACTGGCTTAAAGAAAAAGGTCTAAATGAAGAAGATATAATTATTTATGGAGAGTCATTAGGAACTGGCATTGCCACTGAAATTACTCAGAATAAAAATTTTGCAGGATTAATATTAGAAACGCCCTTCACATCAATGATAGAGGCTGCGAAAAATTTTTATCCATATGTTCCAGTAGGTTTAATTTTAAAAGATAAGTATGAAAATAATGAAAAAATTAAAAATATTAATATTCCAGTATTAGTAATGCATGGCGAGGCTGACCAAATAGTTCCATTTTGGATGGGTAAAAAAATTTTTAATTTAGCAAGTGAACCCAAATATTCATATTTTACAAAATATGACGATCATATGATGGAATATGATGATAAACTTGTATTAGCTCTTAAATCATTTGTTGATAGTTTAAATTAAGCCACAATCTAAACAAATATAACTCAAATTTTTTTTTTTAAGTTACATTATGAAAAATCTTTTCATATTTTTTATTATCTTGTTTTCTTTAAGTAATTTATCAAATGCTAAAGAAAATTTAGCATCTGTAGATAGCCTTTTTCATATAGATCAAATGAATTCGCACGATGAAAATTTTGCATTATATTTTAAAACCCGCGAAAAAGCTGTCTTGGCTCGAGGAGAAAATTCAAATTATATTAATGATTTTCCAAAAGATCTTTATATTTATAACTATAAAACAAAAGAGTCTTTGCCATTAATCTCTTATGAATGGTTTCCCAAAACTGCAAAATATTTTTTGCAAGAGTATGATTTCCCAGTTTTCCCAGATGATTTTGCATATTATCTTTTAAAAGATAACAAAACTCTGGTGATGATTAGTGCTGTAAAAAGTTTAAAAGCTAATTTTAAATTTGATATTGTTGAAAAAAAGTTAGAGCTTTATCCTATAAATGGAAAATTTGATTTTATTATTTCTTCGATAGCTAAAAATTGTGGACATTATGAATTTAAAGAACACTACAAATGTAGTTTTTATAAACCTTTAATTTCCAGTACCTTAATTAATTAATTTGAGTAAATGCCTCTGCGAATTTTTCGGCCTCAAAAATTTGTAAATCATCTTCTTTTTCACCTAATCCAAGTGCAATAATTGGTAGTTTATATTTTTTAGCAACAGCTAAAAGAATACCTCCTTTTGCTGTGCCATCTAATTTTGTCATAATAAGACCAGTTATTGGAATAATTTTATTAAATTCTTCAACTTGATTAATTACATTTTGGCCAGAAGTTGCATCCAAAACTAAAATAACATCATGTGGAGCATCAGGATCAATTTTTTTAGTAACGTTTGCAATTTTTTTATATTCTTCCATCAAATTTTTTTTATTTTGTAGTCTTCCAGCTGTATCAATTAAAACTTGGTTAAAATTATTGTTTAATGCTTCTTCAATAGCCTTGTAAGCAACTGATGCAGGATCAGAACCTTGAGATGATTTTGTAATTTGAACATCAACTTTGTTTGCCCAATTTTCTAACTGTTCTATAGCTGCTGCTCTAAAAGTATCTGATGCAGCTAGCATTACTTTGTTTCCATTACCCTTTAATATTTTGCTTATTTTTCCAATAGTAGTTGTCTTTCCAACACCATTGACACCTGAAATTAATGTTGCATTTAATTTTTCTTTTTTTTTGAAGAATTCAACATTTTCTAAAGGTTTCATTATTGATATAATATAATTTTTTAAAATATTATTTAATTCGTCGGTTAAATCTTTATTGGGATCAATTTTTGTTTGAGAAATTATTTCTCTTATTTCTGAAGCAGAAACAATACCAACATCGGATTGAATTAAGTAATCTTCAATTTTGTCTAATGTTTTGTCATCAATCTCTTTTTTTACAACTATATCTCTTAAACCCGTTGTAAAAGCTGAGGCACTTTTTTTAAAACCTGATTTAAATTTCTCAAAAATTCCCATTAAATTTTAAAATTTATCTCCTCAATATCTGAAACTGGTCCTTTCATATGAATACTATTGTTTTCATCAATTGAAATTGTCAATCTACCTGTAGAAAATTCAATATCAACTTTATCATTTACCAGTCCGTTTTGTTTTGCGGCAAAAGCTGTTGCGCAAGCTGCAGTTCCACAAGCTTTCGTAAGTCCAGCTCCTCTTTCCCACACTCTAACTTTTATCAATTCTTTGTTAACAACAGTTGCTAAAGTAACATTACATTTTTCTGGAAATAGAGAGTGGGTTTCGATTTTTGGTCCAATTTTTTCAATTTCAAAATTTTCGTTATTATCAACAAAAAAAACTACATGTGGGTTTCCAACATTTACAGCAGTTCCGCCAGAAAATTCGTTATTATTTTTGTCATTAATTTTAATTCCTAAATTATTCGTATTTAATTCTTTAGACAATGGAATCTCATCCCATTTTGTTTTTGCAACACCTATTTCTGTAGAAACCATTTTTTCCCCAATAATATTTGATTTTAATTTGCCAGATAAAGTTGTTAGGACAATTTCTTTTTTATTATTTTCTTTGCCTAATAAATCAGCAATACATCGTGTACCATTTCCACACGCACCAGACATTCCTCCATTTGAATTATAAAATTCTAGTGAAGCATCTGAAATATCATTTTTTTTAATCAATATTAGTTGGTCACAACCAATAAATTTTCTGTCACAAATCTTTATTATTTGCTCTTTCGTCAAATTTGTAATTGTTTGCCTATTATCTATGATGACAAAATCATTACCTAAACCGTCCATTTTAAAAGCTTTAATATCCATATATAGATATTTAACTTATTTATTGACTTTTTGAACCTCTATTATAGGTTGTTGCCGTTTCCGCAAAAACATTAACTTTGCGGTGTCTTTGGAAACAAAGAGATCGACACTAGTCAGCGAGGGTTCGCCCACTAGTGCGTTACTGCTATGTGTAATAAATATGTTTGAAAATTTAACAAATAAATTTGAAGAAATTTTTTCTTCTCTGAAAAAGGCACCTTCACTTGATGAAGCTCAAGTAGATGAAGGTTTAAGAGGTATTAGGCAAGCCTTACTTGAAGCAGATGTCTCTTTGGATGTTGCAAAAGATTTTATTGAAAAAGTTAAGCCAAAAGCATTAGGCCAAGAGATAATAAGGTCTACCTCTCCTGGGGATATGGTTGTTAAAATTGTTTATGATGAGCTTGTAGACTTATTAGGTGCAACAAATAATGAGATAAACTTAAACGCAGTACCACCCGTGCCAATGATGTTAGTTGGGTTACAAGGTTCTGGAAAAACAACAACAACAGCAAAATTAGCAAAATTTTTAGAAAATAATAAAAAGAAAAAAGTAATGATGGTCAGTCTAGATATTTACAGACCAGCTGCACAAGAACAACTTAGATCTTTAGGAGAACAAAATAATATTTTAACTTTACCTATTATAGAAGGTCAGCAACCTGCTGATATTTGTAGAAGAGCAATAAGTGCCGCTAATTTAAATGGAGCTGAAATAATTTTATTTGATACTGCTGGTAGAACTCAAATTGATTTACAAATGATGAGTGAGATTAAGCAAATTGAAGCTGTCATTAATCCAACAGAAACTTTCTTAGTTGCAGACTCTTTAACAGGTCAAGTTGCAGCCTCAGTGGCAAAAGAATTTAAAAATACAGTTAATTTATCTGGAATTATTTTAACCAGGGCTGATGGTGATGCAAGAGGTGGAGCCGCAGTGAGTATGAAATATGTTTCAAACGTTCCAATTAAATTTTTAGGTATAGGAGAAAAAATAGATAATCTTGAAGTATTCCATCCAGATAGAATTGCAAACAGAATACTTGGTATGGGGGATATCGTATCCCTTGTAGAAAAGGCAGCTCAAGATTTAGGAGAAGAAAATCTTAAAAAAGCAGAAGAAAATTTAAAAAAAGGTCAATTCTCTATGGAAGATTATTTATCTCAATTAAGACAAATGAAAAAAATGGGTGGCATTGAGGGAATTATGTCTTTTATGCCTGGAGTTTCTAAAATTAAATCTCAAATGGATTCAGCGGGAATTGATGAAAGTATAATTACTAAAAATGAAGCTGTTATTTTATCAATGACAAAAAAAGAAAGAGAGAACCCAAAAATAATAGATGGTTCTAGAAAAAAAAGAATTGCTAATGGCTCTGGCACAGATCCGGCCACTATCAATAAATTGCTTAAGCAATTTAAAATGATGTCTGAAATGATGAAAAAGATGTCAAAAGGAAATCTGAAAGGTATGTCTGATAAAGGTATACCGCCAGAGCTATTTAACCAATTAAAGTAAAAAGGAGAAGAAATGTTAAAATTAAGATTATCAAGAGGTGGAACAAAAAAACGTCCTGTTTATAAAGTTGTTGTTGCCGACAGTCGTTTTGCAAGAGATGGAAGATTTATAGAAAAGGTTGGTTTCTTTAATCCTCTATTACCAAAAGAGAAAAAAGAAAGAGTGGGTTTAGAAGCTGAGAGAATTAAATATTGGCTTGGTCAAGGAGCTCAACCAACAACTAGAGTAGCAAGAATTTTAGGTGAGAACGAACTAATGCCTATGCCTGCAAATGGAAATAATCCAAATAAAGCAGTGCCAAAAAAAGAGAGAAATAAAAAAGAAGAGGATAATAAAGAAGCTCCTAAAGCAGAAGCAGCTCCAGCAGCAGAAGCTCCTAAGGAAGAAGCTCCTAAAGCAGAAGCTCCTAAAGCAGAAGCAGCTCCAGCAGCAGAAGCTCCTAAAGCAGAAGCTCCTAAGGAAGTAGTTCCAGCAGAGGAAAAAAAATAATTTAAAGATTATTTATGTGGCAAGCTCAAGTGTTTACACTTTATCCAGAGATTTTCCCTGGTCCTTTATCTAAAGGACTTTATGGAAAAGCTTTATCAAATAATTTATGGAAACTTAAAGTTGTAAACATAAGAGATGCAGCTGACGACAAACATAAAACAGTAGATGATACACCTTATGGGGGTGGTTCAGGGATGTTGTTAAAAGCAGATGTTCTCGCAAAGTCTTTAGATGAAAACAAAAATGAGAGTGAGAGAATTTTATACTTATCGCCAAAAGGAAAAAAATTTGATCAAAATTTAGCAAAAGAGCTAGCTAATGAAAAATCTCTGTCTTTAATTTGTGGTCATTTTGAAGGTGTGGACGAAAGAATACTTACAACAAGAAATATCGAGGAAATTAGTATTGGAGATTATGTTTTGTCAGGTGGGGAGTCAGCAGCATATGTAGTAATAGATAGTATTTTAAGATTGCTGCCAGGTGTATTAGGAAATGAAAACTCTAAATTAGATGAAACCTTTGAAAATGGTCTTCTAGAGCACCCTCAGTATACAAAACCTCAAATTTGGGAGGAAAAAGCTGTGCCAGACGTACTATTATCAGGTGATCATAATAAAATTAAACACTGGCGTTTATCTCAATCTGAGGCTATAACACGCGACCGAAGACCAGATTTATGGGAAAAATATAAGAAGAATTAACTTGATAAATATTAACATGAAAACAATTGAAGAAATAAACCAGCATAACGTTAACAAAATTCTTTCAGAGAAAAAAATTCCAGAATTTTATCCTGGAGATGTTGTTAAGGTTGGTGTGAGAATTACCGAGGGTAAAAAAGAAAGAATTCAATATTTTGAGGGAGTATGTATTGCTAAAAAAAGTAGAGACTTAAACTCATCTTTTACGGTTAGAAAAATTTCATTTGGAGAGGGTGTTGAGAGAACTTTCCCTTTATTTGGAACTTTAATTGATTCAATTAAGGTTATTAGATCAGGTAAAGTAAGAAGAGCAAAACTTTATTATTTAAGAGACAGAACTGGTAAATCAGCAAGGATTGCAGAAAAAATTAGAAAAAAAATTGGTATTGATATCGAGGCAAAACCAGAGACAGTTACAGAGGAAAATGTAGCTCCTGCAGTTGAAGCAACTAAAGAAGAGGCTCCTAAAGCAGAAACAGCAACTAAAGAAGAGGCTCCTAAAGCAGAAACAGCACCTAAAGAAGAGGCTCCTAAAGCAGAAACAGCACCTAAAGAAGAGGCGGCTTCAGCAGCAGAGGCTCCTAAAGAAGAACAAAAATCAGAAAGCTCTACAGAAAAAAAATAATTTTTTTTTCAATGTCTACAACATTATACGATAAAATTTGGAACGATCATCTAGTTGATCAACAAGATGATGGCACATCTTTACTTTTTGTAGATAGACATTTAATTCATGAGGTGACAAGTCCCCAAGCTTTTGAAGGATTAAGAAATTCTAATAGAAAAGTTAGACACCCAAATTTAACTTTAGCAGTTGCAGATCATAATGTTCCAACAACTGACAGATCAAAAGGTATTTCAGATGAAGAGTCAAAAATTCAAGTAGATACTTTAGAGGCAAATTGTAAAGAATTCGGTGTTCAGTTATTTGGTATGGATGATAAGAGGCAAGGTATCGTTCATATCATAGGACCTGAACAAGGTTTTACTCAACCAGGTACAGTTATTGTTTGTGGAGACAGTCATACCGCAACGCATGGAGCATTCGGTGCTTTAGCATTTGGAATAGGAACTTCAGAAGTTGAACATGTTTTAGCAACCCAAACACTAGTTCAGAAGAAAGCTAAAAATTTTAGAATTAATGTTAATGGTCAACTTCCTTTAGGAGTTACTTCTAAAGATGTAATACTTCAAATAATTGGAAAAATAGGTACAGCAGGTGGTACAGGATCTGTTGTGGAATATGCTGGAGATTTAATAAGATCTTTAAGTGTTGAGCAAAGAATGACTATTTGCAATATGACAATCGAAGGTGGTGCAAGAGCAGGATTAATTGCACCAGATGAAAAAATTTTTGAATATTTAAAAGGAAAACCAATGTCACCAAAAAGTGAAAATTGGGATAAAGCTTTGAACTATTGGGAAACTTTAAAAACAGACTCTGATGCTAGTTTTGATAAAGAAATTAGCCTTAACGCAAATGAAATTTTACCTATGATTACATGGGGTACGTCACCACAAGATGTAATAACAATTGATGGAAAAGTTCCAAATCCAAATAATGAGACTGATGAAGATAAAAAAAATTCAATTGAAAGAGCTTTAAAGTATATGGGTTTAAAACCTGACATGGCAGCCACAGATATAAAAATAGATAAAGTATTTATTGGTAGTTGTACTAATGGCAGAATAGAGGATTTGAGAGAAGCAGCAAAAATCGTAAAAGATAAAAAAGTATCATCGCATGTTAATGCAATAGTAGTTCCAGGCTCAGGCTTAGTTAAAGAACAAGCAGAGCAAGAAGGACTAGATAAAATTTTTGTTAGCTCAGGGTTTGAATGGAGAGAACCAGGTTGCTCTATGTGTTTAGCGATGAATGCTGATAAATTAAAGCCAGAAGAAAGATGCGCCTCTACATCAAATAGAAATTTTGAAGGAAGACAAGGTAGAGGTGGTAGAACCCATCTGGTTAGTCCAGGAATGGCCGCAGCAGCTGCAATTTCAGGTAATTTAGATGATGTCAGAAAGTATCAAAATTAAATGCAAAAATTTAATAAATTAAAAAGTATCCCAGCTTATTTACCAATTGTAAATATTGATACAGATATGATAATTCCAAAACAGTTTTTAAAAACTATCAAAAGAACCGGTCTTGGAAAAAATTTGTTTTTTGAAATGAGATATGATGATCAAGGCAAAGAAATAAATGATTTTGTGTTAAACAAAGATCCATTTAATCAATCTAAAATTTTAATTGCTGGAAAAAACTTTGGATGTGGTTCATCAAGAGAACATGCTCCTTGGGCTTTATTAGATTTTGGAATTACTTGTGTAATTAGTTCAAGTTATGCAGATATTTTTTTTAGTAATTGTTTTAAAAATGGAATTTTGCCTATAATCCTTGAAGAAGAAAAAATCAAAGAGCTATCTGAATACGCAAATAGACAAGAAGAAATTTCTATTGATTTGCAAGA